>JAEUSP010000018.1 GCA_016788565.1 Chlorobiota bacterium | reverse complement strand
GAATAGTGAAGAGTGAAGAGTGAAGAGTGAAGAGTGAAGAGTGAAGAGTGAAGAGTGAAGAGTGAAGAGTGAAGAGTGAAGAGTGAAGAGTGAAGAGTGAAGAGTGAAGAGTGAAGAGTGAAGAGTGAAGAGTGAAAGAACGGGTACTGCTCCTCTCCATCTTTCTTCCCCCCAGAATTGGGGGGACGCGAAGTTCGCCAGAGCGAAGCAGGGGGGCGCAGGTCGAATGCCGAATGTCAAATACCGGATTGTTTTTTGCAACTGACCACGGACTACAGGCCACTGACCATGATTGAGGGGAGTTTGGAAAATAAATTCCGCAACTGCTAAGAAATTGATTCTGCAGAAAGTTCCGCAAGATTTTTTTCCCATTCAGCAACGGTTGTAGGGGCCAAAAAATGCTGAAAGCGGTGTAATAATGCCGCTAAATATGTGGGAATCTTCCGCTGCTGAAACCATTCCAATCCTTGAATAATTCCTTCCGACACGGCTTCTGCTACGGTGTTAGGAATCGGTATGCCTGTTCGACGCTGCATTTGTTCCAGGCCAATCACCAAGCAGCGGAAAATAAGCATATCATAAATCACCACTGGCTCGCGCTTTAGTGATAGGGTTACTGTCGCCTCCATGGAGGAACTCCATTCGGTTGCTGTTAAAAACCAGTACACGATGTTGTCGTAGGTTGGCTCCTCTTCCTGAAGAAGTTGATTTTTCACGGTGGCGACATCATTTTGGCAGGCGGCTACATACACCTGAATGCTTTTGCGGCAATAGGTGCGTATTGGTGAAATCTCTTTTTCTAACTCATCCCATGATTCAACATTGTAGCCGATAATTGCAGTCATCGCAATGCTGGAATAATTCAAAAACTTTGGAAAAACCTCTGGAACTTCAATAATTTTCTCTTGAAATTTTTCAACGATCTCTCGGATACTGTACCCTTCCATTCCCCACACTATGACTTCGGCAGTTACCATGGTTAAATAATGCCGGTAATTACTAATTCTCTGCAGTGGAGTTGATATTTCCTGCCCGATTGCATGAACTTTCTCGATCTGCCCATCGAACGCCAGCAAATATGCGTGCTCAGCTTTTAAGGTGATCGTCATATCACCAGACTGCTCAAGCTCTTCCAGTAGTCGCAGCCGATGCTCGAATTCCTTTCGATTATCATAGAAATTGATAATAAAAACCATCGTTTCAATATACCGCGCTTTTTGTATCGGGTCCGTTAGGTCATAGTCTTGCAGGATGCTCTCAATTTCTGAGATAACCCATGTTGTCATGCTGGCTATCCCAATAATGCTGGCGAATTCACAGAGGGTGAGTAAGCCAATCATATAGCCAACGTGGTCGCGTTGGTGGGTGAATTGCTGCAGAGCTTGGCGTAGCGATTTTGCTAACTCATATCTACGGTGAGGTTGGTCAATAGTGATTTGCCGTGCTTGCGCGCTTAATGCGGCTAATCGGTACGGAGCAATTTTTTCGGGGAGGTTTTGGGCTGTTAATTCCAGTAGCCTATCCAATAACTGCAAATATTCTTGGCGGTCGTGAAGGGAGGTGGCGTACTCCATCTGCTGCATCATTAATTCAATCTGATGCTGTTGCACGGCGGCATAATAGGGTGAATCTGCCAGCCATTCAAGCATCCGCTGTGTGGCGGCAAGCAGCGTGTGGGAAAATTGCCAATCCTCCGAATCCGCTAACGGAGAATTTACTTGCAAAGTAAATTCAATGGCCTGCTGCAATACATCGTTTGCAATATCTCGGCTCCGTTCTTTTGTGGCAATAAGGCTGTATGGCACAACTGAGTAAAGGGGGATTTGGGCTGCAATCCCAATTATTAGTTTTTCAATATCTGGCACGCTGATGTTCAATAATTCCCGATGCAGCACCGTGTGGGTAAATGTTAGCAGAGGCTTTTGTGATGCTGTAAATGGATAGAGCGGCAGTGGAGACGAATATGTATGCCCGATAATCCCACGCTGGATGAGTATCTGCAACGCGTCGTCAGCATCGGGAATAATTTGGCGGGCGGCCTCGATGGCAAACACCTCGCCCAAGCTGGCTACTTGCTGCAATGCTTGCTGCTGCTGCGGGGTCAGCGATTGCACCATTGCTTCGGAAAGCGACCGCGTGCTGGCCAATAACGAAGTCCGGAATTCCGGTAGGTTGATGGTAAGCGTTATTCCCGCAGCGTGAATTTCTGGCTGAATGGCTTTTTGCTGCAACGCCCGAAGCAATCCCGAGCGAATTACCAGCGGGTTCCCCAAGGTTGATTGGGCGATTGAGTCGGTGATGAAGCTATCGGGATGCTCGGCAAACAGTTGCTTCCAAAGCTCTTCAATTTCTTTTGGCCCAAGCCCGTGAAGTTCAAGATGCAGCCGCAAGTATGGCTCCAATATCTGGAGCAAGTTGTGGGGCAGTGGGCGGGCAAGGCAAAGCAGGCTGATGGGGGAATCACGCAGCAGTTCCAGTAATTGGGCAAAAGTGTTTTGGCCGCATTGCCCTACAACGTGAATATCCTCCAGCACAAGCACTATCTGGTGTTGCTGTGCAAGCCGTGGTAGCTCTTCGGCAAAATCGTGCAGTGTGCGAAGCTGGCCGTGGGGGATTGAGCGTGCTTGCAGCACAGGTTCCAACGCCCGGGCAATGGCACGCAGTGGTGAGGTGAGCGATTCCGGGGAAAACTTGACGTGGACGGTAAGCGCAGTGCTGTTTGTTGCCCAAAGCAAAAAACGGCTGAGCAATCGGCTTTTCCCCACCCCAGCTTCGCCAACCACCAATGCCACACGAAGCCCAGCCGAGGCTGTCTGTTGAGCACAGAATTGCTGAAGCAATTCCAGTTCATGGTATCTTCCAACAAATGGGAGTTCGGCGCGGTGGAGCAAATCTACCAGCGGTGTTTTTCGATTCATGGCACAGTGGACTTGATTACAGATGCAGCTAAAATGCACAGATATGGAACGATGAACAAGCGTTTACTTCCCCGGCGCGCCTCCATGCTTCTCATAACCTTCTTCATTGCACTCGTTTTCACGCATGATCTTCACCGTACTGCTTCATCGCTGCTGGCTTCAGCTGCTGTTCTTGTCCCTTTCGCTTGGCTTGCTGATTGCTTGCGAACGCCGCCCGGCCCCTGGCGCAATCCCAGCGGGCGATTCTGCCGAAGTTGTTCCGCCGTTGGACCCCGGCAAACGCTACGCTGTTGCGTCCGCAACCGTGAACTACTACGACCCCCAGTTCGGGCGGCGGCAGGTACTCTATTTTCGGGAGTTTGGGGCCCAGCAGGCCTTGTATGACCTCCCTTCCGACACCGCCAGCGACACCTCGGCGCAGCGTGCAATGATCTTCAGCCGCGGGCGGCTTGTTACCTACGACCCCATTGCCCGAACCGGTTTTACCGACTCGATCCCCCTTCCTGATGGCCCAATGATTGGGGCAATTTTTCCGGTTTGGCGGATGAATCAACAGCAGCAATCTAAACTGAAATTCCGGCGGTTGGGGAAGCGGACGTTTTTGGGAAACACCGCAACCGGGTATGCCTACGATGATGGCATCGGCGAAACTCGCGTTTGGGTCTGGAAGGAAATCCCACTCTTCCTGGAAATTCCGGTTTTTCGCGCCAGCCATAACCTCAGCTATTTGGTGCTGGAGGCTCGCTCGGTGGATACCACCTCCATCCCTACCGACGCGCTGTTTTCCATCCCCCAAACCGTGCGCCTTTCCACCAGCGATAGCCTACCGATGCGGAGACCGAAGCCATGACACCCCAGAAACGGGCCGAATACTTGCAACTGTTCCGTGAGTTCGCCGCCAACTGGTTGAACCGGGAGGAGGGGGAACGGCATGTGAGGTTGATGCAAGAATCGGCAGCGGTGGGGCGCGCTAACTTCCAGCGGCTGCTTTCTGCGGTTGAGAAAGGGGAGGATGTGGGAACAGCCCCGCTGCGGATGCTTCTGCCACACGCCGATTCCCCAGCAACGCGAGCTGGCGGAATGTGGATTTCGCACGCCCCAGCAATGAATGTCAATGTTGAAGGCATGTTAAGCTCCATGAAGTGGATCCCGGAAGCTGAGTTGCCAGCCATCGCTGCCGCGCTACTCCATTTCATCCAAACCTCCAACACCCACCCCGACCAGCTTCCCGAAGCCTGCCAGAATTTTGCACGGATGCCCCACACCAAAGGCTTGCAAAGCGGGAGGCTGACTCCAATCCTGAGCGCGCTTCGCCCGGAGGCGTTTCTCCCGCTGAGCAATCGCTTGCGGCGGGCCTTGAACTACTTTGCTGATGTGGCATTCAGCCAAGCACTTGCCAACTACCCCCGCGCCAACAAAATCGGTTTGGAGTTGATTGCCGAGGTGACGACCGAGATGCTGGAGCTTGCCGGGCGATACGATCTTCATCCCACTCACCTGTTCGATCTTTTCTCCCATTACCTTGCGGTGGTTGGCCACGACGTTTTGCAGTCATCGGCGGGCAGCAGGGAGCAACCCGAACCGCGCACTCCGTTCGACCGCAACAGCGCGGAATCAGCCGCCGATGTGCTGGCGATGCTTTATCCGGAAACGGAGGTGCGCCATGCCTGCATGGAGTATTTGGCCCAGACGGTGCAGTTTGCCAGCACGCTGCATGGCAACAACTGGGGGCTAACCTTGCACCCCCGCGAAATCCGGCTGAACGTGGGGCCGGTGGAGGTGCTAACCTTGCGGAACAACGAGGTGCGCCTGCTGCTGGATGCCGAATCGCTTGCGCCGCAGGACCGCAAAACAATCAGCCCGCCGGTGGAGTTCAGCAACCGCAGATACCGGAGCGTGCCGGGGGAAAAAGGGATTGGGATGATGGGGGTGAAGGAGTTCATCAAGCTGCGCGATCAGCTTTGGGAATCGCACCAGCAGTTCATCCGGAAGGCATCGGCAAAGGCCACCAGAATGGCGTGGGCGGCGGCGCACTCGCCGGGGGTGTTGCAGCATTTGCGGGAAGCCACCGGGGCCGATATCCCCGACCCAGAGTATGCCCAAACCGGCTCCATCTCATTTCCCGAACCAACCTCTGCCCAGCCGCAGGTTGGCGATGCAAAGGGCCGCTACCAAACTGGCAAAGGAGTAGAAGGTGAGTTTTATTCGTTGGAAGCTCTTGCTGCCGAAACAGGTCATCCGACTGAGGTCCTTCAGCAATGGATTGCGGCGATTGCGCGGAAGGGGCAAGCAATAATCTACGGCCCGCCTGGGACCGGAAAAACCTACCTTGCGGAACGGCTGGCGCGGCATTTTTCGGCGGGGGGAGAAGGGATGCAGGAGCTTGTACAGTTTCACCCTTCCTACTCCTACGAAGATTTTATGATCGGCATTCGTCCCGTTTCGCGGGGGGATGTGGTGGAGTACCCGATGCAGCCCGGGCGGTTTTTGGAGTTCTGCCACAAAGCACAGGCGCGGCGCGGAACCTGCGTGCTGGTGATTGATGAGATTAACCGCGCCGACATCTCGCGAGTGTTTGGCGAGCTGATGTACTTGCTGGAGTACCGCGACCGCACGATTGAGCTTGCCGGTGGGCGGGCCTTCCGCATCCCCAAAAACGTCACGATTATCGGGACCATGAACACCGCCGACCGCTCGATTGCCCTGCTGGATTACGCTTTGCGCCGCCGTTTTGCGTTTGTGGAGCTTCGCCCCGATTACCGGTTGCTCCGCCACTACCACGCCCGCCACAATCGGAATGTTGAAGGGTTGATCGCGCTGCTGGCGCGGATGAATCAACGGATCAACAATCCCCATTATGAGCTTGGCATCTCCTTTTTTTTGCAGCCCAATTTGCCGGAGTTGCTCCCCTCAATCTGGGCGATGGAGATTGAGCCATACCTTGCCGAATATTTTTACGACCAACCAGCAGCCGTCGAAGAGTTCCGGTGGGAGCGGGTGAGGGGTGAGGTGGAGTAGAGGTGTTTGGGAAGGTGAGCGGCATCTTGTGCTGGTGCTGCGTTTTGTTCGCCAAAATCCGCCTTTCCGCCAGCAAAAAAATCCCCGTTGCAAGGCAATTTTTTCGGCTGTTAGGAATGCCGTTTTGCCTATCTTTGCGGCGGATGCCGACTTGCACAACAGCCACAGAAATCGCCGATTTCTACCATTTTTCAGCATTTCGTTCCCGTTCAATCACTGCCAGATTGCCGGTGGGAGCGGTGGTGGCCTGTTGTCCGTTTGGTTAGGCAACCGTTATGGCACTTAGCGACTTGTAGCAACCAAAACTTTCAGTCATACAGAATAGGCTCTTCATGGCAACAACGTCCGAACGCTTGGTTCCCATCACTCTGGAAGAGGAGATGCAGAACTCCTTCCTTGATTACTCCTTTTCGGTGATCGTCTCCCGCGCACTTCCCGACGTGCGCGACGGCTTAAAACCGGTGCATCGCCGCGTGCTGTACGCCATGTCGGAGCTGAGCCTTTCGCCAAACCGGCCGTACAAAAAAGCCGCGCGCCCCGTTGCCGAGACAATGGGGAAGTACCACCCGCACGGCGATGCCGCCATTTACGACTCGCTGGTTCGCATGGCCCAAGATTTCTCCATGCGCCACCCGCTGGTGGATGGCCAGGGGAACTTCGGCAGCATGGACGGCGACCCCCCGGCGGCCATGAGGTACTGCGTTACTGGCGACACGTTGGTTGTGACCGGCGGAGGTTTGCAGCGGATGGATCAGCTTTCGCAGGATGGCAGCGAGGATGTTCAGCTGCAAGTGTTGTCGCAAGGGGGGAAGGTAAACACCGCAAGCAAGTGGTTCGATTGTGGTGCGTTCCCCACGCTGCGGGTCCGCACACGGCGTGGCTATCAGGTGACAGGAACAACAAACCACCCGCTGCTGGTGGCAATCCCCGGCGACGACCGACCGGTGAAGTTGGTGTGGAAAACAATGGATCAGATTCGCGTTGGCGAGTACCTTGTGCTTGACCGTAGCCAACACCTGTGGCCGGAAGAATTGGTAGATGTAAGCAACCACCATCCAGAAATCCCGGCTGGCTCACGAACGGTGCAACATCCATTGCCAACCGTTCTTGATGAGGACCTTGCGTTCCTGTTGGGTGCGTTGGTTGCCGAAGGAACCGTTCGCCCCAACGTGATTGAGTTCACGAACTGCGAAGGTGAGTTTGCCGATCAGTTCGCGGCGGCGTGGGAGCGCGTGTTTGTTGGATGCCGGCTGCACCGATTCCTGCGCGAACCAAACAGCTACGGCAAAAAGAATTTCTGGCAAATGCAGGTTGTTTCCCAGCAAGTTGTTCAATTCCTAAAAGGCTTAGGGCTTCATGGAAAGTCAGTTACCCGCACCATCCCCGATGTAATCCTCCGCTCGCCGCAATCGGTGGTTGCTGCCTTCTTGCGTGGATTGTTTGAAGGTGATGGGGCCGCCGAACAATCAGGGCGCAGCCTGCTACGGGTTAGCCTTTGCTCAACAAGCCAAACCTTGTTGCAGCAAGTGCAGACCTTGTTGCTCCGCTTCGGCATCGTTTCCTCGTTGAACCACGAGCGTGGGCGCGGCAACAGCCGGGTGTTGATTGTGGGGGAAGAAAATCTGCGGTCGTTTGCTGAATTGATCAGTTTTGCTTCGGCAGCTAAACAGCAGGCATTGCACAGAATCCTTGCAACGTTCACCGGAACCGCCTTCTCCAAAACGGACAACATTCCCTTCCTTTCCAACTACATCCGCAGCAACGCCGCCCGCGGCCAGCGCGAGTGGTTAAGCAAGCACAACATTGATCGCCACGATCGCTTGGTTGCCGCGTTGCCCAGAATCAGCAAGGTGTTAACCGAAACCGGATACCAGCAAGTGGAGCTTCTGGCGCAGCAGCATTACCTTTTTGAAGCTGTTGCGGCGGTTGAAGATGCTGGCCAACAAAAGGTCTATTCGGTGCGGGTGGATAGCGATTGCCATTCCTTTGTGGCCAATGGTTTTATCAACCACAACACCGAGGCGCGCCTAACCCACGTTGCCATGGAGATGCTGCGGGACATTGACAAAAAAACCGTTGATTTTGTCCCGAACTTCGACGAATCGCTTCAGCAGCCAAGCGTGCTTCCGGCAAACTTCCCGAATCTTCTGGTGAACGGAGCAAGCGGGATTGCCGTTGGGATGGCCACCAATATCCCCCCGCACAATCTTGGCGAAGTGGTGGATGGATTGATTGAGTTGATTAAAAACCCCGATCTCACCATCCAGGAGCTGATGAAGTACGTGAAGGCTCCCGACTTCCCAACCGGCGGAATTATTTACGGCTACGAGGGCGTTGCCGAGGCCTTCCAAAGTGGGCGTGGCCGCGTGGTGATGCGCGCACGGGTGAACACCGAAGTGCTGAAATCGGGGAGGGAGCAATTAGTAATTACCGAGTTCCCGTACCAGGTGAACAAGGCTCAGTTGATTGAAAAAATTGCTGAGTTGGTGAAAGAAAAACGGCTGGAGGACATCTCCAACATCCGCGATGAATCAGACCGCGACGGCGTGCGGGTTGTGGTGGAGCTGAAGCGGGATGCCACCCCCGAAGTGGTGCTGAACAACCTGTACAAGCACACCCAAATGCAGCAGACGTTCGGCGTGATTATGCTTGCGTTGGTGGATGGACGGCCACGGGTGCTGAACCTGAAAGAAGTGATGGAGCACTTCCTGAAGCACCGCAACGAAGTGGTGGTTCGCCGAACCCAATTCGACCTTGAGGCCGCCGAACGCCGCGCCCATATTCTGGAAGGCTACATCATCGCCCTTGATAACATTGATGCGGTGATCGAGACAATCAAAAAATCGAAGGATGTGGAAACCGCAAAAGCAAGCCTGATGAGCCGGTTTGGGCTGTCGGACATCCAATCCAAGGCCATTCTGGATATGCGGTTGCAGCGGCTAACCGGACTGGAACGCCAAAAAATCGAAGATGAATACCGCGAAACCATCAAAATGATTGAAGGGCTGCGGGCAATTCTGGCCTCCAAAGAACTGCAGATGGAGATCATCCGCACCGAGCTTCTGGAGCTGAAGCAAAAATACGACAACCCCCGCCGGACCGAGATCATCTACGACTATCGTGACTTCACGATTGAGGATATGATTGCCGAGGAGGATATGGTGGTCACCATCAGCAACAACGGGTTCATCAAGCGGTTCCCCGCAAGCGGCTACCGTCGCCAGCTTCGCGGCGGAAAAGGGGTGACGGGGATGCAAACCCGCGAGGATGATTTCATCGAACACGTCTTTGTTGGCTCCACCCACCATTACCTTGTGTTTTTCACCGACCGTGGCCGTTGCTTCCGGGTGAAAATTTACGAGATACCGGAGGCGGGGCGCGCCGCAAAAGGGCGTTCGTTGGCCAACTTGCTGCCAAAGGAGAAAGATGAAAACATCACCGCAGTGATGGCCGTGCGCGGGTTCACCACCGAAGAGTTCATCTTTATGGTGACGCAGCGCGGAACCGTGAAGAAAACGCCGCTGAAAGCTTTTGCCAACATGCGCAGCAACGGCATCATTGCCATTAACCTTGCCGACGGCGACAACCTTGTGGAAGCCCGATTAACCGACGGGACCAACGACATCGTGATTGGAACCCACCAGGGAATGGCTGTCCGGTTCCGCGAAACCGACGTGCGCGACATAGGCCGCCAGGGCGCAGGGGTGCGCGGGGTGACGCTTGGAGATAAGGATTTTGTCATCGGGATGGTGGCCGTCAAACGGACCGAATCCAACCTGCTGGTGGTGGCCGAAAACGGCTACGGCAAGCGGAGCCAAGTTGCCGATTTCCGCCTGACGCGGCGCGGCGGCAAAGGGGTGATCTCCATGAACACCACCGACAAAACCGGGAACGTCATCTCCATGCGGGAAGTGGTGGATGCCGACGACATTGTGGTGATGACCAAAGGGGGAATGGTGATTCGCCAGCACGTTGCCGAAATCCGGGTGCTTGGCCGGAACACACAAGGGGTGCGGCTGATCCGCATGAACGAGGGGGATCAAATCACCGGAGTGGCGATTGTGGCATCCGAAGAAGGGGAGGGAAACAGCGAAAATAACGGCGAAAACAGCGAGGAAATCGGCAATACAGAAGAATAATTGGCCGTTTACAATTCTTCTATTGCATTCGTGGGGGCTGTGGCCGTATCATTGCAGCCCTTTTCCGCAGCACGGTAGTGCCACTTACCGAGCTGCGGAATCTGCCGAACAGCAGTGCCAACCCTGACAACGTCAAAATTGGAATTGCTGACGGTACGAAGCAGGAGTGGCGGAATAGGCAGACGCACCAGACTCAAAATCTGGCGGGCTCAACACCCGTGGGGGTTCGACTCCCCCCTCCTGCACACAGACAACAGAGCACAACCAGTAGAGGTTTTGAACGATACAGGTAGCTCTTTCAGCAAGTTCCCATAATGGTCTAGAAACGGAAGACGGGCGGCTTCCCGCAAGGGGGTCGCCCTCTTTCGTGGTTTCCGTAGAAAAATTGCAAGATGTTCAGGGCTTGGCAAACGCACACGCACGGGCGTATCTTTGCCGTCCTATTCTGCACACAGCTATACCAACGACTTAGATTCGGAGTCAGCCATGGCAAAAACGCAATCGTTCCAAGATAAGAACAAGAAGAAAGGCGCGTCGGACAAGATTTCCGTGAAAATCGTCACGATGAACAAGTCCAATCGGGGCACCTACACCTTCGGCGAACGCTTCATCCAAGTGAAGGACCTTGCCGAAGTCGAGAAAGCTGTAAAGGGTTAATCACTTTTTTTGAAAAGGGGCTGAACAACAATGAAAGAGAAAATCCATCCGAAATATGTTGCTGCGCAGGTAAGCTGCGTTTGCGGGTCGGTGTTTATCACCCGCTCCACAATCGGCAACATCAAACTAGAAATCTGCTCCGAATGCCACCCGTTCTTCACCGGACGGCAGAAGATGATTGATACCGCCGGGCGTATTGACCGCTTCAACCAGCGTTCGCAACGCTCCAAGGATATCCGCGCTTCCAAGCAGACCTCGTAAAATCAGCGATACAAACAACGTAGAACTTCCATATTTCAGGCTACCGTGAATCCACGCAATAATCGCCGCGACCAGAACAACCTTCCCGATGGCGCGCTCCGCCAGCAAAAACGTGCCGAGCCGCCACGCCGCCGCCGGAATCCGTTACGGGGGATTGAGTACATTGATTACACGAACACCAAGTTGCTGCTTCGCTTCACCAACGACCAAGGGAAAATCCTCCCGAAGCGTATCACCGGGCTTACCGCAACGCAACAGCGTGCGCTAACCCGTGCGGTGAAGTACGCACGCCACCTTGCGCTCCTCCCGTTCGTTACCGACGACGCACGCTAAGCAAACTCTCTCTCTCGGCTCAGCCTGAAATTTTTCTTGAACGCTACGCGCTTCGCAAGCCGCAGGATTACCTATCCTGCGGCTTGTCTTGTTTCCGGTTGATAGCGTGGGGTGATTGCCCGGCCAGCAGCCGGCCATTCGGTGTTATCTTCCCAACCAAATTCTTTCCTGCTTGCAATAGCTCCGCCTGCCATGTCCATCCCCTCCATTGATCGTTTTGTCCGCAACGGCGCGCTTCCATTTGTGGGGCGTGCGGCCCAGCTTGAGCAAATCACCAGGCTGTGGCACGATACCGAGGCAGCAACGCTGCGGGCCGCACTGCTGGTTGGCGAGGCCGGAAGCGGCAAAAGTCGACTTGTTGAAGAAGCGATTCGGCAGATTGCCGCCGCCGATGGCGCGGTGGTGCACGCACGGCTTCGCCCAGAGGAATCGGCCTCAATCGGGCCGGTGCTTGCGCTGGCAATGTGGGGTTCGGAATCGGCAGGGCCATTGCTGAAACAGGAACCGGAAGGGACGATTCCCGCTGTGGCCGCCGCGCTGCAACGGATTGCTGGATTGCGCCGCACCTTGCTGGTGATCGAGGATATCCACCTGCTGCACGGGATCACCCTTCGCGAGTTTGCGATTCTGCTGGACTTGCTTGCCGATGACCCTCTTGCAATCCTTTGCACCTCGCGCCCAGCCGAACTTGATGCCCGCGCGCTGTTGCAACCGTTCATCCGCGAAGAGATTGCCCTGGCCGGGTTGCAACGCGAAGACCTTGCACAACTTTGGCGCGAGCTGTTTGACGACCGCGCCAACCCCGAAGCCTTGCAAGCAATGGAGCGGGCAACGCTTGGCAACCCGCTGGCGTTCCGTTCGGCACTGCGCGGGGCTATCAACAGCGGGGCGATGCGGATGGAGGAAGCAACAAACATCTGGCGCGTTAGCCTGGCCCCGGCGGCGTTTGCCGAAGTGGTGGGGCGCACAGCCCAGCGTATTTCCGAAGGGATGATCTCGCACCTTTCCGATGTAGAACTTCATGCCGCACAGATGCTTGGGGTGTTGGGGGAATCGTTCTCGTTCGAGTCGGCCACGTTGCTGCTCCCCGGGGCGGAAGCAATGCTGCCTCGTCTTGTTGAGCAAGGGGTGATTGCCCGCCCACTGACGGCTTCCTATCCGCTGAATGGTGTGGCAAGCGCCCACCCTCCGTTTGCGTTCGTCCACACGCTGCTGCACCGCTGGTTGTGGGAGCGTGCTACTCCATCGTTCGGGAGCATTGCCCGGTTGCTTGCCAACTCACCTCCCATTTTTTCTGTTCGCCCATTTCAATTTCTGCTGGAATGCGCCAACCCGGAATCGCTGCCACAAGCCGTAGCCGAGCAAGCAATCACGCGGTTGCTTCCGGTTGCTGCTGCGCTGGATCATTCAGCCGATTGGCCTTACGCGCTCACCATCTACCATGCCTGCCAAGTCCTGTATCAGGGGGTGGAGCATTGGGAACATCAAACCGACCAATACCGGGTTCGGATTGAGTTGCTGATGCGTGGGGTGAACCAACTCCGCTCCAGAAACGCCCCCGAAGCCTATGCCGAAATGATCGCTGAGATTATGCATATTTCCGCGACGCTGCTGGAAAATGACTACCCAACCGCACGAATGTACGCCCTCTCCTTCCAACAAGAATATCTGTGGCACACCCAGGACCCCGCTTATCTGGACATCTGGCAGGAGGTGCAATCCCTTTGCCGCCAGCATCCAGAGGTCCGCTTCGATTTCCCATATTTAGAGTTCCTAAGCCAGGCGATGCACTTTGCGATTATCGAGCCGGACTTGGGGCGGATGGAGGCGATTGAGCAGGAATTGGATGACTTGATGGAAAGCCCGCACGCCACCGATCCGTTCAAGAACCATGCGTTGCTGCACGTTGCACGCTACCTGATTCTGAAATTCGACACGGCCCAGGAGTTATCGCGACGGCAACGGCTGCGCCAGCAACTTGACGCGCTGGATGGGGGCGATTTGCGCCACCGCCCGTGGGTTCTAGAGTTCCTGGGCACAACCGGAAATCCCACCGAAACCATCGCCCAAGCCAACCCCCTGACGCGCTACTTCCGCGACGCAGCCTACTGGCAAAGTTTCTACTCCGCTTCATTGCTGAAAGCCGCATCGCTGGCGTTGATGGGGGCTTCGGCAACCGAGCTTCAATCACTGCTTGCGGCCTTGCCAAACTGGGGGAATGTTGATGAAGAGTTGCACACCCTTATCGCCCGCCGTTGCTGGGATATTTGCCTTGCGCTGGCACTCCGGTTCGACGCAGAAGGGGCGGTTGGGATGGCCACATTCTGCCAGTTCGATCCGCAAGATTTGCCAGCTGCGCAGAAACTCTTCTGGCATCAAGTTTCCCAATCACCCGCCAGCCTAAACCCAGCGGATGATCTGCTGGAAGAAGAGCATCCATTGCTGCAACTGCACGCAGCGATCACCGCTGGAAATGGAGTTGAGCCGATGGGGTTGGAGTTGGCGTTGGAGGTGATGCAAAGTCTGCGAAAGGAGCTTCAGCAACCAATCCTTCGCACCTACGACCTTGCCGACCGCTACTGCTTCTTGCACGAACTAAATCGCGCCCAGGCGGAAGGGAAGGGAGCGGTAATTGCTGCTGCTGGTCAGCTTCCGCAAACCGTGGTGCGCGGCCTGATGGAGTGGTTTGTGGAGCATGGCGTGCATTCCCCAATTGAAGGTGTGCTGGAGCATTACGGCCACCACCTTCCGCCAGAAGAAACCGCCCGTTGGCGGCGCACCGCTCGCGGGATGGCAAAAACTGCCGAAAGCAACCAGCAATCCGCCACCGTTGAGGAGCCAGCCTTGCGGATTGGAATGTTTGGGAAGATGACAATCCAACCACGCGGAACCGAGCCGACGCGGCTTCGCGGGGCGCGCAACCAAGCACTGCTGGGGCTGCTGGTTGCCGATGCAATGCTGCGCGAACCGTTGGAAAAAATTGATTTTTGCCGGCTGGCCACCAACGACCTGGAAGACCCCGACCGCGCACGCCGCTCGATGAACGTTGCCGTGCTTCGCCTGCGTGAGGCAATCGGCACGGCGGAGATGATCCTGACCGATGGCGACACCCCACGCCTTCACCCCGACCTGTGCCAAGCGGATATTCTGGAAGCCTACACCGCGCTTCGCAACGCCCGCCAGTTCCTTCGCGAAGGGGGCGTTGCCGATGCCTTGCGGAACATCCAGCGGACGCTTGCGCTGTGGCGTGGCCAGGTTCCATTCCCCGGTTTGTACGATGAATTCTACGAAAGCCTTCGTGAAGAATTTGAGACCCGCACCCGCGACACCGCCGTGGCCATTGCCAAGCGATTGCTGAAGGAGGAGGACACAACCGGAGCCGAGCAATTATTACAGCAAACCTTTTCTATTTTGCCGGAAGATGAGGAGGTGGGAAATCTGCTTCAGTCCGCACTGCTACGGCAAGGTAAATTGGCCGATACCCAATGGGTGGCAATGAAAGCAGAGGAGAGTGAGTAACGGGAAGTTGGAAGCAACCCGCGACCAGGCTGAAAAAAACTGCGGCTATCATAAAAACCAGAAAACATCATGCGCTGGAAAGACTTACGCCAAAGCAACAACATCGAAGACCAACGCGGAGCAGGTGGTGGTGGGCCGCGGCGTGGGTTAGCGGTTGGTGGGGGGATGGGGGCAATCGTTATCGCACTGATTGCCTACATGCTTGGGGTGGACCCCGGGGCCATCACCGACCAAGCTCCGATGCTCCCTTCCCCTTCGCAGCAGGCGGAAGCTACCCGCCCAATCAACCCAGCCGATGACTCCGCGAAGGCGTTTGTTTCGGCAGTGTTGGGGAACACCGAGGACGTTTGGTCGGGGATTTTGCAGCGCGAAGGCCAGGCGTACCGCCAGCCGCGATTGGTCCTTTTTTCCGACCAAGTTCAATCGGCGTGCGGCGTGGCGGGGGCATCGGTGGGGCCGTTCTACTGCCCCATGGATCAGAAGGTCTATATTGATCTCTCCTTTTTCCGTGAGCTTCGCAGCCGCTTCCGCTCGCCCGGGGATTTTGCGCAAGCCTACGTGATTGCCCATGAAGTTGGCCACCACATCCAGAACCTGTTGGGAATTTCCGAACGGGTTCACCGCCAGCAGCAGCGCGTGGGGAAAACCGCCGCCAACGAACTTTCGGTGCGGTTGGAGCTTCAGGCCGATTATCTGGCCGGGGTTTGGGCGCACCACGCCCAGCAGCAGGGATTGTTAGAGGTTGGCGATATCGAAGAAGCCTTGCGCGCCGCCACCGCCATTGGCGACGACCGTCTGCAGATGGAGGCCCAGGGCTACACCGTCCCCGATGCCTTCACGCACGGGACTTCCGAGCAACGAACCCGCTGGTTCCGCAAGGGGCTGCAGAGTGGGACGTTGGTGGGGGGCGACACCTTCTCGGCACGGGAACTGTGACCACGGGCAAAACTTCGCCACAAACTTCAACGGTGGTGCAACAACAAGCGAACAAGCAGCGGGGGCGGGGCTGTTACATCATTCCTTCCGCTGCGTCAGGCCAAGGAACGCGCAACCAAAACAATCCTGAGCATTGCGTTGAACTCCCGACACCAGATACGAACATCAGTCGCCAGCGACCTTAGCGATGAAACGCTGTTGGAGCAGTTTCTGCTTGGAAGCGAGCAAGCCTATGTTGGCCTGTACGAACGCTACGACAAAGGCATTCTCACCTACCTGCGCACCATCCTGAAAGATACCCCTGACGTTGCCGACGATCTGTTCCAAGAGACCTTCGTGAAATTGTTCCGCGAACGGGGACGACGGCAGGAGATTTTGAACCGCGGAGAGGAGTACAAGCCGGTGCAGAATTTCCGTGGGTGGTTGTTCCGCGTGGCACACAATCTGGCCATCAGTTTCCACCGCTCCAACCGTCCCACCATCAGCCTTACCCCCGATGACGACCAGGAGACCAGCCGCTGGGATGAACGCCTGATGGTTCCCGTCGAGGAATCTTTCTCGCAACTCTACGGCGAAGATGACCTGTTCGCCAACGAGACCATCCACAAGCAACTGCAGATAGCGATTGACCTTCTGCCGCAATCACTGCGGGATGTGTTTGTGCTGCGCGAGGTGAACGGAATGGAGTATGAGGAAGTGGCCGCCACCGTCGGCTGCACCCAGGAAGCCGCCAGAATGCGGATCAGCCGCGCCCGCCGCGCACTCCGCAAAGCATTAGAAAAATTTTTGGTGAAAGATGAGTAATCGAATCAATGGCAAGGAAACTTATCCGAGAAAGCCCAATGCCCCCAATCCCCCATTCGACACTCGGCACTTGACATTTGGCATTTCAATAACAGCACGATGAATATCGAAGAGCTAATATCACAATACCTTGATGGCACGCTGAGCAGCGAGGCCGAGGCCGAGCTGCATCATCGCTTGTCGGTCTCGCCCGAGGCGCGGAAAATTTTCAGGGCGCAGATTGCCTTGCAGGGGGTTGCCCGCGACGCACGGGTGCTGCACACGCCAAGCCCCCAGATGCGCAACGCCCTGTTCAGCCGCCTGCAACGGGAAGAAGGGATGGGATCGTTTGCCGATTCAGGGGCCCCCGATGTAGCAGATTCCGTTCCCGCATCCCCGGTAGCACCGTTGCTGATGCAGCCGCAAAAAACAATTTCCACACCGTCCCGGTTTGCGTCGCTCAACCACTCTGTTTCCCGCTCGGGCTTGGCCGTCAACCAAGCCACGGAACGCCGCCGCCGCCGTCGGTTGGCTGCAATTCTGCTTCCACTGCTGGTGTTGGTGGTTGCCAGCGGCATTGTTTGGCAGCGTGGTGGGTTTGGCGGCAATCAAGCCGAGCCAAGCCTTGCCGATGCCCAGCTTAGCCAGGGCGTTGGAGTGATGCCGCAAACAAAAACGGAATCGGGCAATGGAGCCGCCGCTTCCCCGGTTCAGGCCGATTCAGCGATTGCAGGAAAAGTTGGACAGGAACTGCTGGCGATGAATCAGCCAACCAGCCAACCCGCAGCAGCCTCGGCAGATGAAGGCGGCGCGGCATTGTACCGCACCCGCGCTGGCCGAGCAGAAGCGCACAACGGCGATGCCATCACTGCAATGGATGACGTAGCTCCCGAATCCATTTCCCACGCTGATCCATTTGGAACAGTGGAGGATAGCGAGATTGCGATGGCCGAGGCCAGCCGAACAAGTGAAGCGAGCGGAGGTGCAATTGCACGGTTTGATGAAGATGAAGCCTCAACCTCGCTGAAATTGGATGCTCGTGATGGCACAATGATGTTGGATGGAAGCGGACGTGCAGCATATTTGCGTACCGCCACTGCCGATACCACACCCACCATCACGATTGCCGAATTGCTTGCTGAAGGGGAGGAAGAGGGGATGGGCGCAGAACACCCGTTGGATAGAGGGGTGGTGTTCAGCAACTCCATGCCACCCAGCGGCGGTATCAGCTTGATGGGGACAACCCCCGCAACAACACCGGAAAGCTCCGCACCGAACGCGATTGCATCTGCCGAGCCACCGCCGCCGCCAGTGGCAATCGCTGCCGATCTGCACAAAATCAATCCGCGTGGCAGAAGTGTGAAGGCTTCCTCCAAGCAGCTCAACAAAGATGCCCCGGCTGAGTTTGCCGCTGAAAAATCGGAAGAGGGGAAGTCCCTTTCCAAAGCGCGGAAAAAAGAGGTTAGCCCAGCCCGGTCTGCTGTGGTCAGTTCATCACAACAAGGGCTTGCCGCTGCCGGCCCCCAAGTTGGCGCGGATGATATTGCTGGGTTCAGCAACAACCAGCTGACCTTCACCAAGCCGGCCACGCAACGCCTGCTTGCGGAAACCACACTGGTGCGCAACGCCCAACTGTACCTTGACTCGGCCCACACAATCCAAGTCACGCTGGTGCAGAAAGGGGAAAGCAAACGAACCAGAGGGGAAGCAACTGAGCTTCAATATGAAGTGGTGGATGGCCAAGCGGTGATTGACCTAAGCCCCTTGCCAGCCCAGCAACGCCAGCAACTGCAAGGGCATCTGCGCAGCCTGGGGAAGGCTGAGTAAATAGAGTAGAATCAACAAGCAGACCGCTTGGAATATGAAAGTATTCCGAGCGGTCTGCTTGTTATGCTTGAAGCACAGTGATGTGAGAAAAATATCACCATCAAGGTGCGTCTGCGCTGCTGCTTCGCGAGCGGCAAGTTGTATATTCGCCACGTCATCGTTATCGCCAATCACCAACAATTCTTCCACCAACTTTTCCTCCAAGCATGTCCAAACAACGTACCCGATTTGTCTGCCAAAGCTGCGGCGCGATTGCTTCGCGGTGGGTTGGTAAATGCCCCTCGTGCGGCAACTGGGAAACCTACGTGGAGGAGATCGAGACCCCGGCCGCACCCTCCGGCGCGCGCGGGCCGCGGTCGGCAACCACACGCGCCGAAGTGGTGACGCTGGATCAAGTTTCCGTGCAGCAGGAGCTTCGCATCCTGACGGGGATTGGCGAGTTCGATCGGGTGCTGGGTGGGGGGATTATGGCCGGCTCCATCATCCTTGTTGGCGGCGACCCCGGCGTTGGCAAATCCACGCTGATGGCCCAGATGTGCGCCGGGCTGAAAGGGCGAACAATCCTCTACATCACCGGCGAGGAATCGCTTCGCCAAATTAAAATGCGTGCCGACCGATTGGGCGTGTACAACCCGGGCGTTAGCCTGATGACCGAGACAAACCTTTCCTTGATTGTTGGCGCAATCCGCGACCTTGCCCCCGATGTGGCTATCGTTGACTCCATCCAAACCACCTACCACCCCGAAATCGAGTCGGCACCGGGGTCGGTTGCGCAAGTGCGCGAGTGCACCGCCGCGCTGATGCACCTTGCCAAAACCACCGGAACCTCCATCTTCATTGTGGGCCACGTCACAAAGGAAGGGACCATTGCCGGGCCAAAAGTTCTGGAACACATGGTGGATACGGTGCTGCAATTCGAAGGGGAGCGCACCCACCTGTACCGAATTTTGCGAACCACAAAAAACCGCTACGGCTCCACCAACGAAATCGGTGTGTTCGAGATGGGGGAGCAGGGGTTGGTGGAGGTTGCCAACCCAAGCTCGGTGTTTTTATCGGAGCGGAGTTACGGCGCAAGTGGGTCGGTGATTACGGCCACGCTGGAAGGCTCGCGGCCGATTTTGGTGGAGGCGCAAGCGTTGGTCACGCCAACCAGTTACGGTGTTCCGCAGCGGTCGGCAACGGGGTTCGACTACAAGCGATTGCAGATGCTTCTGGCGGTGCTGGAAAAGCGGCTGGGGTTGGGGCTTGGGCAGTATGATGTGTTCGTGAATATCGCTGGCGGCGTGCGGGTGGACGACCCTGCGGTTGACCTTGCGGTGGCCGCCGCAATCGTCTCCAGCTTCCGCGATGTCCCCGCCGAAAGTGAGGCGGTGGTGATTGGTGAGATTGGCTTGGGCGGAGAAATTCGCACGGTGGTGCAAGCCGACCAGCGCGTTGCCGAAGCCGCAAAATTAGGCTTCAAAACGGTGGTGCTTCCCGAAGCAAACGCCCGCAAAACCACCCCCCGCGACGGCGTTGAACTTCGCCCCGTTGCTGCGGTTGCTTTTGGGATTGATGCGGTGATTTAGGGGTGGAAGGGAATGGCACCGCGGGTGTTGTTGCAAGCTCCGTTTATTGGAGCTTAACCCACAAGCATCCGAAACAGAACGGGGGAGCTTGCTGTGCAGCAAGCTCCCCCGTTCTGTTTATTTCCACATTGCTTTACCGCATTGCTTTACCGCGAGGTCAGCCGTGAGATTTTCATGGCTTCTGGGAAAAGCGTTTTGGCTTTTTGGTACTGCTTGTCGTCCTCCAACGCAATTTGGTAGAAGGCGTTGTTTCCCCACAAGCCGCGTGCAATTCGGGACTTCAGCCGGGTTTTCAGATCGAAGGCATCGGTGCTTACTTCGTTCTGTTTCACATCCACCTCTTTCTTCTTTGCCATTTCCAGCATCTGGCTGAACATCTCGTCGGTGATCTGGAACTCCTTGCGGAAGCGTTGGAAATCTTCGCCGTACTTCTTCCGAAGCTCCTGGCCGTGGTCGTTGATGTACTTCTCGGTGAAGTCCCAAATGATGTTTTTGCGGATGATGTCGCGGGTGGTCATCTGCAAGGTGTCGAACTTCACCACGTAGTCGGGGGTGATGCCGCCGCCGCCCAGCACTTTCCGCCCGTTGCTGGTTTTGTACACCGGCTTGGTGGAGTCGGGAACGTCGTGCGTGTGTTCGATGTTGTCCCCTTCTTGCTCATCCTGCTCTGCGCCGCGATAGTAGGCTTCTTTCCCTTTGTCGTACGGGCGCTGGATCAGCCGTCCCGATGGCGTGTAGTAGCGCGCCACCGTCAGCCGGAATGCCGAGCCATCGGTTAATGGATACTGCTTCTGGACAAGCCCTTTGCCGAAGGAGGTTTCCCCCACAACAAGGCCGCGGTCAAGGTCCTGGATTGCGCCGGAAACAATCTCCGACGCGCTTGCCGAGCCTTGATTCAGCAGAACGATCAGCGGCAGTTTCTCGTAGCGTTGCCCATCTTCGGACATGTAGTCTTCCCGTTCTTCCGAGCGGCTGCTTTTGGTGTACACGATTTCTTTGCCGCCGGAGATGAACTCATCAACAATCCGCACTGCGCGCTCCATGTAGCCGCCGGGGTTGCCGCGAAGGTCCAGCACCAGCCGCTTCATCCCCTGGCGGGAAAGGCGATCCATGTTGGCCATGAACTCATCGTAGGTTGGTTCGGCAAAACGGTTGATTGCCAAGTAGGCGGTTCCGTCTTCATCCACGAAGGCAGCGTCAACGGTGTACAGCGGGATTTTGTCCCGCACGATGTCGTAGTCTTTCACCTCGCGGCTGCCGGGGCGGAAGATGGTGACAACAACGTGAGTCCCTTTTGTGCCACGCAGTTTTTTGGGAACATCTTCCCGTTTCATCCCGACGGCGTTGTTGCCATCAATCTTGAGGATTTTATCACCTGCCAAAATTCCCAATGCTTCCGATGGCCCGCCGTTGATTGCGGTCACGATGGTGATGGTGTCGCGGACAACATCAAACTCCACGCCGATTCCTTCAAAGCTGCCGCGGAAGTCTTCTTCCACACGCTTTTGTTGTTCGGCAGGGATATAGACGGAGTGAGGGTCCAGCTCTTCTAACATTCCGGTGATTGCCGCCTCGATCAGCTTGGGGGAATCAACGTTGTCAACGTAGCTTTTTTGGATTTGGTTGAACACCTGCTCGAACTTCCGGAACTGCTCGTAGGGGCTGTCGCCGGAAATGGAGGGCTGGATGTAGATGCCGACCAGCACCCCAAGTGCCAGCCCGAGAATGGTGAACCACATTTTGCGTTTTGAATTCATCGCCAGTGGAGAACGATTTATGTGTTGTTGGTTGCTTGTTCCGAACGGCTTGGTTGGATGCTGCGTGCGGGTTGGGTTTGCAGCAAACATACATATTGGCGAACGAACGCGACGCTTCGTGTAGTGGCCGCCATTTTTTTGCTGAAAACTTCCCCCAGGTGACGCTTCCCCCAGCCGCTGTGTGACATCGGGAATCTACCGCACTGCGTGTGCCAATGCAAGCCCCCCGGCAATCCAATCCCGTATTTGCCGATTTCCGAGAACTACAGTATTCCCCAAAATGGAGTACGGAGCCGCGCTCGCGAATGGCTGTTCATTTACTCAGTTCCTTTGCCATGATTGTTTGGGTCCACAGCTCCTTGCCCTCGCTGTCGAACATCGCGATCTTCATGGCGCGGTTGCTGCGGGGGCCGCTGAAGCTGAGCGTGGCAAAGTTGCGCTGGCCAACGTAGGTTCCTTCCACCCGCATGGTGTTTGCTTCTTCGGGGTTGTTGTGTGCGCGTGAGGTCAGCGGCGAGACGGTGAGGTCGTACAGCGGCCACAGCCCGGGGCGGTTCATCTTGCTCAACTCGCTGTGGTGGCGGTCGCCGCTTAGGAAGATCACCCCTTCGATTTTTTCCTGCGTGAGGGCATCAATCAGCTTTTGGCGTTCTTCGGGGAAGGTGGCGTGGTTCTCCCATTTTGCAACCGGGTTCAGCACCTGCCCGCCAATCGCCACAATCTTGAACGGGGCTTGGCTTGTGGCTAACTGATCCACCAACCACTCAATCTGCTGATCTCCCAAAATTTGCCGCTCCCCGGTTGTCCGCAAATTCGGTGAGCGATCCCAGCGGTTATCCAACAAGAAGAAATCAACATCGCCCCACTTAAAGCTGGTGCAAATGCCGGGGATGTCGCGGGTTCCGTAGCTGGGGTTGGCCCAGAAGAGCTTGAACGCATCCAACGTGTTCTCTTTCTGGCGGAACCCACGGTCGCTGTCGTTGGGGCCAAAGTCGTGGTCATCCCAGATTGCGTAGTTGTGCGCGCTGGCCAGCAGCGGCTGCAACTCCGGCAGCGAACGGGTGTGAGTGTAGCGGTGCAGAATCCCGCTGCGGCTCCCCCAATCGGCCTCGCGCAGGTAGGTGTTATCCCCCAACCACAACATCACATCGGGGCGCAGGCGGTGGATGCTGGTGTAGATTTGGTACTCACCTCCGTACGGCTCGCCCGGGCGGTCGAACGGAGGCTCGTTCACGTACGCGCAGCTTCCCAGGGCCAGGGTAAACGGCGGCGGGTCTTCGCGCCACTGCCACAGTTTCTGCGTCTGGAACTCTAACGGATAGGGGCGTTCCACCGCCGCCCCATTAACCAACAATTCATACTGATACCGCGTCCCTGGCAAAAGCCCTTCGGCAACGATGTGGGCGGTGAAGGCTTGCTGGCTGGCGGTGCGAACCTCCTTCGTCAGAAATTTCTGGGATGGAGTTTCGGCGGCCCAGTACCGGAACTGCACGGTTGCTTCGGCGGTGGTCTGCGCCCAAAGCATCACCTCGGTCATCTCCGAATAACCCACCATCGGCCCAGATTGCAGAAGATTTGGCGGCTGCGCGTGCAGCAACGGGGCAACCCCAACAAGGAGCAAAAGAAGAATGGAAACGCGCTTCATGGCATGATCTGTGTGAGTGGAACGGCTCGGCAAAAGTACGAGAGAAGAGGGATGTGAGATGATCGGCAGCCAGCAGGTTCTGCACAATCTCCCCCACAACTCTTCTCTTTCCTCACTCTTCTCTTCTCTTCTTCGCGCCCTTTGCGTGACCCTCTTTTTTTTCTTTGCCACCATGTCGAAATTGCCAACCTTCATTCGTTGTCTTGATGGAAGGGGAGGCAAACGCCAGTTAGGGGCGGCCAAAACCCCAACGATACAGCGAAAGAAACGCACAACTAACAACCAAAAACTCAACAACGATGAACAACCAGAAAATTACTCCCTGTCTTTGGGTAGAGAAAGACGCTAAAGCGGTTGCGGAATACTATCTGGCCATATTTAAAGATGGGAAGCTGAAAGACTATCAGTTATTTGAAAACATGCCTACAGGTGACGGTAGTGGCAACGTTGGCAGTTCTGAAACTGCTACAATGGAACTTGCAGGAGTAGAATTTTCCATTCTAGCAGCGGGGCCAATGTTTAAATTCAATGAAGCAATATCATTGGTCGTAAACTGCAAAGACCAAGACGAGGTTGACTACTACTGGGAAGCACTTACGGCCAATGGGGGAGAAGAAGGGCCTTGTGGATGGTGCAAAGACAAGTATGGTTTGTCATGGCAAGTTGTGCCAGTTGAATACTTTGAATTAATACAGAGTAGCGATTCAACAGTAAGGGAAAAAGCCTTGATGAACACATTTAAGCAGAAGAAATTAATACTCTCAGAGCTTAAATAATTTTGAACGACACTAGAAACCAAGTGATTTGCGAAATCCTATAGCACTACTACCCTGCATGGATGCGCTTTGCAGGCCTACTAACTGCGGCTTTCGCCCCGAATGGTCGGGATAAACAGGGAATGACAATGAGTAGGTTTCTCGCACATCACTTTGATAACAACCAACCATAAAAATAGGAGAGAACCACAATGCGCTGCATGTTAATCATGAAAGCCACATCAGCATCGGAAGCAGGGGTCATGCCCGGCCCAGAAATTTTTGCCGCAATGGATGAGTTCAACGGAACCATGATAAAAGCCGGCGTGATGCTTGGCGGCGAAGGGTTGCACCCAAGCTCGGCTGGGGCACGGGTGAAGTTCGGTAGCGGGAAACCAGTGGTGGTGGATGGCCCATTTGCCGAAACAAAGGAGCTTCTTGCCGGATACTGGATTCTGCAAGTGAAGTCGTTGGAGGAAGCAATCGAATGGGCCTCGCGCTGCCCAGGGCATGATGCAAGCGAGGAGTTCGAGATTGAGGTCCGCCGCATTTATGACCTTGCCGACTTCCCACAAGAAGTGATTGATGCTGTTCCGAACGAACGAGCAGCCCTTCTTGCACAGCAGCAAGCCGCTGGCAACAACACCCCATAAACGCCACGCATGACCCCCGACGTACATCGCACAATCGAGGCACTGTGGCGGATTGAGTCGGCATCCATCATCGCCACGGTGACGCGGATGGTGGGGGATGTGGGAATTGCCGAGGACCTTGTGCAGGAAGCCTTCATGGCCGCTATCGAGCGATGGTCCCAGTCGGGCCTGCCGGCAAAACCGGGGGCCTGGCTGATGACCGCCGCAAAGAACCGCGCCATTGACCAACTGCGCCGCAACAAACTGCTGGATGAAAAACATCAGGAGCTGGCGGCGCAGTTGCAAACCGAGCAAGCGGTTGCGACCACAGAAGCTGCGGCGGCGTTCGCCGGCCAAATGGATGGCACGATTGAAGATGACCTTCTGCGGCTGATCTTTATGGCCTGCCACCCGGTGCTTTCCACCGAAGCGCAAACCGCCCTGACGCTGCGGCTGGTTGGTGGGCTTTCCACGCAGGAGATTGCGCACGCATTCTTGGCCCCGGAAGCAACCATTGCCCAACGGATTGTGCGGGCAAAACGGACGCTTGCTGCGGCCAATGTCCCCTTCGAGCTTCCCCCCACCAGCCAGCTATCCCCACGATTATCGGCGGTGCTTCGGGTGATCTATCTGATCTTCAACGAAGGCTATGCCGCCAGCACTGGCGAAGATTGGATGCGCCCTTCACTCTGCGAAGAAGCCCTGCGATTGGGACGAATCCTTGCCGAACTGGTACCGCAAGAATCGGAGGTACATGGGCTGGTTGCACTGATGGAGTTGCAGGCCTCCAGACTTAGGGCGCGCGTTGGCCCAACCGGGGAACCAATTTTGCTGATGGAGCAGGATCGGACGCGGTGGGATTACTTGCTGGTGCAGCGTGGGCTTGCGCGGCTGGAGCGTGCAGCACGGCTTGGCGCGGCGTTTGGCCAGTATGCAATCCAAGCTGCCATTGCCGCTTGCCACGCCCGCGCCCAGCAGCCCGAAGAAACCGACTGGCAGCAGATTGCTGCCTTGTACGACGCGCTTGCCCAGCTTCTCCCCTCACCTGTTGTTGAGCTAAACCGTGCGGTTGCTGTGGCAATGGCGTTTGGTCCGGCGGCGGGGTTAGAGCTTGTGGAGGAACTGATGGAGGAGCAATCGTTGGCGAATTATCATCTTCTGCCAAGCGTGCGTGGCGATTTGCTGGCAAAACTTGGCCGGCTACCGGAAGCCCGCGCCGAATTTGAACGCGCCGCCAGGCTAACGCAAAATCAGCGGGAACAGCAGATGCTGCTTGTGCGTGCGGCGGAGTGTGGGAATTCCTTTGAGGATCATTAACTCAGGCACCTTACAATCACCCTATCCCATCTTTCCCATTGGCGGGAACTTGGATGTTCATTCGTTCTACGGCTTCGGCGGCGGCGGCTTGCTCGGCTTGCTTTTTGCTGCGACCTGTTCCCGAGCCTAACGGCTCTTCCGAGATGCTGGTGATTACCTGCACGGTAAACACCCGCTCGTGATCCGGACCTTCTTGCGACACCACCACATACCGGGGAATCCCCATTCCGCTGGCCTGCAGATGCTCCAGAAGGATGCTCTTGTAGTTCTCCTCGATGAACAAAATCTTCTCGAACATCTCCGGCGTTAGCAGTGTGCGCGCCAGAAAATCTTTCACCGGACCAAGCTGCGAACCGCTGTCTAAATAGAGCGCGGCCAGAAGCGCCTCGAAGCCATCAGCAAGTAGCGAATCGTTCCCTTGCGAAATGGATTGGTTTGCCGAGGTGTTCAGCAGCATGTAGCGTTCAAGTTGGATGGAGCGAGCGCAAAGCATCAACGCCTTGCGGTTCACCAACCGGCTACGAAGTTTGGTCAGCTCACCTTCCTGAATGTCGTGGTAGCGGTGGAACAGGAATTCTCCGATCAGCATATTCAAAATGGAGTCGCCAAGAAACTCCAACCGCTCGTTGCTTATCGCTTCCTTGTTTTCCAGCACCTGCAAGTAGCTGCGGTGCAGCAATGCTTGCTCAAAGTATGCAACGTTGCGGATGCGGTGGCCAGTGATAGACTCAACCGCAGCAATGGATGCCGCCGGAAGCAGATTCTGAGGGGAAAAGGTTGTGTTGGGCTGCGGGGAAAAAATGGTTGTGGCGGTTGCCGTGTCGTTCGACACCCGCCCGAACAGTTTCCCAACTAATTGCCGGATAACAACGCTTGAAGGTTTCAAGCCTGAGCCTTTTGATGAAAGCATGGAGTTCTATGGCGAGAAAGTACCTCTTCTGTTCAAAGCAACTGATTGAGCGTTGCGGCACGCGGTTGCACCGATGCCTTGCTTCTGGTGTGCGCGTGAGTGAGTACGTGAGTGAAGAGCTACCCCTCGAAACGCCGGAAGCAAAGCGAGGCGTTGTGGCCTCCAAAACCGAAGGTGTTAGAGATTGCCACCCGCACATCCCGCTGCCGCGCAACGTTTGGCACAAAATCCACAGTGATTGCTGGATCGGGGGTGAAGTTGTTGATGGTTGGATGAACGATTCCGTTCACAATGGTCAGCACCGCCGCGATAGCCTCCACCGCCCCAGCAGCCCCCAGCAAATGGCCGGTCATGGATTTTGTGCTGCTGATAAGGAGCTTGCTGGCATGGTCGCCAAACAGGTTCCGGATTGCTGTGGTTTCGGCAAGATCACCCAACGGGGTGGAGGTCCCGTGGACGTTGATGTAATCAACATCGGTTAGCTCCAACTGGGCATCGTGCAGTGCTTGGCGCATCGAGCGGTAGGCTCCTTCGCCATCGGGAGGTGGGGCAGTGATATGGTGGGCATCGCCGGTAAGGCCAATGCCAACAATCTCGGCATAGATATGCGCGCCGCGCGCTTTGGCGTGTTCAAGTTCCTCAATCACGATTGCCGCGCCCCCTTCCCCCAGCACAAACCCGTCGCGGTCAACATCGAAGGGACGGCTGGCGGTTTTGGGATCGTCGTTGCGGGTGGAAAGGGCTTTCATGGCGTTGAAGCCACCGATTGCCATCGGCGTTACCACTGCCTCGGAACCACCGGTAAGCATCAAGTCGGCATCCCCCCGCTGGATCAGCATGAAGGCATCGGCAATCGCGTGCGAGCTTGTGGCGCAGGCACTGGTGGTGGCGTAGTTCGGCCCTTTCAGGTTGTACCGCATCGAAATCATGCCGGCGGCGATGTCGGCAATCAGCATCGGGATAAAAAACGCGCTGATCCGGCGCGGGTTGTTCGTCTCGAACAGCACCCGTTGCTGGTTGTGGTAGGTCCACATTCCGCCAATTCCGGAGCCAAACACCACCCCAAACCGTTCGGGATTGAACCGCTCGGGGGTTAGCCCAGCATTGGTCATTGCTTCGTCGGCGGCGGCCAGGGCGAACTGGGTGAACTGGTCGGTGCGCCCAACGGTTTTGCGGTCTAAACGTGCCACCGGATCGAACCCTTTCACCTCGCAGGCGAATTTGGTTTCGTAGTCGGTTGCGTCGAACCGTGTGATGAAGTCGGCACCGCTGGTGCCGGCAATCAATGCTTCCCAGTACTCTGGTACGGTGTTGCCGATAGGGTTCACCGTGCCCATGCCGGTAACAACAACCCTGCGATCAGTGTGTCGCGCCATCTGTTGGTGTCAAGTGTGTTGTGAAGTTCAGAAGGAGCCAGCAACTCCAGTAATCATCGTGGGGGAGTGCCGCCCCGCTACCGATGAATGCACGATTGAGTGCACGGTGGAGTTGCAAAAAAATGCCCGGTCTCTCAATGCTTTTATGGAAGCCGTGGGAGACCGGGCGATGCATCCGCATGATCGGCGGAAGGCTGCTCAGTCAGGGTGAGCAGCCCGTGTGTCAGGCGGTTTTTGTTTGCAGATAGCTTACTGCATCACCGACGGTCTGGATTTTTTCGGCATCGGTGTCGTCAATCGTGACATCGAAGGCCTTTTCAAATTCCATGATTAGCTCGACCGTATCGAGCGAGTCGGCACCAAGATCGTTGATGAACGATGCCGCGGGAGTGATCTGCGACTCCTCGACACCCAACTTGTTGATAATGATTTGCTTGACTGTTGACTCAACGTCTGCCATTGCTTGTCTCTCCGTAAGGAAGTAGTTGTATTGTGTGAATGTCAGTTTGGAAGCAGTTCATGCTGTTGCTTGATACGGCATTTCGGGCCGCACACAAACGGGGTGCAATCTAACCAGATCATTCCCCCCCGAAATGCGACAATCGGCAACCTGCTGTTTGAATATCTAGAATTACGTTGCTACGCTGGGAATCGAGACCCCGGTGGGTTGCCCCAACTTACACCATCGTCATCCCGCCATCAACGGCGAAGGTTTGCCCGGTGATGTAGCCGGCATCGTCGCTGGCAAGGAACGCAACAAGGGCTGCAATATCCGCCGCTTGCCCGATTCGCTTCAGCGGAATTTGTGCCGAAAGCTCGGTTTGTTGCGCCTCGTTCAGCTTTGCGGTCATGTCGGTTTGGATGTAGCCGGGGGCAATGCAATTTGCCAAAATGTTCCGCGAAGCTACTTCGCGCGCAACGGCTTTTGTCATCCCAATCACCCCCGCCTTCGATGCCACGTAATTGGCCTGGCCAGGATTTCCAACCAGCCCCACCACCGATGCAATGTTGATAATCCGCCCCCACCGTTCCCCCATCATCGGGCGCAACACCGCTTTTGTGGCCACAAACGTTCCGGTCAAGTTTGTGCGGATCACGCTCTCAAAATCTTCAATGCTCATCCGTAGCATCAGCGTGTCCTTGGTGATCCCTGCGTTATTGACCAATATATGGATTTTCCCCCATGCCGTCAGGACTTTTTCCACCATTGCCGCGACTTGTTCTGGGTTGGCGACGTCGCACTGAATGGCCAATGCGCGGTCGCTTCCCAATGCTTCGGCGATTTCGGCGGCGGGGCCGGGGGAGCTGTTGTAGGTGAAGGCCACGCGCGCCCCTTCGGCGGCTAATCGCTCAACAATGGCGCGCCCAATCCCGCGCGATCCGCCGGTGACAATGGCAACGCGCCCTTCCAATCGTCCTGTTGGGTTCTGGCTCATGCTTCGGTTGTGTTTGCGTTGAACTCATCAATCTGCCCCTGATGCTCGATGCTGGCAACATCGCTTCCGGGAAGTATCCGTTTTACCAACCCCTGCAACACTGTCCCCGGGCCAACTTCCACAAAGCGATTGGCCCCTGCGGCGGCCATGTTCTGCGCCGATTCAGTCCAGCGGACAGGGGCCGTTAGTTGCGCCAGCAGTGCGGCGCGAATCTCGGCGGCCAGGGTTACGGCTTGGGCCGAGACGTTCACATACACTGGGATTTCGGCATCGCGAATCGGCGTGTTTTCTAATGCCTGCGCCAGGCGTTGCCGTGCTGGCTCCATCAGTGGTGAGTGGAACGCACCGGAAACGTTCAGTTGTTTGGCCAGCTTTGCTCCGGCTTCTTTTGCGCGCTTCATGGTTTCGGCCACGGCTTCCGGGGTGCCGCTTACCACAAGCTGGCCGGGTGAGTTAAAGTTGGCTGGCTGGACTACTCCAATTTCTTGGCAGACATCGTGGCAGATGGTTGCCACTTTCTCATCGTCCAAGCCGATGATTGCCGCCATGGTGCCTGGCTGCTGTTCGCCGGCTTCCTGCATTGCCGCGCCGCGAAGCTGCACCAACCGCAGCGCGTCGTCGAAGGTGAGGGCGTTGGCAACGGCAAGGGCGGTGTACTCACCCAACGAATGCCCTGCCACCATATCGGGGCGGGGATTGTTCAGCAGTTGGTAGATGGCGTAGCTGTGCAGAAAAATCGCTGGTTGGGCGTTGCGGGTTTGCCGCAGTTCGTCGTCGGGACCTTCGAACATGATGCCGGTTAGCTGGCAGCCCAGAACATCATCGGCGCGGTCGCAGATGTCGCGGACGATTCCGTTGCTGATGTAGGTTTGGCGGCCCATCCCAACATACTGCGAACCTTGCCCGGGGAACAGAAATGCACGCATAGCTGAATTATTGAAAAAGGTTGGATTGATAGAATGTTTGGTTAGTACGCCCACCGCAAATATCCCGCCCCCCACGTGTAGCCGGCCCCGAAGGTTGCCAGCACAACTCCATCCCCTTTTTCCAGCAGGCCTTGCTCCCACCATTCGCCCAAGCAAATCGGCAGGGTTCCGGCGGTGGTGTTGCCGTAGCGGTCAATGTTCACCATCACGCTCTCCATCGGCAGCCCCATGCGGTCGGCGGTGGCGCTGATGATCCGCAGGTTGGCTTGGTGCGGAACCAGCCAGCGGATGTCGGCGGCGGTAAGGTTGTTGCGGCGCATGATGCTTTCGGCAACGTCGGCCATCCCCACCACTGCCGATTTGAACACCGTTTTCCCATCCTGGAACACGTAGTGCATCTTGTTGGCAACGGTTTCGGCAGTTGGCGGGTTCAGGCTTCCTCCACCTTTCATGTTAAGGTTGCAACCGCCGGTTCCGTCGGTGTGAAGCTCGAAATCAAGCAGCCCCAGCGACTCATCTTCAATCGCTTCCAGCAACACCGCACCGCCGCCGTCGCCGAACAAGATGCAGGTGTTCCGGTCGCTGAAATCCAGGATGGAGCTCATCTTATCGGCACCCACCACCAGCACGTTTTTGTGCGCGCCGCTCTCAATCATTTTTGCCCCAGTGTTCAGCGCGAACAGGAATGCCGAGCAGGCCCCGGAAAGATCGAATCCCCAAGCCTTCCTTGCTCCAATTTTTTCCTGGATGACGCAGGCGGTGGAAGGGAAAAACATATCGGGGGTGACGGTGGCAACAATGATGCACTCAACATCGTCCGCGCCGATACCGCGCCGTTCCAAGCATTGCTTGATTGCTGGCACGGCAAGGTCGCTGGTGGGACCCTCTTTCAGGAATCGCCGCTCGATAATTCCGGTGCGCTCGCGAATCCATTGGTCGCTGGTCTCCAGAAAACTCTCGAAGTAGTGATTGTCGAAACGATCCGGCGGAAGGTAGTATCCAACGGATGTGATAGCGGCGCGTTTAAGCAGGTTCATGCAGGATATTGCGATGTTGATTGTGCCGTTGCAACAGTGTGGGCTGCGTTATTATTTGGCCGCGTTGCCGATAGCCGCAGCAATCTTCTGGTTGACTTCCTTGCGCACCATCTCCTCGGCCTTGAAGATCATATTCTTGATTGCCTTGGCGGTGGATCCGCCATGCCCGATAATGGAAACCCCGTTCACCCCCAGCAGCGGAACCCCGCCATACTCTTGGTAATCCATTTCCCGGAACACCCCTTTCAGCACTCCTTTCGATAGGCCCATCATCAGCTTTTGCAGCAGGCCGGAGTTGGCGTAGTTGGTGAGTTTAGTCCGAAGCAACCCGGGGACGCTTTCAGCAAATTTCAGGATGATATTCCCGGTGAACCCGTCGCAAACCACCACCCGGACGGTCCCTTTCAGGATGTCGCGCCCTTCCACATTTCCAACAAAATTTAGGTTGCTGGCTTTTAGCAGAGCGTAGGATTGCACGGCGCGCTCTTCCCCTTTCCCTTCTTCCTCGCCAACGTTCAGCAGCCCAACGGTTGGGCGTTGGTAGCCAAAAATGCTTTCGGCATAGACGCTGGTCATCACGGCAAACTCGTACAGGTTGCGTGGTTTGGTGTCCACGTTTGCGCCAACATCGGCAACAAGGGTGTAGCCGTTGGCCGCCGGGAACTGGGAGGCGATTGTTGGGCGCGCAATGCCAGGTATCCGGCCAAGAATGAATGTGGAGGCTGCCATCACCGCACCGGTGTTCCCTGCCGAGACGAAGGCATCGGCTTCCCCTTCGCGGTGAAGTGTTAGCCCACGAACGATAGAGCTATCCCGTTTGGAGCGCACGGCTTGGGCCGGTTCGTCGTCCATTGCAATCACCTCGGTGGCGTTGGCAATGGTGATGCGGGAGCGGTCGGCGGCGGGGAATTTGGCCAACTCCTTCTCAATCGCAGCCTGATCGCCAACCAGAATCAGCGTAAAATTCCGGCCCCGCGACTTCATCTCCTGAAGTGCGTCAATCGCGCCACGCACATCCTCCGACGGAGCGCGGTCGGTGCCCATGGCATCAAAAGCAATACGGACGGGAGAGTTGTTCATCATTGAAGGAGGGCAAACCTACACTTGCGCCCCAATGTAAGCAATCAGAACTGACAACGTGTTACGGGAAGCGGTGGATATATTTGGGATGGGGAGGCAGCATGAGCGGAGGGCGGGGGGTGTGGAGTGGAGTGGTGATTAGTCATTGGTCATTAGTGAGTTCCCTGCTTTGGTTCCATCTCACTCTTCCCATTTCACTCTTCACTCTTTTTTGGGGGGGGTGAGGGAAGGCGCGAAGGCGATTGGGTTCGGTGGCTCCACTCATACTTCGACAGGCTCAGCATGAGCGGAGGGCGGGGTTTGGTGGCCGGTTCCAGCATTCCCAACTTCCCATTCTGCACTCTTCTATTCGACATTCAGCATTCGGCATTCCAACATTCCAGGCTGGCTTACACCTTCCAGAGGTATTGGAATTTCAAGAACAACTGGCGGTCGGTTTGGGTTAGTCCTGTTGGGGCGGGGTAATCGTCCAGGGCGTGCGACGAGCCAAGATAGAAGACCGAGAAGGAGTTCAGCTTGTAGGTCAGCAACGGCTCCAACCGGAATTGCTTCCCTTCGGTGACGTACTCGCCAACAAGCCGTGCCGAGAACTCGCGGCTGAACTGATACCCCAACCGCAAGCGGAAAATGGTTGCCTCAAAGATGTTTCCCCGGTCGTCGGGGTAATCCAGCTTTGCGTAAATCGCTTCTGGCGCAATCGTCAGCCGTTCCAACGGCTTGAAAGTCCCCCACAGATTGATGTCCATGCCGCGCCCCAGCACCGGCGTTGGTATCGAGCGCGCAATCGTTCTGCCGAACGACATCCATGTCCCGACCGAGACTTCCTGCCAGGCATTGGTGTTCAGGTTGATCTCCACGCGGCGTATCCCCGGGAACTGAATTCCCCGGAACAGTTCATGGCTAATCAGATATGCCAGCGAAAAACTTGTTTGCCCTTTCATATCAAGGCTTACCGCTGGGCGCAGCCAAAAATCTTTCGGCACCCCCTCCCAATTCCAAACCCTTCCCAGCATCACGTTCGGCTGGATTCTGAAGATGAAGCTCTCCTGCGGGTAGAAGGCGTAGCCGCTCCAAGCATTAAGTTCGTGGCGGCTGTTGTTGAAGATGAAGCCATCGGCAGCGCGGAATCCGGGGCTGCTCATCTTGTAATCAACATCCAGAGACCAGTTCAACGCGCTGCGTTCAAGGCTGAGGTATGCTGCCATTCCCTCAAGCGTTTCGCCATCGAACGTAGCGGTGTGGTGCCCCTGGTCAAAACGGACGTTGCGGTAGAACTCGGTCAGCCCCGAGTCGGTAGATTCCTTTGTGAGGCTTACCATGAACTGCGATTCCACCTGCCAGTTTCCGGCAAAGCGTGTGATGCCATCCAACCCAGCGGTGGTCCCCGATCCCCCGCCAACCAACCGGCGGTCGGTAAGCAGCGCGCCGATGTAGTTGTTGTTCCCAAAAGCGCGGCGCAAGCGGATGATGTTGGAAAAGCTGCGGAGCGGCTTATCGTTGGGCCCAGCCACAAACCCCGTGAACTCCTCGAACGGCAGCAGCATCGCCGTGTTTTCATCATAGGCTCCAATGTACCCCACACTCAATTTCTCCGATTTCCCAATCAGTTTTGCGGCCACCAGCGGGTCGTTGATCGAGCGGGTGTACACGGCATTGATCCAGGTGTTGAACAGGTCGCTTCCTTCCTGAAAAAAGGGGCGGCGTTCGGGATAAAACAGGGCGAACGTGGTGTTCAGCCCAAGCTGGGTGTTGTCCGATTCAATCTGGCTGAAGTCAGGATTTACGGCAACTTCCCCGGTGATGCTTGGGGTGAAATCGTAGCGAATCCCAAGCCCAGCATCAGCTTTCACTTCATCATTGTTTAGTCCGCTGCCGGGGTCGCTTGGGTCGGCCAGTGCTGCCGACTGGGAAGCGATCACCGCCGGAAGAAACTGAAGTTTCCCCCCAGGCCTGATGTTTTGGATCCCCGTCAGCGTTCCGTACTGGCAGAACTGGCAGGGGTCATCCTTGCTGATTGCCGACCATGAGTACTCGCGGCGGCTGTCGCGCGGGTGGATTCGCCAGAAGGTTGCCCGCCATTTCTGCTCCGGCTGGTCGGGGAAACGGATGCTGCTGAAGGGAATCGCCATCTCGACGATGTAGCCCTGGCCCGTGATCTGCGCTTCCGATTCAAAGATCATGTCGAAGCTGGCATCTTCGTCGTCGTTGGTCCAGAGTAAGTCCCCCTGCACACCGGTGGCTGTCGTGAAAATTTCGTAGGCGCGCCCGGCATCGCCGTAGGTGTCAAGGATCAATCCAACTTGGTCATCGTTGAAGGCTTGGTCGCGGTTGGCAAAGGTGGCGCGGATTGTTGCGGGGTCATCGTAGCAACGGAAGGCGACGTACAGGTGGTGATCGTCGTAGGCCACCATTGCTTCGGTGTTCACCGGCGGTTTCGCCCGGTCGCCGGGGGTGAACTCGGAAAAATTGGTGGCCACGTTCGCGGCCTGCCAGCAGGGGTCATCCAGAACTCCATCAATCGTTGGCGGTGTGGATGTTCGCGCAACCTCAAGCGTGGGGAAGGCGTTGGGGGAAAATGGAGGAGTATCGGCCAGAAGCCCGCCGGGGAGCAGCAATGGAAGTGAGCAAAGCAGAAAGAGCAAAGCCAGGAAGTAGCGCATGGGTCGTCGTCCTTGAGGAGCCGTTGAGAAGGAGAATGGAATACCGGACGACAAACAACGCGCCAGCCAGTTGCCAGGTTACAGCAACGGGAAAATGAGCAAGAATGGAGAATTGGGACAAATCTGCTGTGAGTCTTTTGCGGCACTCCATCCGAAGCCGTCCCGTATCTGCCGACCGGAGCAGCCCCCCCAGAACGTTTCGCAACACCCCGCCGTTTCTCATTCGGCTGGTGATGCGTAGATTGCCCGCCGGCCAGTTCGGACTCTTTTCTTCTCGCCACTGGCCACTATCCACGAACCGTTAATCTTTGGACCGCATTGGCTACAACCACAAAGAATAAGAAGAAGGAATCAAGCTGGACCGTCAGCCGCGAGCAGATTATCCGCGATTACCGTGTTGCCTTCCAAAGCCGCCAAGCCAGCTTGCTTGGCCGCCGCGAAGTGCTGACCGGAAAAGCGAAGTTCGGCATCTTCGGCGACGGCAAAGAAGTGCCGCAACTTGCCATGGCCCGCGCCTTCCGCAACGGCGATTTCCGCAGCGGCTACTACCGCGACCAAACATTCATGTTTGCCACAGGAATGTCCGACGTGCAGCAGTTCTTTGCCCAGCTGTATGCCCACACTGATGTCCAGGCCGAACCCTCCAGCGCGGGCCGCTCCATGAACGGCCACTTCGGCACCCGCAGCCTGAACCCCGATGGCTCCTGGAAAAATCTTACCGATATGCCCAACTCCTCGGCAGACGTTTCCCCAACCGGGTCGCAGATGCCGCGCCTGGTTGGGTTGGCCTACGCTAGCAAGCTCTACCGCGAGCTTGAGGAGCTGAAATCCTTCACCCAATTTTCCCGCAATGGCGATGAAGTCGCCTTCGGAACAATCGGCAACGCAAGCTGTGCTGAAGGGATGTTCTGGGAATCGGTGAACGCCATCGGTGTGCTGAAATCCCCGGCGATTATCTCCATCTGGGACGACGGCTACGGCATCTCCGTCCCCAGCAAGTACCAAGTCACCAAAGCTGATGTTGGCGAGTTGCTTCGCGGATTCGAGCGGAAGCCGGGAAGCGATGAGGGCTACGACATCCACGTCGTCCGCGCTTGGGATTACCCGGCATTGGTGGAAACGTATCTGAACGCTGCCGACACCGCCCGCCGCGAACATATCCCGGCAATCATTCACGTTGTGGAGGTTACTCAGCCCCAGGGGCATTCCACTTCCGGAAGCCACGAACGCTACAAATCCCCAGAGCGGTTGGAGTGGGAGCGGGAACATGATTGTTTGAAGAAGATGCGCGAATGGATGCTGGCCAGCGGAATCGCCACAGCCGAAGAACTGGACGCGATGGAGGAAGAAGAGAAGAACAGTGTGATGGAGATGAAGGAGCGCGCTTGGAAAGCCTACACCGAACCAATCCACGCGGCAATCCAAAACGCAGCGGCGTTGATTCAGGAGGTTGCGGCGGGGGCCGCAGAGGGGGGGGAAGCAATCCAGAATATCCGAAGCCAGTTGCTGGCATTGCGCGAACCGTTCTACATGGATGCTGTTTCGGCTGCGGCGCGTGTGTTGATTCTGACCCGCAACCAACCCACCCCAGCCCGCCGCGCCCTTGCCGAATGGAAGCTCCAACAGGACGCAAACTCCAAGAATGCCTTTGCGGCCTACCTGCATAGCGAGTCGTCCGGGGCGGCGGCAAACGTTCCGTCCGTTGCCCCGCAGTTCAGCGAAAACTCACCGATGAAAAACGGCTCGGAGATCGTCAACGCCTGCTTCGATGCTGCCCTTGCGCGGGACCCACGGGTGATTGCGTTTGGCGAAGACGTTGGCCAGCTTGGCGATGTGAATCAAGGCTTTGCGGGGTTGCAAGCCAAGTATGGCGAGCTTCGCGTTTCCGATACCGGCATCCGCGAGTGCACAATTTTGGGGCAAGCAATCGGCATGGCAATGCGCGGGCTGCGCCCAATCGCCGAAATCCAATATCTGGATTACATCCTCTACGCATTGCAACTCATGTCCGACGACCTTGCCACCGTGCAATGGCGGACCAAAGGGGGCCAGAAAGCTCCGGTGATTATCCGCACGCGCGGGCATCGGCTGGAAGGAGTGTGGCACGCTGGGTCGCCGATGGCGGGGATTATTCATCTGGTTCGTGGCGTGCATGTGCTTGTGCCGCGCAACATGACCCAAGCCGCAGGTTTCTACAACACGTTGCTGCAATCCGACGAGCCAGCTTTGGTGGTGGAGGTGCTGAACGGCTACCGCTTGAAAGAACAATTGCCCGACAACATTGCGGAGTTCACGCTGCCGTTGGGCGTGCCGGAAACATTGCGGGAAGGAACTGATGTCACGGTTGTCACCTACGGGGCTTGCTGCCGCGTGGCGTTGGACGCTGCCGAGCTATTAGAGAGCGTGGGGATTTCGGTGGAGGTGATTGACGTGCAATCGCTGCTTCCATTCGACGTGAACGGGATGATCCTTGAATCGCTGAAAAAGACCAACCGCATCCTCTTCTTGGATGAAGATGTCCCGGGCGGAGCATCGGCCTACATGATGCAGGAAGTGATAGAACGCCAGGGCGGGTATCGCTGGTTGGATTCGCAACCGCGCACGCTGGCCGCCGCGCCGCACCGCCCAGCATACGGCTCGGACGGAGCTTTCTGGTCCAAGCCCGGCCCAGAATCGGTGTTCGAGGCGGTGTATGAAACGATGAGCGAAGCCGACCCAAAACGCTGGCCGGGATTGTAGCGGGAAAAGGCGATTGAGCAATGGAAGAAACCAGTTTGTGGGGCCATGAGTTTTTCATGGCCCCACAATTTTTTTGTTCATCGTAGAAAGTAGCGTGCAAAGCAAGGGTTGAGCAACCGAATAGCGTCCCCGCTCATGCTGAGCCCCGTCGAAGTATGAGCGGAGCCACCGAACAGTGAAGCTACTGATGCTCACCTGCGGCGCAGGCTAATTGTAGATGAGCCATATTTTTTTAGAGGAACGTTCGGCTTACCCCCACTTCGTTGGTGAAAAACCAACCTGCCGGTCGGGTTCTTTCATCAACACCACCAACGTGCAAGTGCGGTTCACAGCAAAGGTGGATTCGCGCTCGTTCCATCCCTGGCTTAGTGCTTCGTTCACAGCAGCAATGCCGTTGTTGTCGCCACCGCCGGAGCGCACAAGAATCGCGCGCCGTGAGCGTTCGGTCCCTTCTTTCAGGATCAGCATCAACGCTCCATCCTCCGTTTCTGGGTTGCCAACGCGGACTGCTTCGGCAATTTTCCAGCCAGTGTTTAGTAGCTCGTTTGCGCGGTCAAGCTCGGTGGTTGCCGCGCCTTGTATCAGAAATGCTTGCATATCGGGAATCGGGTTTCGGTTGTCGGGAATCGGGTTTCGGGAATCGGTTGTCGGGAATCGGGTTTCGGGAATCGGTTGTCGGGTTTCGGTTAATTGATGGCGATTGGTACTGTCGAGTAAAAGAACGGTTTTCGCTCTCTTCTTCGCTCAGAATTTCTTCTTTGCAACTGACCACTGACTACTGACCACTGACTTACATCGGGTTTCTGGGATCGGTTTGGCGAATCTGGTTCTCACGAATGGCTTTCCTGTTCTATCGGCAACGGGCGGTCTTCCAACGCCGCAGCTAACTTCGCGTGGATTCCTCCAAACCCGCCGTTCGATAGGGTGATAAGAACATCCCCAGCGCGGGCATTGGCCGCAACGCATTGCACGATTTCTTCGACGGTTGGAAGGTAGTAGGCAATGGCCCCCTGCTGCTGCAACTCTTGCATCACCTGTTCGGGGTTCAATCGCTGGTCGGGGGGAAGATCATGCAGGCGATCAACCTGGGCCAGCACCACCAGGTCGGCTTCGCTGAAGCACTGAGCAAGCTCATGTTGGAAGACGCTGCGGCGCGTGGTGTTGCTGCGGGGTTCAAACATTGCCCACAGCCGTTCGGTGGGGTGGCGCAACCTCAGTGCCCGCAACGTCTCGCGAATCGCCGTTGGGTGGTGCGCAAAATCGTCGTAGATCGTCACCCCAGCGTACTCACCTTTCCGCTCCAATCTGCGCCGCGTGTTGATGAAAGTAGATAGTCCTTGATTGATCTGATCCCACCCCAACCCCAGCCAATGGGCCACCACCGCCACCCCCATCGCGTTCCTGAGATTGAACTCACCGATCAGCGTGGTGCGAAGCTCTGCCAGCGGAATGCCATCGCGCAGCAGAGTGAAGTTAGTTCCATCGGCATCGTAGCTGGTGTTTGCGGCGCGCCACCGGCATCCCTCCCCCAGCCCAAACGTCTCCACCGGGGTGAAGGCGTTTTCGGCCACGCTGGTGGCGTTGGGATCGTCGCCGTTCACGGCAATTACTCCATTTTCCGGAACCGTGTTCACCAATCGGCGGAAGGAGAGGAGGATGTCATCCAGCGAGGCAAAAATATCTGCGTGGTCGAACTCGATGTTGTTGATGACCAGCGCGGTGGGGAGGTAGTGAACAAACTTGGAACGTTTGTCGAAAAATGCGGTGTCGTACTCATCCCCTTCCAGCACCATGTATGGGCTTTCGGGGCGGTGCTGCCAGCCGGCATCAAAGTTTCCGGGAACACCGCCAATCATAAAATTGGGGGAACGCCCGGCGGACTCCAGCACCCAGGCCATCAGCGATGAAGTGGTGGTTTTGCCGTGGGTTCCCGTCAGGACAACGCTGGTTCTTCCTTGAATAACCTCCTGCTTCAGCAATTCCGGCAGTGAGATGTAGCGGAGCCGTTGGTTCAGCGTGGCCTCCACCTCACTGTTCCCCCGCGACATCCGGTTGCCGATCACCACCAGGTCGGGTGCTGGATCAAGGTTCTGCGGGCCAAAACCGTTCATCATGGAAACGCCAGCATCCAGAAGCAGGGTGCTCATGGGGGGATAGATATTTTCATCGCTTCCGGTAACGGTGTGGCCCATCGCACGGATCATCAACGCCACGTTCCCCATCGCCGTTCCGCAAATGCCTATGAAATGAATGTGCATGTGGTTCAGTAAATGGTCGCTTATCGGGCGCAATATAGCCCAGTAGGGAAGGGAGGCAACAGCAGGGTGAGCCAGGAAACAATGCCAGAAAGTGAAACTTCAAGTTTATGGCCGCCGGGTTGTGGCCTCCAACCAGCTTTGCAGAATAATGGCTGCCGCCCACAAATCGGATTGCCCCCGCTGGCTCCGCTTCTTTTTTTTGATGCCGCTGGCAATCATTAGCCTTCCGGCATCGCGGGTGGTGTAGGCTTCGTCCCACTCCACAACGGGGCAGTGCGCCACAGGGGTCAGTTGGGCAACAAAATCCTTGACGCGGCGGGTGCTGTCGGTTTCGCGGCCATCAAGGTGGTAGGGCATCCCGACAACGATAGTGCCAACTGATTCGGTGCGGGCAATCGCGGCAATCTGGGCGGCGGCATCTTGGCTGTTTTGCACCACGGTTAGTGGGCGCGCAAACATCCCCAGCTCATCGCTGATTGCCAGTCCAATCCGGGCCGCGCCGTGGTCAACCGCAAGTGCACGCATGGGAGTTTTGTTAGAGTTCAAAAAGCAAACGGGCCAATCAATTGTGTGCTGATATGACCCGTTCCAGAAATTACCGGACGTTAAGGGGTGTTTGCCCAGCTAGTTCATGCTGAACCGCAGCCCACCGCTAAGAATAAGCTGGTCGGCATTGCCAACCACATACTTAACCTCAACTGGGATTCCGCCAAAGGGGACTTTGAACTCGGCCCCGGCACCAAGGTTCAGCCCTAAATCGTTATTGCTATCGAACCCCTTGACTCCACTAATCGCTATTTGCAAGCCGCCAATAGCGTACGCAAAACCACCGCTGAAATCAGCAATACCGTAATGGAAATTGCCATCAATGGTGAAGAAGCTGAGTGGGTCCTCAACGAAGTAATAGGAAAGGCCGGCAGCAATGCGCATGTGTGGTTTTTTGTTGAGGTCGTAGTAGAAACGGCCATCAAGCCCGACTGCCTCAACTTCGGCACCGTAGGTAAGCCCGATCCCCAAGCTGGATTGAGCATGGGAGGTTGTTGCGCTGAACAGCAGCGACGCGCCAACGGCAATGGCCGATGCTGCAAGTGTGCAGAGTAGTTTCATAGTTGTTGTTTGGTTGTTGTGGGAGAGATGATGAATGTGATTCTGGTATTGCCAGCAGCAAGCCAGCGGCTGGCGCATGGTAGCGGCCACAACGGAAGCGGCCCGGCCATGTTGCAGGCCAGGCCGCTTTGGATTCATTGCAGTTGGTTGCGCTGCCGCTTAGTTGAAGAAGAACTCCACCCCAACACGCCCGCTGCCGATGCCGAAGCTGGTTTCGGTTGGGTTCTCTGTTTCCACTGTCACGGTTGATTCGGTTGTGGTTTTGTCGCTTATCTCTATCCCTACCAACCCCACTTGGCCAAACACACCAAACTGGCGTGTGAAGTAGTGCACTAACCCAAAGTAGGCGTTAAGATCCATGGTGCTGCGCGAGACAGATTGTTCAGTGCTACCACTTTTTGATGTGGTAGAGCCGTTGCCAAGCTCCAGCCCAAGCTGAACGAACGGATTGACCACCCCCTCAAACAAGAATCGCCCATAAATCTCGGCTCCGAAATTGGTAGAGCTGTTATCAACTTTGATTGTGCTTCCACCGGAAGGGGTTTCGGTAGTGGAGGAAGACATCCCCACATTCAACAACACCCCAACTTGCAGCGATGGCGAAATGCCAAACTGCACCGATGCCCCCGACGTGTTGATGCCAATGCCCAATTGCCCGTCCGGGGCTGTGTTGGTTTTCAGTGGCTGTGCGGTGGCGGTTAGTGTTCCAAGTGCGAGAGCGGCGGTAATAAGAAGTCCTGCGAGTTTCATACGGTCTGCTCCTTATGCGGTTAGATAATGGTTTGCACCAGACGTGGTGCGGTTGTGTCGGCTTGTCATTTTGCCATTGATTGCTCACCAAAGGCGTGCCGAACATAGCGAAAATTCCGAATTTCCAAGCAAGGAGGAGGAGCGAAGAATGAACAAAGATGATTTTTACCGACGTGTTTATCGGGTGGTGCGGCGCATCCCAACCGGGAAGGTGACAACCTACGGGGCGATTGCCGAGCAGATCGGTGCGCGCAGCTCATCGCGGATGGTTGGCTACGCGCTGCACGGCGTTGCTGGCGATATGGACATCCCCTGCCACCGCGTGGTAAACCGCAATGGCGAACTAACCGGCAAAATGCACTTTGCCACCCCAACCTTGATGCGGGACCTTCTGGAATCCGAAGGTGTCACCTTCCGGGGCGATGCGGTGGATATGAAGCTCCATTTCTGGCAACCCCAAGCGCGCCGGAAACAACAACAGGAACAACAATAGCCTTCGCGTTCTTCCAACATTCAGCGAACAATCAGTACCACACGATTATGCCACGCACACTTATCACCGGGGGAGCCGGTTTTTTGGGATCACATCTTTGCGACCGTTTTGTTGCCGAAGGGCATCAGGTGATCTGCATGGATAATTTGATTACCGGCAAGGCGGAGAATATCGCTCATCTGTTCGGCCAGCCAAACTTCTTGTTTGTTCAGCACGATGTCACCAACTACATCGTTGTTGAAGGGGCGTTGGATTACATCCTTCACTTTGCCAGCCCAGCCTCACCGATTGACTATCTGAAATTCCCCATCCAGACGTTGAAGGTGGGATCGCTGGGAACACACAAAGCGTTGGGGTTGGCAAAAGCAAAAGGGGCGCGATTCCTGTTGGCATCAACCTCGGAGGTGTACGGCGACCCGTTGATCCACCCACAGCACGAGGAGTATTGGGGGAACGTAAACCCGATTGGAGTGCGTGGGGTGTATGACGAAGCAAAGCGGTTTGCCGAAGCCTTAACCATGGCCTACCAACGGTATCACGGCGTGGATACTCGGATTGTCCGCATCTTCAACACCTACGGCCCACGGATGCGGGTTGATGATGGCCGCGCAATCCCCGCGTTCTTTTCGCAAGCAATCAGTGGCCAGCCGCTGACGGTGTTCGGCGATGGCTCGCAAACCCGTTCGGTCTGCTATGTGGACGACCTAGTGGATGGCATCTACCGCCTGCTCCGTTCCGATGCCCAGGACCCCGTGAACATCGGCAACCCCGATGAGCTGACGATGTTGGCCCTTGCCCAGGAGATCAAGGAGTTGACCGCGTCATCCAGCCCGATTGAGTTCTGCGCACTCCCCAAAGATGACCCCCAGGTTCGCCAGCCAGACATCACCCGCGCCCGGCAAACGCTTCATTGGGAACCGAAGGTGAGCAGAAGGGAAGGGCTTGCGCGAACAATGGAGTACTTCCGCGCAGCATTGGCTGGTAAATAACTATTCTGGTGAAGCTCCCACCGGTAACGCCCCGGGGCTTGATGCGATTATCGGCAGAACAGTACCGATCATTCCCATGAACAACTCTGCTCCCGACCCACGTGTCGAGTTCTCCATCCGGCTTGCAACCGCCTTGCACCGCTACGGCACACCAGCGCACCGCCTAGAGTTGATGATGAATATGGCAATGCGGCGGCTTGGGTTGGAAGGGCAATTTTTCGCGCTTCCAACCGGAATTTTTGCATCGTTCGGCACACCGCAAGAACACCGCACCAGCTTGATTCGCACCGATATGAGTGAGGTGGATTTGGAGCGAATGAGCTTGTTAGATGAGCTTGCTGAAAATGTTAGCAGCGGCCAGATTGGCCCCGAGGAAGGTACCGATGTTATCGAAAAAATCGTTGCTGCCCCACCGCGCTATCCTGCATGGCTAACGGTCCTCTGCTTCAGTATCTCATCAGCAACGGCCACCCGATTTTTTGGTGGTGGCTGGCGCGAACTGGTAGCCGCCGGGGCAATTGGAACCGTCATCGGTATCTTGGCAATCCTGCTGGGAAAATCGGAAAACACGCGGCGGGTGTTTGAGATTATTGCCGCGATTGTTGCAGCAATGCTGGCGGCGTTGGCGGCCTATCTGTTCTCCCCATTTTCCATCTACGTCACCACGCTTGCCAGCCTGATTATCCTTCTTCCCGGCCTAACACTGACCACCGGGATGACCGAGCTTGCAACCGGTAACCTTGTTTCTGGAACGGCACGGCTTACCGGGGCGGTGCTGGTACTGCTGGGGCTTGCATTTGGCGCGGCATTGGGGGGCCAGATTGCGGCATTGCTTCCGGCTGTGCGGGGGAGCGGCACGCCAGTATCATTGCCGGCTTGGACTTTGTGGTTGCTGCTTCTTACTACCCCCATCACGTTTGCGGTGTTGCTGAAGGCCCGGCTGTCGGATATCCCCTGGGCGGCATTGGGTTGCTTGCTCAGTTTTATTGGATCACGGGCGGGGGCTGCGGGATTGGGGCCACCGCTTGGTGCGTTCATGGGGGCGATATTGCTGGGCGTTGGTGCCAACATTTTCATGCTTCTGAAGAAACGCCCCAGCGCGGTTCCGATGCTGCCTGGTTTGATTCTGCTGGTTCCCGGAAGCATCGGTTTTGGCAGCATGTCCAAGTTCATTCAGGATGATGTGATTGCTGGGTTGGAAGGTGCGTTCAACGTTGCGCTGGTGGCGGTTGCGTTGGTGACGGGGTTGCTGATGGCCAATGTGATTGTTCCCCCACGGCGTGCGTTGTAGCCGAATCGGTGGCCGCCCCAAAACAGTGCGCAGATGGCTGATGTGAAAGATTAACAGAAAGGCCGATCCTGTGATGGATCGGCCTTTCTGTTGAGTGCTTTTTTTGCGAGGGGAGATTCTTGTTAGAAGCTATCGGAGTTGGCAATGGCGGCAAGCATGGTGTTGTCGTCATCGGCAATGATTGCGTTCAGCACTTTCACGTCGTCCTCGCTCAGTATCAGGCTGCGGCTACCGGCATCGGCATACAGGGGGCTACTGCTTGCAGCGGCGGAGGTTGGGGCTGTTACCGCAACGCTTGGCGGCTGCGGGTCTGTGGTGTTGATGATGGAGGAAAGGCCTCCGGTCATCACAAACAGCGTCACCCCCACGGCTGCGGTGGCCGATGCCCACGCGGTAAACATCGAGCGGCGGCGGCGTTGTTGGCTGCGTTCATCAATGCGGTTATGGACGTGGACAACAAAATTTTGCCAGTATGCTGGGTGCGGTTCCTTCGGTCCTTCAACATTCCGAAGCAACATCCGCAGCTCGGCAACATCGCGTTCAATCTCCTGATCGAGCGGGCTTTGATTCATGGCGCTGTTCGGTTTTGTGTTCATTGTTGGTTCTATCCTGTTCACGATTGCTGTTCATCGGTGCGGTTGCTGTTCGTTTACTCCATTTTCCCATCGCCTTTATCCAAGAACTCATCAGAATCAACCCCTTCAAGGTTGATGGCTCCGTGGTGCTTGCGGACGTAGGCCGCTACCTTCTTGACAGCATGGTGGAAGTTAGCTTTTAAGCCACCAACACTGGTTCCCAAAATTGCTGAAATCTGCTCGTACGGCATCTCATCATAGTAGCGCATGATGAAGACCGCTTTTTGTTTTTGTGGCAGCTTCGCAATGGCTTCCTCAATCAGCGAAACATTCTCCTTGCGGACTACGCCGGTGTCTTGTTCGGCATCGTGGCCCAGGAACGGGATGTAGTCGGCAATATCCACCAGCTTGCGAACTTTCTGCTTCCGCAGGTGGTTGATGGAAAGATTGACGGCGATACGGTAGAGCCATGTAAACAGTGCGGAATCGCCGCGGAAGGTGTTGATAGATTGGTATGCCCGCACAAAAACATCTTGGGTGATGTCGTCGGCATCTTCATGCACTTTCACCATGCGGCGCACAACCCAGTAGAGGCGCGAGTGGTAGCGGCGCACCATTTCGTTGAACATCTTATCGGTTTGTCCGGCCCGATGCAGTTCAAGCAGTTGTTTATCATCAAGGTCAACCATGGTGCGCCTTCCGGGCGCTGCGGCAAGGGAGATAGCTGTGGTACTCATGACAGCCGGCTCGGACTACGCAGCCCCGGTTCCGTTTAATCAGCGTGCAAGTGAGATTTGTTGATGCTTGTCGTGCAAAAAGTAGTGAACGTTAGCGGCACATCACAACAGCAATGGAAGCGGCAATGAACAGGATAAATACGCCGACGGCCAGCTACCGCCGTATCTCCTGAATCTCCAAGGTGATTTTCCCTGCCGGGACGTTTACCTCTACCACGTCACCAACGGTCTTCCCCATCAAGGCTTTGCCGATTGGGGAACTGACCGAGAGCTTCCTTTGCTCAATGTCCGATTCTTCGGCAGAGACCATCAGGTATTCGGTGCTTCGTTTGGTTTTGTGGTTCAGCACTTTCACGGTGCTCAGGATATAGACTTTGTCGTTCGGTACATTCCCCGCCTCAATGATTCGGGCACGGCCAATCATCTGCTCCATCCGGTAGATTCTGGCTTCTAACAACCCCTGTGCTTCCTTTGCTGCGTCGTACTCGGCATTTTCCGACAAGTCACCATACGACCGCGCTTCGGCGATCTTCTGGGCGATCTCCGCACGCTTATCGGTCTTCAGTTCCCGTAGTTCGTCCTCAAGTTCACGCATCCGTTCGCGTGTAAGGTAGATTACTTCCGACATACTTTTTGCTTCGGTAATAACGTTTGCCGCTTCTATACAAGGGCAAAAGCCATTGCGCGGCGGCAACGGCTTTTGTGCTTAGGCCAAGTTTAAGATAATTCAGCGGGAATCCCAATATTGCAGGCAAGGAATTTTCCGATGACAGAGAAAAAGTTGCAATTACAACGCAGTTGTTCCGCTGCGGCGGCAAGGTTTTGCTGTTGCAGCTTCATTCTGTGCCACATTTCTCAGCAATCATCATGACCACTACTGCTATTCTTTCAACCGACTACCCCACGCTGCACTTGTGGCGGCGCGGTAAGGTTCGTGACGTGTACGATCTTGGCCACGCACTGCTGTTTGTTGCAACCGACCGCATCAGCGCCTACGACGTTATCATGGATCAGCCGATCCCGGGGAAAGGGGGAATCCTCACGGCGTTCTCACTTTTCTGGTTCCAACAACTGAAGGACATCGTTCCCAACCACCTTATCACTGCTGATGTTGACCAATACCCAATCGATTGCGCTCCGTATCGCGAAGAGCTTCGCGGACGCTCGATGCTGGTTCGCAAGACCACTCCGCTGGCCATTGAATGTGTGGCGCGTGGCTACTTGGCCGGGTCGGGGTGGAAGGAGTATCAAGCCAGCCGCACGGTATGCGGTGTGCCGCTTCCCGAAGGGCTGATGCAAAGCAGCCGTTTGCCAAAGCCAATCTTCACCCCAGCAACCAAAGCCGAAGAAGGGCACGACATCAACATCACCTTCCACGAAGCTGCGCAGATTGTTGGGAGTGATGTTGCCGAGCAAGCCCGCAGCCTCACCCTGCAACTCTATTCAGCCGCCGCCGCCATTGCCGAGCAGCGGGGGATTATTATCGCCGACACGAAGTTCGAGTTTGGGCATGATGAACACGGGAAGCTGATCCTGATTGATGAAGCCTTAACCCCCGATTCATCGCGGTTCTGGTTGGCATCGGCCTGGCAACCGGGGAAGGAAACGCAGAATTTCGACAAGCAGTTCCTGCGTGATTATCTGGAATCCACCGGCTGGGACAAAACTCCGCCCCCGCCTCCGCTGCCCACCGGGGTGATTGAAGGAACCGCAGCCAAATATCAAGAAGCATTGGAGCGGTTGGTGAGGTGATGCCAAGAAGGGGCTGCGTTGCAGTTGCTTGTTCGTTACTCAGCTTCTACTCAGTCCCCGCCTTTGCTGAATCCACAGCTACCACTCCATCCCTCGGAACGCTGTGGTGAAGTCGTTGTGCTTTGCGGTCATGGATTCGCGCATTGCGGCAAGGTCGGGGTTTTGGCTTGTGGCAAAGTAGCGTCCGAAATCGGGCTGGCGGCCATCAATGTCGGTGAATCCATACTGCCGCGCCAAGCTCCAGGAACTAAACACCTGCCCGCTTTTGCTCAGGATGTTGGGGTCGGCGGCAAGCCCCGCAATGCCGCGCCCCAGGTAGTTTGGCGTTTCGGACATGATGAAGTGGGGATCAACCTTCGCCCCCTCTTCCCAGTTCTGCTCGGTGACTCCAAAATGCTCCAGCATTGCTTCGGATCGGAGGAAACCCGGGGTGGCGGCAACCGCCGCAACACCATGCTGGCGAAGCTCCTGGGCCATCACAAACGCCAGCCGGATGACGGAGAATTTCACAAGGTCGTAGAACAGGTTGCCCCAGGGTGTCATGTAGGCGAAGTTCATGGCATCGGTGATCTCCACAATCACCCCGGATTGTGCTTCCACCATCAGCGGCGCGCCGTGGCGGGCGGTGATGATGTGGGTGTGAACCGCACGTTGCAGCACCGCCAGCCCTTTCTCCATACTCAACTCCCAGAACGGTTTTCCGGTTTCTATCAAGGCATCGCCCCCCCAGACATCGTTAATCAGGATGTCTAATTTCCCGTGTTCGGCGCGCACTTGCTGGAACAGGCGTTCCACTTGTTGTTCATCGGTGTGGTCGGTCTGTACGGGGATTCCAACGCCGCCAAGCGCGGTCACCATCTCGGCAGTTTCCTCGATGGTTTCTGTGCGGTGGTCTAACGAAAATGGGGATGTATCGGCTGTGCGTGGCTGCACGATTTTGCTGCGGGTGCTGCGTCCGGTGCAGTACACGGTTGCGCCGGCTTCCCCCAGCATCCGTGCAATGCCGCGCCCCGCGCCACGGGTTGCCCCGGCAACAACCGCTACCTTGTTTGTCAGTGGTTTCATGGTGATGTGTGGTGTGAGTTATCTATGCGATTCCGAATCGGTTTATTCGGGTTTGGATGAAGTCCATCAACTGCACTTGCATTGGTTCTGGCACAAAACTTCGCTGGATACATTCCTGCCAACGTGGCACAATGCGGGCAAACTTTGCATAGATCAGTTGGGCTTGTGATGGGCGCAGGGTGATCCTCTGGAAAAATTCATCAACGTCAGTGCGTCCTATTCGCCGTTTTTTGCCGTTCAGTGTCAGCGCAACTTCCTCGGTGTCGTTGGGAATTACGATTGCCGTGGCAACAAGATCGTACGCCGGAGAAAGGATGTTCCCAATGCCGGGTTGGCGAAGTAGCGAGATATTTTTCAGGTGCATATCGGCATTGCCGGTTAGAAGAGTGAACAAGATCAGTTCGCAGAAATTGACAGCATCTAAGCCTGGGGTGGCGGAGTGTTGTTGAATTGCACGGCCGATTTGTTCGTAGGAGCCACGATATTTTTGCTCGGTCATCCGTCCGGTAATTTGGCACATATCCTCAAGATGGAGCTTGCTATTTGGCTTCCTGTCACGGTCAATCCGCCGTGTGATGTAGCACAAGTTGCCCGATGCCATTCGGAGCAGACCGTGAGGAACGGTTCGGATTCCGGCAATCGTGGCAAGGTGCATGGTCAGGTCTTCTAACTCTGGCAAATGCGGATAGTTTGGAGTAGGCGGCTTCAGAATATACTCCCCCCATAAACCAACAATGGTCATGCGGGAAGGGGCAGCCGCGCCACCAACACCGCGCATGGGTTGCACATCGGCAGAGAGTTTCGGCTGCACGCCTGTTAAGGCAATGCCACGTTGCAGCAGTTGAAGCCCCAGCCCCTGTAAATCTGCCTCGGTATAGCCGAATTGCGGAGGAGTGGCTTGCCGGAACAATGCCCGGCTGCACGTCGGGTGATACTCCCCTTCCAGCGATGATTCAATCGGCTGATAACACCCCAAGCATTGCCGGTTCATACAGCATCCATTGGTTGGTCGGGAATAACGCTTACCGCGCCGATGCAATCACGGCAGCAAGCCAACAATAACCCCATTCGGTCGCGTGGATTCAGTTTCCAATGTTGCTCAACGATCTGTAGCATCCACCCTTCAGGAATCAAGCCATCAAAAAAGGGGAAGAGCATGGTGCTGTGGTAGTGTTGATCCGACAGCGGTAACGTCAGGCTGATCGGCTCGGCTTCAGAAGCCGACAGATATTCTGGCAGATAGGTGAACCGGTATCCGTCTTCATCCTCTATCAACCGCCCTGCCGGACGGTTGTGCATGATTATCGTCGCGCTTCGCATCCCCTACACCTCCTCCCGTTTCATCAGCACTGGCCCAACGGTGTAGCCAAACAGTTGCAACACCTCGTTGACCTTGTCAAGGCGAAGCGTCCCTTTCCCCTGCTCAAGCTCCCGAACAAAGCGTAATCCAACGCCAGCTTTTGCTGCAAGGTCAATCTGCGTCAGCTTCAGCAGCTTGCGCCGCTGGCGAACGAACGCCCCGATGATGTTTGATTCTGATCCCATAATTGCACCTGATAAGGTATAAAAATAGCCTCAACAATCAATTTTATACCCGATAAGGTAAAATTTCACCCCACCTTCATCCAATCTTCACTGAGGTCATCGAAATCGCGCCCATCATGGTTTTGTCGTTGAAGAAGGCCATCGGCTCATCTTTCCCTTGCAATCCCAGCACGTAGAGTAGCGGCAGGTAGTGTTCCATTGTTGGCACCGCAAGCGTGGCGGCGGTCCCAAGCGAGTGGTAGTCAACCACCCCTTTGTGATCCCGTTCGCTGATCCGTTTTTTTAACAGCTCGTTGATCTCAATCGCCCAGTCGTATCCCTCTGGCTGGCGGAAACTGGCCATCCGCAGGTTGTGCACCATGTTGCCGCTGCCAAGAATCAGCACCCCTTTTTTGCGAAGCGCGGCAAGCTGGGCGGCCAGCGCGTAGTGCCATTCTGGGGGGCGGGTGTAGTCAAGACTAAGTTGCAGCACGGGGATGTCGGCATCGGGAAACATCGGGCGGATGACGCTCCAGCAACCGTGATCCAGCCCCCATTGCTGATCCAAACCGACGGGGGTGCTTTTCACCAGCGATGCCGTGTGTTGCGCCAGCGCAGGATCGCCCGGCGCTGGATATTGAACATCGAACAACGCCTGCGGGAAGCCACCAAAATCGTGGATGGTTTTTGGCTTCTCCATTGCCGTCACCCAGGTCCCGTTGGTTTCCCAGTGGGCCGAGATGCACAAGATTGCCGTGGGGTGCGGAAGCTCCTTCCCAATCCGTTGCCACTCCTTGTGAAATTCGTTTTGCTCGATAGCGTTCATTGGCGAACCATGCCCAACAAACAACAGTGGCATCTGTTGCTCATCATCGGCAAGGTCATCGGAGCAGCGGCGAAAACCTGAAAGTGTCAGCATGGAAGCTCCGGCTGCGGTCAGCAGCGATGATGTGAGAAATGCACGGCGATTCATGGGCGTTGAAGACGGCAGACTGAAGCGTAGATTGCTTCTCTACTCAGTACCACATATCGCCCATTCTGCATATCTTCTTGCACAAAAATTGCGTACTTCCCCTCTTTCAAAAAAGCACTTCCTCTTCCACACACACACATTTCAATGGCTATGCTCCAAACCCTTTACAAACACCTATTTCCGTATAGCTGCTTATTGCTGCTGGTGGGATTATTACCAAGTGGGTGTGCTCCGTTCTACGTCCCCACGGCTACCCATACCCCTACGTTTGATACTGCCGGGCAAGCACAGGTTGCTGGATACTTGGCTACCAGTGGTTTTGATATTCAGGTTGCGTACAGCCCGTGGGATAATATCCTTGTAGCGGGCGCATTCAGTTATTCCCCTATGGCTGATGATACAGTGAATGCACCTGGGGTATCTGCAGGGGATCATTCCCATTTATATGGGGAATTTTTAGCGGGTTATTACCTGCCCGTGGGGAACAGATGGAGTACGCATTTTCTTGCAGGGTTTGGTATTGGGAATGCTACTTATGGAAGTAGCATCTTTGATTCTATTGGGTGGTCTTCATTTGTGCTGAACAAAGGCAGCTATAATCGTGCAATGTTGCAGCATTACATTGCCTATAAGCCAAAGGTGTTGAAAAAAATCACCAGCAAGGTGTTGGGGCTGTTTGAAGTAGGAATTGCCAACCGGCTGGCAGTGGCCAATTTCTATGATATTACAAGCAACGATATTCCTCAAACCGATCGTTCAGCTTTGTATTGGGAAGCAGTTGCGGTAATGAAAGCTGGTACGTACGGTTTTTTGTTCGAATTACAAACAGGGCCTGTCCGCCGCTTAAATGGCGATGAACCATTATTGGGGTTAACCCATTGGTGGCAATGGAATATGGGGCTAAGGCTTAGGTTGTAGGAGAAAACCTGGAGTAAACTACCGTCGGCAATCGTAGTCACCGAACTCAGCAACTCCACTCCCCCGATTTCCCACCCCGTTTTTCCAGCAGCCGCACGTTCTCAATGGCCATCCCTTTGTCAATCGCTTTGCACATGTCGTAGATCGTCAGCGCGGCGATGGATGCGGCGGTTAGCGCCTCCATCTCAACCCCGGTCTGCGAGGCCACTTTCACGAACGCCTCAATCCTGACGGCGTTGGCGGATTCCACCAACTGGCAATCAACGGCAACGGCGGAAATGGGAAGCGGGTGGCAAAGCGGGATAAGATCGTGAGTCCGCTTTGCGGCCATGATACCGGCCACACGGGCAACACCAAGCGCATCCCCCTTCTTCAGATTCCCCTCTTTCAGTGCAGCAAAGGCTTCGCTGCTCATGCGGATGGTCGCTTCGGCGCGGGCCTGGCGGTGGGTGATCTCCTTTTCGGAAACATCCACCATCTGGGCAGTGCCTTGTTTGTCCAAGTGTGTTAGTTGTGGATTCATCATGGCAAGTATTTATTGGCCGATGGAGTCTAAAAAAAATGGGCCAGAGATTTTTACTCCAGCCCACAAGAAAGGTGCAATCGTTACGCGGAAGCCTACGCGGTTTGCTCGGCGGCGGCTTGGCGGTCGGCCTCAATCAATTCCTCAATCGGGAAGACGACGCCAGGTTTTGGGTAGTTCTGTGGGTGTTGGCCTTCCATGCCAACTTCGGTCATCCGTTGGAAACCGTTCCACTGTCCGCTGCGGCGCATCAGCACTTTTTTGGCGGAGTTGTAGATGTCGCCGCTGGTAAGGCCAAAGGCTTTCATCAATTCGGTTGGTGTGCCGGACCCGCCGAACGTGTCGGTAACGCCCACGAACTCCATCGGCACCGGGTGATTTTTCACCACCGCCTGAGCCACTGCCGAACCGAACCCGCCGATAATCTGGGCTTCCTCGGCCGTGACGATTGCTCCGCATTCGCGCGCGGCTTCGGCAATGATTTCTTCATCCAACGGCTTGATAGTGTGGATGTTGATTACCCGTGCTTGAATCCCTTCTTTTGCTAGCTCGTCGGCAGCAACCAGTGCTTCCCAGACCATTGGCCCGCAAGCGATAATGGCAAGATCGTTCCCCTGGCGGAACACCTCACCTTTCCCAAGCCGGAAGGGGGTTTCCTCGGTGGTGAACATCGGTGTGGATTCGCGGCCAAAACGGATGTAGGCCGGGCCAATCATCTGGCCGATTGCAATCGTTGCCTTCTTTGCTTCCAAGTAGTCGCACGGGACCACCAGTGTCATGTGGGGTAGCGCGTGCAGCAGTGCGATGTCTTCCAAAATCTGGTGAGTTGCGCCGTCGGGACCGACGGAGATGCCGCTATGACCGCCGCCAATTTTTACGTTGGCTTCGTTGTAGCACACCGAGATTCGGAGCTGGTCGGCATTGCGAAGCGCGCAGAACGCGCCGTAGCTGGCAAAGAACGGAACCTTGCCACTAAGTGCCAGCCCAGCCGCCACGGTGGTGGCGTTCTGTTCGGCAATTCCCATCGAGAAGAATCGGTCGGGGAATTTTTCTTTGAAGAGGCTGGTAAGAACCGAGCCGGTGATGTCGCCGCCAAGAACGACGATCCGTTCGTCTTGTGCGCCCAATTCCGCAAGGCCTTCCCCAAATCCAAATCGTGTTGCTTTCGAGCCGTAAGTGGTCATATTGTCAGTTGTCAGTTGTCAGTTGCCAGTGGCAAAAGATCATGTATCTATTTCGCCCTCTTTAGGGCCGATTGATTGTAGGTAGCTGTTCAGTTTTGGAGAAAGTTCGTCAACGATTGCTTTCAATACATTGATTTCTTCTGATGTAAGAAGCTGGCGGGCAAAAGCGCGACGTAGCCAATGCTTCGTTTCATACAGCGAGCCGCGTGCTATTCGGACAAATCTCCTGTTATCTTGAAATGTACCCCGCCCCGTTCCTTCGGCGATGTTCGCGCCAATTGAATCACTTGATCGTATCAGTTGTAAGCCAATTGTTCGTTGTTCAAACGCTAGCCATGATTTCACAACTTTCCATACTGCATCAGCAAGCTGTTCTGCCAGACGATAAACCTGAAGGTTTTCAAACTGGGATCGCGCCATAATGAGAGTATAATCTGGCCATGACTCGACAATGCAACTGACCACTGACAACTGACCACAAGCAACGAACTCACCCCAACTCCTCCAACGCCACCTTTGCTTGATCTTCGCTTGGTGGTTTGCCGTGCCATTCGTATTTGTCCTGCATGAAGCTAACGCCGTTCCCCATGTAGGTGCGGGCAATGATGCAGCTTGGCTTCCCTTTGGTGGCTTTGGCTTCATCGAAGGCGGCAAGAAGTTCGGCGGTGTTGTTGCCGTCGCACTCAATCACGTGGAAATTGAACGATTCAAATTTTTTCTGGAGCGGATAGATGTTCATCACGTCGGGGACGCGGCCATCAATCTGGCAGTCGTTGTTATCTACGATCATGCAGAAATTATCCAGCCCGTAGTGCGCTGCCGACATCACTGCTTCCCAAATGGAGCCTTCTTGCAGCTCGCCATCGCCGGTAAGGGCATACACGCGAGCATCGTTGCGATCTACCAGTTTGTCGCTCAGTGCCATTCCAACCGCAATGGATAACCCCTGGCCCAGCGATCCCGTGCTGCTTTCAATTCCGGGAAGGTGCATATCGCGCCCCGGGTGCCCTTGCAACCGGCTGCCGAATTTGCGAAGCGTCAGCAACTCACTTTTGGGGAAGAACCCCGCGTTGGCAAGCGTTGCGTACAGCACCGGGCACATGTGGCCAGCAGAAAGAATAAATCGGTCGCGACCCGGTTTTGCGGGATCGTGCGGATCGTAGTTCATCACCCCCCCCATGTAGAGGACGGCAAAGATGTCAGCCGAGCCAAGCGGCCCGCCGGAGTGGCCCGACTTTGCCACCACCAGCGACCGGATAATGTCGCGGCGGATTTCGCGGGCTATCTCGTCTAATTTTTCGGGCGAGTGACGTTCGTTCGTAAATGGCATGGGAACAGCGGTATGGGAAACGGTCGTGTGAAATTTTCAGGATAGCGGCTGCGATTCAGTTGCCACATTTTCCGCCGTTGGCGGCTTCCAACTGAATGCACCGCAAAGCTAAACAAACTTCCCCCCCTTGCCAGCCATTGCTGCCAACTACCTACACTTTGAGATACTGTAATATAGAAGAACCTTGCTCCGGCGCGGGCAAATGGTTAGGTTTGGCGGCCAAAAAAATTAGGAACGCTCAGTTGCCAACAAATTTCCGGCCAACGAACGCACCCGGATCAGAAACAATACAGACACTTTATACTCCAAACAGAGTGGTTTGCGAAAAACTCAATCACTGTCATTCCCGCGAAAGCGGGAATCCATAGCGCACCTGGCTGAGTAGAATTTCGCAAACCAATTTGCGCCGAGTATATCCGATTTCCGACAAAAGTCATTAGTCGTTAGCCAGAAGCCTGATTACCGACTTCCGACTCCCGATAACCGATGGAAGTCAGTGGTCAATGGTCAGTGGTCAGTTGCAAAGAAGAAATTCTGAGCGAAGAAGTGAGCGAAAACTGTTCTTTTACTCGACAGTGCTAATCGCTCTCAATGAACCGATTCCCGATTCCCGACAACCGATTCCCGACAACCGATTCCCGACAACCGATTCCCGACAACCGACTCCCGACAACCGATTCCCGATTTCCAACATGAATCTTTCCCGCTCCCTGCTGCTGTTGTGTGCCGCAACGCTCTATCTGGCGTTAAGCGGCTTTGAATGTGCCTCCAGTGAAGTTACCACTGCGCGGGTGGCACTGAAATCCAAAGACTACAAGAAGGCGGAAGAAGCCTTGAAGAAGGAGGTGGCCGCCCGCCCAGGAAACGTTGAAGCCTGGCTGCTGCTGGGCGACATCTACAACGACCAAAGCCGTTGGGTGGAGATGGATGAAGCCTACGCAAAAGCCGAGGCCGCCCCCAACGCCAGCATCAGCAATTCCCAACGCCAGGACATTGCCGCCCGCCGCTTTAACGGGTGGTTGAATAAGTTCAATGCGGGGCTGAAGGACTACAACAGCGAAAGTTACTCCCAAGCGCTGAAGGAGTTGGATTCGGCGGAGATGCTTCGGAAAGATTATCCCGAAAATATCTTCCTCCGCGCCCAGGTCTATCTTGGTTTGAAGGATGATGCGATGGTCACAAAAACCTACCAGCACTATGCGCAAGTTGCTGGCCGTGATGTGGACCCAGGCTTGGCAATGGGCTTGGCCTTGGGCCTTGACCGCCGCCAACTTGAAACCCGTGCTGGCAAGCCGGATGTCATCAACGTGGCGGATTCCGTTGGCGGGTTCGCGTTCTACAAAGCCAAAAACCTCTACGTCTATTTTGCGCCCTCAGCAAAACCGGGCGAAGCCTCAATAGTGGAAGGATGGAAGTTCTACGGCAGCGACGATAAAACGCCCGAGATCATCCGCCAGCAGCTTGGCAACACCATCCGCTCCTCACCCTGGTACTCGCTTGGTGTGCAAGCCTACAACGCTGCCGAAAGCGACCCCAGAAAATTCGACGACGCGCTGAAATATCTGCGTACCGTGGAGCAGCTTGACGCTACCCGTGATGACATCGGCGAGATCATCGCCGAAATCTACGTCGTCACCAAACGCACCGATGAAGCGATGCGGGCATTGGATGAGCAGATCCGCCGCGACCCCAAAAACCCGCGCCCCTACATCAACTACGGCAACTTGTACAACGAGCAGAAGCAGTTCGACAAGGCGATTGAGCAGTTCAGCAAGGTGTTGGCGATTGACCTGCCAAGCGACGACAAGGCACTGCAAACCGCGCTGTTCAACTTGGGCGCGGTGTACAAAAATTTGGGTGCGCGGAAGCAGGACGAAATCCGCGAAGCATCCAAGGGGAAGCCAACCAACGACCAAATTGAGCAGTACCGCAAGCCGCTTCGCGAATCCAAAAAATACTTTGAGCAACTGAAGGCAATCCCCGCACGCCGTGGCGATTACCAACTGCTGGGCGAGCTTGCCAACCTGTACGACGTGCTTGCCGAGACCGACAATCTGAAAAGCGCAGTCCGCGAAATGGAAGCGGTGGAGAACGTTGGCAACAACGCCCGCACCGCCGATTACTGGCGCCGGCTAAGCCGCCTGTACGCCATCATCGGCGACGGCAAAAAAGCCGAAGCCGCCGACAAAAAAGCAACGGAACTAGGGGGATAGGCGTTAGTCATTGGTCCTTGGTCATTAGTCATTAGTGGTTTGGTGTTGTTCGCTCTGCCAATTGCTATCACTGAATCACCAATCACCAATTACCAATTACCAATTACCAATTACCAGTGATTTCCCATCAACCGTTTCCCGATTTCTGAAACCCGATAACCAAAACCGATAACCAGTCTTCAACATGGACAACAACAACAACGATCAATCACAAGGCCAGCAAATCAACATTGAGCTGGGGGAAAAAGAAGCCGAAGGCATCTACTCCAACTTGGCCATCATCAGCCACTCGCCAGCCGAGTTCGTGATGGACTTCACCCGCATTCTGCCGGGCGTTCCCCGCGCACGGGTTCATGCCCGCATCGTGATGACACCGCAGCACGCGCGCCTGTTCCTGAATGCCCTGATGGACAACATCAACAAGTACGAATCTCAGTACGGCGAAATCCAACTGAACAACGCCGGCCCAAATTTCAACTTCCCCGACACGGGCGAAACCTTCCACTAATCATCGTTCGGTGCGCGTCGCCGCAGGCCTTCACTCACACAAAAAAAGGGGGAGCCTGCGGCTACCGCAGAAATCGTTGCGTAGCCGCAGGTCTTTTCAGCCTGCGGCTATCTTCTACTGTTCTGGGTCCTTACTCACACACATAAAACGTCAACCCTTTTGGACGGCTCGTTTGTTCTTATTCTGCACACGCATCTTCCGTACGTCTTGCGGCACAGCAAATGGCCGCATGGCAGCGACTGGCTATCGGAAGCGGCGGCGGAATGCTACATCCCAATTTTGAACGAGTGCTGGAATTTGGTGAGCGAAGGGATCACGCCAAACATCACCATCTCACTCTCGCCGGTGGTGGTGGAGCAGTTGGCCGACCCCGAGTTCCCAGAAATCCTGAACGAGTATTTCGACGAGAAGATCAAAGCGGCCTACGCCGACTATGAGTACTTCCTGGAACGCCCCGACGAGAGCGGCTACCTTGAGCTATCCCAGTTCTGGCTTGGTTGGTACATGGCCCGGAAAATGGACTTCAACCTTCGCTACCAGCGCGACCTTGTGGCCGGGTTCCGGGGGCTGCTGCAGAAAGGGGCAATCGCAATCCAAACCTGCGGCGTTACCCACGGCTACTTACCGTTGTTAAGCCGCGAGGAAAGCGTCAACGCCCAGGTTGCGTTGGCGGCCCAAGTTCACCAGAAACATTTTGGCGAACGCCCACGCGGCATCTGGATGCCGGAGTGCGCCTACCGCCCCAGCTACCTGTGGACCCCGCCAGTCTTCAGCCCCGATGCCAAGCCGATCCAGCGTGATGGAATCGAGCAAACCCTTGCCCGGCATGGCTTGGAATACACCGTGGTGGATAGCCACCTGACACGCGCCGGGGTTCCGCTGGACAGGTTCCTGAGCCAGTTCGGACACGAGTGGGAACTGAGCCGCGACGGCAGCCGATACCTGAATCTGCAAGACTCACGCGCGGTGCACGACCTGTACCGAATCTGCTCGGCTGGCGACGACGAAGCCGGAACCACAGCAATCTTCACCCGCGATGCCGAAACCACGCTGCAAGTCTGGAGCGGGGCGTTTGGCTACCCGGGCGACCCTGAGTATTTAGAGTTCCACAAGAAGCATCACAACAACGGGATGCGCTACTGGCGCGTCACCGACTCGCGGGCGGACCTGGGGGACAAGCAACGCTACCGCCCCGACTACATTGGCGCACGAATCCGCGCCCAGGCCGACCACTTTGTACAAGTTGTGGAAGACCGAATGCGCCGCTACCGCAACGCCACCGGACGCGAAGGAACGCTATCGGCTCCGTTCGACACGGAATTATTCGGCCATTGGTGGTTTGAAGGCCCACGGTTTTTGGGTGAGGTGATCCGCCGCCTTGCCAACAATCCAAACGTGCGGCTTCGGACCGCACCGCAGGAATTGGACGCGAAAACGCCAGGGGTGGCGATTCAAATCCCAGAAGGTTCGTGGGGCGAAGGGGGCCACCACAAAGTTTGGCTGAACGAGGAAACCCAGTGGACCTGGCCACTGCTGTACGAAATTGAAGCCCGACTTGTGGAGCTAATAAGCACTCACGACCCGGAGCAACTGCTGGAAGAGCGTGTGCTGAAACAGCTTGCCCGCGAACTGCTGCTGCAGCAAGCCTCCGACTGGCAATTCCTGATCTCCACCGAATCGGCCAAGGACTACGCCACGCGGCGATTCCAGGGGCATTACGAGAACGCCCAGTTTCTGATTGAGTTCATCGAACAGCTTCGCCAGGGGCTGCCGATGACCTTCGAGCAGTTCAACCAACTGCTCCGGCTTGAGGCTCAAGACCGTATCTTCGATGACATTGATCTTTCACTCTGGGCACGTCAGTCGTCGCTGGAGCCGGATGGAAGCGGCGAAGAGGATGAGGTTTTTGGGCCCGAAGACGCTGGCGAAATAGCAATTCAATCGGCAGCCAAACAACCGGCCCAGCAAGCCGCAGTGCCGGCGACCCCAGCAATCCCGCAAGCTCTTCAGTCAGCAGAAATTGAGGTCCCACTCAGCTATCGCATTGCTCGTTCGGCAGGGAAGGTTGAGCGGGATGAGAAAGAAGGAAATAGGGAAGAAGGAAATAGAGAAGAAGGAAATAGGGAAGAAGAAGATAGGGGAGAATTGAGCGAAGCGGCTGAAGCAACCGCCCCCCCTGCGTTGCAGCAAACAGCCAGGCGGGGAAAGGCTCCGGCCAAGCAAACAGCTATTCAGCAACCTGAGGCTGAGGTGGTTGAGACGAACGCCGAAGCGAAAACAACCCCTGCCCCGGCAGACGTTCCCAACGTCACACCAGATGTCACCGAAGTTGCCGCCCCAGCAACGCCAGCCGCAGCAACCGAAACCACGCCAACACTGGCCGAGGTGTTTACCGAATTGGAGCAAGTGATCGAAGAAGATGAGCAATCCGCCGAGGCCCTACGTGAAGCTGCGGCAACTTCCAAGAGGGAGGAGATAGAGTGAGGAATTTCAGCCGAGAGTGCCAATGCGCGGTTGTTGGTTTCGCGCTGTTTCTTCACGGCTGCACAGCGATCAATACTCTAGAATTACAGAACGCCGAGACGCTTGGTTCCGGCAAAATGGCGGGGATGTACGGTGTTGGCGTTGGGCCAGATATTCCGAACCTCTACCGCGACTCCAGTTGGGCGATGACCGACGCAATCTCCATCCCCTACTTGACCGGACGTTTGGAGGCAGCCATCACCAACACCACCGATGCCAGCATCACGGCATGGACAGTAACGGCCCCGTACCTGCTGTTTGGGCTTGCCGCCGGATATTTCGAGACAGCTGATTTTGGCGTTGGCGTTGGCCTAAGGCAGATGCTGTTTGGCCGGGAAAGCGGGCCGCACAAAATGGCGGCCCACGTTGGCGCGATTGGCTACGCTGCACAATGGGTGTTCGACGAACACTTCTTTTTTGACTCCACGAACGTTGCCGGAATCTACGGCAGCTACGGGCTGAACGGTGGGCTGTGCTACACGTGGGCGTTCAACTCCAGCAGCCTCTATCTTGGAACCAAAGCCACCTGGCTTTACAGCGACGAAACCTTCGTCACCGCCCGCGATTACCAGACGGTGCTGAAACAGGTGTATGACGACCATGTTTTCTGGACACCGTACATCGGCTGGACCGGCGACGGCAACAACCGCCGGATTGCGCTGGAACTTAGCGCAACAATCGGCAGCAATCCATCAACGAATCGAACCGAGGCAATGGCCTTTCTGGGAATTGGCGTGAGAATCAACGACATGAGCGGCAAGTAAAATCACGCAGCGCATCAGCCTTCCCCGCAATCCCAAACTCACACGCGAAAAACCGACTACCGATTTATACACACATGAAGCTAGTTATCGTAGAATCTCCGACAAAAGCAAAAACCATCAAGTCATTCCTTCCGCCGGAGTATCAGGTGGAGGCCTCGATGGGAAGCGTGCGCGACCTTCCGGCAAAAGCTGCCGATATCCCAGCGGCGTTCAAGAAAGCCAAATGGGCGCGCATCGGTGTTGATACCGAAGAAAATTTCTCACCACTCTACATCATCCCCGCGCAAAAGCACGATGTGATAAAGCGGCTGAAAGCTGCATTGAAAGAAGCCGATGAGCTGATTATCGCAACCGACGAAGACCGCGAGGGTGAGTCCATCGGGTGGCATTTGCTGGAGATTCTGAAGCCGAAAGTTCCGGTGCGGCGGATGGTGTTCCATGAGATCACCGAGGAAGCAATCCACGAAGCATTGCAGAACACCCGCGCCATTGACGACCGGCTGGTGCGCGCCCAAGAAACTCGCCGCATCCTTGACCGGCTGTACGGCTACACCCTTTCGCCGCTTCTCTGGAAGAAAATTGCGCGCGGCCTTTCGGCTGGTCGTGTGCAGTCGGTGGCGGTGCGGCTGTTGGTGAATCGTGAGATTGAACGCCGCCGATTCCACAGCGGAACCTACTGGGATCTGAAAGCCACACTTGCCGCCCCGAACGGTGAGTTCGAAGCGATTATGGTTGCCCTGGGTGGGCGGCGGTTAGCCATCGGAAAGGACTTCGATCCCGACACCGGCCACATCGCCGCCGGGCGTGATGTGTTGTTGCTGGGCGAGGCCGAATCGCGCCAGCTTCAGCAGCGGTTGCTGGGTGCTTCCTGGCGCGTTGCCGAGGTGGATGAGAAAGTGGAGACCCGTTCCCCCGCGCCCCCTTTCACCACCTCCACCATGCAGCAGGAATCGAACCGAAAGTTGGGGCTTAGTGCCCAGGAGACGATGCGTTGCGCCCAGCGGCTGTACGAGCGTGGCTTCATCACCTACATGCGTACCGATTCGGTGAACTTGTCGGAGTCGGCAATCGCCGCCATTCGCGACGCGGTGCGGGGGAAATATGGGGCGGAGTATCTGAGCAGCAATCCGCGCCAGTTCACCACAAAAAGCAAAGCGGCCCAAGAAGCTCACGAAGCCATTCGCCCCGCCGGAACGCACATGCCAACATCGTCCGATCTCGGTTTGGATGGCGTTGATGCTGCACTCTACGACCTGGTCTGGATGCGGGCAATGGCAACGCAAATGGCCGAAGCGCGCGTCCGGTTCACCAACGTGGCAATCCAGGCGGGCGACGCAACGTTCCGGGCAATGGGGAAACGGGTGGAGTTCCCCGGGTTCTTCCGCGCCTACGTGGAAGGGAGCGACGACCCCGAAGCAACACTGGAAGACCGCGACACTCCGCTTCCCCAGCTTGCCAGCGGGGCCGCGCTTGACTGCCGCGACCTTCAGCCGATTGGCCACGAAACCAAGCCGCCAGCACGCTTCACCGAAGCCGCGTTGGTGCAATCGCTGGAGCGCGAAGGGATTGGCCGGCCAAGCACCTACGCCAGCATCATCAACACCGTGCAGGATCGCGGCTACGTCCGTAAATCGGGAACGCAGCTTGTGCCAACTTTCACGGCAATGGCGGTTACTTCACTGCTGGAGCAGTACTTCCCACGCTTGGTGGATTTGGGCTTCACCGCACAGATGGAGCAGACCTTGGACGACATCGCCAACGGCGAGGCGGAGTGGCTCCCCTATCTCAGCAACTTCTACCGTGGCGGCGACGGGCTGGAGGAGCAGGTGAAAGATCAGGAGGAAAAAATTGACCCGCGCCAAGCCTGCACCATCCAGTTCGATGACCTTGATGCGGATGTTCGCGTGGGGCGGTTTGGGGCCTACTTGGAGAAGCCAGCCGAGAACGGCGATGACCCCTTGCGCGTCTCGCTTCCGGACACCATCGGCCCGGCGGATTTGACCGCCGAACAAGCCGAGTTAATCGTCCGCCGCAAACTTTCCGGTGCCGAAGAATTTGGCCGCCACCCGGTGAGTAACCTGCCGATCTACGTGAAGACCGGCCCTTACGGAGCCTACGTCCAACTGGGGGAAGACGACGCGCCAAAAGTTGTGCGGACCACCTTGCCAAAAGGGTTCACGCCGGAGAACATCACCCTTGAGCAAGCGATTGGGTTGGTGGGATTGCCACGCACGCTGGGCTATCATCCCGAAAGCGATGAAGTGGTGAAAGTGGGGATTGGGCGGTTCGGGCCGTTTGTGATGCACGCGGGTGAGTTTGCTTCGCTGAAATCCACCGACGACGTTTTGGCCATTGAGCTGCCGCGCGCGCTGGAGTTGTTGGAGCTGAAAAAATTGGGGCAAGGGAAGCGTGGCATCATCCGAATTATCGGCGACCACCCGCTGGATGGCGCGCCGGTGGAAGCCTACGTTGGCCGCTACGGCCCATATCTGAAGCATGGCGAAATCAACGCGCCAATCCCAAAAAACCGCCCGGTGGAGGAGTTGACAATCGAGGAGGCCGTTGCCCTAATCGAAGAACGCCGTGCCAACCCGCCGGAGAAAAAACCGAAGCGGGGGACGAAGAAAAAAGCAGAGGGGTGAGTGGGGAAGTGTAAAAACCACCGAATCCCACCCTCCGCTCATGCTGAGCCTGTCGAAGTATGAGTGGAGCCACCGGATGGTGCGGTTCTCTTCTTCGTCATCGCCCCGACGGGTCGGGGTCTGCGACAAGGAGCGTTGAGCGACGTGGCACCGCGAAGCAGCGGCGCAAGCCCATCTCGCGGCCAGCAGGGTGTCCGATGTCATCCCAGAAACCCGCGGGATTGCTTCGTCGAAGACTCCTCGCGATGACGGGGCGTGAGTTCCGAAAAATCCCCCTGCGCCCACCTCCGAACTCAGCCCTCCGCTCATGCTGAAGCCACGTCGAAGTGTGAGCGTGAGCCACTGAACAGCGAAGCCACCAAAGCCCCGAATGGGGCGACAGCCAGCATAGCCCAATGGCGTAAGCCTTGGGTATTGCGGAAACAGTTAGCCTGGACAGCCCCGTAGCGGGCGGAAGAATTGATGGTGCGGATGAACTCTGTCGCCCCATCCGGGGCTGTGGGGTGTTGATGTTGGCGATGTTCCCAGGGCTTACGCCGCTGGGCTATGTGACTACCGCCCCATTCGGGGCTAAGAATGGGAACCCCTCCTTTCATCCAACCCACCACACCGCGAATCCAGCCCACCGCCCCTGCCTGCCCTCACCCCCCGCCCTCTCCCAAATGGGTGGAGGTGCTGGTTGCCTCACATCCGTCGGGTGGGAGAGGGAGCCAAAGCCGGGAAGGAACCGAAGAAGAGTGGAAGTGAGGTGGCACGCAATCTCCGCACTGAAGCACGGAGTAATGCTGAAGAGAAGCCACCGCCGAACCCAGCCCTCCGCTCATGCTGAAGCCACGTCGAAGTGTGAGCGTGAGCCACTGAACAGCGAAGCCACCAAAGCCCCGAATGGGGCGACAGCCAACATAGCCCAATGGCGTAAGCCTTGGGGATCGTGAAAACATTTCGGTTGGATAGCCCCGTAGCGGGTGGAAGAATGGCTGGTGTCGGTGAA
>JAEUSP010000014.1 GCA_016788565.1 Chlorobiota bacterium | reverse complement strand
CATATAACGTTATGGCGAGTCCATTCAGTGAATCACGAAAGCAGATAGAATAGATTTCATCTTTTTTAGGAGAGAAAGTATCTATTCTGTTATAATCATAGAATTGAGCATTAATTGCACTCCATGATTCTCCATAATCTGATGTCTTTAATAAGAGATAGTTAATCCGATTGCCGCCGTTTGGAAATGCTTCTGCAACATAATAGCCGCCCGCATATAGTACTCCATTCCCACAAGAAGAGATATTCCGAATTATTCCACGTATTATTGGCTGTATGGGTTTCACCCATGTTTTGCCGCCATCAACTGTTCGATAAATTGCTGTATAATATTCTTTACTTCCGTCATGCTGATCGCCAACAACAAAGCCTGTGTCACGGGAAGTAAACAGCATTCTTTGAGAAAAAAACAAAGAATCTGGCAATGGTATTGTCTCCCAATCAAGTCCACCATTCTGTGTAGAAATTGCTGTGGCAGTCCAATGATCTGAAAATTTATTACCAAAAGCAATTCCATTCTGTTCATCGAAGAAATGAATGCTTTGCCACTTAATAGATGATGTATCTGTCAATGGAAACCAACCAGTTTGAGCTATTGCTTTATTGGCAGATACAAGGCTTAGGATCAGTAGGATAAAGGTCGTTTTCATAGTGTCACCGTTGATCTATTCAATAAAGATGATGGTGGATTTGGAAACAGCACCAGTGTTACTGCTTAAGAACACCATATATGGTCCCGGAGGCAAGAGATACCTACCTTTGGGGTTGTCCGTATCTGAAGGTATTCTAATAGCAAACGTTGAATCCGTTAGCATAGGTGGGTTGTTTGAAGAAGCTGTAGAAACTGCTTTTAGAACAACGCACCGTTGGTCGTTTGCAAAGGCATGGGTTACAGAGTATAGCCGTATCAATACAATTTTATTGGAGTTGATATCACTCCAACGCCATTTGTTAAGCAATTCAATAATAATTCGATCACCATACTTAACTCTTGCAGTTAGGATTCTAAACTCAGGCCCAATTCCTTTAAGCAGATATTCAGGCGTATAAATCTCAAAGGCCATAATACGGTTTTTCATATCAACTGTTCGATCAGTATCAGGAGTAGCATTCACATTTGAACCACAAATCAATACTCTACCATCGTAGAGCAGAATAGCATTTGAATGGTAATTACGAGGATATTTTAATTTTGGTTCTATTATGACAGACCAACGAGGATTTGATGCGAAATGGTTATAAAATTCAATCTCAAGAACTCCATCTACATCTTTAGGAGGATACGTTGAATTAATGCCACCAACTAACATAACAGTCATATCTGGCAATATGATAGCGTTACCATAATAGCGTCTTTTAGAAGAGTAACCATTGGCTGGACTAAATCTACTGCATGAATTCCATTGCCTACGTTGAGCCTCTGTTGATAATGGCTCGCAAATATAAGCGTCATTGTCAGGTATGACCATGATTGCTGGATTACTATAATTTTCCGGTGTTAATGGCAACAGTACGGACGAATACGCATGATCTGCCAGACCATATTGCCCATTATTAACTCTAATCCAACTCCCAGATTGATTAGGGGTGTTAATGTCTGGAGGAATCCAGATTGCTGTATCGTTAATATTTGGTGCATAATCCGGCGGATAGCTCAAATTCTGCGTAGCATTAAACACTGTACCATTTGTCAATAAATGAATTCGAGGATAAGTGCCGATCCCTGAGGAAGGATCATCTCCTCCAGTTTTCGGCATTGCTAATTCAACATTTGTCCATTGCCTTGTCAGAGGGTTGTAAATGTCTAAATCTGTGTTTTCGTGAACTTCAAGTACTGGACTGATCATACGATTATCCTCAAAATCTGTATGTCCTGCCATCGCTAAAATTCTGCCATCTCCAAGAACCAACGTTGTTGGATACCAACGTCCATGCTTCATACAAGCGGCGTTGATCCATGTATTGGTTTGTGGATCAAAAATCGTACTGTTTCTTAATCCAGGGAAATGGATGCTATGACGATTAGTTGAATCTTCGTGAGGAAGATGATCCGTTTCCTTATAAAATTCAGTTCCACCTACAACCAATACACGACCATCAGGCATGACGCTATGACCTGCGCAAAACACATCATGGTATGTTCCAATATCTATATTTGGATCGCATTTCTGCGGATCCTTCGGCACAGGGATATTTTCCTCTACTGTATCCGTGTCCGGATCAAATAACCCTGCTGTGTATTCCAGTGTCCCTTTCACTCCTTCTGTTGCACTATATTCTGAGTCTGAATATCCAGCATACTTGTAATAGTACACATTCCCTGAACCAGAAAACAACAAGATTTTCTTGTTCGGTAAATGTGCTACATGTACTGGAAACACTTTATCTACTGCTACATCATCACGTTCAATAACTTTGATTAGCCCTTTTGGGCCACCATTTCTTGGAAACTGTATATCCGCATCCATCATCGAACCAAAAAAGATGTTGTTCATGGCATAATTGTTATCACCTACTACTGTATTAAATCCTAAAACACAATGCAAAATCGGTAGTCGTGATCCTGATGATTGGCTATCATACCACTTGCTACACTCCAGAATATATTCTGCCATTCCTGCCGGTAATGCTAACCGCACACAATACTTCAATACTCCTGTTTGGGCTGTTCGCGCTCCCATCGGTTGCCCAGGGACATTCATTGTTGTCACTTGGCCAATAAATCGGGGAATATCATAAACCCGTACTCGTGCCTCTCCCAAAAATATCCGCACTGCTGGCGCATTCCCCCCTGCAAGCGTATGATACCATGCAATATTTCCTCTCCATCCATTTGGAACTCGGGTAAGCTGAGGACGAAATGTCCATGATGGTTCGATTAACCAAAATCCGACACTCTCAAATCCTCCTCGGGAACAAATATCCCCACCATAACCCCATGTTGATTTTATCGCGATGATTGCCTCCAACATGGATTCTTCCGGATTAAAACCGATACAGCAAAGTTCTTCATATACAGGCCGAATATCCGTTCCTATCGGTGCAAACGTGACCCGAATAGATGAAGGTTGTGCCTTCACCGGCCCAATCGGAATGTTTGGGATCTTTGGCGGCGGAAATGGTGGTGGCGGTGGCAGTTCATGCCCCGGTGGAAACGGCGGTAATGGCTCATGCCCCGGTGGAAACGGAGGCAATGGCTCATGTCCCGGTGGATTGGGTGGTTCCAAGAAGCCCCCGCCCATTGTTGAGTTCCCGATACGAGGCACTGGAGCAACCAACGGCAGCTCCTCCCCGCCAATTCCTGATTCACGAATGCTCCCATCCGGCAGCACTGGCGGCCAGGGGGGCGGCCACTGAGGGGTTCCTCCCCAAAACTCTTCCCATGTCGGCCAGTATGCTTCTTGACGCAATGCCCGAAACTCTCCCGTGATCCGTACTCCACTTCCCAACAACGACAACGGTTCTCCCGCAAACTGTACTGGGCCTTTTGGCCAGTACAACGGCGCAGGATATGGTGGCTGATACTCTCGCGGTGCGGAGCCGTCGAACTCAGATGGCCATCGCCCCGGCAGCATCCAACCCTCAGGGCGATCCACCGGGATGTTCGTGTATGTCTGGTAGAACCAGATCAGGTACAATCTGGTCAGCAATTCTTCCCGACTTGGCTGTGTGGGCATGGCAAGCTCCTGGCATGTAGATGATGGGTGAAACCTAGTTATGGAATTACCCGCCACAAGCTATCATACATACTCCAATTGCTGCTGGTGTCAACGATTCGCAACCCCATCCAGAAATCCCCCTGCGTTGGCAGCAACGTCACAAGCAACGTGAGCGTTCCGGTATAAACACTCCCGCTCCAGCTTATCACCGGAATGGTTCCGGCATGGTCGCCACGGGTGGCAGCATTCTCCATGAAGGAGAGTTGAATATCCGAGGTCTGTGTTGCGCCGATGGTTAGGGGAATGCTCATCGCCCACTGGTTTCCGCCACGCAGGTAGATCAGTTTGCGCAACGGTGGGGCGATTTTGGTATCGCTATTCCACGTTGGTTTTTTGAACTGCCACTGGTTGGCGTTGGCAACGTTGATCTGTTGGTCGCTGCCAAGCGCAGCATCGGTGGGGTTGGCCGTAAGGGCGACCGGAGAGCCAGCAGCGTGCCAGATGCTGGGAGGTGTGGCAAAGGTTGTGCTGTTGAGGAACAGCCCAGTATTGCCGTTGAGGGTAGCATTGGCGATAATGTCAAGAGGGTTGCGGGGGTTCGCGCTGGCAAGTTCGCGCCAGTTGTCGGCGGCATCGGGAGCCAGGCAGTTGCAGGACATAGTGAAAATCCTCCAAAAAATTGGCTTTGGTTTGAGGAATTTGGATGCGGCTCTAACTACAACATTTTTCTGTGGTGAGCAAGGGAATTTTTAGGGGAGAAGGAAAAAAATGACTCACCTAAAGTCATACTCCGAACAAAGTGGCTTGCGAATGCCAGAAGGGTTAGCGGAGGCAATATCACCACCCGTTCGTCATTGCGAGGAGCGATAGTGAGGTGGCACCGCGAAGCAGCGGCGAAGCCCATCAGGCGTGTGGCAGTGTGTCCGATGACTTCTCAGAAATCCGCGAGATCGCTTCGTCGAAGACTCCTCGCGATGACGGTGAGTGAGATTGGGAGAACGCTCTCTTGATTTTCGCACACCACTTTCGTGGAAGTATAACTTGAGATGAGCCGAATCACCCAAAAAAAACCGCCCACAACACATCTGCTGTGGGCGGCTGGTTTGGCCGTAAGAATATCACGCGGCATCTCCCCCCCCCCACCGACTGGCTTACAACGCCTCCAACGTTTGCTCCAGCAACTGCCGTTCGTAGATGCTGTAATACTCGCCATGAATCGCAAGCAATTCGTCGTGAGTTCCTTGCTCGATAACCTCCCCTTCGTCCATCACCAAAATTTGATCGGCCTCCTTAACGGTGCTGATTCGGTGGGCAATCAGGATTGAGGTCCGCGAACGCATCACCTGGCGCAGGCCACGCAAAATTTGCTCTTCGGTCTCGGTATCCACTGCCGAAAGGGCATCGTCCAGCATCAGGATTTGTGGCTGGCGAAGCAGGGCGCGGGCAATGCTTGTGCGCTGTTTCTGCCCCCCCGATAACGTGATCCCCCGCTCCCCCACCATCGTCTGATAGCCTTCCGGGAATCGGTTGATATTCTCCGAAAGTTGGGCGATGTCGGCGGCCCGCACGGTCTGTTGCTCGGTTGCATCGCGCCGGCCAAAACGGATGTTCCCTGCAATCGTGTCGCTGAACAAAAACGTCTCCTGGGCCACCACGCCAATCTGCGTCCGCAGCTCGTCGGCACTGAATTGGCTGATGGGGCGGTCGTCAATTAAAATCTCCCCCTGCGTGGCCTCGTACAATCGGGCAAGCAAGTTGACGATGGTGGTTTTGCCGGAGCCGGTGGAGCCGATAATCGCCAACGTCTGGCCGGGCTGAACGGTGAAGCTGAGGTTCTTCAGCACAAACGGAAGCCCAGGGCGATACTGGAACCAGACGTTGCGGAACTCTATTTTTCCAGCAATCACTTTCCCAGCTTTCTCGCCTTCAATTTTCTCTCCAAGTATTTTCTTTTTTGCCAAACCGTTGCCGCTGGCAAACCCGGCAGATGCGGTGTCGGAAGCTGCGGCTGTGGACTCAGTGTTGAAGGCTTGCGCAACTTCCGGTTCCAGCTCGAAGATGCGATTCAGCCGCCCCATTGAAGCGGCGGCGCGTTGCACAAGGTTGGTGATCCACCCCACGGCAATCACCGGCCAAATCAGCTGCGAGATGTAGGAGAAGAACTGGACGATGTCGCCAATGGTGGTGTCGCCGTAGATCACTTCCCAGCCGCCAACGCCAAGCACAATCAACTGCGAAAGGCCAATCAGCACCATCATTGCCGGCATCATCAACTGCTCGGCGCGGACCCGCTCAAGATTTTTCCGGCGGTACTCCTCGCTCATGGCACCGAACACTCCAACGGCATATTTCTCGCGGACGTACGCCCGCACCACACGCACGCCGGAAAGGTTCTCCTGGGCGTTGGAGGTCAGGTCCGCGTACTGCGACTGCACGGCAATGGAAAGCCCATGAATCCGTTTCCCCAAGCGATAGACGGTGTAGCTGACCAACGGCAGCGGAAGCAACGCCAGCAGGGTGATCTTCACCGAAAGGATCAGCATCATCGTCAGGGCAAACAGCAGTGTGGTGATGGTGTTGCTGGCGTACATCAGCGCCGGGCCAACGAACTCGCGTACGGCGGAGATGTCGTTGGTGGCAAGGGCCATCGTGTCGCCGGTTGGGGTGTTGTTGAAGTGATCCATCGGAAGCGTTTGGACGTGCTTCAAGAAGTCGTTCCGAAGGTCGTACTCCACCAACCGCGACAGCACAATAATCGTCTGGCGGGTAAGGTACAGGAAGATTCCGCTGCCGATGGAAAGCCCAACAATGATAACGGCTTGCTCGGCCAGCCCCCCCGATGTCAGCCCCTTCCCCAACTTGTCAATGGTCTGGCCAATAAAGTGCGGAATGGCAACCGAGAAGACGTTGCTGATGGTGATAAACATCAGCCCAGCAATCAGCCGCCCACGGTACTTGCCGATGTAGGGGAGCAGGCGTTGTAGATGGTGCATGGTGGTCCCGGGAAATAAGCAAGGCGCAGGCCCAATGTTGGATTGAACCTGCGCCCAGCATCGTTTAGCTTAGGTGAAGACTTCTTTCACCTTGTCGAAAAATCCCCCCTTCTCTTTCTTCCCTTTTTTGTCGGCTGGCGGCATCACGTTTGGCTCGTTGGCCAGCTTTTTCAGCATCGCACGTTCTTCTTCCGAAAGGCGCGTTGGGACGTGGACGTTCACCCGCACGATTTGGTCGCCGGGGCGGTTGTTCTCAAGGTCGGGGATTCCTTTCTCACGCATCCGAAGCATTGTTCCGGGCTGTGTTCCCGGGTCAATCGTGACGTAGGCAGCGGCGGTTAATGTTGGAACCTCAACCTCGGCACCCAACGCGGCTTGCGGGTAGCTGATGGTGAGATCGAACAGAACATCGTTGCCGTTGCGGGTGAATTTTTTGTGAGGTTTCTCCTCGATCAACACAATCAAATCCCCGGCTGGGCCGCCGCGCCGCCCGGCGTTTCCGCTTCCGCGAAGGGGGATGTAGTTGCCATCGCTGACACCGGCGGGAATATCCAGCACCTCCGTTGCTTCCCCCTGGATTCGGCCATCCCCTTTGCAGGTTCGGCAGGGGTCGCGCACCACTTTCCCTTCCCCCTCGCAGTTGGCGCAGACTTGCACGTTGATAAACTGGCCAAACATCGAGCGGCTCACCTGGCGGATTTCGCCGCTTCCGCCGCACTGGGTGCAATCAATAAAACCGGAGCTTGAGGTGGTTCCTTTGCCGGAGCAGTCGTGGCAGTTCACCATTTTTTTTACGGCGATTTTCTTTTCCACTCCTGTCGCAATTTCCTCCAGCGTCAGCGGCAGTCGGATTTTCAGGTCGCTGCCGGGTTGGCCCGCGCCCGGGCGGCGTTGTTGGCGTTGCCGCCCCATCATGTCGCCGAACAGGTCGCCAAAAATGGAGTTGCCGAATGCGGAGAAGATGTCGCTGGCATCGCGGAATCCGTGGAAGTCCTGGCCGGCTTTCATGCCGGAGTGCCCGAAGCGGTCGTAGCGGGCGCGCTTCTCGGAATTGGAAAGCACCTCGTAGGCTTCGGCGGCCTCCTTAAATCGCTCCTCCGCTTCCTGGTTATCGGGGTTGCGGTCCGGGTGGTACTGCATGGCCAGCTTCCGGTAGGACGATTTGATGTCCGATTCGGAAGCAGATTTCTCCACCCCCAGGATTTCGTAGTAGTCTCGTTTACTCATACTGTTGAATTGTTGGCAGTGGCCCCAAAAGCCGGGCCTGCCGGAAATGTTCGATTAGCTTCCTTTGGATTAGCTTCCTGCCGAGACAATCACTTTGGCGTAACGGAGGACGCGGTCGCCGTAGGTGTAGCCGATTTCAAGCTCACCCACAACGGTGTCTTCGGGGGCCTCGCTCGGTTGGCGAAGCAAGGCTTCGTGGAGGGCAACATCGAACGGGGTTCCCACAGTGTTCATCGGTTTCACCCCTTGCGATTCCAGCAGGCGCATCACCTTATCGCGAACCATGGACACCCCCTGGTAGAAGGAATCGAAATCTTTGCTTTGCCCGCCAGCTTCCACCGAGCGGTTGATGTCGTCCACCACCGGAAGCAGTTCGCGGAGCAGACGTTCGTTGGCGTATTGGATAGTGTTCTGGACTTCCTGCTGGCTGCGGCGGCGGAAGTTTTCCAGCTCGGCAATCGCACGCAAGGCTTTCTCACGCAGGGATTGGTTTTCCTGTTGTAGCTGTGCAATCTGCTCGGACAATTCTGCGGTGGCTTCCCCCCCCTCCATTGTTCCTTCGTAATCCTGTTCGTTCATTGGTGAGTCTTCGTTCTGCATAGTTGTTGTGCGTCGTCGAAATGGGTTTTTCACTGGGCAATTCTCCGGAGATCAGCGGTCGTGTCCTGGGCCGGAGATAATCCGGGCAACGTATTCCACCACGGTAATCATGCGCGAGTAGTTCATCCGGCGCGGGCCAATCAACCCGATTGTCCCTGACGAATAACCGTTCTGGTATCGTGTGGTTATCAGGCTGTATTCTTTCAATCGCTCGTCGCTGTGCTCGGACCCTATCGTCACCTCAACCTGGTTTTCCTGGCCCGGATGTTCTTCCAGCAAGTGGATAATCATCTCCTGGTTTTCAATCAACTCCACGACTCCACGTAGCTGTTCGGGTGAGCTGAACTCCGGGTGGCGCAAGATATTTTGTGCCGGAGAAATTGCCACGCGCTCAACGTCGGCGCGTTGCGCGAAGATGCGCTCGTTACTCTCCAGAACAGCTTGCACAATTCGGGTGGGGTCGTCAATCGCAACGTCGCGAAGGCGGTCGTGGCAGCTAGCCCGGATTTCCAGCAAGGTTAGCCCGGTAAGCCGCTGGTTCAGGGCCTCCACCACCGGCAGCAATCGTTCGCGGCTGCTTTCCTGGTGGATTTCCAGAGTGATCGTGCGGACCAACCCTGAATCAAGCGAAAGCACCACCAGCAACCGTGTGCTGGAAAGCTGCACAAGCTCGATCCGCTCCAATCGGCTTCCCAAAATTTCGGGCGCGGTGACGATGCCAAGCTGGTGGGTGATCTCGCCAAGGATTCGGCTGATGTCGCGCATCATCACCGTGGCGGGTGCGGTAACGTCAACTTGGCGGCGGATGCTGGCGCGCTCGGCTTGGGTTAGTGGCTCGGTTTTGGCAAACCCGTTCACGTACAGCCGGTAGCCGATGTCGGTTGGGACCCTTCCGGCCGAGGTGTGCGGGTGGGTGATGTAGCCTTTTTCCTCCAAGTCGGCCATCACGTTGCGGATGGTGGCCGCACTGATGGACTCTTCCTCCAACCGTTTGGAAAGATAGCGCGAACCAACCGGGTTTGCCGTCAGGATGTAATGCTGCACAATGTAGCGCAGCACCAACGCTTCCCGTTCGGACAAAGCATCGGCGCGGCGTTGTTCACTGCGTGTGGTTACTGGTTCCATCTGGCCAAAAAGACGAAGAGGTTAGGCTGTTGATTGCCGTTGCGGTCATGTTGCCATCACGTTGCTACCATGCCGCTATAAACCCACCACCATTCCATGAAAAAGGAACCAGAATGCAGCAAGCCGATTTGGCTGAGTGCTGGGTTCTGGCTCCCTGAAATTTTTTTAAAAACACCGTTGCCGAGAAGTCCGGCGTTACCGCGCGGCAATGTTGATGATGACTTGCGGAATCAGCCCAATCACCAGCGTGCCAATAATGGAAAGCGCAAGTGCCGTGCGCGTGGAGATTCCGGCATCACCCCCTTCCCACTCACCCAGCGGTTCGCGGAAGTACATGGTGACGACCAACCCCAGGTAGAACCAGACGGAAATGACCGACGAGACAACGCCAACAATCGCCAGCCAGGTCAAGTCCGCTTGGATTGCTGCGCTGAACAGGTAGTACTTACCGAAGAAGCCAGCAAACGGCGGGATTCCGGTAAGGGAGAACATGAACAGCGACATCACCAACGCCAGCCCTGGGCGGCGGCGGGCAAGGCCACGGTAATCGTCCAGCGTAAGGTTGCCGCCGTTCTCGCGCTCCAGAATTCCCACCACCGCAAACGCGCCGATCTGCATAAACAGGTAGGCCACAAGGTAGTAGGTGATGCCGGTCCACCCGGCGGCGTTTCCGGCGGCAAGGCCAATCATCAGGTAGCCGGCATGGGCAACCGATGAGTAGGCAAGCATCCGTTTCACATTGCTTTGGGCAATCGCGGTGATGTTGCCAACCAGCATGGAGCCGACCGCCAGCAGTGCCAGAATCACCTTTGCTTTTTCCAGCCCCGGCGCCGCGCTTGCCATGGTTGGGGCAATAAAGCCAACAAACCCGCTAAACGCTGCGGCTTTTCCGGCGGTGCTCATAAACCCGGTCACCACCGTTGGCGCGCCGTGATAAACATCCGGTGCCCACTGGTGGAAGGGGAACGCCGCAACCTTGAAGCCAAGCCCGATAATCATCATCCCAATCCCAACCCAGAAGAGCGTTGGGAACTGAGTGGAGACCGCTTTTGCGGCGATTGCGGAGTAGGCAGTGCTGCCAACCGAGCCATACACCAGCGCAATGCCGTACAGCAAAAACCCGCTGGCAAACGCGCCAAGCAGGAAGTACTTCAGCGCGGCTTCGTTGCTGGAAAGTTTGTTCCGCATCAGCCCGGCCATCACGTAGAAGCAGATGGACATCACCTCAAGGCCGACGAACATCGGCATGGAGTCGGCGGAGTGCCCCATCAGCATCATCCCCGCAATGGACATCATCAGCAGGGTGTAGAACTCGTCGTACATCCCGCCAACGCGCGTCAGATATTCCCGCGCAAGCAGCACGGTCATAATCCCTGCGCCGCAGAAAATGGCATCGTACAGGGTGGACATCCCACCAACAACGATCATCCCGCCGAAGGCTGTTTGGCCCGGCATGGTAAGGTGCAGATAGACACTGGTGGCCAGGCCGCCAAGCAATCCCACAATGGACAGTGTTTCGCACAGCCGTGTGCTCCGTTCCACAAGGGCATCGGTCAGCATGACAATCAGCGCAAAGGCACTGATGATCTCAATCGGCAATCCTGCAAGAAAGTCTGTTTGCGTCATAGGAAAAAGAGTATCCAGACGATTAGGAGTATCGGAACCAATATCGGCAAGGTGAACTTGCCAATGTATCCAAAAAACCCTGGCATCTGAACGCCAGAGTGTTGGGCAATGGATTTCACCATGAAGTTCGGCCCGTTGCCGATGTAGGTCATTGCCCCAAAAAACACCGCCGCAACGGAAATCGCCACGACTTGCGCTTCGTGGGTTCCCAGGAATGAAAGAACATCGGCGCGGTTGCCGATTCCCATCCCTGCCGCCCCCATCGAAGCTGCCAAAAATGTCAAGTATGTTGGCGCGTTATCCAGCACCGCACTCAGTATCCCCGTTGCCCAGTAGAGCGTTTGCGGGGAATCGGCACCGATGGTGCGGGCGTTGGCTGCAAGCCAATCCAACGCTGGCATCATTGTTAAAAAAATGCCGATGAACAGATACCCAACTTCCTGAACCGGCCCGAACGTGAACTTGTTGCTCAGGTAAATTTCACGCTTGGTTGTGAAGTAGCAGGCCGCTGCGGCCGCCAGCATCACCCCTTCGCGAAGGAACGGAGGGTTCTGGATAAACACCGCGCCGATCACCACAGCAAGCCACACCACATTGTGCCCTCCGGTGATAATCGTCTTCTCCCCTTCGGCAATCACTTGGTGCTGCAACCGTTCCGGCATCCGGCGGAAATTGCGCCGGTCAATCCAGTAAAAAATGCCAAGAAGCAACACCACCGCCACCAGCCAGGGGAGCACCGAATGCTCGGTAATCCAGAAGAACGGGATTCCCCGCAAGTAGCCCAAAAACAGTGGAGGGTCGCCAATCGGGGTTAGCGCGCCGCCAACGTTCGAGACGATCAGGATGAAGAACACCACGTGGTAGGCCGAGACCCGATAGCGATTGTTCCGCAAGTAGGGGCGGATCAGAAGCATCGAAGCCCCGGTGGTCCCAACCAAGTTTGCAATCACCGCGCCGGCAATCAAAAACGCCAAATTTTCGTTCGGCGTGGAGCGCCCTTTGATTGTGATATGAATCCCCCCCGACACCGTGTACAACGCCAGCATAATCGCAAAGAAGCCTACGTATTCATGCAGCGTTTCCCACACCCGGTGCTGGGCCTGCAACCCGGCGAAGTACCACCCTGCAACCCCCGCGCCCAGAACAATCGCCACCCACTTGTAGTGTTTGTGCCACCAATCGCCAGCGATAAACGGCATGGTTGCAATCGCCGCCAACAACGCGGCAAACGGGAGCATCAGCCAGGGGCTGACAACGATGATGGGATGATCCATTGGGCGTAACCAGTAACTACCGTTTTGGAGGTGGAAGCTGCACCTGCCCGCCACCAGCCGGAACTTTCACCCGAATCGGTTCCTTTGTTGAGCTTGGCATTGGCACCGGGGAGGGTGGCAATGGAGTGCCCGGTGGAGCAATTTTCATGTTTTCCATCCCCTGCACCGGAACCGGTTTTGGGGGTGCGTTCGGGTTCAGCCGTGCTGCGGCAACATCGGCGTAGCGGTTCTCCCCTTTCAAGCCTTCAATCACCCCAACCACAGCGCGGCTGCTGGTTTCGCTGACGCTCAGGAAGGTGTTGGGCTGGAAGCCGATCCACAAGCAAAGGATCACAATCGGGACGAACATTCCAATCTCGCGTCCGGTCAGGTCTTTCAGTGTGCTGTTTTCCGATTTTGCCAGCGGGCCGAAGAACATTTTTTGGAACAGGATCAGCAGATAGACTGCTGCAAGAATCACCCCAGAAGCCGCAACCACTGCGTAGAGTTTGGAGCCAAGATGATCCGATAGGTACGCGCCGATCAGCGTCAGATATTCCCCAACAAAACCGTTCAAGCCGGGCAACCCGACCGAGGCCAACACGGCGATGAAGAAGAACGTGGCATAGACAGGCATTGATTTCGCCAGCCCGCCAAACTCCGACATTTCGCGGGTGTGACGGCGTTCGTAAATCACGCCGATCAGCAAGAAGAGCATTCCGGTGGAAAGGCCGTGGTTCACCATTTGCAGCACCGCGCCTTGCACCCCTTCGGCGGTCATCGAGAATATCCCAAGCGTCACGAAGCCCATGTGGGCCACCGATGAGTAGGCCACCAATTTCTTGATGTCAGTCTGGACCATCGCCACCAGCGCGCCGTAGATGATGCCGATCACCGACAGAACTGCGATCAAATCGGCATAGTGGAGCGAGGCTTGCGGGAAGAGTTGGAGGTTGAAACGGATCAACCCGTAGGTTCCCATTTTCAGCATCACCCCGGCAAGGATCACCGAGCCGGCGGTGGGTGCTTGGGTGTGAGCATCGGAAAGCCAGGTGTGGAGCGGGAAGAGCGGAACTTTGATGCAGAAGCTGAGGGCGAATGCAAGGAACAACCATTGCTGCGCATCCATCGGGATTGTTGGGGCAATGGTCATCAGCTTCTGCATATCGCCAGTGAAACCACCGTTCTGGCCATACTGCCCCAAGTAGATGATTGCCACCAACATCAGCAGCGAGCCAGCCATCGTGTACAGAAAGAACTTCATGGCGGCGTAGATGCGATCCTTCCCACCCCAGATGCCGATCAGGAAGTACATTGGGATCAGCACCACTTCCCAGAAAATGTAGAAGAGAAACGTATCCAACGAGACGAACACGCCCAGCAGCCCGAACTGCAGCAGCAGGATCATGATGTAGTACATCTTCTGGCGGTCGCGGATGCTATCGTAGCTGGCAATGATGGCGATGGGAAAGATGAACGTGGTAAGCACCACCATCAGCAGCGACATTCCATCAATGCCAAGCCGGAAGCCGATGTCCAGCGAGGGAATCCACATCCAGTTGGTGGTGAACTGGAAGCCAGGGTTGGTTTTATCGAAGCTGAACCACAGCGCCAGCGACACCCCAAAAGCAACCACCGAACCGACGGTTGCAAGGGTTTTGTGCAGCCCCGTTTTGCCGGAAGGAACCGCGCACAGCAACAGCGCAAAAACCAGCGGAACCAGAAGCGTCAGAAGAAGAAGCATGGTGTGAAAAAGGTCCGTTCAGTGTGTGTGTGCGGTTGATTTAGCCCAGGATCAGATAGCCAACGATGATAAGAATGCCAAGCACAAACAGCGTCACGTAGTTGGTGACAACCCCGGTTTGAAGCTGGCGAAGTCCGCGACCTGCGGCCCCGGTGGCGTTGGCAAGCCCGTGCAAGATTCCATCAATGATCTTTTTATCGAAGATGCGATACAGGAACGACTGGCTTGTCACCCAGATGAACTTCACCACGCCAACTTCATACACCTCATCCATGTACCACTTATGCCACAGCAGTTTGTGAACCACGGGAAACTGTGCGGCCATCTTGTCGGCGGTGCCAGGCTTCTGGATATAAACGCGGCGCGCCAGCAAAATCCCGGCAATGCCGATGCAGAGCGACACCACCATCAGAACAAGCTCGGTGGTGTGCGAGGCGTGATGTTGCGAGTAGAACTTGTAGGCAGGGGCAAACACCGGCTCCAGCCAGCTATGCAGCAAGTGGATGTGTTCCCCAAAAATTGCGGGAAGCCCCAAGAACCCACCAACAACGGAGAGCACCGCCAAAATCCACAGCGGAATCGTCATGCTGGCTGGCGACTCGTGCGGGTGGACGTGATGATGATCGAACCGTTCCTTCCCATCGAACGTGAGATAGACCGAGCGGAACATGTAGAACGCCGTGCAGAACGCGGCCACAGCACCAATAACCCACAACACCGGGCCACCATCGTTGAAGGCGTGGTACAGAATTTCATCCTTGGAGAAGAAGCCGCTGAGCGGGAAAATGCCAGCAATGGCAATCGCACCGATCAAATAGGTCTTGTAGGTTTGCGGCATGTACTTCTTCAGCCCCCCCATCTTCTGCATATCCTGTTCCTCGTGCATCCCGTGAATCACCGAGCCGGAGCCTAAGAAGAGGAGTGCTTTGAAGAAAGCGTGCGTGACCACATGGAACACCGCAGCAGTGAACGCCCCAACGCCCAACGCCACAAACATGAACCCAAGCTGGCTGACGGTGGAGTAGGCCAGCACTTTTTTGATGTCGTTCTGGACAAGGCCGACCGTGGCAGCAATCAGCGCGGTGGCGGCGGCAACCACGGTGACAACCGCCATTGCCGTTGGCGAAAGGGTGAACAGCGTGGCGTTCCGGCTAATCAAGAAGATGCCGGCCGTGACCATTGTTGCGGCGTGGATCAGTGCCGAAACCGGCGTTGGGCCGGCCATAGCATCGGGCAACCAAACGCCAAGCGGAATCTGAGCCGACTTGCCGCAAGCCCCAACAAACAAGCAGAGTGCCGCCGCCGTCAGAAGGTCGCTTCCGCCAGGGAAGAATGCGCCGGAGGAGAGGACCTGAGTGAGTTGGCCGTAGTTCAGCGTGCCGAACTGGCTGAAGAGAATGAACATCCCAATCAGCATTCCCAAGTCGCCGATGCGGTTCACCACAAAGGCTTTTTTTGCGGCATCGCCGGTCCAAGCAATTCCAACGCCTTCAAACTTGCGGTCGTACCAGAAGCCGATCAGCAGGAAGCTGCACAGCCCCACCCCTTCCCAGCCGAGGAAAGTGAGCAGAAGGTTATCGGCCAGCACCAGATTCAGCATCATAAAGATGAAGAGGTTCAGGTAGGCGAAGAAGCGGCTGAAGCCGGGGTCGCCGTGCATGTACCCCATCGAGTAGATGTGGATCAGCGTCCCAACACCGGTGATAACCAGAAGGAAGATCACCGAAAGAGGATCAACCAGATAGCTGAAGCCAACCGAGAATTGCCCGGCGGTGATCCAATCGGCAAGGTTCACCCCAACGCTGCGAGCATCGGGGGAAAGGCCTAACAGTTCAATGAAAATGGCAACCGAAAGGATGAAGCCGATGCCAACGGCGCTGGCCCCGATCAACCCGCTAAGACGTTCGGAGTTGAGTTTCTTGCCGAAGATGCCGTTGATGACAAACCCCGCAAGCGGAAGCAGCAAGATGAACGGTAGAAATGTTGATACCATGCTGATTGAGAATGGCCGTTTGATGGAAGGCGGCCCGCAAGGCCTACCCCTTCTGAAAGAACTATTTCCGTGAGAACAGTTTCCCGGCTTCGTTAGCTAACGAAGCGGCAGAACCTCCAAGTTGGGAACATCCCTGTAGATTTCTTCAAGCGGGACAGTGGCTTCGCAGGAAGCGATTGTCACCGAATCCTGCAATCGCCAGTGCTGGCGCATCGTCCAGGTTTCGTCGTCGGCGTTGCGCAGGTAGCTTGTGACCGACACACGATCTTGGGCCACCAGAATATACTCCTTCAGCGAAGCCAACTGCTGATAGAGGTCGAATTTTTTCCCCCGATCATACGCCTCGGTTGCAGGGGAAAGAATCTCGATAATCACCACCGGATTCAGCAGGTTATCCTTGAACTCCTCGGCAAACTTCGACTCACCGCACACAATGGAAAGATCAGGATATGTATAAAGTCCCGCCTCGTTCACCTGCACCCGCAAGTCGCTGTTATAGACCCGGCAAGGCTTTGTTCTCAGCTCGCCTCCAATCCAAACAGTCAGATTTACAGCGATTAAGGAGTGCGCCTCGGAACCTCCGGCCAGGGCGAACATCTCCCCCTGGTAGTACTCACTCTTCCACTCGGCTTCGCGCTCGATGGCCAAGTATTCTTCCGGCGTTAGATATTTGCGCGGGAGTGCATCCATCTATCTATCCCCCACACTTGCCGCTCGCGGCGGCTCTGACGGAAACTCCACATTCTCGTACAATGCCGACATCGGGATGCTCACACCACAACTCTGCAGCGTCACCACCGACTCCAAACCCTGCGTCATCAGCACAAACCAACGTCCGTCGTCGTCGCGGATGTACTGATCCACAAACGGCTTCTGCTGCGAGACCAACACGTACTCACGCAAACTTGGCAGCTGGCGGTACAGCAGGAATTTCTCCCCTCGGTCGTACGCCTCGGTAGAGGCTGATAAAATTTCAAT
>JAEUSP010000136.1 GCA_016788565.1 Chlorobiota bacterium | reverse complement strand
TCGGATCGCCTTGTACGACGTGAGCGGGAAGGAAGTGAGCGTAGTGTATGCCGGCAGCTTGAGCAACGGAGTAACGGAATACTCGTTACCAGTCAGCGAGCTACCAAGCGGCAGCTACACCGTTCGGGTAGAAGTAAAGGGCCAGCCAGCCGTTGTGAAAACGGTGGTGATCCAGAAGTAAACACGCGGATGAAACTGATTGATTGAGCAGCGGCTGAAGAAGCCACGCTCAGCAATCAAGGACAACATACACAAGCGGCCATTGGAGAGATTCTTCAATGGCCGCTTGTCCGTTTACAGCGTAGAATTTGAGAAAACGCACCTGCTATCCTTCTCAAATGTTCACGACTCGTAAGTCTGCTTGGCTTGGTACGTTGGCGGGTGTAATTTTGGGCTTAAAAATTGCTCACTTCTGGTTCGTCATACTCTTCTGCATCGCCTGTTGCTGCCGGAATGATCAGCGGCATCAATCGGCTTTCGGTTCGGCATCTGCTCGGTATTTCCGATCTGAACCGGGACGATCTTCTCACCATTTTTCAAACGGCACTCCACTACCGTAATCGCCTCCTTCGTCCTGGCAAACAGATCAATTTACTCCACGGGCGCACGGTCGTCAATCTGTTCGCTGAAAACTCCACCCGCACCCGTTCCAGCTTCGAGCTTGCCGAGCGCCGGCTTGGTGCCACCGTCCTGAATTTTTCCGCACAATCAAGCTCCCTTGCAAAAGGGGAAACGTTGTTGGATTCGGTGTTGAATATCGAAGCCATGCACGTTGATGCCATTGTGATTCGGCACAGTGCTGCCGGGGTTCCGTGGTTCCTAAGCCGCCACTGCTCTTCTACGTTTATCAATGCCGGCGATGGCCGCCACGAACACCCCACGCAAGCCCTTCTGGACACCCTTACTCTGCATGAACGCTGGCACAATCCTGCGATCCCCAACTCCACAGGATTCGAGGGAAAACGTGTGACGATTGTGGGGGATATTTTGCATGGCCGCGTGGCGCTTTCCAACATCTACGCTTTGCAGAAATTAGGAGCTGACGTTGCCGTCTGCGGGCCGCCAACGCTGATACCGCGCGGCATTGCCAACCTTGGGGTTCACGTCTTTCACCGCCTTGCCGAAGCGATTGAGTTCTCCGACGCGCTCAACATGTTGCGTGTGCAGCACGAACGCCAGGATCGCGCACTCTTCCCTTCGGTGGCCGAGTACTCCAAGTTGTTTGGATTACGCCACTACATGCTTCGCAACCTGAACAAGCCGTTGCTGATCCTTCATCCCGGCCCAATAAATCGCGGCGTAGAGCTTGACAGCGAAACCGCCGACGGAGCCAGATCGGTGGTGCTGCCACAGGTGGAAAATGGCGTTGCCGTTCGGATGGCAGTGCTTGCATTGCTGCTATCGGACACCGCCGACGGGACTTCAACAGGACGCATTGATGAATAGAACAATGAATACAGCCGACCTAAAACAACGCATCATAGAAACTGCCGACGAATATCACGGGATTGCCGAAGAACAATGGGCACAAGCCGTTGATCTGGAACCCAGCAACGACGAATCCGCTTTTGAATTCCGGCGATTGATCCGCGCCGCAATGCTCTACTACTCACGCGCTTGCTTGGTTCTGGCAATGGTGGAAACCGATGCCGAACAGGAGCTGGAGGATGTGGTGGAAATCGTTGCCGAACAAGATGAAGAGCTGGACGTTTTCTTCCGCCAAAACCGTGTTCTGGAGGTGATGGATGAAGAATCAGAAATGAATATCTCCCGCGTTTTTGCCGTCGCCGAATCAGTGCGGACGTTGCTGTTGCAGCACTCCAACCAACTGGCGGCTTCGTTGGATTCGCGGTTTGCAGAGTAAGGGGCTACCCAGTGCTTGCTGCGGTTTCCGTTTGGGTTGCTGCCGCGTGATGTGGCATCGCATTCCTTCTTTCAACGCCATTTGACACCTTTTTCATAAACAGCTTCCATGCCAAAACGCACCGACATCCGCTCTGTTCTGATCCTTGGCTCCGGCCCGATTGTTATTGGCCAGGCTTGCGAGTTCGATTATTCCGGCACCCAAGCCTGCCGCGTCCTGCGCGAGGAAGGGCTGCGGGTGATTCTGCTGAACTCCAACCCAGCAACCATCATGACCGACCCCGACATCGCCGATGCCACCTACGTCGAGCCGATTACGGTTGAGTTTCTGGAGAAAATTATCGCCAAAGAACGCCCCGATGCACTGCTACCAACAATGGGTGGCCAAACCGCGCTGAACGTTGCCGTGGAAGCCGCCGAACAAGGGGTGCTGGAACGCTACGGCGTGGAGATGATTGGCGCAAACCTGCACGCAATCAAAAAAGCCGAAGACCGCGAACTCTTCCTGGAAGCAATGAACAATGCCGGCCTGGAAATGGCGCGCGGTGGCTTTGTGGAAACCCTTGAGCAAGGGATGGAAGTGGTGAAGGAGATCGGTTTCCCGGCAATCATCCGCCCCTCGTTCACCCTGGGCGGAACCGGCGGCGGCGTGGCCTACACCATGGAGGAGTACGGCCAAAAATTAGAGTTCGGCCTGAACGCTTCCCCCATTCATCGGGTGCTGGTCGAGGAGTCAATCATTGGTTGGAAGGAGTATGAGCTGGAGGTGATGCGCGACAAAAAAGATAACGTCACCATCATCTGCTCCATCGAGAATGTGGACCCGATGGGGGTTCACACCGGCGACTCCATCACCTGCGCACCGGCCCAAACGCTTACCGACCGTGAGTACCACCGGATGCGTGATGCGGCAATCAAGATCATGCGGGAAATCGGCGTGGAGACCGGCGGGTCCAACGTGCAGTTTGCCCAGAACCCCGACGATGGCCGCCTGATTGTGATTGAGATGAACCCGCGCGTTTCCCGTTCGTCGGCGTTAGCCTCCAAAGCCACCGGTTTCCCAATCGCAAAAATTGCTGCCAAGCTGGCCATTGGTTACACCCTGGATGAAATCCCCAACGACATCACCCGATTAACCCCCGCCAGTTTCGAGCCAACCATTGACTACGTGGTGGTGAAAATTCCCCGCTGGGATTTCCCGAAATTCAAGGGGGTGGAAGATCAGCTTGGCGTGCAGATGAAATCCGTTGGCGAAGCAATGGCGTTTGGGCGGACCTTCAAAGAAGCTCTGCAGAAAGCGATTCGCTCGCTGGAGCAAGATCGCTACGGGCTGGGGGCCGATGGGAAGGATCGCTACAACATCGCCACGATGACCGAAGCCGAACTTGAAGCCGCCCGCACCGACACAAAAATTCGGCTCGCCAAACGGACTTCCACCTCTATCTTCGATATCTACGACGCGCTGAAATTGGATATTTCCATCCAAGAAATTTTCCAGATTGCCGCCTACGATCCCTGGTTCGTTGACCAGATGGCGCAGATTGTGGAGATGGAGCAGCAACTGCGCGATGCCGCCAAACCAGCCGCTGCCGAATCCGCTGCCGAAGCAAGCACCGAAGAGCTGCGTGAGTTGATCTGGCAAGCAAAACAGTTCGGTTTCAGCGACCGCCAAATTGCCTGGCTGTGGGGCCGCACCGAGTTAGAAATCCGCGCCCTGCGGAAATCGCTTGGCATCGCGCCAGTGTTCAAAACGGTGGACACCTGCGCTGCCGAGTTCCAAGCCTTCACGCCGTATCACTACTCCACCTACGAAGAGGAGAACGAATCCATCCGCTCCGACCGACGCACTGTGATTATTCTGGGTGGCGGGCCAAACCGGATTGGGCAGGGGATTGAGTTCGATTACTGCTGCGTGCATGCGGTGATGGCCTTGCGTGAGCAGGGCTACGAAGTCATCATGATTAACTGTAATCCGGAAACCGTCAGCACCGATTATGACGTAACCGATAAACTCTACTTCGAGCCGCTGACCTTCGAGGATGTGATGAACATCATCGAACACGAGCAGCCGGAAGGGGTGATCGTCTCCTTTGGCGGGCAAACCCCGCTGAAGCTGGCCAAGCAGTTGGAAAACGCCGGTGTGCGGATACTGGGGACATCATCGGAAGGAATTGATTTGGCTGAGGATCGCCAGCGGTTTGGGGAGCTTATCACCCAGTTGAACATCCCCGTTCCAGCATGGGGAACCGCCACCAGCCAGGAGGAAGCGGTTGCCATTGCCGAGCGCGTTGGGTATCCGGTGTTGGTTCGCCCAAGCTACGTGTTGGGGGGGCGAGCAATGGAGATTTGCTACCGTCCAGAGCGCATCCGTGAGTACATGCAGACTGCCGCGCAAGTCTCACCCGATCACCCGGTGCTGATTGATCACTTCCTGGAAAAAGCCTTCGAGTTTGATGTGGACGCCGTGGCCGACGGAAACGATGTGGTGATTGGCGGCATCATGCAGCATATCGAAGAAGCCGGGGTCCATTCCGGGGATTCAAGCTGCGTGCTGCCACCGTACAACATCGAGCGGGCGCAGTTCGAGACGCTGGTTGCCTACACCCGCAAACTGGCGCGGGGGCTGAATGTGGTTGGGCCGGTGAACATCCAATTTGCCATGCAGCGGGGGATTATCTACGTGTTGGAAGTGAACCCGCGCGCAAGCCGAACCATCCCGTTTGTCAGCAAAGCCACTGGGATTCCGTTCGCCAAAATTGCCGCACGGGTGATGGCTGGCGAACCGCTTGCCAGCTTCAACTTGCGCGATATGCCGATGGCAATGGATCACGTCTCGGTGAAGGAATCGGTCTTCCCATTCAGCAAATTTCCCCGTTCCTCCATGTTCCTGGGGCCGGAGATGCGCTCAACCGGTGAGGTGATGGGGATTGATTCGATGACCGGCCTTGCGGTGGTGAAAGCCCGAATCGCAAGCGGCAATCGGCTTCCCAGTTCCGGAACCATTTTCGCCACCCTTTCCGATAACGACAAACGCCCGCGCGTTGCCGAAACCTTGCGTGGTTTTGCCGAACTTGGCTTCACCATCTTGGCCACCGACGGAACCAGCCGATTCCTGACCGAAGAAGGAATCCCCAACACAAAAATTTTGAAGATTGTGGAGGGGCAGCCGAACGCATTGGATTACATCCGCAATGGCGAAGTCCGTTTGGTGATTAACACCCCTTCCGGCGAGATAGCACGCGAGGATGAAAAAACGATGGGGGCTGTTTCGATGGAGTACAAAGTCCCGTTCATCACCACCGCCAGCGCCGCCGCCGCCGCGCTCAGCGGGCTTCGTTCGCTTGACGAGTCGGGGCTGCAAGTGCGGCCATTGCAGGAGTGGTATCGCCCGTAGCCCTCACGGCAATTGTGTTGCACACGCCACGTTAGCGTATTGAACAGGCCAGAGGTAACAGAAACCTCTGGCCTGTTTTTTTCGGCTACTGCATTTTCTTTCTGCTACCGCCCAATGTTTTGGTATGCCTCGCATTAATGTTTTGTTATATTCGGCGGCCATTCAACCAATACTGAGGAGGAAAACCTACTATGGCCAAACGTCTGTCGAATGATCAGTTCCAGACACTGGCGGCGTTCCATTATGCATTGCGGAAATTGCTGCGTGCCAGCGAGAACGTAGCAATGGACTTGGGCTTGACGCCGCAACATCATCAGGCACTTCTTGCGCTACGGGGCGCGCCCGATCGGATGCCATGCACTATCGGGGACCTTGCCGAGCTACTGCAGATTAAGCACCACAGCACGGTGGGGCTGGTAAATCGCTTGGCGCACCATGGATACGTTGTCCGCGAGCAGGGGAAAGAGGACCGGCGGAATGTGTTCGTGAAGCTGACAAAAGAGGGGAGTTCTGTGTTAGACAGAATGGGGGCCGCACATCATTACGAGCTTCAGTTCATCACGCCCGAGCTGATGAACTTGCTATCGGAACCGGAATGACAGTGGGGGGGTGATCTGCCTGCACGGGTATTCCCGTCTGTGGGTAATGTTTGCGGAGCAGCCCATAGGTGCTGTGGGCTGCTCCGTGTTTGCTTCTGCTACTTCCGTTCGATCCCTTCCCCACCTCAAGCCCACATCTTCGCAACAACTCAACAATCCGCAGTTTGCCATGTTCTGCTTCCGCTTTCCCTTCTGCTCGTTTCTGCTGTTGCTGTTCGGCTGTTCGGTGGCCGTGGCCCAGTACGTTAATCCGCTGACGCTTCCCGCGCAGCAGGCCGATATGCCCGAATGGGCGCGCCTGCTGTACCGCCCGCCAATCAACGCTCTTCAGCTGGATAGCGCTTACGATGCCTACTACCGCACGCATGAGTTCAGCAAAAACAACTGGACGAAATTCTACCGGCGGTGGCGGCGGGCAGCCATGCCATTCATGCAGCCTGATGGAACCGTGGCCCGGCTAACCGCCGATGCTATCGAAGCAATGCGCCGCCCCAAATATCTAGAGTCCCCGCAACCGCAACGCGCCCTGGCCCCGTGGAAAAATTTGACGATGGAGACTTTCTGGGAAAAAGGGGATCGTGCCGACCAACCCGCTTGCCCCTGGCAAGCCAACGTCTATGGGTTCGATATTTCCCGCAGCAACCCCTCGGTGCTGTACTGCGGAACCGAGCCGGGGGCAATCTTCAAAACGGTGGATAAAGGGAAAACATGGAAGCAGGTTGGAGCCGAATATGTGCTGCAAACCGAAGCGATAAGCATCCACCCAACCAACTCCGATGTGGTCTATCTGGGCGCGCCCGGCGCAATCCGCGGCACCAACGATGGCGGGGCAACGTGGACCACCCTGTTCACGATGAAGGACCTGTGGCTGAACGACATCGAGGTTCACCCAGCGGCACCAAATATGATTTTTGCGGCGGGCAATTTGGGGCTGTTCCGCAGCAGCAACGCCGGCCAAGATTGGACGCGAATTCTGAACGATGCCGTGAGTGATCTTGAGATCAACACCGCCGACCCCAACCAACTCTACCTGCTGAAATACAACCCCGACACCAAGTTCTACGAAGCCTGGAAATCAGCCGATATGGGGAACTCCTTCACCCCACGCACCAGCGGATGGCCAACGGGATTGACCGGCGGGGAAGGGCGATTAGCCGTGACCCCTGCCGACCCCAAACGCATCTACGCGGTGCTGCTCACCAGTGCCGGGCCGCGGGTGATGAAAAGCATCAACAGCGGAGAATCGTGGAGCGTTGCCGCCACCGGCGAGACTGACAGTTTGAAGATGAACAACGGCCAGGGCTACTACGATCTGAGCATCGTTGCCTCGCCACAAAATGCCGACCACCTGATTGTTGCCACCACCACCGCCTACCGCAGCACCGACGGCGGCGGAAAGTTCGACGCGCTTGGCGGCTACACCGGCCCATTTCCGATTCATCCCGACATCCAAGAGATGCGTGCGCTTGGCGGCGAAACTTGGATTGCCACCGATGGTGGCTTCACCATTTCCACCGATTTTTTTGCCGACATCAAAAACGCCGAAGCTCGCGTCCACGGCCTGAACGGCTCCGATTTTTGGGGCTTTGATATGGGGTGGAACGAGGATGTGATGGTGGGAGGACGCTACCACAACGGCAACACTGCAATCCACGAAAACTACGCCGGGCGGTTTCTGAGAATGGGGGGTGGGGAAGCCGCAACCGGATACGTGAATCCCGGAAACCCACGGCGAACCTACTACAGCGACATCGGCGGCTACGTCATCCCCACAGCCTTCGACCGGCACGCAAACTACTTTTCGGTTGGCAAGTGGCCGAATGAAAGCTACTACCTGATGGAGTACAGCGAAATGGCCTGGGACCCACGCTGCTACACCACCGTCTGGATTGGAAGCGGCAACGCGGTTTGGCGAAGCATGAACAACGGCGCAAGCTACGACTCAATCTTTGCCAGCCCCGACACCAACGCGGCCATGGAGCATATCGAGATTAGCCGCAGCAACCCCGATGTGATCTACGTCACCGAGCGTTCCAACGCACGGGGGGACGGCGCAATCTGGCGCAGCAGCGATGGCGGGAACAACTGGAGCAAACTCAGCAATCCCCCCGCCACCACCGGACGCGACCGCCGCGTTAGCAACATTGCCGTTAGCGGAACCGACCCCAACGTGCTGTGGGTTGCCTACCGCAATGCAGCAACGGGGCGAACAATCTTCAAAACCACCGACGGCGGCCAGACCTGGACCAACCTGACCACCGCAATCATGCAGGATTTCAACATCAGCGACATCACCCACCAGCTTGGGACCGATGACGGCGTGTATATCGCCTGCGATGGCGGAAAAATTTTCTACCGAGACAACGCGCTGAACAACTGGGAGCCGGTGGGAACAGGCCTTCCGGTAAGCCACTACACACGCGGGCTGAAAATCTTCTACCGCGACGGCAAGCTCCGTTCCGGCAGCAACATGGGTATCTGGGAAACCGCGCTCTTTCAGCCCTCCAAACCGCTTGCCCAACCAATGGCCGATAAGCTAACCAGCAACTGCCCCCGCGACACGTTCTACTTTGAAGATTACTCCGCGCTGGATCACACCGGCGCAACGTGGCAGTGGCAATTTCCCGGGGCGGCGTGGGTAAGCTCACCGTTGGCACGGAACCCAAAAGTGGTGTTCGGGAAGCCGGGGTTGTACAGCGTCAGCCTTACGGTGAAGAACCCCGCCGGAACCAGCACCAAAACGATTGACCGGATGATTGAGGTCCGCGAAAGCCAGTGCGACCTTGATTCGATTGCTGGCCTTGCGCTGAACTTGGGAAGCCGAACCGACCTTGCCACGCTGGACCCAATCCCAGAACTGGCCGCCGCCACCGGGCTAACCGTGACCGCGTGGGTGAAGTTGGATACCACCCAGCAATCGTTCTCGCAACTGCTGACCAACTGGGGAAGTAATATCGGCTTTGGGTTCGGGTTTGCGTTCATGGGATACCGCGCCAACACCAACCTCACGTTCTACTGGCGTGGCGTGCCGTACCAACTCACCTCACCGTTCAATCTTGACACCGCCAAATGGATTCACGTGGCGATCACCGTCCAGCCAGACCAAGCAACGCTGTACAGCAACGGCGAGGCTTGGAGCTACAAGGGGGATTTCACCGGGTTCAAACTTTCCGAAACCCCATTCGAGCTTGGCGGCGGGCTGCCAGGGCAAGGGGGAAATTTCCGGGGAGAGATTGATGAGCTAAAAATCTACAACCGTGCGTTAAGCCAGGCCGAGATTCGCGAGGCAATGCACCTGATCCCTCACGACATCGCCCAGATTGGCGCGCAGGGGTTGGTGGGCTACTATCAGTTCAACGAGCAGGAGCGGAATCGGGTGTTCAACCGGGTTGGCGGAACTCACGCAGTGAATGCTGGCGGGTTGCGTGCGGCCTCCACCGCGCCGGTGGCCGTTGGAGTAAGCCAACGCCTCACCGTGGCCGATGGCGGCCAGAAGAAGTTCGACACCACCGGGCTGAGTATCTACCTTCCGACAGTTGGTGGAGCCTATCCCGAGGGTGAGGTGGCACTCTATCACCTTGCGGCTTCCCCCGACAGCCTGCCAAATTCAACCGAGCGTTTTGCCAACAACTACTGGATTTTGCGTAACTGGGGAAGGAACGATCAGTTCACGGTGGATAGCCTTCTGCTTGGCAAGTTCGCCGATGTTAGCACCGGCGACGGCTCCAACAATTTCCGGCTGTGGAGCCGTGGCGTGGATGACCACACCAACAACTGGCAACCCAGCCCAAGCCTTGCGCTGCGTACCGATCCCGACCGCGAAACCGTGACGTTTGACGGGGCCGGGGTGACATCGGCATTGCAGTTGATTGTGAGCGGAAACGGGCAATCGGCGTTGGAGGTGGAAGAGGAGGAGGAAGAGAGCAACGGAGCCGAAATACGCATCCACCCAAACCCCGCAAGCCAGTTTGTAGAAATCCGCTGGAAGCCGGAAGCAACCGACCCGGAAACGGTGATCCGCGTAACCGATACCGAGGGGCGGCAAGTGCTGGTGCAACCAATTTTGCCCGGCCAGCAGAGTGCCACGCTGAACCTTCAGCCATTACCTGCCGGAACCTACTTCGTGAAGGTGAATGGAAGGAAGGGGGTGGTGGTGAAACGGTAGAAATTTGGGGAAGCGAGCGGGAAGATATTCTTCGGCAAAGCTGCGCTGGCTTGGCCGAAGAATTTGTAGTTTCGCCCCCCAATTCTTGAACTCAACTTCTTGAAACCCCAAAGGATAACCTGCATGAAAGTTTCGATTGTTGGTGCCGGGAACGTTGGCGCAACCGCAGCGCAGCGGATGTACGCGCTGGAGCTTGCCCGCGAGGTGGTGCTGGTGGATGTTGTTCCCGGGCTGGCCTACGGCAAAGCACTGGATATGCAGCAAGCCGCGCCGCTGATTGAAAGCGATTGCCGAATCACCGGCGCAACCAGCTTCGATGCCACGGCAGGTTCCGACATCGTGGTCATCACCGCAGGGCTGGCGCGGAAAGCCGGGATGAGCCGCGACGACCTTCTTGCCCGCAACGCCCAAACCGTCCGCGACGTTGCTCGGCAGATTGTGGCCCGTTCGCCAAACGCAATCCTGATCACCGTCTCCAACCCAGTGGATGAAATGACGTGGGTAACGCTGCGTGCCAGCGGTTTGGATCGCCGCCGTGTGATCGGAATGTCGGGGGTGCTAGACTCCACACGGCTGCGCTCGTTCATTGCCCAAGAACTTCACGCCGGGGTGGAAGACGTTGACGCGCTGGTGGTTGGCAGCCACGGCGACGCAATGGTCCCGCTGGTTCGCTACGCCTCGGTGGCGGGGATTCCTGTGGCGCACCTGCTTCCCCCCGAACGGATTGCCGCCATTGTTGAGCGCACCCGCAACGCCGGAAGCGAGATCATTGATCTTCTGAAAACCAGCTCGGCCTACTACGCACCGGCGGCAGCAATCACGGCAATGGTGGAGTCCATCATCCGCGACAAGCGCCGGATACTTCCTTGCGCAACCTTATTGCAAGGGGAGTATGGCCTGCGGGATGTTGTGTTGGGGGTTCCCGCAAAACTGGGGCGGGATGGGATTGAAGAGATTGTGGAGATTGAGTTGTTAGAAGAAGAGCGAATGGCGCTGAAACGTTCGGCGCAGGTGGTTCGCGACAACATTGCGCGGCTGCCGGAGTAACCGCTCAGCCAGAAAAAAAAACACGTGAGGCCTGTTATCCAATTTCGCCAAGCTGTGTCACTATGGCTGGCAACCGATGAACAGGCCACCAGCCTGGTGAAACCGGCAACGGAAATCGGATTCCCCCCAGGGCCAAAAAATCTACGTTAGCGTATCCATAAACCAACAACAAACAAACTAACTGATGAAGAACCTGCTCGCGCTTGCCTCGGCAAGCCTTTTGATGATCGGCATTGTCGGCTGCGGCGACGACCCCGTGACGGTAGAAGTCAACAAGTCGTTCGAAGCAAAGAAGAACGACAAATACACCTACGAGGTCTATGACCGCGATAGCAACCAAGCTCCAGTTACTGCCACCAAAACAATGCGGACTTGGACAGTGCTGGAGCTATCGGCCAGCTACGAAGGGAAGTCGAACGTTGCCAAAATTGACCAAATCTATTTTGCAGCCGACGGCACAACCCAAACCGGACGCGACACCATCTACCTGCAAACCAACCCCGATGGAACCATCCACCAATACGATGCCGTTGGCGAAGTGCTGAAACGCTTCCCGGAAACCATCCGCCCGTTTATTTCCCAACTCCCAAAAAGCTGGGCAAAGGTTAGCGACACCAAAAGCAGCAACGCGCTGACGTGGGTATCGTCGTTTAAGACGGCGACAACTGCCGACCTTCCGTTGATTGGCCCCACCGCTATTTCTGCCGAGATGAACGCACAGCATCTGGGCCGCTCCAAACGGAACGCAACGGTTCCTGCCGGAAGTTTCACCGCGCTGTACAACACCGACCACACCATGACCGCCGAAGCCAAAAGCGTAAACAATCCAACGGCTTCGGCAATCCTGAGCGATTCGATGGTGCTACATTACGACTTCGATATTGACAGCGGTTTGGTGAAATGGGCAATGGACAGCAAAACGGTTTCGCTCAATCTTCTGGGGGTTGCCCAGTCATACTTCATCGCAGGTTTCGAGATGAACTTGGTGAAGGCCGAGCGGGCGCAGTAATTGAGTACTTGCCAGCAGCCAAAACGCTGGGACGGTGAGATACAGAAGAAGGCGCGTACCAGAACATGGTACGCGCCTTCTTTGCGATCTGGCTGAGCTTACCGGCAGTTCCGTTTCACCACTACCGTTGCGCGGCGGTTGTTGCGGCGTTCGGAATCGGTGGTTTCGCTGGCTTTCGGGACCGCGCTTCCGTAGCCAATTACCCCCAACACTTTCTCCGCCGCGACATCATTATCCAGCAGCCATTTCCGCGTCCGTTCGGCACGCATCAGCGATAGGCGTTGGTTCCGCTGCGGGTTGCCTTCACTGCTGGCGTGCCCTTCAATCAGCACCCCCGATTGCGGGCAGCCCTCCAAAAAACTGAGTAGCTTCTGAAGATTCACCGCCGTTTCTGGTCGCGAAAAATCGAACCCGTCGCTGTTCCCCTGGAAGTAGATTGTGAGTGAGTCAAGGGTCATCGCCCGCCCAATATCTTCTGCGGGGGAATGGGTGGGTGGGCGCATCCGCTGGTAGCGAATGGGGGGGACGCCGGGCGGGCAGCCGTTGTCGGTTTGTGCGTAGCGTGTTGGGCAGCCGTCCAATCCATCGGGGATTCCGTCGCCGTCGGTGTCGGGGTTGTAGGGGTCGGTTTTTGCTTGGTCAAGCTCCATCCCATCCCCCAAGCCATCGTTGTCGCTGTCGGCTCCGTCGGCCTGGGTGAATGCGGTGCGGATTTCTTCGTTGTCGGGAAGCCCATCGTTGTCGGTATCCAACGCTAGCGGGTCCGAGTTTTGGGTGCGGATTTCCTCGCCATCCATCAGCCCATCGCCGTCGGTATCGCGGGCAAGGGGGCTGGAGCGTTGGTAGAGTGAGGTTCCAGAAATGCGCACGCCGCGGACTTCATCGCCATCCACCAACGCATCGCCATCGCTGTCGGGGTTTCGGGGATCAGTCCCATATACTTTCACTTCTTCGCCATCGCGTAGCCCGTCGCCGTCGCTGTCGGGGTTGGCCGGATCGGTTCCGTAGGTTGCTTCTTCATCATCGCACAAGCCATCATCGTCGGCATCGGGACAACGTTCGGGAAGGGATGCCGGGCCGGGGGGAAGAAGGAATGGGCGAATGCCGTCCGATATTCCGCGCACCACGCCAGCGTTGTGGAATATCGCTACTCCATTTCCCCCCTTGCTCGTTGCTGCGCCACCATCAACACAGGGGAGTGCGACCGCAGCCGGCATTGCCAGCAGAAGCAGCGTGCCAAAAAACAATCTAGAGTATCCGTGGGGATAGGGGTCGGAAGGAGAGTCGCAGTTCACAGATGTGTTGATTGTGTAGAGCGTGAAATATCTGACGTACCGGCGGCAGCACTGCCGCAAAAGTAGAAAATCAGCGGCTACGGTGCCGCGCCGGAACCGCTGCCGGTTGGCTCCAGCGGGTTGCTGCCGTTCTGGAAAATTTCGTTGCCATCGCTAACGCCATCGCCGTCGGTGTCGGCGTTGTGCGGGTCGGTTTTGTAGGAGTAGATTTCGGCACCATCCACCAGCCCGTCGCCGTCGGTGTCGGCGTTGTTTGGATCGGTCTTGTAGATATCGACTTCTTCGCCATCGGTTAGCGCGTCGCCGTCGGTGTCGCGGTTGCGGTCGCGGGTTCGGTAGTCGCGTTGTTCTTGCTGGTTGGTTAGCCCGTCGCGGTCGGCATCGGCATCGGGAGCGGTTGCGGCTTGTGGGTCGTTCATGCGGGCCTGGGCAATGCTATCGCGGCGGCGCAGGGCCATGCTGATGCTATCACGCTGTCGCGCTTCGGCACGGCGTTGCTCGGATTCTGTTTGCCGGGGTTGTGGGCTGGTTGGTTCGGCTCCATCACGACTGTCGGTTCCGTCGCGCCCGTCTCTTCCGTCGCGTCCATCTCTTCCATCGCGCCCGCCGCTGCTTGGCGGGTTGGAGCTGGCAACCGGGGCATCGGGTTCGATGATTCCCTGATAAATTTTCCAGGAGATGCCAAGTGTGAGTGCCAGCATGTGGTCGGCGGGGGTGCTGTTGGTCCCCGGCCCCACAATCGCGCCCGGGTTCACTTCGTAATCTAGGTAGTGGGCGTAGCCGTCAAGGTAATCGGAGGTGGTTAGATAGAGCATCAGCCGGGCGTTTGCGGTCAGCACCTCGCTGATGTTGTAGGTGGCCCCGGCACCGATTGGAAAAACAAACGCTTGGTGATCGTAGCTTCCGGTGAGATTTTCTGGGAGCGATTGGTCGTTGTCGTTGGTTGCTTGGGAATGAATCGTCCCGAACCCAGCCGTTGCGAACGAACCCCAAGTTTCGGAAAAGGGGAGCGTGAATTGCAGCCGAAGCAGGTAGCGGGAAATGCCGATGGCGTTATCCTCGGTGATTGCTACCGCGCTTCCCGGGTAGGTAGCGGCCCCTGCCGGCCCGAAGAAATTGGAGGCATACCGCGCACGGACGTAATCGTTGATCCCATGCAGAAAGTTCTGGCGGCCAACCTCGGCAGCAATCGAAAATTTGCTGCTGAAGGCGTAGGTGAAGCCGAGCGAGAAATCGGAGCCAAGCCCGGGATTGAAAGCGTCGAAATCATCAAGGCTGCTGAACTCGCCGATGTAGAACCCGCTCCCCAAATTTCCATCCAGCCACAACGAACGTGGGGTTAGCTGGGCCGATAGCCGGGTTGCCGTGGCAACGAACGTCAGCAGAGCAAGGAGTGATAAGCCAGTAGCACGCCGATTGATTGGAAGCATCGTTTCGTAGGCCTAATGTTGTTGAAGGAAGGTTCCCAACGATAATTACCCACCAACTACCAAAAGATAACAAGCAATCGCGCCGATTGCCATCCAGAAGTGGCAACCGGCGCGGAAAACGACACAAGGCAAAGTGCAAAGTTGCGTGCCGGAACCTTACTCTATTTCGGCCATTGCCTCTTCGTACTCATGGCTGCTGCTGCTGTTGTCGCGTGGTTCGTCGGCAAGTTTTTCCAGCACCAGCCGCCAAATGGTGTGGTGGATGTCATCAATCGGTTGGTTGCCATCAATCACGTAGTAGCGGCCACGTTCTTCTTGGGCAAGGCGCATGTAGCCATCAATCACCCGCTCGTAAAACCGGACGCCGCTTTCCTCCATCCTGTCGCGCTCGGAAGCCAAGCGTTCGCTGCACCGCTCAAGTGCTTGCTCGGGGGATATGTCAATAAAGAAGGTCATGTCGGGGACAAGGTCCTGGGTGGCAATCCGGTTGATGTGGACGATATCTTCCAACGGAAGCTGGCGGCCATATCCCTGGTAGGCAACGGTGGAGTCAAAGAATCGGTCGCAGACCACAACTTGGTTGCTTTCCAACGCCGGCAGAATAATCTGATCCACCAACTGGGCTCGGCTTGCAGCAAACAGCAGAAGCTCAGTGCGTGGGTTCATCTCGGTGTATTCCCGGTTCAGCAATATCTCGCGGATGTGTTCCGATAAACGGGTGTTCCCTGGCTCGCGCAGCATCAGGACGGTGCGCCCTGATTCCTGGATTCGCTCGACCAACATTTTGGCCTGCGTTGATTTGCCACAGCAGTCAATTCCTTCAAACGTGATGAACATGTGCGCCGCCTCAAGTGATTAGTGGAAGTTGTGTATGAACCAACGGTTGGTATTGTGCAGTATTGGGTTGGCAACGTATCGTTGCCGATGATTACGGGGAAGAACGCGAAGTTGCGCCACGAAAAAGTGGAGTGATCCCCAGCATCTCTTCGCTCCGCTTTCGCACGCTCCAACACCTTCTTCCCTTTTCAACAATCGGAAAATAGAACCTCCGGCAAATAAAATCAATCGTTTGGAAAACTTTATGCAAAACTATCGTCGTTTTGGCTTGGCAGTGATTGCGGCTGCTATGCTGATACTCCTTCCATCGGCTGTTCTGTTTAGCCAAAAAACACCAAGCCAAAAGGAACAAGAACGGATTGAGCGCGAACGCGAAAAGCGGGAAATGAAAGAAGAACGGAAACGCGCTGCCCGCGAACGTGCCGCCGCCCGCAACGCACGCCCCCGCCAAAAAGGGGTGGCGTTTGTGGTGGAACCGGTGGAAGGCCCAACCGATACCGTGGCGTTTCACATCGGCTCCCCGTTGTTCTTGCGGTTGCGCATCCCTGCCGGGAACGATGCTTGCAAACCGTTCAACGGCCGCCCGTTCTTTTTCGATTCCAGCGGGGCGCAGCTTGGTTGGGGATTTCAGGAAGTGACCGACAGCGTGTTGTTCCCAGCCGTCGGGAACGACTGCCAGCGGATATTGATGTTAAGCAGTGAGCAATCGAACAAACTGCCGGAAGGCCGCTACACACTCTACGTGGAATTGATGTTCGATGCCCAACATCGCCTGACCTCCAACATGATCCCGATTCATCCGGCGTACTCCAAAACCGGGGCCGACTCCCTAAGCTACTCACGATTCCTTGCCGAGCAGATCGTGAGCAACAACCCGCTGCTGCGCGACCCCGAAACTTTGCGGGCGTTGTTTGCCGAAGGTGTTCCCAAATCGGTGGAGTCGGAACTGTACCGCGCCCTGATACTGCTCCGCGCCGGCGATGCCGAAGCCGCCCGCCAAGCCTTGTCCGCTGCTGACCAGCGTGCAGCCGGGAAACCGCTTCCCCCAGCAACCGATGCGCTTCGCAAAGGGCTGGAGCGGGTGCTGGCAACCAACGAGTAACGCCAACGGAGAAGGAACCAAACTGCCCGGTTATGGCGTTGCCACCATTGCGATTTTGGTGCGCCGCAACTTGGGTGCTTTGACTTTTTTTGTAAGCGGTGTCACGATTTACCCAATTCTGGACATATACCATTGAAGGGCTGCGGTTGGGAATCTTCCGCAACCGCTTGCAGCAAGGGGGTAACAGGCATTAGATTTGAACGTGCAAGCCAGCTTGCAACAACTACAAAGTAGCGAACGGCCGTATTTTTATGGGGCTTGCAGCAATCCAGCTCCCCTTCTGGCGGCTAATTGCTTTGTGCCTTGCCGATGCAAGATTCCCCGTTTTTGGTCGTTATCCTTTTTCAGAATCAACAACACTGAACTATATCATCCACTTCCCTGCGAGGTGAATCCATGCGCATAACCAAACAATATACCAACCGCGAAAGCCAGTCACTTGACCGCTACCTTCAGGAAATCGGCAAGGTGGAGCTGCTAACCCCCGACATGGAAATCGAGCTTGCCAAGCGCATTAAGCGGGGCGGTGCCGAAGGGGAGCGGGCGCTTGAGCAGTTGGTGAAGGCAAACCTTCGTTTCGTTGTCTCGGTAGCAAAGCAGTACCAGAACCAAGGGCTTTCGCTGGGGGACTTAATTAACGAAGGGAACTTGGGACTTATCAAAGCTGCAAAGCGGTTTGACGAGACTCGTGGTTTCAAATTCATCTCCTACGCCGTGTGGTGGATTCGCCAGTCAATTCTTCAGGCATTGGCCGAGCAATCCCGCATCGTCCGCCTTCCGCTGAACCGGGTTGGTGCGTTGAACAAAATCGGCAAGAAATTTAGCGAGCTGGAGCAGCTGTACGAACGCGAGCCAACCGCTGCCGAGCTTGCCGAAGAGCTTGACATGACCATGACCGAAGTGACCGACACCATCAAAATTTCCGGCCGTCACCTTTCGGTTGATGCCCCTTTTGCACAAGGTGAGGACAACCGCCTGCTGGACGTTCTGGTAAGCGAGTCGCAGCCGGCACCGGATCAAGGGCTGATGTCCGAGTCACTGAAGATTGAGGTCCGCCGCGCACTCTCCACGTTATCGGAACGGGAAGCGGAGGTGATCCGGCTTTATTTCGGGCTGGATCGGGAGCACTCGCTGACGCTGGAAGAAATCGGCGAGCGGTTCCAGCTAACCCGCGAACGTGTGCGCCAGATTAAGGAGAAGGCAATCCGCCGCTTGCGCCACACCTCCCGCTCGAAGTCGCTGCGTGCATACTTGGGGTAAGCAAACCCGAACAACAGATCTAACACCCCGGCGAGCATTCGTCGGGGTTTTGTTTAATGAAGGGGACGCGCCGGTTTATCTTCCCCTGAAGTTCCATCAAACAAACTCCCTTGTTCCCTTGACGATTTCCGCTTCTCGTGTTCACCAACTGTTTTCCACGCTTGCCGGGCGGCGCATTGCTGTGCTTGGCGATGTGATGTTGGATCGCTACCACCGTGGCTCGGTCAGCCGTATCTCCCCCGAAGCCCCTGTACCGATTGTGGAGGTAGATGAAGAAGTAGAGTACCCCGGCGGAGCCGCAAACGTCGGCTACAACCTTGCGACGCTTGGCACCGCGCCATTGCTGTTGGGGGTTGTGGGGGATGATTCCGGTGGCGATCACCTCCGGTCGCTGCTGTACGGGTTGGGCATTGATGCCACCGGCTTGGTGTGCGAACCCGGGCGGCCCACCACCGTGAAAGCGCGGGTGATTGCCCACGGGCAGCATATCGTGCGGATTGACCGGGAAACAAAACGGGCAATCACCGAACAAACCCAACGCCAACTGCTGGACATCCTTGCCCAGCAAATATCCACGCTGGATGCCGTGATTCTTCAGGATTACAACAAAGGGGTTGTGGGGTGTGCGATGATCCCACAGGTGATCCGCATTGCCCAAGCCCACAACGTTCCGGTGTATGTGGACCCGAAATCGGAAAACTTTTTTGAGTATCAGGGGGCAACCCTTTTTAAGCCCAACCGCAAGGAAGCAGAAGATGCCTTGGGGAAACGCCTATCCACACAAGCCGAGCAGGAAGAAGGTATCCGGCAGTTGCGCCAACGGCTGCAATGCGGAACAGTGGTGCTAACCCTTAGTGCCGATGGCATGATGCTGTTTGGCGACGAAGCCCCCGAACCACAACTTGTTCCCACACGCGCCTTGCAGGTTGCCGATGTTTCCGGCGCGGGGGATACCGTTATCGCTACGCTTGCCGCGGCCCGCGCGGCGGGCGCAACGCTGATGGAGTCGGTGGTGCTGGCGAACCATGCGGCCGGTGTGGTGTGTGAGCAAATCGGCACCGTCCCGATTTACCACGATGCCTTGCTGCAAGCACTGCTGCACGACCTTCGCCACCCCGAATCCGAGCCGATACCGTGAGCCAGCCCGCCACCCCCATCCGCAACAAACAGGCGCAGCGATTGCGGACGTTCCGCAAGATTCATCGCCTTACCGGGGCATCGCTCTTCTCACTTTTTCTTGTGGTGTCTCTCACCGGGCTGCTGCTGGGATGGAAGAAACACTCCGCCGGAATGATCCTTCCGAAATCGTACAACGGGACCTCAACCAACCTGGCCGATTGGCTGCCGATTGACAGCCTGCACCGCCGCGCCAGCCAAATCCTGCACGACTCCGTTTCCGCCGATCTGTCGTTGAATCTGGAGCGGATTGATATGCGCCCAGATAAAGGGATGGTGAAGTTCGTCTTCATTGACCACTACTGGGGAATCCAACTTGATGCGGCAACGGGGGCACTGCTGCATATCGAGCGGCGCAGATCGGACTTCATCGAGAATATCCACGATGGCTCGATACTGGATTACCTGTTCGACACCGACGGCGAATGGATGAAGCTGATCTACACCTCGGTTGCGGGCGCGGCCTTGCTCACCTTCACCGTCACCGGATTCTGGCTGTGGCTTGGCCCAAAGCGGATGCGGCGGCGAAAAACAACAACAATGGAGTAGGAAGCCGCAAGATCGCTCCCTAAAACTCTTTTTCTCTTCCCTCTGTGCTCTCTGTGGTTTTTTTTACTCGGTGGCTGGAATCATACTTTGCTCACTAAATCATAGATGCGCCAAACTCTCTCAACATTCAACTGTTCCCCATGCCTGTCCTGAACCACACCGAGCTTGCCGCCACCTGCCAGATGCTGCACGCCAACGGCAAACGCATCGTCTTCACCAACGGCTGCTTTGATATTCTGCATCGTGGCCATGTGTCGTACCTTTCGCAGTCGCGGGGGCTTGGCGATCTGCTGGTGGTGGGGGTGAACACCGACGCATCGGTGCGGCGGCTGAAAGGGGAGCAACGCCCAATTGTGGATCAAGATGACCGCGCCGAAATTGTTGCCGCGCTTCGGGTTGTTGATTACGTCGCGCTGTTCGATGACGACACCCCCTACGAACTCATCCAAGCCGTGCAACCCGACGTGCTGGTGAAAGGGGGCGATTACGACCCCGAAGCTACCAACGGCCCACGCTACATTGTGGGGTCGGATATCGTCCGGCAGCGTGGCGGCCAGGTGACGGTGATAAACCTTGTCCCAGGCCGCTCGACAACGGAACTGATTCGGAAAATTGGAGGGTGGTAGCGATGGAGTAAGTGCGTGGGCAACCGGAAGCGAATGTTTCGCTACCCGCCACGCCGCCCCACTTGCAACCAATCACGGATAACCTCCTAACTTCTTTCCAACTCACTTCTTTCTAATTTCTTTCCATGGCCAATCGGCTGAACGGCATTGTTCGCACTGGGGCACGGCTTGTGGTTTTTGGGATCACAGGGCTGACTTTCCTTTGCGCGGTGGTTGTGCTGTTAACTCAGCTTCCCGCGTTCCGTTCGTGGGCGGTGGAGCAGGCGTTGGCGGCCGTGAACGAAACGTTGGTTGGCAAGATTGAAACCGGGGAAATCACCGGCAACCTGCTTACCGGGCTCACCATCCACAACGCACGGCTGAAGGCTGGCGACAGCACCACCATTCTGGAAGCCCCCGAAATCGCGCTCCGCTACCAGATTACTCCAATCCTGGAATCCAGAACAATCCAAGCCGAGGCCCTGATTGATCGGCCCGTTATTCAGTTGATCCGGAGTACGGACGATAGCCTTTGGAACATCGCCAAGTTTGCGAAGCCTTCAGCCGACACCACACCCAGCAAGCCGTTCGACTGGACGATCAAGCTGGAAACGGTGGAAATCCGCAATGCCACCTTCATCATGGAAGACCGCACCGTCCCGCGGGGCGACGACACCAGCGCGGTGGATTTTTCCCACCTTCGGATGGAGGACTTCCGCCTTGTGGTTTCGGCTGATGTGGACCCTGTGGAGCAGCACCTTGCAATCCGCCACCTTAGCGGGCGGTTGGTTTCCCCCTACTTCCGCATTGTTGAAATGGGGGCGGCAATTGATGTTGATGAATCGGGGCTGACGCTGGATGATTTCTACCTCCAGACCGACCGCACCGTACTCACATTAGATGCCCACCTTGACTCCGTCAACTTCCTTGGCCCAAATCCCCGATTCGACCACGAACGCTCGCCGTTCCGCCTGACGCTGGATGCCAAGCGGGCATCCATGGAGGACTTGAAGCAGTTCGTGCCAAGCCTGAAATTTCTTGCTGGCGCGCCGGCGTTCAGCACCACCATCAGCGGAACCTACGACGACATCTTCATCAGCAACTCGCGGCTGACGTTGCAGCACAGCGACCTGAAGTTCGGCGGGCGGATGAAGAACCTTCGCAACCCAGAACAACTCTATCTGCAGGCCAATATCACCGACTCCAAACTCTCCAACCGCGACGGCAATATCTACGTTCCCGGGTTGCAGTTGCCGGACCTTAGCTACATTGGCGATGCCGAGCTTCGGACCGTGACGTTCGCCGGCCAACCGAACAATTTCACCGCAACGATTGATGCCACCACTGCCTCCGGCGGGGTAACTGGCGGGGTGATGTTGGACCTTCGCCGCCCGGTGATGCGGTACATCGGCGATGTGGCAATCGTCCACGGGAATTTGGCGAAAGTGATGGCCGACTCCGCATTCCGTAGTGACTTCACCGGGCGCGCTGTCATCAATGGCCAGGGGGTGATGCTGAATGAGTTGGATGCGCGCGTGCGGATCGAATCGCAAGGCTCGATGGTGGCTGGCCGCCGCTACCGGAAACTCTATCTGGATGCCACCGCCCGCAACGGCGGTGTGCTGACGCTGGACACCCTGATGGCCGCATGGGGCACGGGCGTTACGGCGGCAACCTCCAAACCAGACGTGAGCGATTCGGCAGTAACGCCGCAGTTTATCGAGCAAAGCGTCCAGACGATTCTTGCCGCGCCGTTGCGGCTTTCGGCTCAGGACCAGCAGATGTTCGCTTCCGGGCAATACTTCGGCGTTGGGGGAATGCTGGATTTCCGCAACAGCGACGACCCCACCTACAACGTGTCGGTGAACGGCCGCCAGCTGAACGTGGAGGAGATGTTGCTGAACCCAGAGTACCGCTCGCGCCTGAATCTTTCCATTGCTGCCAGCGGCCACGGCTTCAACCCTGACCTTGCCGAAACCGACGGCCAGCTACGGCTGGAAGCCAGCGAGTACAACCAGCAAACGCTTCCCGGGGTGAACGCCACCTTCAAACTGGCGCGCCCCGATGCCCGCCGCCGCACCTTCATCTTCAACTCCGAAGTGGCCGATGTAAGCCTGAAAGGGGAATGGAAATTTTCCACGATTGCCCCGGCGGTGCAAGATGCCATTCAGGGGATCATGCGGTATGTTGAAACCCGCACTAACTACGGCGAGCAACCGGCCGCCGCCGCCGACCATGCAGCACGCCATGGAACCGAGACCGTCAACGCCAGCTTCTCGCTGAACCTGAAGGACCTGAAGCCAATCCGGCCACTGCTTGGCCCGATGAACATTGCCATGACGGGGCTGATTGATGGGGGCATGATCGCCACACCGAACGGTGTGGAGCTAAACGCCAACGGCGGGATCAACGGAACCTACCAGCAGGACTCCACCAGCATCACGTTGAACAATGTGAAGCTGAGCTTGGGGTTGTCGGGGATTGAGGTGGCGGGGGAAAGCAAAGGGTTGCGGGGTGAGGTTCGCGTCAGCAGCGATTCCTCCATCCAGTTTGGGGCGATGTCCTTTCATCGTCCAATGGCGAACATCACCCTCAGCGACCAGGTGTTCAACGTTCGCGGGCGCACCCAGGTGGATAGCAGCATGTACGTTTCCGTTGTCGGGGCCATTGATGCCCGCGATCCCGCCGGCTACAAGGTGCAGTTGGATACCATGCTGTTTCTGTACGGGCGCGACCTGAAGGCCCGCAATGTTGGGCCGATCCGTGCGGTGGTTGGCCAAACATTCATGCGTGCCGACTCCATGGCAATCCGGGTGAACGATGGCGATATCGTGAGCATCAAAGGTGAGTTCCTGACCGAGGCGATGGGCTTCCGGGAGATGACGGTGGACTACATCACCCTGCAGATGCAAAACCCCAACGACACCGCCAACCCAACGCTGATGAATTTCCAAGCAGGGCAATCTATCGGGCTGATTCAGCGGAGTTTGGAGCGGATGCACCTTCGGCTGAATGGGACCATGGAGTCGCCAACGATTGCTGCCGAAGCCGAGGTGAATCTGAAAGATATTCTGGACCAACGCGCCGGGAAACTTTGGGCTACCTTGAACTACCGCGACCGAAACCTTGTGGGCCAGATGCAGATCCGCAGCGGCAGCGACACGCTTCAGATGAAGGACACACTGGCCAACATCGTGATCGAGGCGTTGCCGATTGACCTTGCGTTTGCTTCGCGGGCGGAGCGGTTTATCAGCGGCCAGCTGCTGAAAATCACCGCGCAGACCAACCGTTTCCCGGTAGAAATCATTGCCCCGTTTGTCCCCGGCATCCAAATCCGCAAGGGGCGCGCCGACCTGAATTTCAGCGTCGCGGGGAACTACCCCGAGCTTGATTACCGCGGCGCAGGTTTGGTGGAAGCCACGGGGGTGTTGGAAGGGAACAACCTTGCGTACTATTTCCGGTTGCCGCTGCAGTTCAAAGATCAAGTTCTGAGCATTGATTCGGCGGTGATTCGGAACGACCCACGCGACCTTCCCGGCGGAATCGGCTACATGAGCGCGACCGTCAAGTTCGATGGCTTCCAGGTCAGCCGCATTGATGCCCAAATCCGCACGCCACAACTGATGGTCCTGAGCGATGCCTCGCAAGCCGTGAACGATTTCATCTATGGCGATTTGGTCATCTCCACCGGCGAGGGCTACCTCACATTCGATGGGACGCTGGACTCCCCCGCGTTATCGGGGCCGGTGATTATCGAGCGGGGAAATCTTCAGATGCCATACTCCGAATCTGGAGTAAGCATCAACGCCACCGGGGTGAGGTATGTCAGCAGGGAGGAATGGGAGGCAGAGCAGAGCCAGCCGTATGGCCCCGATTTTGGGTTTGAGGAAGAGGACACAGCCGCAGCAGCGGAAGCAGATTCTTCGCAGCAAGCGGAGGAAGAGAGGCTACGGCACGAGCTTCAGCGGCGCGGCGCGCCAACCACCACCGAAGCTCCACCGTCGTTTGTGGATCGTCTGAATCTTGATCTTGCAATCCGGTTCCCCGAGCGCACCAACCCGCTGTACGTGACAATGGACCTGGGCGCGGCAACGCAGCAGCTTCGGGCGCAGATCACCGACAACGGGTTCCCGCTCTACGTTCGGCAGGAAGCTGGGAAGATGACCGCCGACGGCTCGTTGAAAATTCTTTCGGGATCGAAGTTCATTTACATTAAATCCTTCAATGCTTCTGGGGATTTGGTGTTTGATGGCGATTTGGGAAATCCGGGGATTGGAATCACCGCCGTCTATGAAGGCCGCCGGGTGACATCAGCTGGGCAGAACGAACGGTACAGCGTCACGATTGACATCACCGGAACAAAGGAGCGGCCAACTATCAATTTCCGGTATGCAATCAATGGGTTCGAGCAATCGGTCAGCGACCCCGACGACCGGACGCGCAACGCTATCTCGCTGCTGTTGTTTGGCAAAACCACCGACGAGCTTCGTGGTGCCGGGGCCACAAGCCAGCTTAGTGACCTTCTGAACAACAGCATCAACTCCTACGGCAGCGCGGCGTTGGGGACCTTCCTGACCGATGCGCTTGGCTCCGATGGAGTAATCCAAAGCATTGATATTGAGCTTGGGCAACTAAGCGACATCGGCGGGGCGCGAATAAATTTTGTGAGCCAATTCGGGCCGGTGCTGTTGCAGTACGGCGGGACCGTCAGCGACCCCACCAACGGGGCCATCACCGTGGATTTGCCAGCCGATGCGTTGCTGGATTCGGAGTTTGCTCACTACCTCTTCTTGCAGCTTCAGCGTTCGGTGGAAAGCTCCAGCGGGTCCACCGCCGCCAACACGTCCACCGCAACGGACCCTGCCGACATCTACCGCGTGCGGGTTCAGTTCAGGAAACGGTGGTAGCGCAAGAATACCGCTGCGCAGAAACGGCATTCACGCTAAGCATGTGGCCAACGATGCCGGAATCAAAAACCCGGTAGTCAGATTTTTTGACTGATGGGCGCAGGTGCATACCTCTCGTTCCCGAAGGGGAAATCTACGCTCAACCTTCATTTTAGGCTCTTTGCCTGCTACACTAATCTCCATTGCGTCAGTTGAATAATTATGTACTGCTTTCGCAGGAAGTCTAATACGGACAGATGCGGGAAGGAATCGGGCATATTCATCTGGATTGCGAAACCGACATAGCAATTCCCAGCACAGCAACCAGAGGACGTGCTCCCAACTAACTTTTTCTGCAATTCTTGTGTTAGTACAGTGGCCGCTCTTTCTACCTTTTTTCTTGCATAACCTGGCCCCCACAGCGATTCGCTTGCAATTTCCCGTGCCGCATTGCGTGCGCGGTTTTTTGCTTTCATCATGCCGATCATCCGTAATGCACGTCCCACATATTCACAGGAGACTTGACCAATGAACAGACACCGTACATCGTTGCTACTGCTTGCGTTGATGACAAGCGCAGTTGCGCAAGCGCAAATCCCACAAACCATCAGCTATCAAGGGTTGATTGCCAACGGAGCCGCCCCCGTTGCCGATGGCACACACAACGCCACCTTCCGATTGTTCGATGCCGCAACCGGCGGGAACATGGTCTGGGAGGAATCGCAAACCATCACCACAACAGCTGGGTTGTTCAACACACAGTTGGGCGCATCTACTCCGCTGAACATCTCCTTTTCAGCGCCCCTCTTTCTCGACATCACGATTGCCGGAACCGCCTTGCAGCCGCGCACCCCACTCACCGCTTCCCCCTACGCTTTCACGGCCCGCTTTGCCGATCAAGTTCCAAACGGAAGCATCACCACGGCGAAACTGAGCAACAATGGTGGCCAAGATGGGCAGGTGCTGACCAGCACACCAACCGGGGTGGAGTGGCGCACACCAGCCACCGGCGGGGGAGGCGGAGGTGAGCTGACAGCCGGGGCCGGAATCGCAATCAGCGCAGGGAAAATTTCGATTGAGGGGAAGGGGATTGTTACTGGCATGATTGCCAACGGAGCGGTGACGCAGGAGAAATTAGCCGCCGATCTGGTAGCCATTCCAAAAGGGACAGCCGGGGGGGATTTGGCGGGTGAGTACCCCAACCCAACCGTGGCCGCCGGGGCAATCACCAGCGATAAATTTGCGACCGGAGCAGTGAACTCCGCCGCGATTGAGGATGGCTCAATCCAGGGTGGCGATATTGACCAAGCCGCAGGATTGCTGATTGGGCAGCTTCATGTGAAAGGGGATATGCTGGTGGGAACCGCGCCGACGGTTGGGCCACGCCTTTCGGTGCAAGGGAGCACCGCAAACAGTGGCGCGGCAGCGTTCAGCGTCACCAACAGCACCGGAGCCAACCTGCTGTACGTCCGCAACGACGGCAACATTGGCGTGGGAACCAACGCGCCAACAGCCGCGCTGGATATTGCCAGCCCCGGGATTGCCTTGGCGATTACCACTGGGGTGACGGTGGTTTCCACAACCACGATTCCGGCTGGGGCAAATATCGTCCTAACGCCCTCGGCAATGGTGGTGCAAGTGGCCAACGATGGCTTGGCAATGCCGAACAACACCATCCTTCCGGCGGGTGTGCCGGGGCAAATCCTCATCGTTCTGAACGACGACGTGCAACCGTTGGTTGGGGCCGTCACCATCAACCCAGGGCAAGCACGGATGTACCTGTTCATGCCCCCTGCATGGCGGCTGGTGAACTAACAAGCCGGCCAACAATCAGCCAAAAAGCAGAACAGCCTCACCTGCAATGTGAGGCTGTTCTGCTTTCTGAAATATCTGCGCGCTACCAAGCGTAGCCGATGTTAAATCGGAACCAGGGGACGACTCCGTCTTTATTGCTGTACATGCCTAATCCCGGCACTGGTGTGGTGGGTGATCCCATCTGCAGGTCAGCTCCAAAAACAATCTCCGTCGCGAAGTCATCCCAGGGGTACCAATGCCACCCCAGTGCGGCCCCGATGGTGATAGGGTCGCTGGTTTGTTCCTCCCGTGTTCCGCTCACGTCGTTGATAGCTTCGTGCGTGACGTGGTTGTAGGCAATGTTCCCCACAAAGTGAAATCCCCGAAACATCTTGGCGGTTGGGTAATACCTCCCCTCAACGTTCATGCCGAACCCGGAGACCTTCTCGTTAAAATCTTCGCCATCCATCAGCGCGGTGGGGGTTTGGATTCCGCCGCCAACAGCAACGGTGTTGTTCAGCGCGTGCAGATAGGAGACATTGAACATGCTGAAGAACTTGATGGGATCAAGAAAGATCATCTGCTTGCGCGGCGTGATGTCCTCGGAATACCCCACTTTCACAACGGTTGAGGTCTTTGTTTCGCCCGACGTAGAGTCGGTTGTGGAAGTGGTTTCCACCGTTCGCGTTTGCCCCACGGCTCCAATTGATGCGCCGATTGACACCAACGCCACAAATGCTGATTTCCAAAATGCGTTCATCGTATGCCCCCAGTGATTAAAATGGTTGTGAACCCTTGTGTTGGCCGATGACACACAGCAGCGGGGAGAGATAACTGGGGGCGGAGAAAAAAATAGACTCACCTCAAAGTAGTGCGCAACAGTCACCGAATCTCGCCCCCGCTCATGCTGCCGCTCATGCTGAGCTTGTCGAAGTATGAGCGGAGCCACCGAATCCAGAAGTTGCCGATCTCCCGCCTACCGTTTTTACCACAACAGCAACCGCCGTGTGGCTGGCGTTGCGCTGCCGCCGATGCAGCCCCAGACGCTGGCAATGTAGCAGCCCGCCGGAATCCCAATGGCCGCCCGCTCCAGAACAATGGCTTGCTCCGGCTGCGCCCATTCCCGTTCCCACACCACGCGCCCCGCAAGATCGAACAACCGCACGTGAATGCTGCATCCGCCGGCGGTGGGGTAGGATAATCTTGCTGCACCATTCGGCTGATACTGCACCAGCAGTTCCGGGCTGGTGGTTGGCTGATCGTGAACTCCGCTGGGGGCGGTGCTGCATTCCCAGCCAGCGCGCCACCCCCAGGAAACGCCCGTGTCGTTCGACTGAAACGCCAACGTCATCGCGCCGCTGCGGGCGGTGATCCTTCCAGGATTGTTTGCCCCGGTGAACCGGCCAAGCAATGGCGCGGTGGTGTCGCGGCCATCGTAGATGCTTAGGCGGTCGTCGGCCACGCTGAAGGAGGTGAAGGAGAGCGAGACTTGCTTGGCACTGGCGGGCGCGATTGTTTGGGTCCACTGTTCGCGGTTGTAGTAGTTGCCGGTTGGCCCTCCCATGTCGCTCAGTTGCCCGCTGCATGGCGAAGCCGCGCACGTGGTGAAACTCTGGCGCAGCAAGTCCCACAACTCACTCCGGTTTCCATCATATCCCAGTGCCCAAATTCCGATTCCGGCAAGCCCCTTCATTTCTGTTAGCTCATATTTTTTTCGCAGGCTTTCGGGGTCGTCGTACCAGCACTGATGCCAGGTGCTGTCAAGCTGGTAGGCGTAGTAGGGGGTGGAGGAATGGAGGTCCCAGCGTCGCCCATGCGTGGCGGCATTCTGCACGGCGTTGGAAAAAAGCACCGCCTTCCCAGTCCCCGTTGTTTTTGCTGATGGTGTGCTGTCGGCAGCGGCCCAATCGTAGCCGTAGTAAGGGATTCCCAAGCAGAGTTTTTCTGGCGGAACACCTTTGCTCAGATAGCTGTTGATCGAGCGGGTGACATCGTAGGGATTCCAGAACGCGCCGTTGTTTTTTGGGGAAACCGGGCCGGTGTTTGGCGCGCCCCCCCAGTGGTAATCGTAGCCCATGATAATCAGCAGATCGGCGCTTGCCGATAGCGCGGCGGGGTCCATCACGTTGTTCCAATCCACTGCTGGCATTGCTATCGAGATTTGCGAGCCAGGAATCGCCGTGTGAAATGCCGACGACAACTGAGCAATAAACGCGGTGAAGTTTGCCCGTTGGCTTGCGCCCATCCCCTCAAAGTCAATGTTTACTCCATTTCCGCCCCGCCGCTGCACCAAACTGAGTAGGCTATCCACCAATGTTTTCCGCCGCGCCGGATTGCCCAGCACCGCGCCGTGGCCGCCGAACAACGTCACCCCTAAATTCACCCGAACCCCAGCTTGTTGGGCTTTGGGGATCAGCTCAGTCGTCAGCCAGCTGTGGATTGTGCGGTAGCCGCCGGTGGCGGTATCAACCTCGTAGGAGAAGTAGGAGATGTCGGAAAGGAGCGTGAGGTCGTAATCGTTGTAGGCCGTCCCCATCCAGTACGGATGCCAGCCAAACACAACCCGCCGAAGCGTGCAGGCTTGCGCGCCAGAAAAAGATGGGTGGGTGGAAGATTGTTGGGCGGAAGCATATCCGTTGAAGGCATCCCACTCCTGTTCGGTTCGTTCAGGCAGCCGACCGAACTGCTCCGATTGCTGCTGCATGATGCTTGGCTGGGCAAACAGTGTTGTGGGGGATGCAACGGCAACGACTGCAACGGCAATCACCGCCAGCAGGAATCGAATCTCACGAAGGTTCATGGAATGGAGGATGGATGTGGGGAATCGCCAAGTGGTGAGCAAGGCGTTCCCCCAGTGAGTAGGTGGCTATCTACCGCGTCAGGATCACAAACTCCGTTCGGCGGTTTTCGGCGCGGCCGTCGTCGGTGTTGTTGTCGGCAATTGGCTGGCGTTCACCAAACCCGATTGCGGTGATGCGCTCGGTGGCAACGCCCCGTTTCACCAGTGCTTCTTTCACCGCGTCGGCGCGGCGCTGCGATAGCTTCACGTTGTAGTCGGGGTCGCCGGTGCTGTTGCGGCTGTCGGTGTGGCCCCGCAGCTCAATCGTCAGCCGTGGATAGGTCCGCATCAGCGCGTACATGTTATCAATGGCTGGCATGGAGGTAGATTTTATCACCGCTTTGTCGAAATCAAAATTGACGTTCAGCAGTGCCGTGGTTCCGATGTCGGGGGTGTTGTCGAATGCGGCTTGCGCAACAAGGCTATCGCTTCCCAAACAGAGCTTCAGCCGGATGGTGTGAACGCCGTAATCTTGCGGGTTGTACTCCAGAATGTAGTAGTTCCGCAAACGGCGGTAGATGTCCTCGAAGACGTTCTGGAACTCGTTGGTGCGGTAAATCTGGTAGTAGCTTCCCCCGGTGCGCAAGGCGATGTCTTGCAGGTACGCCCCGTTCACCCCTTCGCCAAAATCCACGGCGCAAATGGTGATGTTGTTCCGCTTGGCCATTGCCACCACCGAGTCTTTATCAAGCGTGGAGCTGTTGTCCTGGCCGTCGGTGAAGACCACAACGGCGCGGCGGCTGAAGCCTTGCGCGGCCATCACTTGTTCAATCCCTGCGGCAACGCCGTTGGCAATTGCTGTCCCGCCACCGAACCCTTCCAGCCCATTTTTCTTCAGCCTTCCGAACAACTCACCCTGGTTTGTGGTGACTGGGGACTCCACTTCGATGTGGTTGTCGTAGCGGACAAGTGCCAGCCCATCTTCGTCCCGTTTCTGCCGGATGAACTGCTCGGCTCCGTTCTGGGCCGCCAGTGCGCGGGCATCCCCCATGGAGCCGCTGTTGTCCATCACCAGCGCGATTGCGTGTGGGGTGCGATCCTGTTCGGTGGCTTCGCGCAGGGTGTATTTGGTGATGGTGCGGGTCTTGCCGTCGAACTCATCTTCCACACCACACCACACCGATTTCCATTTTCCATTTAATCCCCCCGTTAGATATGCCCCGGTGGAATCCAGCAGGTGAAGATAGACGCGCACTTTGTTCGGCTGGTTGGCCTCCACACGAGTAAGGCTGAAGGCCGGTTTGCGAAGCTCGGCGGGGGAAGCCGGGACCGGGGCGATTCGATTGACGTAAATGGGTGAGTATCCCGACGGCGGTGTTGCATCGGTTTCCGCAGCGGGTTCGCCGATGAACTTGATTTGGTTCATCAATGCCGGGCAGCCACCAAACGCCACAGAAGCCAGCAGCAACACGATGAGCAGAGGTCGTGAGTAAAGCATGATGTTGTTGGATTGTGAAGCCGAAAATAGGAGTGGAGTTCTCCCCCTTTCGCCTTGCGTGGATACTGGGCAGCGTGATGTTGCAAGCCTAACCTTAATGTTCTACAACTATGCGAATCCCGGCGGAGATATTCCCGGCGATCACACGGCAGTAGTAGGTTCCGGCTGGCAGCCCCGAAGCGTCCCACAGTTGTTGGTTTCTGCCTGCCGGAAACGCATCGCCCGACAGACGGGCAACTTCTTGGCCGGTGACATCATAGACAAGCAGCAGAACGCTGGCGGGATTGGGGAGGCTGAAGGAGATTGTTGTTAGCCCCGACGTTGGCGTTGGGTGGCAAGCCACCGCAAGGGTTCGCGCAGCTTCGGTGGCATCAACCGACAGCGGTGGTTCGGTGGTGGTGTCGGCATTGGAGTATGCCGCCAGATAGCGTGCTGGTTTGTCGCCAGCTTGGGTGAACGCGCCGCCAACAATCATCAGTTTGTTCCCCTGCGTCAGCGTGGCAACTTCGTTGTTCACACCGCTTCCCAATGCTTCCCAGAAATTACCGGTGATGTTGCGGCGGGCAAGACTTTGCACCGCCGGGAAAGTGCCATCACTGCGTGAGCTGAAGGTGCCGCCGATAAACAGGCCATCGTTGTTCACCAGCAGCGCGCTGATGGTCCCGTTCAGGGTGTCAAGCTCGCCGCCAACTTGCGCCCAGGTTCCATCTTGCGCGTTCCAGCGATCAACCGTGGTTGCGGGATCATCCAAAGCCTGCATGGTGACGGCTGTGTACAGCAGGTCCTTGGCTGCGGCAATCACCCCAATCTGCTCGATGATTCCTTGCCGTAGCGGGGTCCAGGTTGTTCCGTCGAATCGGGCAACGGCGTACTTGGTTCCTTCGGTTGTGGCATATCCGCCGGTGACGTACAGGTTGCCAGCAAAGGTGGTCATTCCTTCGGCGGTGAACTGTTCAAACAGCTTCTGGATTCCGCCGCCGGGCGCGCTCCATGCCGACCCGTTCCAGCGAGCAACGCCAACGGCCGTATCGGCACCAACCGGAAGGATGAAGCTGCCGGCCACGTACAGGTCGTTCCCAACAGCCGCAAGATTGCCAACCAGGCCGGGGATACCCGCCGCCAACGCTCCCCACTCTCCCGATGCTTTGTTCCAACGGGCCAGGTGGGTTGCTTGTGTGGCCCCGGCTTTCAGGAAATTTCCGCCAACGTAGATATTCCCATCGTTGCCAACGGCGATTGCGGTCACTTGGCGGTCGGTTCCATTGTTTGCTCCGGTTCCCAACGAGGTCCACGTAGCGGTGCTTTTGTTCCAGCGGACGATGTTCCGTGCGGAAACATCCCCAGCCGTCAGGAATCGCCCGCCGATATAGACATCATCGCCATCCACCGCCACGGCTTGCACGGTTCCGGCCCCGCCGTTTAGGCTTGCGCCGGGGCCCGCCCATGCGGTTCCGTTCCATTGGGCAAGGTAGCGTGCGTCGCTGGTGCCGGCGGTGACGAATTGGCCAACAGCGTACAGGTTTGCCCCTTCGGTGGCAAGCGCGGTTGGGGTTCCATCAAGCCCGCCGGCCACACTGCTCCAGGCGGAACCGTTCCAGCGGGCAATGCCAGTTGCGGCGGTCGTGCCAACGTTCTGGAAATCCCCGGCCACATACAGCGTTCCCCCCAAGTGGGCCACAGCAGTGATGTTCCCATCGGGGCTGTTGTTATCGTTTCCGCCAATCGGCCCCCATTGTTTTGCCCCCAAATCCCAGACCGCAAGGCCGCGTGCATCGGCATTGCCAGCTTGCAGGAAGTAGCCACCGGCGTACAGCTTCCCGGCATTCAGCGCCAGCGCGGTTACCTCACCGTCGGTCCCCGCGCCCAGCGAATCCCAGGTGGAGGTTGTGATGTTCCAGGCGGCAAGATTATTCACCAACACCTCACCCGCTGCGCCGATTGAGCCAGCAACGTACAACTGCTCTCCGCTGACCAGCAGTGAGTTCACCGAGCCTTGCACGCCGTTGGTGATTGGGTCATCCCCCAGGGTGTTCCAAGCATCGGAAGCACTGTTCCAGCGGGCGATGCTGTTTGCATCTTTCCCGCCAGCTTGGAAGAAATATCCACCCACGTACAGGTTCTGCCCGCTTGTGGCAAGCGCCCTGACTTCATCGAAAAATGGAGTTCCGATCCCGTTGGCTTCCCCGGCTCCTAATCGTTTCCACGCGCCGTTGCTCCAGCGGGCAATGTTGTTGGCCGCAATCGTCCCTGCGGAATCGAACGCACCGGCGGCCACAATTTCGTTCCCAAGAATGGCGATTGCCAGCACCGGGCCGGTGGTCCCTTCCCCCAATGCCGACCATGTTTTGGAGTTGGCGTTCCAGCGGGCAATGTTGCGTGCGGGCTGGTTGCCGGCGCGGCTGAAACGTCCCCCCACGTACACATCTTGCCCAGCCACAGCAACCGCAAACACTTGCACAAGGTCCACGCTGGGATTGCCGAACGGGTCGCTCCAGCGTTCATCGCCGGGGGCGGCTGCCAGCTGCGGCGATTCGGCATGACTCTGATTCTGCCTCTGATTCTGGCGGATAAATCGGGGATTCCCTTCTTGATCCATCAGCAGTTCCCAGCCACGCGCATCGAACACCCCGCGCACGGTGCTGTCAAGCCGCAGCGTGCCGTCGGGGGTTAGCAGATGTTCAATGGGTTGGGGGGGATGCTGCTGGGCGCGCATCGGAGCGGTTGTGGCCAATGCCAGCAACGCCACCAGGGCTATGCCGAAACGGAGTACGTGGTGTATTTGGTTGTTCATGAAGTTCTTGTGCAATCACACATTGGTTGGCAAATGATCTGGGAGTGCCAAAGGTACGCCAAGAATGGGGGATGGGGCAAGCCATTGGGTCACATTCTGGGGGCAACGTTTTGCATTGGCTAAACTTCCTTACTTTGGGCAGCCAAGATTCCAGTTCGGAATTTCCTGTACCAACTGTTCAACCTTGAGAAACAGAATCCGATGAAATCGTTGATGAACATTGCTGGCGGGATGCTCTCCCTTCTTGCCTTGCTTCTTTGGTTCCCAGCGTCCCCGTGCCACGCCCAAGCAAACGTTTCCACCCGTGATGTTATCACCGGGCTGAATACCCCCTGGGAGATTGTTTGGGGACCCGATAACTGGATATGGATGACCGAACGAAGCGGAGTTATCAGCCGGGTGAACCCAGAAACTGGCGAGCAAGTGGAGTTGGTGAAAATCAACGATGTGTACCAGAGCGGCGAATCGGGATTGCTGGGAATGGCCATGCACCCAAATTTTGCCGACTCACCCTTTGTCTATGTTGCCTACACCTACCTTCAGCAAGGGGATATTTACCAGAAACTTGTCCGCTACTTGTACAACGGTGGGACGCTGGTGAACGCCCAGATTCTGCTGCGCGGAATCCCCGGCAACACCACCCACGACGGCAGCCGCATTGTTATCGCCCCCGACCGCACATTGTTTATGACCACCGGCGATGCCCAGATCCAAAGCGCGCCGCAGAACCGCAACAGCTTAAACGGGAAAATTCTTCGGCTGAACTTGAACGGGGCGGTTCCGTTCGATAATCCATTTTACTCCAGCACCGAACTTTCGCGGTTTGTTTGGAGCACCGGCCACCGGAACGCACAAGGGTTGTGGTGGACCAATGGCCGCTTGTACGCCAGCGAGCATGGCCCGAACACCGATGATGAAATCAACATCATTGAACGTGCAGGAAATTATGGTTGGCCCCATGTTCGCGGGTTCTGCGATAAGCCGGACGAGCTTCAATTTTGTGAGGACTCCATTCTTGTTCAGCCAATCCATGCTTGGGCCACAACGGTTGGCGTTGCCGGGCTTGATTATTACGCCAGCGACTCCATTCCCGAATGGAAAAACCACCTGCTGGCCGTTACTTTGAAGGAGAGCGATGTGCGGGTGTTGGAGCTAAGCAACGACGGCACAAAAATTCTTTCCGAGCAGGTTTATTTCGACAACACGTTTGGCCGATTGCGGGACCTTTGCATTGCCCCCGATGGCCGCGTTTTTGTTTGCACCAGCAACCGCGATGGTCGCGGAAATGTCCGGCAAGGGGATGACCGCATTGTTGAAATTAAAGGGAGCGGAAAACTAAGCGTGGCGATTGCCAAGCCAACAACCGACAACGCACGCTACAAAGCGGGGGAGGATATGAACGTCACGTTCAGCGTGGCGGGGAAATTTATTGAGAGCAATATCTTCACCGTGGAAATTTCCGATGCAAAAGGGGAGTTTGCATCGCCGCGGGTGATTGAAACGGCGGCGCAAAATATCGGGGGAAAAATTCCCACATCTGTCCCGTGCGATTTGCCGCAAGGGAACTACCGCCTGCGCATCGTCAGCAGCAGCCCACACGCGGTAAGCCCACCAAGCGAATTTTTCACGGTTTCCGAAAAATTGAAAATTGTGTTTGTCAGCAGCGAGGAGATGATTCGGAATGCGGAGACGGTGTTGTGCGAGGGGGAGACGAAAACGTTCACGGCAATCGGCGGGCACAGCCAATATCAATGGTCCACCGGGGCCACCAGCCCCAAGATCACCATTAGCAAGCCGGGGCTTTACACGTTGGTGGCTCGCGAAGCAGGCGGCTGCACCGATACGGCCACCATTTTGGCAACCGTGCGCCCCCGCCCGGCCAAGCCAACGCTAACCCGCAACGGCAACGTGATGGTGGCATCGGGGGCCAATGGCGGCTATCAATGGCTGCTGAACGGCGAGCCGATTCCGGCGGCAATCGGACAAGTCTATATCGCCACCCGCAAGGGGATATACTCGGTGATGGTTTTCAACGAATTTGGTTGCGGAACGGCATCCGACCCCGTGCAGATTTTAATCAACGATGTTGAATCCGCCAGCCAGGGAACCGATAGCTACACCCTTGCTGCCGAACGCCGTGGTGAAGAGTTGCTGGTGACGTTGCGTGGTGGCCGCGCAGCGGATCTGCAGACGGCTGTTGGAACCATCACCAGCACCGATGGGCGGACGCTCCGTTCGTTTGCATGGCCGTTGCAGGGCGGGGAACCTCACGTCCGCAGCATCCAATTGGGTGGCATAGCATCGGGGCGTTTCTTCCTGGCGATTCGCTTGGAAGGAGGGGTGATACTGACCCAGCCGTTCACTGTTGAGCGGTAAAATTCTTGCGAACCGCTTTCACCAAACCTATGCAGAACCACACCCTACCAAACGGCCAAACTCTTCTGATCCGTGAAGCCCTTCCCGAAGACGCTGCGGCAGTGTTGCAGTACGTCCATGCGGTAAGCGGCGAGACCGATTTTTTAGGGTTTGGCGCGGGGGAGTTCCAGCTAACCGAAGCCGAGGAAGCAAACGTTTTGCAGGGCTACCACAATGCCGATAATCAACTCTATCTGGTGGGATTGATCGAGGGGGCGATTGTTGCCGTCATCACTTTCGCGGCTGGGCGGCGGGCGCGGACCCGGCATTGCGGTGAGTTCGGAATGTCGGTTCGTAGCCAGTACTGGGGCTTGGGGATTGGCGGGGCGATGCTGGATGAGCTGATTGCTTGGGCGCGCGATTCCCAAGTGGTCAGCAAAATTAACTTGCGCGTCCGCAGCGATAACCAGCGGGCTATCCGATTGTACACACGCAAAGGCTTCGTGCAAGAAGGGACGATCCGAAACGACGTGAAGCTCAATGGCATCTACTACCACTCGGATATCATGGGGCTGATTGTGTAGGGTTGGTGGCATTTCTCCCGAATTTCCGATTGCCGTCCCGCACTGGTTATGCTTGGGAAAGACCCTCCCCTGCGCGTTCTTTCCACCGCTCCAATTCCTCTACCGGAAGCATCTGGCCGAACCGCTCTATCAGGCCATTACTGTACGTGGTTATTTGCCGCTGGGTTAGCCACTCTATCCATCGGCATATTCCCTGCTGTGCGGCCGGAAGCAGTTGTGATTGAATTGGATAGCCGCGAGTTCCCATCCATTCCACCGCAAGAAGCACCGCCCGGAACGGAAGCAGATCAAGGATTTCCACAATCTCTTTTTTCATCTGCGCTACCAGTTTGGCTTCTACCGGCCGGGTAAGCTCTGCCGAAGCAAAAACATCGGCGATTGCTTCGTACGGATCGCTGGGGTCTGGCACTGGCGGCTTCATCTGCCGGATGGAATCGGCATCGTGATGAACAGCGGCAAAGTAGCGGAGCACCTTCTTGTTGGCCTGCCTTCTGACGGTCGGAAAAAACACCTCCACGGCCGACACCTCCTCGATGTTGTGAGCCAAAATTGCTGTTTCGGCAATCGCAGTGCCAGCTGCCATGTTGGGGAAGTCAGCCGGGATTCCCTGAAGCATCTGGCGCGTTTGCTGAGCAAGGCTTTCCATCGGTTCCCCCAACATTCCCAGTGCCAACGCCAACGTTCCCGCCGCGCTAAGGCGATGAATGTGCAACTGATATTTTTGCATTTTGGGCATCACCTTGCTCAGGATTTCCAACCCTTTCTGTGGCTCCCCTTGCATCACCAACAGGTGTGCTTTTGCGGCAAGCAACGTGGAAGAAAGTGGGCCGAAGGATTCCAACAGTGCAATGGATTGAAGGCGTTTTGCGAACTCAGCTTGGGAGCGGCGCACAAGCAGTAGGAACGGCAGCATCTCGGCGTATTCCTCAAGCTCCACAGGGTTGTGCAAATCCAGCGATTCCAACACTACTTCCAGATGCTGGGCAGCCCAGTAGATTGCTTCATAATACCGGCATCGCTGCCCCAATACCATCAAGGCAACAAGGGAGATTTTAAATCCCGTTGGATACGGTTCGCCGTGGTGTTCGTGCTCCCATTGCTGGGCTTCGGCAAACAGTTCCTTCACCGCACCCAGCAACAACTCTGGCTGCTGGAACGCAATGTTCCGCGCCGTTGCTGCTTTTCCAACCAGACGATAATGGCGCAATGCCGGCGGGAGGCCGGCCACCATGGTTTGCTGTTGCAGTTCCACAAGTTGCTCCCCGTATGCCCGCAGGTCGGGAACCCGCGAACTATACTCCATTTGCAGCATTATCATCGAGATTCGTGCCTCAATCAACACGTCATCCTCTTGGCTTGGGCTGATGCGGTTGATGGCCTGAAGCAAATGTTCGGCCGCGGGCAACGGAGCTTCGGCAAGGCCCCAATCATCCGAAGCAAAAATTGCCCCCAAATAGAAATAGACCCCCTGCAACGCTTCCAGCAGTTGTTCCTTGCTGAAACGGTTCAGGTTGGTGGCATCCGACAGCAAGGAGAATGGCAACGTGGAGTAGAGCGGTAACTGGGCAGCCATCACCCGCAACAGCGCGCCGGTATCGGCCGAAGCCTTGTGAAGAAGCTCGCGGTGCAGCACGGTATGGCTGAACGATAGCAACGGCGCTAACGGAGTGGTGGAAGGAACCAGCGAAGTATGGATCGAAGGGGCAACCGAAAGAAGGCCACGCTGCTGAAATTCTTGCAGCAATGGTTCGGCGTTGGGGATTGCAAGGTTTGCGGCTTCAGCCGTGAACACCTCACCGAACGTCGCCAGCGTTCGCAACGATTGCAACGCCGATGCTGGCAGGTGTTGGGTCATTGCGGTCGAGATGGAGCGCGTGCTATCAACCAACGATTGCCGAAGCGAAGGCAACTGCACGCTAACCACGACCTGTTGTGGCACAATGGCGGTGCTGATAGCGTTGCTGCTTAACGCACGCAGCAACCCGGAACGAATCACCAACGGATTGCCTAAGGTGGTGGTGGTAATCGAATCAACAACAGCGCTGTTGGGCTGTTCGGCAAATAACCGCTGCCACAGCAACGTGACCTCCGATTTCTGCAATCCCTCCAGCGCAATGGTGGTATCAATCAACCCTTCCAACGCCGCGTTCCCCGCTACCGATAATGGCCGCGCAAGACAAAGCACCGATAGCCGAACCGAACCAAGCTGGCGCAGCAGCAACGCCAACTGCTCCATCCCTTCTTCCTTTAGCAAGTGGATATCCTCCAGCACCACCAACAGCCGAACGGCGGATGCAATGGCGGGGATAGCCTCGGCCACATCATGCAGGCTACGCAACACAGTAGAGTTGTGCGAGATGATGGGGTTACTGGCAACGGTATGCTCAAGGGCGCGGGCGATTGCACGAACCAGTGACGTTGACGAGTTCGGAGTAAATCGGATATGCGCCAACGTGCATTCGGTGCCAAGCTCCTGAAGAAATTGATCGAGCAATGTGCTTTTGCCAACCCCCGCTTCGCCAACAATCAGCCCGACCTGTAGCGATTGGCGACTTGCGCCACCGCGCCAAAACCGGCGCAACTCCGCAAGCTGGGCACTGCGCCCAACAAACGGCAGCTTGGCATGGTGAACAAGGTTTGCTAAAGGAGTTCGATACATAACGGGTAAGGAGTTTCGGCTAATTTCTAATTTCTATTTTTTCTACTTGTCTGTTCTTACTCTTCCCCTCTCTCTCTCTTCTTCGCGCCCTTTGCGTGGCTTCGCTTTTGCGCCTTTGCGTGATGTTTTTATTTCCGCCGCAGGGTTGATAGTCCTATTTTGGCAAAAATCTTCTGCGTGAGAAAAAAGCAATTTTGCGGCACAGACGTATCAAGCACAATCCACAAACAACATCCATGGGAAAGAACCGACTGGAAGCATTTAGCGATGGAGTATTAGCAATTATCATTACCATCATGGTGCTGGAAATGAAAATTCCACATGGGGATGATCTTGCAGCATTATGGCCATTATGGCCGGTAGTTTTAAGCTATTTATTGAGCTTTATTTATGTGGGTATTTATTGGAACAATCATCATCATCTTCTGCACACAATCAAGCAGATAAGCGGGGGTGTGTTGTGGGCCAATCTTCATCTGCTATTCTGGCTTTCCCTTATCCCGTTCGTAACGGGGTGGATGGGGGAAAATCATTTCGCCCCCGTGCCAACGGCACTGTATGGTGTTGTTATGCTCGGTTCGGCGATTGCGTATTGGATACTGCAACGGCGGTTGATTGCCACCCATGGCGGGGCGCAATCGTTGTTGGCAAAAGCCTTGGGCAACGATGTCAAGGGGGCAATCTCACCAATTCTCTACCTGTTGGCAATCCCTTCGGCACTGTTTATTCACCAGTGGGTTGCCGGGGCTATTTATGTTGTGGTGGCATTAATCTGGCTGATTCCCGATAGACGAATCGAACGGATGATTGCAGCCGCAGAGAGTACAGAATAATCCATTTCTGCGGCAATATGAAATCAGAGGGGTGAGGATAAATCGCTGATCTATCCTCACCTCACGGCAAGCCCCGATTATTCCTCCACGTAAATCTCCCCCCCCAACTCCACAAACTCCTTCGCTTTTTCTTCCATGCCGATTTCAATTGCTTCGGTTGCGGTTATGCCGTGCGTTTGGGCGTACTCGCGAACGTCCTGGGTGATTTTCATTGAGCAGAAGTGCGGGCCGCACATCGAGCAGAAATGGGCAACCTTTGCCGAGTCCTTCGGGAGCGTTTCGTCGTGATATTCCACGGCGCGCTCGGGGTCCAGCCCCAGGTTGAACTGATCCTTCCAACGGAACTCGAACCGTGCCTTGCTCAAGGCGTTGTCGCGAACCTGCGCGCCCGGGTGCCCCTTAGCCAAGTCGGCAGCGTGGGCCGCAATTTTGTAGGCGATAATCCCCTCGCGCACATCCTGCTTGTTCGGCAAACCCAGATGCTCCTTCGGCGTGACGTAGCAGAGCATGGCGGTGCCAAACCACCCAATCATCGCCGCGCCAATCGCGCTGGTGATGTGGTCGTAGCCGGGGGCAATGTCGGTGGTAAGCGGGCCAAGCGTGTAGAATGGAGCTTCGTGGCAAACCTTCAGCTGCCGCTCCATATTCTCCTTAATCATCTGCATCGGCACGTGGCCCGGGCCTTCAATCATCACCTGGCAATCATGTTCCCAGGCAATTTTTGTTAGCTCGCCAAGCGTGTCAAGCTCGGCAAATTGGGCTGCGTCGTTTGCGTCGGCAATGCTTCCCGGGCGCAGGCCGTCGCCCAGCGAGAAGCTGACATCGTAGGCTTTCATGATCTCGCAAATCTCATCAAAATGGGTGTAAAGGAAGCTCTCCTTGTGGTGAGCCAAACACCACTTTGCCATGATGGAACCACCCCTCGAGACAATCCCCGTAACCCGCCGCGCAGTCAGCGGAACGTACGGAAGCCGCACTCCCGCATGGATGGTGAAATAATCCACCCCCTGCTCGGCTTGCTCAATCAGCGTGTCGCGGAAAATTTCCCACGTTAATTCTTCGGCCTTGCCGTGCACTTTTTCCAGCGCTTGGTAAATCGGCACTGTTCCGATTGGAACGGGTGAGTTGCGCAAAATCCATTCGCGCGTTTCGTGGATATTTTTTCCGGTGGAAAGGTCCATCACCGTGTCGCCCCCCCAGCGGATTCCCCACGTCATTTTCTCCACCTCCTCCTGGATTGAACTGGTGACGGCACTGTTCCCCAAATTGCAGTTGATTTTCACCAAAAAATTGCGGCCAATAATCATCGGCTCAAGCTCGGGGTGGTTGATGTTTGCGGGGATAATTGCCCGCCCACGCGCAACCTCACTCCGCACAAATTCAGCGGTGATTTCTTTTGGGATGCTTGCGCCAAACGATTCCCCCGCATGCTGGGCCAGCAATCGGGGGTCGCGCAGTTCTTGCAGCCGCAGGTTTTCGCGAATCGCCACGTACTCCATCTCCGGCGTGATAATTCCACGCTTGGCGTAGTGCATCTGCGTGACGTTCATCCCCGGTTTTGCGCGGCGCGGCTGGCGGATATGCTCAAATCGTAGATGCTCCGTTTTTTGGTCGCTCATCCGTGCGCGGGCGTAGCTGCTGCTGAAGTCGGCCAGCAGTTCGGTGTCGTCCCGTTCGGCAATCCAACGTCCGCGAACGTCGGCCAGCCCTTGCTGAAGGTCAATCGCCACGCTGGGGTCGGTGTAGGGGCCGCTGGTGTCGTAAACGGTGATTGGCGGGTTCGGCTCGGTTCCGAACATCGCGGGGGTGTCGTGCTGGGTGATCTCCCGCATCGGCACGCGGATGTCGGGGCGGCTTCCTTCAACGTAAATTTTTCGCGAACGTGGGAACTGCGGAACCGCATCGGTTCCGGCGGTTGTGGCGTGGCCGTTGGTTGGCGTATTCATGGCTGCTATGATTGATTGAGCGGTTGTTGTGTAAGCCGCTTCACGGCGGTTGCGGCAATTTCCCAATGAATGTCTTCAATTTGCGGCGGGAAGGTGGCGGAAGCATGGCGGGCCAAACGGCGCGGTGCCTCCCTTCGCCGGTGCAAACCGTATCAGGTTCAAAGGGTATCATCTCAGTCCGGCAACTCACCTTGCCGGACACCCCTGGCAGACTGTGCGGGCGCAATATCAGGGATTCATCCGTGGGATGCAACGGGGGAGCGGAAATCCATTGGTTTCAGTTTCATGCGGGTTGTGCCGTTGTTGAGTTTGCGGGAAGATCAGAGTGGTTCGCCATCTTTATTGAGGATAGCAAGGTAGGCATCATACGCGAAGATGCGATTGCGTGGCTGGCCGGTTAGCTCGCGTGCGATGCCGGCGGCAACCAGCGTTTGCATCGCTTTTGCGGCAGTTGGGAAGGTCATCCCGTGGTGATTACTCAGATACTGGAGCGTTAGCAGCGGTTGCTGACGCAATGCGCCATGCACACGCAGGGCATTGGTGGCCAGCCGCCCCATTTGCTGAATGCGGCGGCCATCTTCCGTAAAAAGATCGTTCAACTGGCGAGCCGTTTGCACTGCGCTGTTGGCGGTCTGCTCCACCCCTTCCAGAAAGAAATCTACCCACGCCTCCCAGTCGCCGGTGGTGCGGGTGCGATCCAGAAGATCGTAATAGAGGGAGCGATGTTGCTTGAAATAGAGCGAGAGATACAGGAGCGGATCGGCAAGCAAACCACCGTGGTGCAGCAGCAGCACGATCAGCAATCGGCCAAGCCGGCCGTTGCCATCAAGAAAGGGGTGGATAGTCTCGAACTGGACATGGGCCAACGCAGCCTTCAGCAGCAGAGGTAGCGGGTGGTTGTCATCGTGCAGAAACCTTTCCAATGCCGCCATGCACGCCGCCACTTCCTGTGGCGGCGGGGGAACAAACCGGGCATTCCCTGGCCGGGTTCCCCCAATCCAGTTCTGGCTGCGGCGGAACTCGCCGGGGAGTTTATCGCTGCCGCGTCCCCTGGACATCAGGGCCGCGTGCATTTCCCGAAGCAGCCGGCTGGAGACCGGAAATCCTTCCCGCAGACGCGCCATGCCATGGTCTAAGGCAGCAATGTAGTTGGAAACTTCCACCACATCGGTTGTCGGCACGCCGGGGGTGGCCTCCAATTCAAACATCAGCAGGTCCGAGAGCGAAGATTGCGTCCCCTCGATCTGAGAAGAGAGTACTGCTTCGCGCCGGACATAAGAGTAAAGGAATAGATGCGGATCGGGCAACAGTGTGCTGATACTATCAAGCCTGCCAATGGCAATCGTGGCTTTTTCCAGAAGAAGTTGGCGTGCGCCGGTAAGCTGCAAAGGCGGATCTGGCGGCAACGGAAACGGCACAAAAACGCGCACTTGCTCCCCGGCTACAGCCGTGACAGAATAACTACCTGTGGCATCGCGGTTCATACTCCGAAACTTTAATTAGGTTGATTCTTATTAAAGAAATATAAGTGAAACTTTAATAGAGTTTATAAAAACGTCTATTTTTTGCCATTTTGCTCTCACTCTCTTGCGAAATAACGGATGGGGGAACACCCTCAGTCCGCGTTGCTTCCCCACCCCCCCTTGCGAAATAGAGTTGGCTGAACGCCTCCAATTCGCAGTTGCCATCCCGGGCGTTGATTCCCGCAACACACTCTATTCCAAGCTAACTTCAAACCAACCGCTATGTTTGCGGCAAACATCATTCAGAAATTTTATCCAACCACACCATGCTACTGCAAGAACTGAACGAGCAATACATCACGCTTCACTCCGCAAAAGAGGAAGCCTTCTGGGCCGAGAAGATGGGGCTGAAAGAATCAGTCCCTGGCGATTTTGAGGCGAAGGAAATTCGCCTGCAAGCGTTCATCACCGATGCCACAATGCTTCCAAAACTCCGCGCCGAGCTGGAGCGGGACGACCTTGACCAAGAAGAGCGAACGGGGCTGGAAGGGTGGGTTCGATTCTTCGCAGCCAACGCAATCGAAAGCGAGGAAGCCAAAGCGTTGGCCGCAAAAATTGTGGCGATGGAGGGTGAGCTGAACCGCGCCCGTGGCGGAATGCGGCTGGGATATACCGACCCAGATACCGGCCAGTTCACCCCGATGAACTCCGCCCAACTGAACCTGATGGTGCAAACCCTCCCCAGCGAAACCGAACGCCGCGCCGCGTGGGAAAGCCTTCGCTCGATTGAGCCGTTTGTGCTGGAGCATGGCTTTATTGAAGTGGTGAAGGAACGGAACCGGCTGGCGCGGATGCTGGGCTACGAAGACTACTACGACTACAAAGTCACCCTGAACGAAGGCTTCTCCAAACGGAAGCTGTTCGAGTTGTTGGATGAGCTGGAGCGCGACACCCGCGATGCCTGCCAGCGTTCGATTGATGGCCTGGCCGAACAGGTTGGCGAATCGGCGCGCGAAGGGTGGAACTTCGACTACCTGACCAGCGGCGACCTGAAATCGGCCGTGGACCCCTACCACCGTTTCGATGACGCGCTGAACCGTTGGGGGCGTTCGTTTGCGGCAATGGGGGTCCGCTACGGCGGCGCGGAAATGAAGCTGGACCTTGTAAGCCGCCCCACCAAACACGACAACGGATTCATGCACGGCCCGTTCCCTTGCTACGTTGATCGGGGCAACTTCCTTCCGGCGCGGATCAACTTCACGGCCAACGCGGTCCCCGGCCAAACCGGAAGTGGCGAGCGGGCAATGAACACGCTGCTGCACGAAGGGGGCCACGCCGCGCACTTCGCCAACATCAGAATGCCCGCCCCGTGTTTCTCGCAGGAGTTCACCCCGACATCGGTGGCGTATGCCGAAACGCAATCCATGTTTATGGACAGCCTGATGGAGGACCCCGACTGGCTGAACCGCTACGCCCACGATGCCGACGGGAACCAGATGCCGCAAGAATTGATGATGGAGGTGCTGGCAAAAAATCACCGGTTCCGCGCCTTCCAGGTTCGGCGGATTATGGTGGTGAGCTACGGCGAGCGCGCCATTTACGAGATGCCGGAAAACGACCTTACTCCAGAAAATATCCTTGCCGCGCTGCGCCAAGCCGAGCGGAAAATTTTGCTGCTGAACGATTCTCCGCGCCCAATTCTTTCGGTTCCGCACTTGCTGGCTGGCGAGGCATCGGCCTACTACCACGGATACGTGTTGGCGGAAATGGCGGTGGCGCAAACCCGCGATTTCTTCCTGCAGCGCGACGGCTACTTGCTGGATAACCCAAGCATCGGCCCCGACCTTGCAAAAGGATATTGGAACCTAGGGAACTCACGTTCATTTCTTGATCTGGTGCAGGACGTGACCGGCAAGCCATTTTCGGCACGGGCAATCGTGACCCAGGTGAACCGCTCGATGGAAGAGGCCATTGCCAATGCCGAACGGATGATTGCTGCCGAGCCATCAATCCCCCGCCACACCGGCCCGATTGATCTGGGTGCCAGCATCGCCATCGTCCACGGCGACACCCTTGTTGCCAGCACGGAAGTGGAGGGATCGTTCGAGGGGATGAGCAAAAAATTCGAGGAATGGATTCGCGCCGGGGCAGCGGGGTAAGGTGGGAATGCCGAATGAAGAATGTTGGAGTTGTTTTCGGATCGCGCCCTTCGCGACGCGCCCCCCTGCTTCGCTCTGGCGAGCTTCGCGTCCCCCCAATTCTGGGGGAAAAGGGAGAAGGAGATAGGAGGTAGGAAATAGAAGTGGGACTCGGGCATCCAGCCCTCCGCTCACAGTGAGGAAGTCGAAGCAGAAAATTGCTCTGGAAACAAGATCAACAATTATCCAAACGCCATGTTCAAATCACGAATTTTCCGTTGCGCGCTGGTTGCGGCCATTGCCATTGCCGGAAATAGCACCGCTGCATTTTCGCAAAACCCAGGAACGGATAGCCTTGTTGGAGAGCTTTCAATTTTCCCCGGCGCGAAGTATGTGCTGCGGAATGTGGGAAAGGAGATTAACACCAAAAAATTGGAATATTCCCCCAGCGTCACTGCGGATGGATTGACCCTCTATTTTGTTTCCAACGGAATTTCAACAAATGGGGCGCAAGGAGGCCATGATATTTTTGTCACCTTAAAATTCGACCCTAAAGGCCTTGATTTTAGCCCTCCCGTTCCGCTGCCACCGCCGATAAATTCACGAGAAAACGAAGGTGTGGTTTCTATTTCACCGGATGGCAAAATGTTTTTCTTCACTGCCTGCAATCGCAAGGAAGGGTATGGCGATTGTGATATTTTTCAGTGCAATTCCGACGGAACAAATTGGGGAGATATTCTGATCCATGCCCAGCTAAACTCCAACGTCTGGGACTCGCAACCGGCGGTTGCCAACGATGGGAAGCACCTCTATTTCGTCTCACTGTTCAACCAGCCTGGCTCTACGGTTGGATCAGTTGATATTTGGTTTTCGAAAATGAAAGAAGACAGCACGTGGAATATCCCCGACAATCTTGGGAAGCCTGTAAACTCCACCGCTGAAGAAGATTCGCCTTGTTTACTGCACAACGATTCGCTCTTGATTTTTGCCTCCAATCGCCCGGGCGGTTATGGTGGTTTTGATTTTTACGCAAGCTACCGCCAACCAGATGGGAAATGGGGAGAGCCGGTAAATTTGGGGCCATTTATCAACAGCAAAAAAGATGAGCGTTTTATCAGTGCCACCGCCGATGGCTCGGTACTCTATTTTTCATCCGAACGCACCGACGTTGGTAATTACGGCCAGTTGGACATTTTTATGTTGAGCAGAGTTGATACTCCATAAGGCTGTTGGAGGCGATGGTCAGTTGTCAGTTGTCAGTGGTCAGTTGTCAGTGGTTGGTACTTCATTGCTTCGTGCTTTAGTGCGGAGAATGGATGCGGCTCACACTCTTTACTCCTCTTCCTTTTATTCGAGTAAACAACGAACAAGCCCACTTTCGTGGGCTTGTTCGTTTCATCTTCGCCTTCTCCTTCCCGCTCAGAATCGCCCTGCGCGGTTATTGTAGGTGGTTCCGTTGTACTGCCACATTGTGGAGCGCGGGTTCTTGGTTTGCCACTCGAAGGTCTCCCCGCGCGATTCGAAGAATTGCATCTGATACCACCCCTGCGGCAGTGAGTAGAATCGGCTGAGTGCCGAACGGTCGTACTCCAGCTGGCCCAGATGCAGATACCAGTATGGCTTCAAGAAATCATCCCAGTATTCGGTTTTTATCAGCAACTGCTCGGTTCTTCCGCTTGCCGCACGGAACCACTGATACTCACCCCAGACCGCCATCGAGTAGGCTTGGCTGGCGGCGTTCACCATGCGCATCCCCAAGTTCCAAGCGTGTTCTTCGTAGCGGTACTGAACCCAGATTGCGCCCGGCGCGCCCCCCGGGAATTGCTCGGCTCTGCACTCCCAACATCCCCCCTGGCCGTAGGACCACCGCGAGCGTGGATTCGGGTTCAGCGTTCCGCCCGCAAGCTCCCAATCGGCGATTGGTTCCACCGCACTGGAACGGTCAATGTACGAGAGCCACGATGGAACTTGGTAGGCTGCATCCTGAAGGTTCTCGCCGATGTAGCGGGTCATCGGAAGGTTCTGCACACGGTTCCATTCCACACGCCGGCCGTTGGTGTAGTAGTAGCCCAAGTGGTAGAAATACCCCGTGTAGGCTGGCGGCTTGGGAACGTCATATTGCAGAATCCGGCCTTGGATGTTCCGCATGAACATGTTGTAATTCCAATCCCCCGGAACGTTTGCTTCCACCGAGACTTGGCTGATGTCGTATCCATCGAACGGCTCGAAGCTATCAAAGTGGAACACCAACCGGCGGTCGCTTTGGCGATCAACACGCTTGGCACGCACCCCCATCATCTTTGTCGGGAAGTCGCGGTAGGCGCTTGTGGCAAAGTCGTTGAACCACAGCATCTTCTCCTGCGCCCCGGTCATCGGATTCACCCGCACTCCGCCCAACTTCCGGTTCTCACGTTCCAGCGTTGCCCGCACAAGCCGGGTTTGTGCGTCGGTTTCTGCGCCGCCGGTTTCCTCCACCACGGCGGTGAAGGTTGTGGTGTCAACTTTATCCAGAAGCTGGCTGGCTTGGCCCGCTTTTCCGGCAAGGTAACTGGTTTCGCGGAAGACATCCATCCGGTAGAGCGTGGAAGTGCTTAACTGCGCAACGGAGAAGCTGAGGCCGGCCTTTTGGCGGTCGAATGCTGGGTAGTATTTCACATCCTCAACAATCGTGTCGGTTCCGGTTCCGCCACGCGGGATAAACCGCACCCGCAGTTTTTGCTGCACCACTCCATCGCTCTTTTCGGTGAGCAAATATCCCTGGTCGCGCCGAAGCTGGATGAACCCGTTCGTCCCCATGTTGTATGGCCCCGGATGACTTGCTAGGTAGTAGCGTTGGCGCGCCCCCGGCATCGAGAACTCCACGTTGTCCCACGGGATGTAATCCGGTTGCGGCCCGGTTGTGAAGTAGGTCTCCTTTGTCTGGTCAGCAATTGGGTCCAGCTTGCTGGGATCCTCTGGGTTCGGATACGTGGCCGGTGCCCAGGTTCCGCCGAAGGTGGCGCGGTTCGGCGCGTACTCTTCAGCATACGCCGCAATCGAGAGCTTATACTGCTGATACCCGTTCAGCATATTCTGCGGGTTGATCTGCGAGGTACGGCTTCCCTGGGACCAGAAAATGGAGGTTGGTTCCGTTACGGTTCTTCCCCCGGGCACGGCGTAGGTCATCACCGGGTTCCGATCCAGAATCCGGTAGGTGTGGACGATTTTTTCATCGTTCAAATCTTTCAGCTCGAACGGTGTGCCCAGCGGGAAGTTGTGGCTGACTTCGGGCGTTACCAGCACCGGAATGTTGGTTGCGCCTGCCTTTGGCGACATATCCTCGATCATCGGAACCGACTCGGTGAACGGGTCACCCTTGCGTGGGCGGCATTGGTCGCCCACGGAGAACTCGTAGTGGCAGGTCCCCTTAATCAGCCCGAACAGGATTTCGTACTTGGCGGCCAAGTAGCCTTCAAACCACGTTGGGTTTGGAAGGCCCATCCGCAGCAGTGCCGCGCCGCTGAAGGCAATGATCGGGAACTTCCGCTCGGCCCCGAACAGCTTGATTTTTATCCCGATGCTTGCATCAACCCAGGCGTAGGCTTGCCCCTGGGCATACCACCCATCGTTGAAGCCTATCTGCCCGCCCCCTTCGGAGTTCCCGCACGACATCCCTTTGAACTGCTTGACTTCAACATCGAACCCAACGCCAAGATCAAGGCTGCCGTAGAAGATCAGGAACTCACCCCCGACCGGCCCAACTTGGAAAATTGTTCCGAACATGAACCCGCTTGCCGAACGGCTAATCATCGGCTTCGATTTGATTTTTTCTCGCTGCTCGGCAGTCAGTTTGTTCAGCACTTCATCGGGCGGGTCGGGCAACGGCGGCAAGCTGTCGCCGGCCATGATGTACGATTTGAACTTCATCTTGATGATCGCCAAGTTCACCTCCAGCGTCATCCGGTTTTTGGGTTCGCCCAACTTCACTTGCCACCATTTTGGCTCAACGTGAATCACCGCCGGGATATGCGCTTTCACCACCTTGAAATCAAGGTCAATCTCGAACGCGGCGTGGAAGATTTTGTTGACGTTGTCATACAGGATCGAGACGCTGGCTTTCAGCGCGGGGTCCTTGCGCTCAATCACGTCGCAGGCCATGTACAGGCTTCCATCAAAACGGATCCGCTCAAGCCCGCCGCTGCTGGTGAAGCTGATGGCAAGCTGCACGTCGGCATTCACCGGCTTCGGGTCGGGGACGGTTCCGATTGTCACCGAGGCTTTGAAGCCGAACAGGGTCCCTTCGTTCGGCACGTATTCTTCGCCGCTTAGCGTTGCGCCAACTTTGCTTGGCAATCCATTTTTGGAAGCGTCGCTGTTTTCGGGAACCTTCATCAGCAAGGTTGGGTCCAGCTGGTTTTTCGGGGCCATGTGGTACCACGCGCCGCCGCCAAAGCCGTAGATGCCGATTGCCGGGCCAAGCACAATCCCCGGGTTGAACCGCGCCATTGCGTCCACGTACCAGTAGCGGAAATCTTCGCCGGGGTTCACCGCGCTTGGCTTGGTGCCGAACTGAACGGTTACGCCAACGTAGATGTTCTTCAGAATCCAGCACTCCACAATGCCACGGAAGCCATCGCCGAAGGTGGCATCTTTCTTGTAGAATTCAATCAGCCCCTTGATTTTCACCGCGCCCATGTCGGCTTCCACGGCGATTTTCGTCAGGTCAATGCCGTCGAACTCCAATTTCTGTCCCCACTCTTTTGCGTCAAGGTTCAGCTTGGCTTTCACCATCAATCCCAGCTTTCCGCCGATGCTGGTTTTTTCGCCGGCCAGCGCCAGCGTCAGGTCGAACTTCAGCCCGATGCTTGCGTCGTCGGTTGCGAACTCAATGTTCTCGATGGAAAGCGGGAAGCCCCCCATTTTCTTTGGCGGCGAGGTGAAGCTGAAGGCTTTGTAGCTGAAGCGTTTCTCCCCCTTTGGTGGGTTCGATTGCACCACTAGATTCTCGAACCGCAAGCCCTCCATCTTCAGTTTGTACTCCTCGTAGTCAATGCTGAAGTGGCCGGTCAGATCAGCTTTTGCGTTGAACTTTCCTTGCCCAGCAACGTTGCCAATGGTGATGCTGCTTCCTGGCTTCAGGTGCAGCGCGGCTTTCCAGAAGGTGGCTTTCAGCGGCTTGTTCTCTTCAATCTTCAACTGGAACTGCCATTGCAGTTGGCTTTTGCCGGTGGCGGCGTTTTTCCCCTGCTGGATCAAGGCGGAGTAGAACATGGACTCATCGGCAATCGGCGTTTTGAAACTGCCGTTCAGGTAGCCTTTCTTGAAGCTGCTGCTGACGATCTCCACACCGATTTTATCCAGCGTGAAGCCCCACCCGGCCAGCTTGCCGTAGTTCACCACATTCTCCACCATGAAGTTTGCGCTCAGCCCGGTTTTGTCAATCAGCAGATGCTCCACCGCAAAGCTGATTCCTTTCCCTTCTTGGTCGGTTGCGGACCACTCGGTTGGCAGCGAAATTGCCGCGCGCTTGATGTAGAAGCCACGCCACAAATTGCTTTTGTCCTTGGCGTAGCCGTCGGGAAATTTGATCCCTTCTGGGTTCACAACATCGCTGTGGTCGTAGGCCATTTCCTGGACCTCTAGCCCGAAGCCGTCGTTGCTGGCAATGAAGCATTTATCCAGATTGACCTTTGCAATCCAGTTGTTCCAGTCGCGGATTTGGGCAACGAAATTGGCTTGGACTTTTTTGGTTTCGTCGGCCTCGGCGGTCCCGTCGGCTTTGCGCGGAACAAGCCAATCGCGTGGGAAGATTGCCGAAGCATCAATCCGCAGCCCATCGAACTTTCCGCACTTCAGCTTCACGTAGGTTCCCTTGTTGTCGTCGTCAAACTCGCTATCCTTTGGGGCGTTTAGCTTCAGGGCCATTCCGCCGCCAACTTGCAGCGTGAAATCGCCGGCAACGTACAGCTTCATGGTGCCGTTCGTCGCGCCGAAAGAGCTTGGTGTGAAGACAAGATCGCGCGCGCCAAAATCAATGAAGTTGGTGCTTTGGCCGTTGGTCAAATCTGGTGTCTCCAACCGGAAGGCGCAGGCCATCGTCCCTTTTTTTGGAGTGAAGGTCATGCCGATAATTCCCAGCGTGTAGTTCTTCCCTTCCACGTTGGCATCGAACCCAATCGGAAGCCCGATGGGGTCGCTGCTGACCAGCATGGAAACCAGCCGTTTCCCGTTTTGGATCGCTTGGTCAATCGCTTCGGCTTTCCCCTGGTCCAGGTCCATCTTCCGGCCAACGGCGTTCACCAGCGAGGTGATAGTGCTGTTTTTTACGTCCATCACCGCTTTCACCACGCCATCGTACATGGCGTTGTCGCTGTTGATTTTGATTCCGCTGAACTCCACCTTGATTGGCCCTTTCACGCTCTTCATCTGGATCGTCCCTTTTCCGGTCAGGCCCGCGCCGTCGCCGCTGGCTTCGGTGACGTTCATGCGGAACAATCCAACTTTGATTGCGGTCCCAACAAAGCTGGGTGCTTTCGATGGAGTCTTGTCGCTAATCTCCGGCGCTTCGGTTCCGATGCCGCCGTCGTCGCAGTTGTTTTTGGATGGAGCTTGATACTCGAACGAGGCCAGCTTCCCAACGATTGCCGACTCGGTGCAGGTTGCCGTGCGATCCTGCAGAATCTCCTTTCCCTCAATCTTCAGCGTGAACCGCCAGACGTAGGTTGCCCCGAAGTCCTTCAGCAGGAAGGTTTTCTTTGCATCCTTCGTGTTGACGAACGCCAGTTCCAGCCCTGTTGTGTTGGCGGTGTTGGCGATAATGCGGACGCTGGCCGAGTCGTTTCCGGTGAAGGATTCGTCGAAGAGCGGTGTGTCCTTCACCACGGAATCCATTTTCTGGAACTGCGCCAATTTCCAGACCTGCAACCGCCCTCCCGTAATCCCTTCTTTGCGGATTCCTTCTTGCACAATCACGTTGAAAATTGGCTTGTCGTTCAGGTCATAGACTCCGCCTGGGTCGGGCGTTCCGGCTTTCACGGTTAAGCAAGCCTGGTCGTCGGGGGATTTCTTGTAGCCGAAGGTTGCCAGCGTTGTGGCCACGTTGCTGCTGCACGTGTCGCCCGATTGTGTGAACTGGTCGGTGGTCAATTTCCAGGCATACTCCATCCCTTCTTCCGGCTTGAAACGGCTGCTGTCTTGGGTCATCCGCAACTCCCAATCGGTGGCTTTGCCGTTGGCAAGGTTCAGCGGTGCAATCACGTAATCGCCGCTGGTCATTACGGTCACGCCGTTCATGCTTCTGGTTTCGCCGGCGCGCGATGGCTCAACAAACAGCTTGTTGAAGATCGGGGTTCCTTTTGCTGCGTCGTCGGCGCTTTGCCCCGCGCTCTTCTTCCAAATGAACAACTCCACTTGCCCCCAATCTTTGGGGTCCACGGCAGGGGAAATTCGGACGGTGAGATTCGGTTGCTTCTCCACGTTCTCCCCCTCCTTCGGTGTCAGCGGGATGATGTAGCGGCAGCCACCGTAGATGAAGGTTGTGGGGTCGCTTTCCAGCACGGTGTTCGGCCCGCCGCAGGTGCTACCATCGGCCAAAGCGTTTTCGCCGTTGTAGGTGATGCGGTAATGCCAAGCGTAGCGCGCGCCTTGCTTCAGTTTTTTTGCGGCTGGGAGCGCGGCGTTGTACTTGCCAACCAAGCCCGCCAGCAGGGTGAAAGTTTCCGGTGCTTTGCTTCGGTCAATCGGGATTTCGTAGGTGACGATTGCGCGGTCGCCGGGCTTCTCGAAATCAATCTCCTCCACCTTCTCGCCCTCCTTCATTGCTGCAAACACAACCTCCCGTTTGCTGACTGCAGATGTTTTCATGGAGGTGTTCAGCGGTGCTCTGAACTCCTCGGCATCGGTCATCACGGCTCCATCGGGTGGGAATGCGTTTTTCAGCGTCAGGCAGGTGTTGCCGCCGCCGGTGAAGGTCATCGGTTTGGAGGTTGCGTCCCGCTTGCAGGCCACCGAGTCGGGGGTGTAGATGCTGGTCTCCACCTGCCAAACGTAGTCCTGCTCGGCTTCGGTGCGGAACTTGAGTTTGTCGTCGGTCATCACAATCTGCCACTCGGTTGGGGGCTTCTGGGTTTTGTCCAGCGGCTGGAAGTAGAAGGCCAAGCGTGTTGCGCTTACTCCATCGCCCAGGTCCTTCTTCACACCAATGTCTTTGCTGTCGCCGGCAAGGTGGTTGTAGATCGGTGTTCCTTTTGCAGCATCATCAACGCTTTGTCCCGATTTCTTTTTCCAGATTTTCAGCCTCACGCTGGTGAAGTCGTTGGGGTCCACGCCGGGTGCGGTGCGGAAGGTGAAGTTTGGAACGCCGCTGACGGTATCGCCATTTTTTGGAGTTGATCCGGTGACCGCAAAGCAGCCACCATAGACGAAGGTTGTTGGGCGGGTCAGAAGCTCCTCGTTCTTTCCGCCGCACGAACCGCCGTCGGCAAAAATTCCGTTGCCATCAAACTGCACACGGATTCGCCAGGCGTAGCGCGCACCAATTTTCAGCGACCTGCCTTGCTTGGCAAGCTCCTTGTTCAGCCGTTCGATTGGCATTGCGTAGCGGCCGCTGACGCTTCCGGCATGGAGTAAGTCGTTGATGCTGGCATCGTAGCGAAGCAGGTCGAACTCGGGCTTCATCAGCAGTGTGAGTGAGTCTTCTTGGCCGGTGAGTTCGCACAGTTCGTAGATGTGGCCGTTGATGTTGTTGGATTTTACTTTTTGCGAGAAAGCGGCGGTAAGTTCGTCGCCATCGGCGGCGGTGACCCCGCCAACCGGAGCAACATTCCGCATGTACAAGCAGCCGCCGTAGATGAAGCTGGTTGGCGCGCTTTCCACCACTGCATCCGTGGCGCACGACTCACCACCTTCGATTGCTTTTTGGCCATCGAAATAGAGTTTCATTTTCCAGGCGTATCGGTTTCCAGCAACCAGCGGCCTGGCGTTTGGCATCTTCTGCACCACGGTTTTCAGATAGATTGCCAGCACGTCGTTGAAGGCGTTCGGGTCGCGCTGGGTGGCGAACGGGAACTCCGATTCATACACAAAACGTCCATCGTTGAAATCAACGTTGCGGACATCTTCGCCTGCGTTCACACTGCACAACACCAACACGCGGCGCTTGATGGAGCCGAACCGCAGTTTTTTGGAGAGCTTCACAAGCAGCTCGCCGGTGCTGTCGGTGATGGTTTCCCCCTCGGCGGGCGTGGTGTTGGTTGCGGTAATGCAGCCGGCGTAGGTGAAGCTGGTGGGGACGCTTTCCAGGGTGATGGGGCCGGTGCCACAATCGCCGTTCAGAAGGAACTCATCGGCATTGGCTTTCAGGCGCAGCCGCCAGCCGTAGCGTTGCCCGGGCTTCAGCGCGTTCCCCTGCTTTGCTAACTGATCGAACAGTGCGCGGGCCTTTATCGCGATCAGGCTTGTGGATGCTTCTGGGGAATAGACATCGTCGGTGGCCAGCATCAGGCTGTGGTATTCGCGGCCATCGGTTGGGTTGGCCATTCGTGCTTCTTCGCCGGCTTTCAGCGCGAACACTTCCCACTGGCGCATGGTGGTGCTGGCAATGCGGAATGCTTTGCTGACCCGCACTTGCAAATCGCCGTCGCGGTCGGTGATTGTTGCGCCGTCGGCAGGCATCACGTTCTTGATGGTGACGCATCCACCATACACAAAGCTGGTTGGTGTGCTTTCCACCGTGGCTTCCGATTCGCCGCAGGAACTGCCGTCGGCAAACACCCCGTTGCCGTTGTAGGTTAGCCGCATCCGCCAGCCGTAGCGTTGCCCCACCGTCAGTGCTTTCCCTTGTTTCTGCAAATCGCTGTTGATTGCCAAGACCTTGTAGGCCATCAGGCTGGTTGTTGCTTCGGGGGAGAAAACATCATCGGTGATTTTCTCCAGCACGAAGTATTCGCGGCCATCCTTCAGCACCACGTTGCGTGGGTCCTCGCCCGGGCGCAGTGCGTAGATTTCCCAGGTTCGTTTGCTGGTGTTGGCCATGCGGATTGGCTTATTGGCACGGGTCAGCAGATCGCTGGTGTCGGTTGCCATTTCGCCATCGGTTGGCCAGATATTCGTGAGCGCGATGCAGCCCATATCCTTGCGGAAACTGAACAGCGGGCTGGCGGTGGCGGCGCGGGTGCAGGCTTGGCCATCCATCCGCACGGCGGTGTTGTGCTTCAGCGTCAGTTGCCACAGGTAGTCCTGTTTGTCGTTGGCCACAAACTCCACCGGAACGCCGGCATCGTTGATGCGGAAATGGATCACATCGCCCACGATGTTCAGATAGGGAACTCCGTTGCCGTCCATGTCGCGCATGGCCGCGCCTGCGGTCTTCTGAGTTCGGGAAAAATTGATGTCGCGCACCAAGTTTGCTTGGGTGGTGTCGGCTGCATTCTTCCCGCGCCACACCCGAAGCTCCCCCTCCAAAATTTCATTTGGCTTCACCGAGTTGGAGACGCGAACTTTGAAGGTTGGGCGGCCTTCCTCAATTGCCGATTTATCCTTCGGAAATTCGGCAGCAAGGTTGAAGCAGTTGGCGTTGGGATCCACCACAAACCGCTGCACTGGACTGCTGTTGTAGAACTGTCCGGTGCTGTCGTTGTTGTCGTTGGGATCTACCAACCACTTCACTCGCCAGTAGTATTCGCCGGCTTTGGTCAGCTTTGGGCGGACGGTTTCTTGGCGGTAAATCTCCTTCTGCAGAAATGCTGCCGAAGTGCTTGGCGACATGGCATCAATCAGCATCCCGCCAACGCGCCCGGTGTCGCGGAAGATTGGGTTTTTCATGTCGGGCGTGCGGGCGATTTCCAGCACCCATTTCTCGTTGACGGTCATGGTGTAGAACTCGGCCCCGCCCCCGCGTGGTTCGGCTTTTAGATCCAGCGGAAGGGTCAGCGCGCTTTTATCTACTGGCTCGCTGGTCAGGAACCGGAGCGTCACGGTATCGGGCAACACTGCGCCGCCGTTGGCTGGTTCGTTCAGCACCGGCGCGCCCATCCCAACGCTGAACCGTCCGGTGACTTTCCGTTTGGTGGTGGTTTCTTTCTCCCCCTCTTTCTTGGTGATCGCCACATCTGCCGTCCACGAGTAGGTTTTCAGCGGTGAAAGAAATTGATCTTTCCGCTCCTCCACTTTCTTGTTTTGGTCGGGGCCCACCACCACGTAGGATGCCCGGTTTTTCTCAAACATATCCGGCTGGCGGGCAGCGTTGTTGAACGGGCCATGCTTCCATTCAACAGTCCGGGTCTTGCTGCCAGCGGAGCTGCCAGTGTTGTCCTTTACGGAGTAGTCGGAGGTGAATTTTGTGAGGTCGCGGCAGTAGGGGGCGAACTGCACAATCACCGGAACAAAGCGGTACGGGATGCGGATGTCATCCTTTGGATAGGCGGCGGTGATGTAGGTCGGTTTCTTGCAGTCGGGGTCGTCCGGTTTCGGCTCGGTGCTGTCGCCATAGATGAAGGTGCACACCTCACTTTTGCCGTCGTTGCGGAAGTTGGTGGCGGCGGTGGGGTCAATGGCTTGCACCCGCCAGGCGTATTTCTTCCCTTTTTTTAGCTGTGGGTCGGCCGCGCCGTACTGGTAGATGGGCGCGGTCAATCCTTCCTTCTTGAACAGGGTTGGCGGGACTGCGGTCAGCAGTGCTTCTTCCGGGTTGCGGTCGTCGGGGATCACCTCGGCCATGGTCAGCGTGTAGGTGATTCCGCCGGTGGCCCCGGCTGGTGGAGTCCATTGCAGTAGCAGCAGTTGCGGGTCCACCGTCTGCGCCACTTTCATGTTGCAGGGGGGGGCGGTGAGTTTCGGGGCCTCCACCGTGCGGATGGTGAAGCTGGCGCAACCGCTGGCGGGGGAAAGCTCCGTTTTGGTGGTGTGGTCCAGTGCTTTCAGGCAGATGGTGTAGGTCCCTTCGTTCAGCTGCCCCGACCGCGCCACGGTCCCCTTATCCGAGCCGCTGATGGAGACAGCGTTGGCGTTGAAAATCTTCAGTTCGTTCCCGTTCACCGCCCGGACTCCACCCGCCGGAACGGTGATTGCCGTTACCGGGTAGTCGTCGTTCGTGGTGACTTTTATCCCCCCCAAGTTGTCCTGCAACGATCCGGAGAGCCGGACACTGTAGCTGGTGGCGGGGTCGGTGTTGGTTAGCGTGATAATGATCCGCTCAGGGTGGCGATCCCACTCGGCCAGGGTGGCCGCGTAGGGGGGGATCACCGCCACGTTCACAACAATGGGTTTGCTTTGTGCGGCCGCCACTGTTGCCAGCAAAACGAAGGCTGCGAAGCTCTGCAAGAAGTACCGGAAAGTCTGCATGGTGTGCATTCGATGTCTGAAATCGCCTGAAAGAAACCTCCACAGCAACCATCGGCGTTGCATGGGAGAATCACCTGCTATCAAGGTATTCCCCGCACACCAAGATTTCCGGCAACTGATGCCAAGATTGAAGCAAGATTGAAGAAGGAGCGAAAAAAAGTGGCAACTTTGAGGGAGGGAAAGAGGGGGCTACGAAGAAGAGTTCACGCAAAGACGCAGAGGGGAGGCACGCAAAGGACGCGAAGAAGAGAAGAGGGGGAAGGTGGGCGCAACCTTTGGTGGGGTGGTGGCGAAGAGCGGGCTTCATTCCACAGAAACCGAAAACTTGACTGAAGATATATGGATATCACCGAAGGGCTAAAGAAACTTCAGCAACTGCACCTTGCTGGCGGGCTAACTGACGAAGAGTACGCGCTGGCCAAACAGGCGTTGTTCGATCACGTGGAGACGCGCGCCGAGGTGGGGGACTTGATGCTGATGGACGCAGATGCCGACACCATCACCGACCCCGAAACCCAACGGTGGGGGATGTTCCTGCACCTTTCCATGCTTACCGGGTTTGTGGTTCCCTTTGCCGGTTTTATCCTTCCGTTTATCATCTGGCAAACCAAAAAGAACGACCTGCCAGGAATAGAGGTTCACGGACGCAACGCCGCAAATTGGATTATTTCACAGGTCCTTTACTACGCCGTTTTCGGTATCCTGAGCTTCCTGTTAATCGGCATTCCGTTCTTGGTTATTGTCTTTGTTCTCAGCATCATCTTCCCAATTCTTGCAGGGGTGAAATCCAGCAATGGTGAGGTCTGGAAGTACCCGTTAAGCATCCGTTTCTTGAAGTGAGTTGAGCGTCGTTGGGGCATCAATAAAACAGCACGGCGGCATCTGCTTGGTACGTCGGTATCCCTAAATCCTTGTACTTGCAGATGCCGCGCGTGCCGGTTCAGCCGGGCTGGCGTGGTTCCTCTCTCTCTCAGCTCACCTTGAACGGTAGCAGATACGAAGCACTGCAAGGATTGGATTGCCCACTATTTCCCCAAGCATCAGCGGGGCGGTTTGGAGTTCTGTGCGGCTTAACTCTGTGGCGGGTGCAACTGCATGGAAAGTACTCGCCACCGTTTATCGTTCATCTGCGCCACCACCGCCTCCACGTTCCCATTTCCCGCTTTCCCGTAGCTCACGCTTCCGGTCACGGTTTTCCGTTTCTGTCCATCCACGTCATCTGCCGGGTGAGTTCGCACACTGCTTCCGCGGTGGTACATCAGGAAGTGCCGGTTTGGCAATATCACTTCCTCAATCACCCAATCCCGTGTTGCGTTGGGCGGGGCGTACAGCATGGCGATTTCCAAATCCGCTTCGGACAAGGTTTTCACGTAGCGTTGCAGTGCGCGCCCGGCGGCTGGGCGGGTCCAAGCTGCAATCAGTGTCCCGACCACCAGCCCAATCACCGCCACAACCCCGTAGATGCTGAATGCCTCATTCTCCCCACCGCCGTGGGTTCGGTAGTCGTAATCAATAAAAAACAGCACCGCAGCGATAAGGATCAGCAGCATCCCTGCCAGCCGGCGGGTAAGGTCCATAAAAATTGCGGGCAAATCGGACGAGGTTCCTGATTGTGGAGGCATACGCGGTTAAAAGAAGTGAGTGAGTTTTGTTGATGCAGGGGAAGGATTGCGGAGGGCATATCCAGCACCAGCCGGGATATGCCAACACCCTTTCCGTACTTGGCCGAAACATACGCGACAAGCGGCCACAACCGCAACCAAAGAATCGCCACAATCCATCGCAAAATTTTGCCGCAAGCATGCTCCCGCCAAGCCCGGAATCCACCCTGCCGCGTCAAGCTCTGTGCCGACCGTAGAACGTTGCTGCGTAGCTTGCAGTCGTATGGATGCTACTCAATTCTTCGATCTCCTTTCAGTTGGCGAGTGCCTGGTGGAATTTTCACGGCGGCAGGAACACCAGCAGGATAACCAGTTCCGCGCAACCTTTGCTGGCGACGCGGCCAACACACTCTTCTACGGTGCGCGGCTTGGACTTCGCACCGGGTTCATCTCGGCGGTTGGCGACGACCTTTTCACCGAAATGATTGTTGGCGGGCTGCAATCCGAAGGGATTGATATCACCCACACCTTGCGGCTTCCCGGGCGGCGCAACGGGCTGTACTTTATTGAGTTGAACGAAGCCGGCGATCACCATTTCCACTACTGGCGGCACGATTCCGCCGCCACCGAAACATTGCTCCATTACTCCACCGAGCGTTTATCCCAGTTTGTCCGTTCTTCGCGGATGCTACTGATTTCGGGCATCACCCTTGCGGTGATGAAGGAGCCGGCGCGGTTGGTTGCGTTGTTGGAGTCGGTTTCCGCCGAAGTCACGGTGGTGCTGGACACCAACTACCGCCCGCGATTGTGGAGTTCGCCGGAGGAGTATCACCGCCGCATCGCCCAGGTGCTTCCCCACGTGGATATCTTGCTCCCTTCGCAAGCCGACTTGGAAGCCGCGTGGCAGGGGGTGACGGTTGAAAATCTGCTGTGGCATTTTGCCGAGCAGGGGGTGGGGATCATCTGCATGAAAGCTGGCGACCAGGGGTGCGCGCTTTGGGACGACGGCGGGTTGGAGTGGTTCGCCCCGCCAGAAAATGTGCGCGTGGTGGATGCCACCGGTGCCGGCGATGCCTTCAATGCTGGGTTTATTGCCGGGGTGGTGCAAGGCCTCAGCAAGCCGGAAGCCTGCGCCCTTGCCCAGCAAACCGCGTCGCACGCGCTGGCGGTTCACGGGGCGTTAAATCGGGGGGTTGGTCAGGGGGGAGGGTAGTGTGTTGGGGCTGCAATCCCCCACGCTCCGGTTTGTATATTGCCCCCCGCGCATCGGCAGCGCAGCCACTGCTCCCCAGCCGAACAGTTTGCTCCATCAACTCTATTTCTCAATCGTTCAACAACCTCAACCATGCGTCCCATCACTCTGGAAATCACCGGATTGCACAGCTTCCGCCAGAAGCAGGTTATCACGTTTGATCGCCTGCTGGCCGACGGTTTGTTCGGCATTTTTGGCCCCACCGGAAGCGGCAAATCATCCATCCTTGATGCCATCACCCTGGCCTTGTATGGCGATGTCCGCCGCGCGTCGCACGGAATCCATGGGGTGATTAACGAGCAAGAAAAAGGTGCTGCCGTTAGCTTCACGTTCGAGATCGGTAACGGAACCGAACGCCAATGCTACACCGCCGAACGCCACCTTGTTCAGAAAAAAGAAAAAATCGAAGTCCGCAAGCTCCGCCTGATCCACCACACCTCCGAGGGCGACCTTGTGCTGGCCGAAAAAAAAGGGGAAATGGAGAAGGCCATCCAGAGCATTATCGGCATCAACCTGCAAGATTTCCAGCACGCGGTGATGCTTCCGCAAGGGGAGTTCGCCAGCTTCCTTACGCTTCCCCCCGGCGAGCGGGGCAAAACCTTGCAGCGGCTGTTCGGCTTGCAGCAGTACGGCAGTGAGTTGGAGCTGAAGATGAAACGATTGGAGCAGAAGCTGGAGTCCGAAAATGCAGAAGCCGTGGGGGCGTTAGCCGTACTGGAGCAATACAACGACCAAGCACTGGAAGATCGCCGCAACCAGGCCCAAACCGCCGCCGAAACATTCACTGCTGCCGAGGCGCAGCTGAAAGAAGCCACCGCCGCAGCCCAATCCGCCCGCACATTGTTGGGCTGGATTGAGGAACTCTCCGGTTTGCAGCCGGCGATTGCGGCCATCCCCGGCCAGGAGGAATTGCTGCAATCGAACCGCGCAAAACAGCAGCGCGCCCAGCAAGCCGAAGCAACCCGCCAAGCAATCGCCAACGCGGCGGCCGCCAGCGACCAGCACAACCAAGCCGACAACGACTACAAAGCCATAATCCGCCAGCTGAACGCGAACGAGCCAGAGTTGAAGCAATCCCGCACACGGCTTGAACAAGCCCAAGCAACATTCAAAGGCCAGGGGAAGCGAAGGGAGGTGATAGATACGCTGAAGTCACTACGCCAGGAGAAGCGGAAGCTGCAAGAGAACATCGAGGAGCTGCGCAAATCCGAAACAACCCTGGGCGCAGCAAAACAACGGCACCAGACCGCAGCCAACGCACGCGAAGCAGCCGAAAGCAAAACTCGCGCAGCCGAAGCCAAGCAAGCCCAGGCAACAATAGAGTTGCAATCGCTGGAGTTCGGTGCCCAGCAACGGGAGCAGATACGCAGGCTTGCCGACCGATTCCAGAATCGGAACAACGTGGCAGCTCAGCTTGAAAAACAACAAGCCGAGCTTGCAACGGCGCAGCAACGGCAAACGGAGCTTCAGCAACAGCAGAAGAATATCAACGACCAGCTTCAGCCCTTGCAAGCCGTTCTTGAAAACGCCAAAAAACAACTGAGCGACAGCGTGGCCGCCGAGGCTGAGTTGGCAACCAGAGTGGAGCGTTTGCGCGCGGCACATGGCCACCTTACAACGGCGCGTGGGGTTATCGCAGCGTATTCGATAGATCAACTTCGGAAGCAATCGGAAGAAGGAGCATCAGCCCTGGGCCGCCTGCGTCAGCAGTTGGAAACGCAGCGGCCAGCAATCGCCGAAGCCGAGACCAACCACCAAACCGCCCGCAGCCAGCGCGAGGAATTGGAGCGGAAGTTGGGGCTTGCCACCGCCGTTGCTCATCTTCACGATGGCCACCCCTGCCCGTTGTGCGGGGCCACCGAACACCCCGCCCCGTACCACCCCGAAGATGACGAGCAGCAGCAAGCAACCACCCTGCGGAATCACGAACGGCAGTGCGCGGCCGCGCTGAAACAGGCAGAAGAAATCGCCCAGAAAACAGCCCACCAGATTGCCACCGCCGAAGCGGAGGTAAGCCGCATCCAGCAAGCCATTACCACTGCCGAAAGCCGCATCGCTACCGAGCTTCAAAACCTGGTGGCGCGGCTGGCAGAGGTGGAGCAGCCGATGGCGATAACCTCGGCAACCCAACTTCAATCCGCCATTGCCGACGTGACCGAGCAAGGCTTGGAAGCCAAGCATCAAAAAGAAAATGTTCAGAAAAAACGGGAAGAGGTGGAAGAACAGATCAACGCCAACGAGGGGTTTCTGAGAAAGGGAACGAACGATCTGGCAAAAATTGAGTGGGAGTTGGACGGCATCACAAAAACCTGCAACCTGCTTGGCACCAGCATCGCCAACCAGCAAACCGCTTTCTCCGAAGCCGAGCGGGAACTGGCCGAATGCAGCGGGGGAAAATCGCTGGAGGAAATCCAGACGGAGTTGAGCACGATTGCCAGCCGCGAGAAGAAAATTGATGAACTCAACAAACTCTGCAGAGGGTTGGAAGGTGAGTTGAGCAGCGCACGCGAAAAGGAGAAAAAAACTTGCGCAGCCGAGCAAGATTTTCAAAACAAGCTGACCGCTGCCGAAACAGCGCACGGCAAACTTGCAGCCGAGACGCAGGCCAGCACAACATTCATCAAAGAAACGCTGGACGGCATTGCTCCGAACCGCACACACGGCAAAACGCTGGAGCAGATATTGAGCGAGCGGGAAGCAGAAGCAGAGAAAATAGAGGAAGATCATACCGCCGCCAACCGCGCCTACGATTCCGCCCAGACCACGCAGGGGCATCTGAAAAAAGCTGCCGACGAAGCCTACAACAAACTCTGCAGCCAGGAAAAACGCCGCGACGCAGCCAGCGCCGAGTGCCGTGCAGCGATTGCCCGCGAAGGATTTTCCAGCCAAGAAGAAGCAACGGCGGCACTGCTACTACCAGATCAGATTGCGGAGATTGCCCAAGCAATCACAACCGCCCAGCAGCAGATTAGCGACGTGCGGAAACGGGAAGCGGAGTTGCGCGAGCAAGTTGCCAACAACACCGTGACCCCTGAAGAAGTGGAGAACTTGGAGCAAGCCAAGCAGGGCGCAGACGATGCCATGCGTGAAGCAATCAGCAAGAAAGCGGTGGCAAACAGCGCGCTGCAGATCTGCACCGAACAGAACGAGAAATGGAAGCAGCGACAAGCCGACAGCAGCAAAACCTTCCAGCAGATTGCCACAATCGAGCAGTTGGGGAAATATATTCGCGGCAACAAGTTTGTGAACTATCTTGCCAACGAGCGGTTAGACGACGTCTGCCGCCGCGCCACCCAACTGCTGGCGCGGTCAACCCAGCATCGGTTTGGTGTCCGCAGCGACCAGGAGAGCGGTTTCAGCATTATTGACAACCGCGACGGCGGCGTTCAGCGCCAGGCAAGCACGCTCTCCGGGGGGGAAACGTTTCTGGTTTCCCTTGCCCTTGCGTTGGCCCTTAGCGACACCATCCAGCTTGGCCACGCACCGCTGGAGTTCTTCTTCCTTGATGAAGGTTTCGGCACGCTGGACAGCGAGTTGCTGGATGCCGTGATGAATGAGCTAGAGCGGCTTCATTCCCCCAACCGGGCCATTGGCATTATCTCTCACGTCCGCGAGCTTCGCCAGCGCATCCCCCGGAAATTGATTGTGGCCCCAGCAACAACCGAAAACGGAACAACCGTGGGATATGAGTGATGAATTTCTGGATAGCCGATTCCGGGATTCTACCGACCTCTCTTTTCCCCCTCTCTGTGTCCTCTGTGCCTCTGTGGTTCATTCTCTTCTTGGCTTCTGAAGAGGGAAAAAACCACAGAGACACAGAGAGCACAGAGGGAAGAAAAGAGAGTTCGAGTATCGCCGCTCGCTACCTTCAGATGATCCTAAATTTCTTTTCAAGACAACCGATTCGCGCACGATGATGCCTTCCGATATTCCAAAATCTTCTTCCGGGCTTCGTGGTTCCTATTTCCGTTCGGCAATGGGGATCACGTTGGTGGTTGCTGCGTTCATTCTGTTGGTGGTGGGGGTTTTTGCGGTGGATATTTTCAGCGGCCTTCCCGATCTGGAAGAGCTTGAAAACCCACGCCCCGACCTCTCCACCCGCATCTACAGCGCCGACGGCCAGCAACTGGATCAGTTCTTTGTTCACAACCGAACCTACATCACCTTCGACTCGATCCCCCCAAACTTCATCCACGCGCTGATTGCCACCGAGGATCAGAAATTCTACGACCACTGGGGGGTGAACCTTGAGCGGATCATCAAGGCGTTGGTGAAAAACGTCCTTTCGATGAACCTCACCAAAGAAGGGGCCAGCACCATCACCCAGCAGCTTGCGCGGAACCTCTACTTATCGCAGGAGGTTTCCATGACCCGCAAACTGCGCGAGCAACTGACCGCCGTCCAGATTGAACGCACCTACACCAAAGATGAAATTCTGGAGATGTACGCCAACACCGTCTATTTCGGACGCGGGGCCTACGGGCTTCAGGTGGCAGCGGAAATCTACTTCGGCAAACGCCCGATTGACCTCACACTGGATGAATGCGCCTACCTTGTTGGCGTGCTGAAAGGGCCGGAAAACTACGACATCGAGCAGCACTACGACCGCGCCATTGACCGCCGCAACACCGTGCTGGCATTGATGCAGGAAATGGGCTACATCACCACAGGTGAGTACGGCAAGTTTGCCGGGATGCCGATAAAGCTGGCAAAACGGAAACGGGTCGCGAACGTTGCCGGGCACTTTGTGGAAGCCGTCCGCCAAATCCTTTCCAAAGAACCGAAGCTGGAAGGCTACAACCTGTACCGCGACGGCTTGGTGATCTACACCACGATTGACAGCCGGATGCAGAAATACGCCAACCAAGCCGTGCGCGAACATCTGGAAGGATTTCAACGCCAGTTTGAATCTGGATGGAGTTGGCGCGGGCGCGAGCGATTGCTGAAGCAGATTGTGGAACGCGCCGCCCGCAACACCGAGGAGTACAAGGCGGCAATCAACGATGAACACCGCGCAAAAATCTTGAGGGCCTTGGCCAGCCGCCCAGATTTTATTGACTCGGTGAAAAAAGAAGCAATCCAGATTGAGACAGGGTTTGTGGTGATGGAGGCAAAAACCGGATACGTCCGCGCATTGGTTGGCGGGCGCGACCCTTCCACCGGAATGGGGCTGAACCACGTCACCCAAATCCGCCGCCAGCCGGGATCCTCCTTCAAGCCGTTCGTCTATGCCTCGGCGTTGGAGGAAGGAATGAACCCGGGGTCGGGGGTTTCCGCCGGTACGTTTGTTTATCGAATGCCCGGCGGCGAAACTTGGCAAGTTCTGGGAACCGGCGGCGCGCTAACGTTGCGCAGCGCGCTGAAATTCAGCGTCAACTCCGTTGCTGCGCGCTTGATTTGCGAGCGGACAACCCCGGCAAAAGTGGTTCGCCTGGCAAAAAATATGGGGATCAAATCCCCCATCCCCGACCTCCCCTCCATTGCTCTTGGCAGCGCGGAAGTCACCCCGTTGGAGCTAACCGCAGCCTACACCGCATTCCCCAACGATGGCGTTGCGGTGGAGCCAATTCTGGTGACGAAAATTGAGGATCGGTGGGGGCGGGTGATTTACCAAGCTCCGCGTGTGCTGCACGAAGCGTTGCCAGCAAAAATTGCCGGGCAGATGGTCTCGATGATGCGTGGCGTGGTGGATGGCGGCACGGCAAGCTCCATCCGCCAATGGTTCAACTACCCAGCCGCCGGAAAAACCGGAACCACCAACGACTTTGCCGATGCCTGGTTTGTTGGCTACACGCCGGAGCTGGTGGCCGGCGTTTGGGTTGGTTTCGACGACCACCGAATCAAGTTCACTGGCTGGTACGGCCAGGGGGGGAAAGCCGCCGCGCCGGTGTGGGGCCGGTTCATGGCGATGGTGTATAAAGATGACCGACTGCCGTACGACGTGCGCGAGTTCAGCGGCGCGGCAAAAGGGGCAGCCGGTGGCGGAACGCTAACCCCTGGCGATGCACCGATTGAAAACACCGCCCCGCCAACCGATGTGTTGGGCACCGATGCCACCGATGGCACCGAAGACCCCGCCACCCAGGTGGATGGCCCCAACGAAAAACCGGACGCTCCGCCGCAGGGTGATATTGACAAGGACAAAGCTCTATCACCCCAAAACGACAAAGATTTTGGCGGGGATAAGCCGAAGTAACTCTATGCCGCACAACCTCCTTCTGGCCTTCGATATCGGCGGGACAAAACTGGCGGTGGGGATTGCACCGGTGGCCCGGTTCCGCCAAACAGGAACGTTTGATGCGTTGGTGAAAGAGCCGATACCTCTGCCAGGAACGCCAGATGTTGTGACCCAACGACTGGTGAAAATTGGCCGCCAGTTGCTTGCCGAATCCAATGGCCAGCTTGCTGGAATCGGTATCTCAATCGGCGGTCCGCTGGATCATCTTACCGGAACCGTCCTCAATTTTCCTCACCTTCCCGGCTGGCGGAACATCCCCTTGCGCCAACAACTTTCCGAAGCCTTCGGCGCGCCGGCTGGGTTGGATAACGATGCCAACGTGGGCGCGCTTGCCGAACATCGTTTGGGTGCGGGGAAGGGTGCCATGAGCATGGTCTATCTCACCATCAGCACGGGGATTGGCGGCGGGGTGATCGTGAACGGGAAGCTCCACCACGGTGTGGCTTCCGGCGCGGGTGAGGTGGGCCACATCACCGTGCAAACCGATGGCCCCCGCTGCGCTTGCGGCAATCATGGATGTTTGGAAACGATGGCAAGCGGAACCGCAATCGCACGCCGTGCAGGCCAGGCCTTAGCCGACTATCCTGAGCAAGGCGCGGTGCTGCGCCAGATGCTGGGGGCGCAATCGGCCCCAACCGCCCAGCAAGTGTTTGCCGCCGCGGCCGCTGGCGACCAGCTTGCCCGGATGCTGTGGGAACAGACTGCGAAATATCTGGCGATAGGCTTGGGGAGCATCATCCACCTGCTTGCGCCGCAGACGATTGTGTTGGGTGGTGGTGTGGCCCAAACGGGCGAAGGGTTGTTGAATCCGGTGCGCCGCAATCTTGCCAACCATGTGTTCTACATTCCCCTTGCTTCCATCCAACTGCTTCCGGCCGCGCTTGGCCACGACAGCGCGGTGATTGGGGCGGGGCTGCTTGCAACGGAACTGCTGAACTGCTGAACTGAAATTATGCTATACTCGGTGCAAATTGATTTGCGAAACTCTACTCAGCCAGGTGCGCTATGGATTCCCGCTTTCGCGGGAATGACAGTGATTAAGTTTTTCGCAAACCACTCTGTTTGGAGTATAACCCACCGCTCTCCTCTTCTGCTGATTGTTCTGCTGGTTGGCGTTGCGCAACTTTCTGCGCAAGCCATTGATCCCGCCGCATTGCGCAACGATAGCCTGCTGTTCCGCACGGTGTTGGAAATCCCGGGCCGCTACATCAACGACCATTGCTTGATCCGCAAAGATTCGTTGTGGCATCTGTTCTACACCACCGGCCAGATCAGCAGCAAGAAGTGGTATCGCGACGGCAACGAAGCTGAAATCGGTCACGCGGTCAGCCCCGATTTGCTAACGTGGAAGGTGCTGCCGCCGGCGTTCAGCGTCGGCCCTGCGGGATCGTTCAATGCGGGCCATGTTTATGCGCCGTATGTGATTGAGCGGGAGGGCATCTACTTTATGTTCTACACCGGAACGCCGGGTTCGCCAATGGCGGGCGAGCATCTTTGCTTGGCCACCTCCACCGACTTAACCACGTGGGCGCAGCATCCCGACAACCCGCTGTTCCGCGATGCCAGCGGCGCAGCGATTCGGGTTTCGGAGCGCGACCCTCACATCTATTTTGAGCCGGGGATTGGCTACATCATGTACTTTGTTGCGCGGCTACGCCAGGACGAAGCAAAGGGGCGTGCCGACCAGGAGTTCAGTTGCGTTGCCGCCGCCACCTCGCCCGATTTACTGAACTGGACTGACCGCGGCCCGGTGATGGTGCGCCGAACCAACGGCTACGATGCCTTCAGCTACATGCACCCCGAGTCGCCGTGTGTGATAAAAAAAGATGAGTTGTACTATCTGTTCTACAAAAGCGGGTCGGGGATGCGGTACATCATCAGCGAAACCCCGCTTGATTTCCGCGACCGCGCCGAATACTTTTTATCCACCGCACACGCCGGGGAAATTGTGGAGTGGGAAGGGCGGTGGTATCTCACCTCATGCAGCCGCCAGCTAAACGACATTGCCCACAAATGGAGCGACCGCACGCAAGGGCTGTTCCTTGCAAGGCTTACCGGAATTGGATTGCACCCAATGGTGGCGCGCATCCCCGACGGGCCAAAGGAGCCGATGAAGTTTTCTATCCTTCCCAGCATTGCTGTTGGCGGGGCGGTTGCTTGGCTGCGTGTGCCGCTTGGCGAGTGGTCCACGGACACCCCATGCAGTGCCACAATCCTCAACATGAACACCTTCAAAGTGCAAGCACTTGGCGAGGTGACGCTCCGCCAAAACTACAACGACGAAGGCGCAACAGGGTTCGGAATGTTTTGGATGAAAACGGGGGTGATTGGGGCGGGAAGTTATCTGGTGACGGTGCAGTGTGGCCAGCGGGGACTGCACACAACGGTGGCGATCATGCCGTAATCATGCGGTAATTGCTGAACTGCCAGCAGCAAACAAAGGGGGAACCATTCGGTGCCGAATGGTTCCCCCTTTCTGGTAGTGTGCGTGATTGCAGCAGTTTATTTTGTTGGTGTTGCCGGCGCTGCCGGTGCGGGCGTTGGCGCGCCGGGGGCACTGGGTGCGCCGGGGGCACTTGGCATCGCTGCTGCGGGCGTGCCAGCTTCGGTGAATTTGACATCGGCGGGGACCTCAAATTTTTCGGCTGGGACGCTGATGTCGGTTTCCAATTTTGTGGCGGTCATCGTCATGCTCATTCCGTTGGCGTTGGATTCCAACATCAGCGGGATGTTCTCCCACATCCACACTTTTGCGGCAATGCCATCTTTGGTGAAGCTGTAGCCTTTGCACGCCTTCCCCAACAGTTCTTTCCCGGCAAGCTCCTGAAGGTTAATCGCTTTTTTCTCTTCGTCGCTCAGCTTGGTGATGTCGGGGGTTTGATCCCCCATCAGCCCGCCTTTGGCTGGCATTTTGATCCCGGTTTTTCCTGAGGCATCGTAGCTGTACTGAGTGCCATCTTTTTCAATCATTCTCATGTTCATCGGCTTCCCCATCACCTCGGCGTTCATTTCGCCAGATTTGCGTGCGCCGTTGTCGTCCCAGTACATCACCATTTTCATGGTTTGGCCCATGGCTTTCATCTCCATTTCGACCATCCCCGATTTCACTTTCATATCCCCTTGTCCGCTGCCGGCGGTTGTGGCGGTTGCTTCGGCGGCGGGTTGTTTCATCGTGGCGGTGTCGCCAGCGTTCTTTGGCTCGTCAGCTTTTTTGCCACAGGCGGCAATCGTGAAGCAAAGCAGAAGGAGCGTTGCAGAAATGCGTTTCATTACGGCTTGTTGGTTGTTCAAGTTATGATGTGTGCCCCCGCAGCCAGTGCGCCCACGGGGAGTTGAATTGTTCTTGAATGTGCGCTAACACTCGGTGCAAGGTGGAATGTTACTGCCCCCGGAAATTCCCCGCGCTACTCACTCCTGCGATGTCTCCTGGGCAATGCTTAGTCCGCCATCAATCAGCAGTGTTTGGCCGGTGATGTAGCTGGAGTCGTTAGCAAAAAACCAGACGGCGTTGAAAATATCATCAATCGTGCCGTAGCGGCGGGCGGGGATTCGGTTGGCAGAAATTAACGTGCCGGGGGCGGGGTCTTCCGGTATCTCAATAGTTCCGGGGGCAACAGCGTTCACCGGAATTGTTGGCGCCAGCGCCCGTGCCAGTGCGCGAGTGAGTTGCAGCACCGCCGCTTTGGCAACGTTGTACGGAATGCGATCGCGCCAGATTTGGTAGGCCCCCAGCGATGCAAAGTTGATGATGCGCCCCTGCTCACCACGCCCGTTAATCGGCTGTTGTTGCATGATTTCTGCCGCCGCCTGGGCCGCAAAAAATTCGCTGAACAAATTGGTTTCCAGCACCCCACGCCACAGTTCTTCGGTGACATCGGCAATCGGGCGCGGGGGGGGATAGATTGCGGCGTTGTTCACCAGCACATCAATGCCCCCAAAATGCTGGGCGGCTTCGGCAATGGCGTTGCGGATTTCGGTGCGGTTGCGAACATCGGCTTGCACCAGCAGGCCCTTTGCGCCAACCGACTCAACGTCGCGAAGGGTTTGCTGGGCGGCTTCTTCCGATCGGCCGTAGTGGACCGCAACGTTCCAGTTCCGCTTGGCAAACCGCAACGCCAGCCCCCGCCCAATTCGGCGGCCAGCACCGGTGATGAAAATGGTGTTTGGCATAAAAAAAAATCTGTGAACTTAGTTAAGAGTGGTGGGGAGTTTGTTTTTCAGTGGCTTCGTGGTCATTAGTCATTAGTCAGTGGTCATTAGTCAGTGGTCAGTGGCAAAAGTCCATTTGGCATTCGACACTTGGCATTCGACATTCGACATTCAGCATTCGGCATTCGGCATTTGGCATTTGGCATTCGACATTTGGCATTCGACATTCAGCATTCGGCATTCGACATTCGGCATTCGACATTCGACATTCGGCATTCGACATTTGGCATTCGACATTCGGCATTCGGCATTCGGCATTCGACATTCGACATTCGGCATTCGACATTCGACATTCGGCATTCCGGTGGTGTGGCTACAGCGCAAAAGGCAAATTCACTAACTCACCTTGCGTGGGCTTCCCCCCACCTTGCTGGGCTGCCGAACGTAGCTCCACCCGATAGCCCGGTATCGCGTGCTGCGTGCGGATGTAGGCCAGAGCAATCTGTTTGCCAAGCCCCGGCGATTCCGCGAGCGAGGTGATAATCCCAATCTTCTTCGCCTCCACCGGGTCGTGGACTTCAAGCTCCGTTGCGGTCTCTATTTCGGAGCGGTCAAAGCCTTCCAGTATCACCCCCATCAAGTGGCGTTGGACCTTGTCGTAGGTGTCCAACCGGGCGATAATTTCTTGACCGATGTAGCACCCTTTGGTCCAGGAGATGAACTGGGAAAGGCCGGCTTCCAGCGGGTTGTAGTTTTGGCTGAGTTCGGCACCAATCCAGGGTTGCCCGGCTTCAATCCGCAAGGCTTGCCAGGTTGCAACGGAAATTTCCGGGATGCTCTGCTGAGCCAGCCGGTTGGAAAACGAAGCCAGCTGGGGGATAGGAACCAGCAGCAAAAACGCACCCGCACCGTTCAGCCGCGTGTCGCGAAGGATAATGGTTCCCGTTTCGGAAATGGAGTAGGTTCCGGCATCGGGCGGGGTGGTGCCAAGCGCGGCGGAAAGCTGCGATTTTGCTTGCTGGCCAAACACGCCAATGGCCGCAAATTCGGGGGTTGCGTCGGCGGTGGCGAAGTCATCCATGATGGTATATTTATCCAGCCACGCCCGCACGCCGGCCACGTCGTCCCCAACCAGGATCATCAACAGGTGGTCGGCAAATGCCAGAACCCGTGGGACCTCAACAATCCGCCCTTTGTCGGAACTGAGTATCGTGGTGGCTTCCTCCCCCAGCCCAAGCTGGCCAACGGCGTTGGTGGAAAGCCGGTGCAGAAGATCAAGCCGGTCGCTGCCGGTTCCGCGAATGATGCCGCGCTGCTGAAAACGGACGAACACCGTGCCGTTGCGTGCGGCGGAATACTGCTCAGAATTTGGAATGCTGGTAAGCATCAGTTGATGAAGAATGAATGATGTTGAAAACCTTGAACTCCACAATAACGTTCCATCCCCCTTCCGTCATGCTGCTTCTGTTTCGCTCCCTTCCGCTGCTTGCCTTTCTTTCACTGCTTCCGGTTTCGGCTGCCGTTGCCTGGCAGCAGCGGGTTGAATATACCATGGAGATCACGCTTGACGTTCCCGCCCACAGTTACGATGGGAAGCAGACGTTGCGCTACACCAACAACTCCCCCGACACTCTCCGCGAAATTTTCTACCACCTTTACTACGAAGCCTTCAAGCCGGGAAGCGTGATGGACCGGCGCAATGCCGCGCTTCCCGATGGCCACTTGCGGATTGGCCAGCTTGCACCCGATGAGCAGGGAGAAGTAAAAATTTCGGCACTGATGCAAGACGGGCGTGCTGTGGATTGGCGTGTGGAGGAAACGATTCTTCGCGTGCAACTTGCCCAGCCGATTCCCCCGGGCGGGACTACTTCGCTTGCCATGACCTGGCGCACACACATCCCCAAAGTGACGCGGCGCGGCGGCTGGATGAGCCGCGAAGGGGTGGAGTTCTCGATGTCGCAGTGGTATCCAAAACTGTGTGAGTATGATGCCAGCGGCTGGCACAACGATGAGTACGCCGGGCGTGAATTCTACGGGGTGTGGGGGGATTTCAACGTGGCGATTACGCTGCCGGCGCGCTACGTGGTGGGCGCAACCGGGACCGTGACAAACCCGCAAGAAGTCCGCTGCGGATATGAGGTGACGTTCCCCAAAAGCGACGCATCCAAATCGGGAATTCGTGGGGCGCGCGCATCGGACGCTTCCATACGAATTGAGGATCCAATCAGTAATCCAGTTTCATCCCCGGTTCCCTACCGCGACACCACAATCACCCAGCCAGCAAAAGGGGAAACGGGGCTGAAGACGTGGCGATTCCGTGCCGAGAACGTGCACGATTTTGCGTGGGTTGCCGACCCCGATTACATCCACCAAATCGCAGAATGGAACGGCATCACCCTGCACTTTTTGGCCAAGCAAAGCATTGCTTTTGCTTGGCAGCACGCTGCCGAGTACACCATCCGCTCGATGGAGTACTTCACCCGCCGGTTTGGCGATTACACCTGGCCCCAATTCACCGTTGCAATGGCCGGCGATGGGGGGATGGAGTACCCCATGCTGGTGATGATTACCGGCTACCGTGATGCGGAATCGCTGGCCTCGGTGATTGCCCACGAGCTTGCCCACCAGTGGTTTTACGGAATGGTTGGCAACAACGAAACCCAAGAAGCCTGGATGGATGAAGGCTTTGCGCAGTTCCTGACCGAGGAGGCAATGCGGAACGTGTTGTTCCCGCTGCGGACAAACCCCTACACCGGGTTGGAGCGGATGGTGTATCCGTGGGATGACCACCCCTGGCATGATGTGGAAACCACCTACGGCCTAACGGTTGGCGGATTTATCGAACCCCTTTCCACCTTCCATGATTGGCACAGCGATGGCCGCACCGCCACCGAGGTCTATTACAAAGGGATGGCGGTGCTCCGGATGCTGCGCGACATGGTGGGGGATTCGCTGTTCGATCACGGGATGCGAACCTACACCAGCCGCTGGCGATACCGCCACCCAAGCTACCGCGATTTTGAAAAGGTGATGGAAGATGCCACAGGGCTGCGGATGGATTGGTTCTTCAACGAGTGGATCATCCAAAACAAAACCTGCGATTACTCCATTGACGCGCTCGGCTCGCAGCAATCCCCCGACGGCACGTGGCAGACAACATTGCAGCTTTCCAACCGCGACCAGATTGTGATGCCGTTGGACCTTCAGCTGTACTACGACGATGGAACCATTGCCACCGCCAACATCCCGGTTGAGCTTTGGCGGAAGCCGGGGGTGAGCTTCAATCTGCCCCGCTGGAAATGGATGGAACGTGAGTACAGCACGGCGTTCATCACCCCGAAACGTGTGGTGAAAGCGGTGGTGGATCCATCGCTGACGATGCTGGATTTGGACCGCACCAACAACACCGCAAGCGGGCGGTTTCTGGGAAATCTGCTTCCGGAAAGCAGCGTTGGCTGGTGGACTCGCTGGGAGTACGCGCAGCCGTTAGATCAGTACGCGGTTCGGCTGCGCCCAACGCTTTGGTACTCACAAGCCGACGGAGTTCAGCCCGGGTTTGTGGCCGATGGCGGCTACATCTACGACCGCTACAACACAAAAGCTGGCATCTACTACAACCTACAATCGGGGCGGGTGGATTACGATTTTCGCTACAACAGCACCTTCGATCTGCTTGGCCGCCAGTCGCGGATTGCGTTGTTTGCAACCAACAACGATGGCGTGCAGGCGTGGGGATTGCAGCTCACAAAAAAAATTCCGCAACCAACCGCTGGGCAATACTCACCGCACACCTTCCGTCTGGCAGCCGAGCGCGAAGAGTTGGTTGGGGGGAATTATCCGAACGCTGTTGCGCCGTGGAGCGATGGGCCAACCAACACTATCAGTTTTGGCTATCAGTTCGCCACGCGGCAACGGTTACGGAACTTCTTCCGTGCCGACGCAAGTTTTGATGCCAGCGTTGCCAGCCGCAATGAGTTCGCCCAGTGGACGTTGCAAAGCAGTGGCGGGTGGCGTTGGCTGGGGGTGCAGTTCGGTGGCGATCTGTTTGCCGGAACTTCCCAGGGGGAACCGCCGGCCCAGCGGTTGTTCAATGCGGCTGGGGCACGTTCCCGCCAGATGCACCAGAACCCAATCCAGCGGCTGGCAATGAACGCACGGCCCGAATTTGCGGCGCGCAATCATCTTGCGCTTCCAACCGAGGGCTTCCTTCTTTCACTGCTGGATGGTAGCGGTGATTCGGGGCTGCGTTATGGCCGCAGCCTGCTGAACGGACGGCTGACGTTCGGCAATCTGAACCCGTTCGCGTGGCTGATCTCCACGCCGTACCTGCGTGAGTTTGACGTTTCGGCCTATGGCGCGGCTGGCTGGCTGTTCCCGGGGGAAGTGACGTTCGACGGCTTCAAAACAATCCATGCCGAAGCAGGGGTTATCGCCTCGGTTGATCTTCTGGAATTTCTTGATGAACTCTTCCTTCCGTCGGTGGTGATTGCCGCGCTGGATTCGCCAGCACCGGTTCGGCTAAGCCTGCATCTGCCATTGTGGGCAAGCTCGCCACTGCTCCGCGAATCGGGAGCCAAGTACCGGTTTGCCGTGGGGGTGAGTTGGTGAGTTGAGAAATTATCCTCCCTCTCTCCTCCCTCCCCTCTCTGTGTCCTCTGTGCCTCTGTGGTTCATTCTCTTAAAAAACCACAGAGACACAGAGAGCACAGAGGGAAGAAAGAGAGAGTTGGAGTATCACCGTACACGCATTTTTTGCAACTGACCACTGACAACTAACCACTGACCACCATGAACATTGCAGTACTTGGAACCGGAATCGTTGGCAAAACCATTGCCACAAAACTTGTTGCGATTGGCCATTCGGTGCGGATGGGGGCGCGCATGGCCGATAATCCAAAGGCCGTTGCATGGGCTGCATCGGCCGGGGCAAACGCATCGCAGGGGACGTTTGCCGACGCAGCGGCGTTTGGCGAAATGGTTTTCCTCTGCTTGCTTGGGGCCGGAACATTGGAGGCGTTAGAGCTTGCCGAGGAGGACAATTTGAACGACAAGATCATTGTTGATATCACCAACCCGCTCGATTTCTCGAAGGCTGATTTCTCGCGCGGGATTGGGCCGACGCTCTTCATCAGCGGCGGAAGCGATTCGCTGGGAGAGCAGGTGCAGCGGCGGATTCCCGGGGCGCACGTGGTGAAGGCGCTGAACACCGTAACGGCCAACGTGATGGTGAACCCAGCGATGATCCCGGGGCAGCATGACCTGCTGATTTGCGGCAACAATGCTGAAGCAAAATCGCAGGTAAGCGGGTGGCTGCGGGAGTGGTTCGGCTGGGAATCCATTGTGGATATTGGCGACATCACCGGCGCGCGCGCCACCGAAGGGGGGATGCTGCTCTGGCTGAAATTGTGGGGCACGTTAGGAACGCCAAATTTTAATTTGCGGGTGGTGAGGTGATTATTGGAAAGGGGGCAATTGGGACTTCCAATGGAACTTCCAGCGGCAGCAAAAAAAAGCCCCTGGCTTGGTTGGCCGGGGGCTTTTGAAAAAGCGTTTATGACGCGCAGCTTAGTTTGCCGAGCGTGCAACTTCTAACCAATTGCTGCCATTCCAGATGAACGTGATGATGTCATTAGCGGTAGCGTTAAAGCAGCCAAGCCCATCTGTGTTGATGTTCCCGCCGTCTGCAATGCGGAACTCGTTGCTTGTGCATTCAATCATGAGCATCTGCCCAACCTGCTGCCCATTCGAGAGAGTAACGGAACGGAGGACTGTGCCACCGCAAACCGCGCACCCTAATCCTGAGCAAGCACCACCATCGGAAGCAATGCGGATATACGAACGGTCGCCAACGGTGACGTTCAGCACTTTTGGTGTTCCGCCGGCTGGGAAGCTCAGCAATGCTGGTGGGCGCACAGCCAACCCACCGTTCAGATCCATTGCCACTTGCGGATCGTTTGCGGCAACGCCCACGCGGGTTGGCGTTCCGGTGGTGTGGTTGAACACCACGCTGTTATCCTGGGCTAAGTTGGCTCCGGAGCCAAAGGCCATGGAGTTATTGCCGCTGACGGTGTTGTTCTGGCCGCCGGGAATTGCCGAGCCATCACCGCCATCAATCAGGTTGTTATTCCCACCGCCAATCGTTCCGTAGTCGGATTCATCAACGGTGTTGTCAAATCCACCACCGATGGTGCTGCTGGTTTGGGGGGCTATGCCGGAGCGAATAAAGTTGCTTTCGCCGCCACCAATGGTGCCGTTCTCTATCAGCCCACCGTTGGAACGGATATCGTTATCGTTTCCGCCCCCGATGGTGTTTCGCGCAGCAAACCCTCCATCGCCAGGGCCAATATAGTTCTCGGTTCCGCCACTTATGGTGTTGCCTTCGTGGTAGTCTGCGGCATCTATCTGGGAGCTAATCTCGTTATCCCTACCGCCGCCAATTGTAGCTGCGTTGCTGTTATCAACGCGATTGCTCTGGCCGCCACCGATTGCTACGTTGTTGGAAGGTGCGTTGTCGTCGGAGTTGATGATGTTGTCTGTACCACCAGCAATCGTCGCACCGCTTACATCGCTATTTGGGAAGGAGTGAATTCGGTTGTCATCGCCACCGCCGATAAAGGAGGCTGAAATGATCCCGCCGTCGTTCGGGGCAATGGCGTTGTTCGTCCCGCCAGCGATTACGTTGTTTTCACCACCGCTTGCGGTGTTGCTTTGCCCACCACCAACGGTGCTGTAATCGCCGCTTGCGTTGTTTTGATACCCACCAGCAATGGTGCTTCGCACACCGCTTGCGGTGTTCTCGCGCCCGCCACCAACCGTTGCTTGGGTTTGGCTTGCGCTGTTGATCACACCACCGCCAACGGTGCTGCCGGGGCCGCTTGCGCTGTTCTGGCTACCGCCACCAATGGTGGCAGTTAGTTGGCTTACTGTGTTCATCTCACCACCGCCAATTGTTCCGCTGCTTCCAAATGAGTTAATGGTGTTGCCGTAGCCGCCGCCGATTGTGCCAAAGTCATTGCTGACGCTGTTCAAATTCCCAACCTGGCCGCCACCAGAAATGGTCACGCCAGCCCCCGAAGCAGTGTTCCCGCTAAACCCGCCGATGATGGTTGGGCTTGTGGCGTTTGGCACAAGGCGGATAGTCCGTTGGCCGTTGGCAAGGATGTTCACTTGGCGGTCGCCAGCGCCGGCGTTGGTTCCCAACAAGTTGTTGGTTCCGTCGGTGAATGGGCCGTTGTTGCCGGTTAGAATCCAGGCGGTGTTGCCGGCGTTGGCTCCGTCCAAAATTGGCCGCCAATCGGGCGCGCCCGGGGTGCCCCAGTTGTACTGAAACTCGTTTGCATCGGTGTTGAAAATCAACAACGATTTTGCCGGCAAAGCAATGGCGTTGCGCTGGCCGGTGGTTAGGCGTGGGATCAGCAATCCCACATCGGTTCCGGTTAAATCAAGAAGCGCCGAACGGTTTGGGGCAAGCGTCCCAATTCCAACATGGCCGTAAACATCGCTGTTGGCTGCGGGACCCGGCACTTGGGCGGTGGCTGTTGTTGCCACAAAGGCTGTGAGTATGGCCCCATGTGCAAGCAGTGAACGAAAGGTCATTGGTGTACCTCGGTTTATGAATGTTGTATGCTGTTTATCGTGAATTATGGAGTTCCAACGGAAGGGTAGGGTGGCCTGTGAGAAGGCTTCGCTGCAATAATTCGGCAGCGTCTTTCATGAATTGTCTGTACCAAGTGTGCCTGTGTGAGCAAAAATTATGCCTTGCCCGAATAAACCGCACTCTTTTTTTATCAATGATGTTTTTTGCCAGACCATGCCTGAGGTATCTGGTATTCCCGTAATTTTTGGCCAGCACCTACATCAACACACAAAATCAACCAGAAATCTGATGAACACTACTCTACGCTCTGCTCTTTGCTGCTTGTTGGTGCTGGCATTGGGGGCCTGCGCCGAAGAAACCGGACCGGAAACCACCGTCGTCAACGCAAAAGTTGATGGTGTGCCGTTTACCTCACAAGCCGTGACGAACGTTCACGCTACCTCGTCGCTGCGGTTTACTGCCGTGCAAGCCGCAACGTCGGATACCATCATCATTGATATGCCAAAAATCCAGGGCACGGGGTCGCTGGTGATTGGTGGGAAAGGGGGTGTGGTTGCCGAGTATCGCGCCCCGGGGAAGTACTTCACCAGCATTGACACCATCAACACGGTGCAAGGAAGCGTGGACGTTTCCCAGTTCGATGACAAAGGTGCGGTGGGGACCTTCACCTTCCAAATCTACCAGAACAAGGATTTCAACGGTGATATTGCTGTGGTGAACGAAGGGAGCTTCAGCATCAAGTTTTAGTGGGTGAGTTCGGCAACGAGTTCTGTGCTGAAGTCGCCGTTCCAAAACGCCGCTCAAACCGCATTGCCATTGCCGCAGCAACGGCGCGCGCCTGGTGGTTCAGCCGCGCCAGCACCGAACCATTCCCGGAACCGTTGGCCAGTTTATGAGCCTGAACTTCGTGCGTGATGCGGCTGATGGCAAACCGGTAGTACCGGCGCGAGTAGGGGCGTTCGAACTCAAGGTCGCGGTCGGTGCTGGCGGCCCATTCGGGGGGGCTTATCAACTGCGATTGAACTTCGTTGAACAGCGGCGTGCCGGTGATTGGGTAGGCAACGGTGATGGTGTAGTGGTCGGGGTTACTCACCTTCAAGTGGTGGATCGTCTCCAAAATATCTGCCTCCGTTTCCCCCGGATACCCCACCATGATGAACGTCCCGGTTTGGATTCCGTGGCGTTTGCTTAGCTGGATCATCTGGCGCACTTGCTCCACCTTCACCCGCCTGTCCATCGCGTCCACCACCCGCTGCGAACCGCTTTCTGCACCAATCCAAACGCGGAAACAGCCGGTGGTTTTCAGCAACTCCACGGCGCGTTCATTCAATCGGTCGGCGCGGGTGATGCACTCGTAGGGGATGCGGAGCTTCCGCGCGGCAAGCTCGGCAGCAAACCCCTCCAGCCAGCGGTGGTTGATGGTGAACACGTCGTCCACAAACCAGAGTGAGTCGGGATTGTAGCGGTCGCGGAGTTGCTCCATCTCATCGGCCACGGCCGCGGGCGAACGCCGCCGGTAGGTCCCGCCATACACCGCACGGCTGCACCAACGGCACGTATATGGGCACCCACGCATGGTGCTGATGGAAATGGAGCTTGCGCCGTGATGCTGCTTCCACGTCTGCAGATACCGCTCCAGCGGAATCCCCTCCCGAAACGGAATCGGCAACTCATCTATGGAGCGGAGCAGTGCCCGTTCGGGGGTTCTGATAAGCTGGCCTCCGCGCAAAAATGCAATCCCTGCCACCTGCTCCAATTCCCCCCCTTCCTTGATGCACCGCAGCAGTTCCTCCATTGTTTGCTCCCCTTCGCCAATGGCCACAACATCGGCTCCATGCTGCAAGAATCGTTCGGCGTGATGCCGGATTTCCGGCCCACCCAGCACAACTTTTGTGTGGCGCAACGCGGGCGTTCCCTTGATGAACCCAACCGCCCGAAGCACATTTAGCTTGGTCATCAAGTTGGTGTAAATACCAACGACCTGGGGGGGGTTGTCAAGAAGGTGTTGCTGGAACTGGGGCCATGTTGCGAAGGTGGTGTCGAACAACTCAACATCCATTCCACGCTGGCGCAACCATGCGGCAATCGAAAGGATACCCAGCGGGGGATAGGGCTTCATAATCCGCTGCTCGCGCGGGTCCTCGGCCAGGAAATATCCGTGAGTTAGAAGCATAGTTACGGAGAACGGGAATCGGTAGCAGTTGGTGGAAGATGAGTAAGGTGCTGGAAGAAGAAGTGCTTCTTCACTGCCGTGATTGCTGGCCACCGCAACCTATAACCCTTGCCCGTCGCTAACGTTTCCTTCCCCAACGCTCTTTCACTTTTTCTTTTTTTTCTTCGGCTTTGGTGGCGGTGGAACTGGCTTGGGTGGTTCCGGTTTGTGGGGACAAGGGGCTGCGTCCAGCGCGATGGCCAGTGTGGGATATTCGTCTGCGTCATCGGCGTTTCCGCGCGCCACCATCACCCGCACCACTTGCTCAATATCCTTTGCGCAGATGCGAATTGTTTGGCCGTCGCGCAGCACGGTTCCATCGGCCAATGCCCCCCACGATTGGCTTGCGGCCAAGTTGCCTGGCGTGACCATCACCACACCCCCTTCGGGGATTTCCTGCACGGTGATGGTGTGGAAACTGACGGCAACTGGGGCCGACTCCAACCTTGCCGTTCCCCCCCGGGGCATGAAATACTCATACTCATTCTTCCGCCAAATTGAGCCGTGATCCGGCAGCGGCGAAAGGGTGCGTTTGGCGATAGCAACGGCAAACCGGATCATTAAATCTTGCAAGTCGGGGAACAGTTTGCGCAGATACTCCATCTGCTCGTCGGGGGCCAGCGGGATTCCGCGCAGAACCTCCATCGGCTTGCTCCCTTGCGATTCCAGAAAAGCCCAGAAGTAGTAGGTGTGCGGCCCCATTTCGGTGATCGGTTTCCCCAACGCGGCGGCAAAACCAATCTGAAGTTTTGGCAGCCGCTCGCCCCACTGCGGTAGCTCATAAACCTTGCTGGCCATCCAATCGGCGATTCCGCTGGTGTACCACTGGGATTGCTCCGTGGTGGAGTTTCCTTCTTCGGTCAAATCGTGGCCGTTAAACTGCTGAACGCCAACAGCTGCGGCATGGGCAATGAAGTAGCGGGTGCTTCCTTGCGAGTACTCCTCGTGCCCGCTGGGGTGGCGGCGAAGTGTGATTCGGCAAACGTCCGCTTCCTCTTGCTCGGCCAGGCTTCCATCGGTGGCGGCGGGAAGCTCGGCTTCGCGGTCGCGAGTGATCTCAAGTTCGGGGTGATCTTCATCGGCTTTTTCATCAACAAGGTCAATGAACAGCGTTGGCATTGTCCAGTTGGGGCCGCACAGTTTTGCGTAGCGTTCCAGCGATGCGATTGCTGCCTCACGCGCGGGCTTCAGCAACGCCGCACGTTGGGCCGCAACGCGAATCAGGTGTTGCTTCCCCCCGGCGGTGAAACCAACAACGGTTTCTTGCGCGCTGGCCGCCGCCGGAATCAGTAGAAAAATTGCGGCAATCAAGTGCCGCCGGTTGGTGCAGAAGTTCATCATACGCGTTCAGCCTTTCCCGACAAGAGTTCAGGATTATGGCTTATTGGCCCCCGAAGAAGCTGATCTTGGAGCATCATCCTTCAGCAGGCAGTGGAGCAACGTGTGGTCGCCAAACCGATTCAACGGGAAAAGCCCCATCAATCGTTCCTCAATCGGGAAAAACCACCGGAACAACCGCTGGTGGCGGTGGTACCAATCCCGCATCAGCGTTGGCGGCGTTGTTAGCCCGATTGCTGCAATGGTACGGAACCGGAAGCGTTTAGCGAACGCCCGTTTCACTTTCCAGATTGAATGAAACCACGTTTGGGCCGTTTCGCCATCGCCAATGTGGGCGGCCACACCGCCACGCCGCAGCCGCTGGACTGCCATTCCGAAACGCCCGCGCAGGGAAAATCCAACAAGCTCCGCTGCGCACATTGGGTTCATCCACACCACCATCACCCCGCCCCCCGGGCGCAGCAGACGGGCAACCGCATCGGGGAAAAAATCGAGAGTTGGAAGGCAGTTTAGGCCGTCGAAATTGGAGAAAACCAAATCAAAGCCTGGGTGATCCGGCGGAAGTTCCAGCAAGCCAACATCTTCCAGCCGAAGCTGCCGGAACGTGATAGTTGTCCCAGCGTTCGTTGCTTTGTTGGAAGCAACCTCCAGCATCCCTGCGGAAATATCTGTGGCGGTGACGTGAGCACCACGGGCGGCCATCCAGAGCGCATCTTCGCCGGTTCCGCAATTAAGCTCCAGCACACGCATTCCGGGGTGGATTATTGGCCCCAAATACCGCTGCACAAGCTCACGCTGCCGCCGCCCCAGCGGGGTGTTGGTAAAATCGGCATCGTAGCGGTAGGCAACGGGATCGAACGGAGCAGGCATACGCAGGAAATGTGTGTGAGCGGAGGAACAAAGAGTTGAGTGATGATTGGATGTCTGGATAATTATTTTCTACAGCCGCACAAAGGTTGGCGCAGCAACGGCAGAATAATCGGTGGCCTGCTTGCTTAATCGGGTGAAAATTCCAGCGGGTTGGCCGGCAAGTAGATAAACTCCAAAATTTGGCACTGCCTGATCTATCAACTGCGGCTGGAAATAGCGTTGCGCAACCCACCGTTCAGGAACCGATTCCCGCAGCGATGCCGCCCAGATAGCGTCGCTAACGTGTGGGCCAATTACCACTTCATCACCTTCGCATCCATAATCCGATTTCAGCACCCAGTGATCCCGTTGCGGCATTCCCAGTGGCATGTCATCTAACCGCCGCGTCTCCGGCAAATATGTTCGGATAGCCTGCTGCGTGGCTGCGGAAAATCGTTCTATCTGATCCCAAAAAAAAGCCATTGATAATTTATTCTGCGTCAGCACCGACCCAAATGGATTTACCACGGCAACATATCCTTCGGCATCGGCTTCCAGCAGTGGAAGCAACTGCTGGCTTAGTGGGTCGGGGTCGTTAAATGGTGCTTCGTCTAACCAAATTGGGAGCCGTTCCCCCCACCAATCGGTTTTGTAATGGCGAATCATCACTTGAATTGGAATATCAAACAGAGTAATGTTCCCGTTGGCCGAACGGTGAAGATTATAAGGTGAGCCAAGCACCACTTGGTAGCCACGTTTTTGGAACCATTGCTGGTACAGCGCAATCATCGAAAGGTCTTCGGGAAGGTCGGTGGGGTATAAAATTCCGATAGTTGGCGGCAGCGAAGCAGCAGTGGGGTGAAGCGAGGCGGCACAGGCCGCGATCATCCGAACAAAATGCGTCTCAAATTCGGCGTTTGGATTAAATAGTGTTGGATGAAAATGATGCAATACTTGGTTGAGAATTACGGTTTCCGCTTCGCCGCTTGGGGTGTCGCTGTTCATCTCGCAAAAATTAATGCTACCATCCTCCAGAATAAAACAATCAATTCGCGCAATGCCGTGCCACCGCCCGCCAGAAGCCAACCACATTCCACGTTGAAATGGAGTAAGGTGGAAATAATTATCAAGCAATTCAGGCTGGTTCCACACGATCGTTGCTAATTCATCGTGCATCAGGCCGATTGCTGTTGCTGCGGCATACAGCCGGTCAAACATCACACTATCCAACACCACTGGCGACAACCGAAACCTCTCCGCACCGTTCAACCAGGGGTCGCTGATGATATTGGTTGCCACCAATTGTTGGGCGAAATCGTTGTAGCTGAGGTTGTTCATGGTAGCGATTGATAGAATGTTGCCTGAGAAAGAGATGCGGCGATGGCCGTGAGGCTTGCCCAAATTTATCTGTTTACTTTTCTACAAGCATTCTGTGAAGGATGCGCCCGCGTTCGGTGCTATTTTCAGCAAGATACTCCACTCAAGGATACGCAGGGGTATCACCTACTCGGTCATGTTATTGCTGTAATTATTCGCGTCCAAATCCTGATTGCCATGCACAACGCTCCGTTAGTCAATCTTGTTCATAATGCTAAGCTCCCTTTTGTTGGCCGGCAGGGGGAGCTTGCCCAACTGCATCAGCTCTGGGGTGATGTGCAACGCCAACAACGGTTGGTTGTAGGGCTTCTTGTTGGGGAAGCAGGAATAGGAAAAAGCACACTGATAGAACAATTTTTGGGGGAATTGGGGGATGGCTGTACCCCACTTCATATCCGGTTTACCCCCGGGGCATCAACTTCTCCAACACGGGCAATGGCGCGCGCAATGGCCAGTTATTGGCGCGATAACAATCCTTCGGGCGGGGTGCGGCATTCACTGAATGACCTTAGCGAAAGCCTATCAGAAATAGCCGCATCCACACGGCTGATAATTATTTTGGAAGATATTCATTTGCTGCCGGATGAAGGGCTTCGGCAGTTGTTGGGATTGCTTGCTACGGTACGCACAACCCCGTTCGCACTGCTGTGCGTATCGCGCCCCTTGCCGGCGGAAGCAACGCAACAACTGTCGACGGTGGTGGATCACACCATTGTGCTGCATGGCTTGCAGGGTGCCGAGGTCTCAACGCTGTGGCATCGGCTGTTTACCGAGCATCCCTCGGCAGCTATTGTACGCTCCATCACCACAACCACCGTAGGGAATCCATTGGTAATCCGTTCGGGGTTGTTGCGAGCACTGAGCAACAATGCAATTTCCCCAATAATTCGTCCGCAGCAAGTTACTGTGGCTGTGCAGTTGGATGATTTTCAGCAATCGCTATTGGATAGCACCCGCTCGATCTCGGGTGTGATGACCCAACAGCTTACGGCCAAGGCGTTACGGCAATTACAGACATTATCCACGTTGGGCGAAATTTTCCCGATTGAGGCGGCTGCAATTGCTACATCGAATACCAGTTCCTTGCTATCGGAATTTCAGCAGCGTGGAATACTGGCGGTTGCTTCTGCAGCTCATACACCATTAATTTCCACCCATTCTCCATTACCCCAATTATTAGCGTTCAGCCACACGATATTGCACCGTGAACTTCTGAGTGAAGCGACACCAGATTCAGCAGTTTTGCTGGCGGTTGTGGGGGCGAAAATTCCGTTGTACTCCACAACTCCATTTTCCCTTCTTGCAGCCGCTACCGACCTTCATACATTTACCTCAGAAGTCCTGTTGCAGGCTTTGGAAGGAATTCATTTTTATTTAGGAGCAATTTTTGCATCGGATGATTGGCTGCTTTCCGAATCGCTGTTGCTGGCTGCCGAACAAGTGATAGCTGCGGTTCGCGATGACCCGAATAATGCCAATCTCACTGAAGCACGAATCTCGTTGATAATGCTACAAATGGAGCGAAGCTCACGACAACATGACCTCACCCTGTATAGAGTTCAGATGTCTGAATTAATGCGTTTGACATCTGCCCCTCTTCCTGCATCGTTGCAGCATTATTGCCTTGTTGGAAAAGCTGCAAAGGCGCGGATAGCATTTCACCAACCGGAAGAATTGCTTGCGGCAGTTAGCGAATTATATGCCGAAACCAAACAATGGGCATCGGAGCACCTTTGTGGCCAGCAGTACCCTGTTGGATTTAAAACTGCACTTGTAGCTTTAATGGCGTTAGGAAGGCGCTGCCGCCATTACGAAGTGATCTATTGGACTGCTCAACATATCGAAGTGGTGTTGGAGTCTTTAGACCTACATGACCCAGTAGAAATAGAGGAATACACCGAAACCCTTCCATTCATTTTGTTCGTGCGCCGTTCGGAAGCCGAGTTCCAGAAACGGATGAGAGAGCTTCAGCGGCTGGAATCGTTTGGCCCATTACCAGCCGCATTGCTGGGAACCAAAGGGCATCTTCTTGTTGTTGCGGGCCATGCCACACAAGGGTTGGATATTCTGGAACCAGCGATCAGTAGGCTACAAAAACATCAACAATTTGTGCACCTCATCAGTGCCGTTGGTTCATGGTGCTTAGCGCGGGGAATGGTAGGGGAGTCATTGCAGAAGATCACCGAAGAAGCTGCCTTGCTGTTGCGTGATGTCCCCTCAGTTGTGCCGAATATGGCGGTGGATACTGCTATTGCTATAACTGCCATTTTGGCATACAATATCGAAGACATGCACAAGGTAGAAGACCTGCTGCCGATGGTAGCACAACGGGCTAGCGGGGGCGTGCTCCGTTATTTTTCCGCTGTTCGTCGTGATGTCAGTGCCATTAATAATCTTGCCCCTCCATCACGGGATGAAAATGATCCATACGAAACGATTGCTGCTGTATTTTCATCAACAACACTGACCCCACTGTTGGAAGCAGCCATCATAAAAAAAATGAAAATGGAAATTGTGGAAGCAACCGATTTACTCCATTTTCGCGCTCTTCTGCATTCTGTGGAATGGATGATGGAACACTCCTATCCGTGCCAGCAACGTATCCTTCCCGTAGCCGCAGAAGAATCCCGAAAATGGCTGCGTTGGCTTTATCAGCGTGAATTATTTATCTACGCAAATGCCTTCATTGCCCGTTTCGGCACGCTTATACCAGAAATGGAAAAAGAAGGGTAAAACAATACGGTTGTTTTATGCTGAGTGCTGATAACGCTATCCATTTTTTGGCTCCCAGACTTCGGTGAGAACGCAATCCCAGGGGAATTTAAATTCGTCGGCAGGATCGTAGGGGAGTGTCTGGAAATTGACCACAATCGTTTCTGGTTGGCTCAGTGCTTTCCAGCCGTGCAGAACGCCGGGGGGAATTAAAATGAGGGCAGGGCGTTGAATGCCGATGATGAAGCTGTTCACCTCCCCAAAGGTTGGCGAATCTTGGCGGACATCGGCGCAGACCACTTGCATTTTTCCGCGAGTAACGGTGAACTGGTCAGTGTGGAGTTCGTGCAGATGCCAACATTTCACCACGCCGTAATCCGTGGCCGATTGGTAGGCGTGTTGCGGAACCGCCAGTCCTTCCGATTCCACCCAGGGTAAGCTCCATAATTCAATCACATCGCCGCGCCCATCCACAATCGTCTTCAACGGCTTGAACCGCACGCCGCTGATTGTTGGCCCAGTAAACGTTGAACGCTGGCGAAAAGGGATGTGGAGCAAATCCTCCACAGTAATTTCTGAGGGTCGTTTCATGGCGGCAATATATGCGAAAGCGCACGCAACCATTGTTGCTTCTTTTTTCCGCTCTCCACGAGCAACTTCACCCCCCGCCCCTCTTCCGCAACAAGGTGCGGCTCGGTGATCTGTTCGGCCTCTTTCACTCTTCCCATCTCACTCTTCACTCTTCGCCTTGGCTCCCTCTCCCATCCGACGGAAGTGAGGCAATCAGCACTATCACACGCTTGGGAGAGGGCGGGGGGTGAGGGGAGGCTGCGAAGGCGGCTGGGTTCGGTGGCTCACGCTCATACTTCGGCGGAGCTTTGCATGAGCGGAGGTCTGGGTTCGGCATTCTTCCCATCTCACTCTTCACTCTTCCCATTTCACTCTTCGCCTTGGCTCCCTCTCCCACCCGACGGAAGTGAGGCAATCAGCACTATCACACGCTTGGGAGAGGGCGGGGGGTGAGGGCAGGCTGCGGCGGCGACTGAGTTCGGTGGCTCACGCTCCTAACCTCTATTTCCTCCTTCCTATTTCCTCCACGCCCACCCGATGAACCTGCGGCAACCAGCACCATCACCCCGCTTGAGCCAGGGCCGGCAGCAAAAAAATCTCTTTGTCATCTAACCCCATTCCCCCATTTTTGCCCCGATTTTCCAAACAAAACCGATTGTACCACTTCTTCTGACCAGCATGAAACTGCCATTCCTGTTGCACCTTGCGCTTCACTCGTTCCTCCTTCTGCTCCTTGTCGCGCCATGCGCAGTTGCCCAAACCCCCGGCCCAATGCCGATGACCGACACCTACGGTCACATGGGGATCGGCACAATCACACCCGACAAATCCGCAATTCTGGACCTCTTCTCCACCACCGCTGGCTTCCTGATGCCACGGATGACCAACGCGCAACGCAACGCATTGGCCAACCCAGCAACGGGGCTGATGATCTTCAACACCGATACCAAAACCATTGAGTTCAACATCGGCACAACGTTCGCGCCGATCTGGGACCCGGTGCTGACCGTGGCGACCGGGAGCGGGTTGTTCTGGAGCCTAACCGGCAACGGCGGAACCAACCCAGCAACCAACTTCCTCGGCACCACCGATGCTCAACCGTTAGTAGTGCGGACCAACAGCGTTGAGCGGTTGCGGGTTGCCAGCACGGGTGAGGTTGGGATTGGAACATCAGCACCAACAGCGGGGCGGATGTTGGAGGTGGCGGGTGCAGCCGGAACCGCAAACGTGAGGTTCGGCTCAGCCAGCGGTGCGGCGGATGGAAGCGCGTGGACACCAGGAGCCAACGATGGATTTGTGACTGCCGACGCAAGCGGCGATCTGCTGAAGCGATCAGCAGGTGCAGCGGTTGGCGCGGTGGCATGGCTGAAAACCGGGAACGGTGGAGCATTCACCGACGGGACGGACAACCTGTTGGGAACCACCAGCAACGCACCGTTGAACGTGATTGTGAACGGCGTGCGGGCGATGCGATTTGAGCCAAACGCCACAAGCCCGAACGTGATTGGCGGCTTCAACGGAAACAACGTGACCGCAGGGGCGGTGGGTGGGGCGATTGGCGGCGGCGGCGCAAGCGCGAACCTGAACGTGGCGACGGATGATTATGGAGTAGTTGGTGGTGGCCGGAACAACCGCGCCGGGGACAATCTTGGCACAACCAGCGACATCCCGTATGCGACAGTAAGTGGTGGACAAAGCAATGTGGCATCGGGGGGTGCTTCGACGGTGGGTGGTGGGAACATCAACACAGCATCGGGCTTGGTTGCAATGGTGAGTGGTGGAAGCAGCAACACAGCATCGGGCACAGCTTCGGTAGTTGGCGGTGGCAATGGGAACATGGCATCGGGGGATTATTCACTAGTGGATGGTGGGAATGCGAACGTGGCGTTGGGGATTTACTCGACCGTGGGAGGTGGCGTGAGTGATACGGCATCGGGCTTCGCTTCAGTGGTGGGCGGTGGCAGCACAAACAAGGCATCCGGTGACTATTCGACGGTGGGTGGTGGCGGGGGAAACACAGCATCGGGCGATCGTTCGACGGTGGGGGGGGGCGATCACGACACGGCATCGGGGGATTATTCGACCGTGGGCGGCGGTAACTTCAATAGGGCATCAGGGGATACTTCAACGGTGGGAGGTGGCAATAGCAACAAGGCATTGGGGCTTGTTTCAACGGTAAGTGGTGGCAGTGCAAACACGGCATCGGATGATTACTCGACGGTGGGTGGCGGCAGGCTTAACATGGCATCGGGGATTTATTCGACGGTGAGCGGTGGCGTGCATGACACGGCATCGGGGATTTATTCGACGGTGGGTGGTGGCGGAAGCAATGCGGCATCGGGCTATTTTTCGACGGTGGGTGGTGGCAGTCGCAACCGGGCATCGCGGGATTATTCGACGGTGGGTGGTGGCAGAGACAACACGGCATCGGGGGATTATTCGACGGTGGGTGGTGGCTGGATCAACACCGCATCAGGGGATTATTCGACGGTGGGTGGTGGATTTAGGAACATAGACTCTGGCGATTACTCCGCCATCCCCGGTGGACTTGGCTTAACACTTACTCCAACTGCCGACCGCAGCTTCGGCTTCCACGCCAACAACAGCGGTGAAACCCGCGACATGAGCATTTCCGCCTCGGATGTCGCCGTCTTCGGCAACACCGATCTCTGGCTTGCCAACAACGACAACAACCCCAGCGAGCTACGCTTCTTCGAGGCGTACAACACCGCTGGTGCATTCCCAAACACCGCCAACTACACCGCCTTCAAAGCCCAAACGCAAACGGGGGATATCACCTACACGCTTCCCGCCACCAACGGCACTGCTGGGCAAGCACTTGTCGTTGCCGCAGCCCCCGCGCCAACAGCAACCACAGCCACGCTGGAGTGGGCAACCGTTAGTGGCGGCGGCAGTGCTTGGGCACTAACCGGCAACGGCGGAACAACGGCAGGAACGAACTTTTTGGGAACCACCGACGATGAGCCATTTGAAATTCACGTAGATGAAACCGGCACCGCCACCGAGGGCCGCCGGCGGGTGATGCGGTTTGAGCCGAACGCGGCCAGCGCGAACATCATCGGTGGGTTCAACGGGAACAGCGTGACTATTGGAGTTGTTGGCGCAACGATTGCTGGTGGCGGAGCTAACGGGCTTACCAACAGCGTGACGGATGATTATGGAGTGGTGGGCGGCGGCAGCAGCAACCGCGCCGGTAACAACGCCGGAAGCACAACCGACGGTGCGTATGCAACGGTGGGTGGTGGCCAGCAGAACCTGGCATCGGAGACATATTCTACAATCAGTGGCGGTGATTCCAACACCGTGAATGGCGGAGCAACCTACGGCGCAATCGGTGGTGGGCGTAAGAACCTGCTGACAAACAGCGCAACGTTATCGGTGATTGCTGGTGGCGATTCCAACACTGTCACCAATGGTTCAGCCTACGGTGCAATCGGCGGTGGCCGCCGGAACATGCTTGCCAATTCCAGTTATGGTGTTATCGCTGGCGGCGATTCCAACCTGTTCTCTCCTGGTGGCTCGTATGGCTCGGTGGGTGGTGGTTATGGAAACAATCTGGGCGGCCAATATGCTCACATCGGTGGTGGCCGCAAGAACGTGTTAATCAACAGTTCAACATCATCGGTGATTGCCGGCGGCGACACGAACACGATCACCGGTGGATCAATGTACAGCGCGATTGTTGGTGGCCGAAAGAACCTTATCACTAGCGTGAACAATGCCAGTATCGGTGGCGGTGACTCGAACCAAGTCTCATTTGGGGCAGCGTACAGCGCAATCGGCGGTGGCCGTTGGAACTTGCTGACGAACAGCGCAACATCATCGGTGATTGCTGGTGGCGATTCTAACACTGTCACCGGTGGATCAACCTACAGCGCAATTGCTGGCGGTCGTCGGAATTTTATCACCAGCGTAAGTCATTCTTCAATCGGTGGTGGTGACTCCAACGCCATAAATAGCGGAGCGACCTACGGCGCAATCGGTGGTGGGCGTAAGAACCTGCTGACCAACAGCGCAACGTTATCGGTGATTGCTGGCGGCGATTCCAACACTGTCACCGGTGGATCAACCTACGGTGCAATCGGCGGTGGCCGTCGGAACTTGCTTTTCAGTTCCAGCTATGGTGTCATCGCTGGCGGCGATTCCAACCAGTTCTCTTCTGGTGGATCGTATGGCTCGGTGGGTGGCGGTTATGGGAACAACATGGGGGCGCAATATGCCCACATCGGTGGTGGTCGCAAGAACGTGTTAATCAACGGTTCAACGTCGTCGGTAATTGCTGGCGGCGACACGAACACGATCACCGGTGGATCAATGTACAGCGCGATTGTTGGTGGCCGAAAGAACCTTATCACTAGCGTGAACAATGCCAGTATCGGTGGCGGTGACTCGAACCAAGTTTCATTTGGGGCAGCGTACAGCGCAATCGGCGGTGGCCGTTGGAACTTGCTGACGAACAGCGCAACATCGTCGGTGATTGCTGGTGGCGATTCCAACACTGTTACCGGTGGATCAGCCTACAGCGCGATTGCTGGCGGTCGTCGGAATTTTATCACCAGCGTGTCTTATTCTTCAATCGGTGGTGGTGATTCCAATGCCATTAGTAGCGGAGCAACCTACGGTGCAATCGGTGGTGGGCGTAAGAATCTGCTGACCAACAGCGCAACGTTATCGGTGATTGCTGGCGGCGATTCCAACACTGTCACCGGTGGATCAACCTACGGTGCAATCGGCGGTGGCCGTCGGAACTTGCTTTTCAGTTCCAGCTATGGCGTCATCGCTGGCGGCGATTCCAACCAGTTCTCTTTTGGTGGATCGTATGGCTCGGTGGGTGGCGGTTATGGGAACAACATGGGGGCGCAATATGCTCACATCGGTGGTGGTCGCAAGAACGTGTTAATCAACAGCTCAACATCATCGGTGATTGCCGGCGGCGACACGAACACGATTACCGGTGGATCAATGTACAGCGCGATTGTTGGTGGCCGAAAGAACCTTATCACCAGCGTGAACAATGCCAGTATCGGTGGCGGTGACTCGAACCAAGTCTCATTTGGGGCAACGTACAGCGCAATCGGCGGCGGCCGTCGGAACTTGCTGACGAACAGCTCAACATCATCGGTGATTGCTGGTGGCGACACGAACACGATCACCAATGGAACAACCTACGGTGCAATCGGTGGTGGCCGTCGGAACTTGCTGACAAACAACGCAACGTCATCAGTGATTGCTGGCGGCGACTCGAACACCATTCGTGATGGAGCAACCTACGGAGCCATCAGCGGCGGCCGTCGGAATTTGCTGATGAACACCTCAACATCATCGGTGATTGCTGGTGGCGATTCCAACACCATTCGTGATGGAGCAACGTACAGCGCAATCGGCGGTGGCCGTTGGAACTTGCTGACGAACAGCGCAACGTCATCAGTAATTGCTGGTGGCGATTCCAACACTGTCACCAATGGTTCAGCCTACGGTGCAATCGGCGGTGGCCGTCGGAACTTGCTGACGAACAACGCAACGTCATCGGTGATTGCTGGTGGCGATTCCAACACTGTCACCAATGGTTCAGCCTACGGCACAATCGGCGGTGGTTATGGAAACCTCATTACCGAGAACTCAACGGATGCAACCATCGGTGGCGGGCGAAGCAACCTGATTGATAGCGCATCCATTGCTGGGGTGGTGAGCGGCGGGTTGAGCAATACTGTGTTCGGGCCGTACTCCGCTATTATCGGCGGTCGCGGTTTGACGATAGATGCTCCGCGTACCGTTGGTTTCCACGCCAACAGCCCGGCGGGCGACCGGAACATGACCATTGCCGACACCGCGATTGCCCTCTTCGGCAACACCGATCTCTGGCTTGCTAACAACGATAACAACCCCAGCGAGCTACGCTTCTTCGAGGCCTACAACACGGCTGGTGCATTCCCAAATACCGCCAACTACACGGCATTCAAAGCGCAAACGCAAACGGGAAATATCACCTACACCTTGCCTGCCAGCAACGGTGCGGCTGGGCAAATTCTTGCGGTTGCTGCGGCCCCTGCGCCAACGGCAACCACCGCAACGTTGGAGTGGGTTGGCAACGGGGCAACCATTATCAACGCCACAAACTCCACCAACACCAGTGGCGGCGCGTTCAGTGCTGACCAAGATGATCTTTCGCTCAGCACCACCGCCACCTTCTTCCGCATGGAAACTTCGGTGATAGCCGGCATTGATATCACCGGAATTGCTGCCGGTGTGGATGGACGGCAAATCGTGGTGTGTAATATCGGTGCCAACAACATCACACTGAAGCATCAAGACGGCAGCTCGCTGGTGGCCAACCGATTCCAGTTGCCAGGCGGAGGCGATATCACGTTAGGCCCCGACGGCACTGCCACCTTGATCTACGACGCAACCTCCGGATTCTGGCGGCTTGTCTCCACGAACTAATCCAAGAACAGTATCCAACCAACTTCAAAGAACCAATCAACCATGAAGAATTTCTTTCTTGCTTTGGCGGCTGTTTTCGGGATTACTTCCGTTGTGGCCAACGCGCAAACCTACAAGCCAACATACGCCACCTCACTCTACCTGTCCGGTGGTGGCTCGCCGATTACTCCGCTGATCCTGAAATCCCCCACGCTTGGCAGCACCTGGACGCTCACCCTTCCGGGGGACCCAGGAACAGCAGGGCAGTTTTTGCGGACAGATGGGAGCGGGATCACAACATGGGTCACCTCAACCGTCAGTTTTCCCTTGTCGGCAACCGTTAGCGATGCTGGCGTTCTGTTCAGCCTGACGAACACCGGAACCGGGGGGGCGGGATTGTTCGCCATCACCAACGCCGGAAGCAGCGCGGCGGCGTTGGCCGCCAGCACCACCGGAACCGGTCCAGCAATCCAGGCAACCGGGCGGGTGCAGATCAACGATGGAAACCTTGTGCTTGGCAACACCGGAACCGCAGGCGAGGTTCGCTTGCACGAACCGAACGGGACCGGAAGCGATTACACAGCGTTCAAAGCGCAGGATCAAAGCGGGAACAACATCACCTACACACTGCCAGCGGCCACCGGAACGGCGGGGCAAGCCTTGCGGATTGCAGCTTCGCCAGCTCCCACCGCAACTTCGGCCACGCTTGATTGGGGGAACCCAAACCCGGGCGGCGCGGCTGGTGGCGATTTAACCGGAAGCTATCCAAACCCAACCGTTGCAACCGATGCAATCGGCTCGGCCGAGATTGCCGACAACACGATCACCGGGGCAGATATTCTGAACGGCACGGTTGATAACATTGACCTTGCCAACGATGCCGTTACCGCCAGCAAAATTGCTTCAAACGCAGTCGGTGCAAGCGAGATCGGTGCAAACGTTGTGGGCAATTCGGAAATGGATGACAACGCCATCGGCAACGCCGAGATGCTGGACAACGCGATTGGGAATGCTGAGATGGCCGACAACGCCATCGGCTCGGCAGAGATTATTGACAACACTGTTTCCAGCACAGATATTCTGGACAACACGATCACCAACGCCGACATTGCCGACAACACCATTGGCCTGGGGAAGATCAGTTCATCCGGCGCGGCAGCCACGCAAGTGATTACCTACGACGGCAGCAACATCGTCTGGGCAACCCCAGCCGCCAGCAACGATTGGGCGCTAACTGGCAACGCCAGCACAAATCCAGCAACCAACTTTTTGGGAACCACCGACAACCAAGCCTTCGAGATTCGAGTGGATAACGGCGGAACCGCCACCGAAGGTCGCCGCCGGGTGATGCGGTTTGAACCGAACGCAACCAGCGCGAACATCATCGGTGGATTTAACGGCAACAGCGTAACGGCGGGAGTGGCTGGCGCAACGATTGCTGGCGGTGGGGCCAACGGGCTTACCAACAGCGTGACGGATGATTATGGAGTGGTTGGTGGTGGGCGAGATAACCAAGCTGGTGATGGTGCCGGAACAACAGCAGATATGCCATACGGAACCGTGAGCGGCGGCTTGGGCAACACGGCCTCCGCAACGTTTGCAACCGTGGGTGGTGGCCATGACAATGTGGCATCGGGGAACGATGCCGCCGTTGGTGGCGGCCATGGCAATGTGGCATCGGGAGTTGAGGCCACGGTAGCAGGCGGTTTGGGGAACAGAGCGTCGGGAGCTACCTCGGCGGTGGGTGGTGGTTCAAGCAACGTGGCATCGGGTCTCTACTCAACCGTAGGTGGTGGTGTCAGCGATACAGCATCGGGCGATTACTCCGCAATCCCCGGCGGGAATGGCTTAACGCTAACTGCCACCGCCGACCGCAGCTTCGGATTCCACGCTAACACTGCGGCTGGGGACCGCAACATGACGATCTCCGCCCCCGACATCGCCGTCTTCGGCAACACCGATCTCTGGCTTGCCAACAACGATAACAACCCCAGCGAGCTACGCTTCTTCGAGGCGTACAACACCGCTGGTGCATTCCCAAACACCGCCAACTACACCGCCTTCAAAGCGCAAACGCAAACCAGTGATATCACCTACACGCTTCCAGCCTCGGCTCCGGCAAGCAGCGGTGATGTGTTGACAGCAACCACAGGCGGAGTAATGAGTTGGGCCGATGCCGACTCCATCGTGTCCGCCAACGCATGGGGGTTGAGCGGAAACAACAGCACCAATCCAGCAACCAATTTTCTTGGAACCACCAATAACCAAGCCTTCGAGATTCGTGTGGATAACGGTGGCATCGCCACCCAGGGCCGCCGGAGGGTGATGCGGTTCGAGCCGACCGGAACCAGCCCAAACATCATCGGCGGGTTCAACAGCAACAGCGTAACCAGCGGGGTTTTTGGAGCAACGATTGCTGGCGGCGGAGAAAACGGCAGCACCAACCTGGTGACGGATAACTACGGCGTGGTAAGCGGTGGCCGCAACAACCGCGCCGGCGACAACACCGGAACAACATCCGACCGCTTCTATGCTACTGTTGGCGGTGGATTCAACAACGTTGCCAGCGGGGAATACTCAGTGGTAAGCGGCGGCCAAAACGACACCGCAAGCGGGGCAAACTCCTTTGTTGGTGGCGGCAGCATTAACCGTGCAATCGGAGCGTATGGGACGGTAGCGGGCGGGTTAGACAACCGCGCATCCAACAATGGCAGCGTTGTTGGCGGCGGTGCACTCAATCTTTCCGGTGCCAATATGTCCGTTGTGGCTGGCGGCGAACGAGACACCGCCAGCGGCCAGTGGGCAGGGATTGTGGGTGGGTTGCGGAATAAGGCTACGGCAGACTATGCTTCGATTGTTGGTGGCATTGATAACCGAGCATCAGGGCCTAAAGCATTTATCGGCGGTGGCGAGAACAATCGTGCTTCGGGGGATAACTCTACAGTGAGTGGCGGCACCAACAACATCTCTTCCAACGTTTCCACAACTGTTGGTGGCGGCCAGAATAATGCTGCCACTGATCAGTATGCCACCGTAGCTGGCGGCCGCAGCGACACCGCAAGCGGCCAGTATTCCACAGTTGGTGGTGGCAACACCAACCGCGCAACCGGGATTTATACAACAATTGCTGGCGGGCTTCAGAACAGAGCATCCACAAACAGCGGCTTTATTGGCGGCGGCTCAAACAACCTTTCCAGTGCCAGCATGGCGATTGTGGTTGGTGGCGAGAACGACACCGCCAGCGGCCAGTGGGCGTTTGTTGGCGGCGGCTACACCAACGTGGCCAGCGGCTACCGCTCGGTGGTGGTTGGCGGCGCTGCCAATACGGCAACCAACAACTACGGTGTTGTTGGCGGCGGCATTGATAACGATGCCACCGGCGAGTTTGCCACCGTGGCTGGTGGGCGTGCAAACGGGGCCACTGGCAACTACGCCACCGTTGGTGGCGGCCAAAGCGACACCGCCAGCGCGCCGTATGCCACGATTGGCGGCGGCTTCCAGAACAACGCTGCGGCGGCGGGGTCGTTCATCGGCTCAGGCTCATCCAACCGGACTATTGTTGGTGCAAGCGATGCAGCGATTGGCGGCGGAGCCTTCAACTACGCCAGCGGCTACCGCTCCGCAATCGCTGGCGGCGAAAGCGACACGGCCACCGGCTCCATTGCAGCCATTGGCGGCGGCTTCAAAAACAAAGCCAGCGGCGACCGCTCCACTGTTTCCGGCGGCGAAAGCAATACCGCCAGCGCGACCGCAACCACCGTGGGCGGTGGCATTAACAACAGCGCGACGGGGCTGAACTCCACCGTTGGTGGTGGCAGCGGCAACAGCGCGGCCGGGCCCAACAGCGCAATCCCCGGCGGACGCGGAATGACCCTGGATGCCAGCGCGCTGCGCAGTTTCGGGTTCAACAGCAACAACGGCGCTGGCATGCTCCCGATGACCATCAGCACCCCCGACGTAGCGGTTTTCGGCAACGCCGATCTGTGGCTTGCCAACAACGATGGCAACCCCAGCGAGCTACGGTTCTTCGAGGCATACAGCGGGGCTGGTCCATTCCCAAATGCCACTGCTAACTACACTGCGTTCAAAGCGCAAACGCAAACGGGTGATATCACCTACACGCTTCCGGCCGTCAACGGTTCTGCTGGGCAAGTGCTGGCCGTTGCTGCATCCCCCACGCCAACAGCAACCGCTGCAACGTTGGAATGGACAACGTCAGCAGCCGGCAGCAATTGGAGTCTAACCGGCAACGCCAGCACAAATCCGGCAACGAATTTCTTGGGAACCACCGATAACCAAGCCTTCGAGATTCGGGTAGATAATGCTGGCACCGCCACCGAAGGCCGCCGGCGAGTGATGCGGTTTGAACCGAACGCCACCAGCGCGAACATCATCGGCGGCTTCAACGGGAACAGCGTGACGGCGGGCGTGGTTGGAGCAACGATTGCTGGCGGTGGAGCCAACGGTGGAACGAACGTGGTGACGGATAACTATGGAATTGTTGGTGGTGGCCAAAACAACCGTGCTGGCGACAACGCAGGAACCGTCAGCGATAAGCAATATGCCACGGTGGCAGGGGGAACTGGCAACATAGCTTCGGGAGGTTTTTCGACGGTAAGTGGGGGCTTAGGCAACACAGCTTCCGGAGCCGTTACGGTGGTGGCGGGGGGCAATACCAACACGGCATCGGGGAATAACTCGACAGTGGGTGGTGGCCTTTTCAACGTGGCATCGGGAACGCATACAACCGTGGCTGGGGGCTACATTGATACGGCAACAGGAAACTACGCAACCATAAGCGGGGGCAATAACAATAAGGCGTTCGCAGATTATGCAGTGGTGGCTGGGGGCTTAAGCAACAGGGCATCAGGAACGTACACGGTAGTGGGCGGAGGGTTTGCCAACTTGGCCTCAACATCATACTCAACGGTGGGGGGGGGCTATGGTGACACGGCATCAGGGAATTATGCACTGGTGGGTGGTGGCTATCTCAACATGGCATCGGGGGATTATTCAACGGTGGGTGGCGGTTTCAACGACACAGCATCGGCGAATTATTCAACGGTGGGTGGTGGCTATGGGAACAGAGCATCGGGTACCAGATCAACAGTTAGTGGTGGTGCCGGAAATAAGGCATCGGGGATTGTGACAACCGTAAGTGGTGGCTCGGGAAACACCGCATCGGATGATTACTCAACCGTTGGCGGGGGAAGCTCGAATGCGGCATCGGGAGAAAATTCTGTGGTTGATGGTGGTGTTAATAACACCGCGTTGGGGACCTATTCCACGGCGGGTGGTGGGCAAAACAACATGGCAACGGGGAGTAGCTCGACAGTGGGTGGCGGCCAATTCAACACAGCTTCTAATAACTCTGCTACAGTCAGTGGTGGTGCTAGCAACGTTGCTTCGGGGGCGTATTCCGCAGCGGGGGGCGGGCGCAGCGACACAGCCGCCGGCGATTACTCCGCCATCCCGGGCGGTCGCGGCCTAACGCTTACTTCCGCTGCCGCCCGCAGCTTCGGCTACCACGCCAACAACAGCGGCGGCACACTCCCGATGACAATCTCCGCCTCGGACATCGCCGTCTTCGGCAACACCGATCTCTGGCTTGCCAACAACGATAACGCACCAAGCGAACTCCGGTTCTTCGAGGGGTACAGCGGGGCTGGTGCATTCCCCAATGCTACTGCTAACTACACTGCGTTCAAAGCGCAAACGCAAGGCAACGACATCACCTACACGCTTCCGGCAACCAACGGAACCGCTGGGCAAGCACTTGTTATTGCCGCATCCCCCACGCCAACAGCAACCGCAGCAACGTTGGAGTGGGCGGATGCAAGCGGGCTTAGCACCGTTACACATAACGCAACCCTGACCGGCAATGGAACAATAGGTAGCCCGTTGGGAATCAATCTTGGCAACAGCAATACGTGGACCGCAAATCAAACGTTTGCTTCCACATTCCTCATCGCTGAAAATGCCCGCATCGCCATGACCAACAGCGATAACAATGCGCGGGACCTTCGGTTCCAAGAACCGAGCGGCACGGGGACGCAGTACATCGGTTTGCGTGCGCCATCAGTATCCAATAATGGGAATTACGTGTTGCCAGCAGTAGTGGGATCGGTAGGGCAAGTGCTGGCCATTCAAACCACAAACGGCATAGATTCGGCAACAACATTTTGGAAGGATCAGCTAACGCTCCCCTTCAGCAGCACCACCAGCAGCGCAAGCACGTTGTTCAATATCACCAACAGCGGGGCGGGGCAGGCGGCGAACTTCAATATCACCGGAGCAAAAACCGCAAGCACAACAACCGCAGTGGTGGATAACGATGCCACCAACACCACTACCGATGCCATCAACAAAACGGTGCTGTCGGTAACAAGCAGCGGCGATTTTAGCGGAAGCGGCGGCACGGCCACCAACGCCACCGGAATTGATGTGAACATGACCGGAACCGGAGGGGATAACAACACTGGCATTGCAGTTTCGGTTGCTGGAACCAACGCTGTTGGGGTGAACATCTCGGCCGGGCGTGTTCTTCTTTCCACGCAATCGTTCACCGCCTGCGGAACAAGCAACTGCGCGCTGACAGCGGTTGATAACAACGTGGCCATTGTGGTGATAGCCAGCAACGGGGTGGATTTAACCGGTGCTGGAAACGATCCAAACCTGACGCTGCCAGCATCAGCATCATCGGGTCAAGTCATCTGGGTCTATAACGATGACCCGAACGACGGCATTGACGTGGCCACACCGGCAGTAAGCATTCCAGCCAACGGCTCCCGAATGTTTGTCTATGCTGGCGGAACATGGCGGTAAACAGCCCCAGCCATCAGCGGTACCAACTGCCCCTTCAAGATTTTTTTCTTGAAGGGGCAGTTGATTTTTGTGCAAGCCTGAGCCTTATCTGCCATAAATTTGAGAAGTGCGGGGGAATGAAGACCGAACGCGCTTGCTTCCACCACAAAACACGCCGAGCCGATGGATCGTTTTCCATCGGCCCGGCTTTGTACTGATTCCTATCGCTCTTATTTGATGCTGTAGCTCACCAATGATATTTTTCCTTTTGGCGTGATAAATTCAATAAGCCCGACACCTTTCGCGTAATAATAATCTACCGACTGGCTATTTATAGAAATCCCAGAGATTTTCAAGGTGTCTTTTAAATTGACCTTAATTACATCACTGTACTCCTTCCCATTCACCGTATATTTTAAGTCCCTTTTTTCAAGTACATATACATAGTGATTCAGAGTGCTATTGGCAACCCCATCATATTCCCACGACGTTCCTTCTGGTGCGTTCTCTTTTAACATCGGTATTTCCGTGAAATTGGGTGGCGTAATAAGCGTTTGATAGTAGTTGCCGGATTCCTTGCGTACTAAGGATGTCCCTCCTGTACTGCCACGTGATATTTGATATGTTTTTCCACCAACGATGGTGTCTCCCTCCATTGTTGCCGTATAGGTGACTAACCCGTTGTACATCCATGTGCTCCCTTTCGTTAATGGGAAGTAGCTCTCTTGGCTGTTCGGTGTTGCTGGGTCTGTTGGAGTGCTGGAGTCGGAACAAGCAGCAAGTAGTACTGAAAAAACCATTGCTGCTACAACCCTGTGTGAATTGTTCATGCTGTTTTGAAGATGGTATGTGGATGGAGGTATAGCCAAACAGAAGGTCTTGCTATACCGATAACTGAGTGCTAACGGGAAGGGGTTCCTGAAGAAGGAGTTTTTTATGAGCAAAGATATAGGCCAGCGAGATTGAAAGCAATGCAAATGCTAGATAAAATTTCAGCACAGGAGCCAACACAAAATTTCGTTGGCTCCTGTGCTGGATTCACTTACTTCCCGTTCACCAACCCGCGCAGCACGTAGTGGAGGATGCCGCCGTTGCGGTAGTACAGCACTTCCTGCGGGGTGTCAATCCGCACCAGCGTTGTGAACTCTACGGCGGTTCCGTCGGCACGCTCGGCACGGATTTTTAGGTTGCGCACCGCTGGGAATCCGCTGGCAAACAGGTCGTTCAATCCGGTAATCTGATAGACCTCATGCCCGGTTAATCCAAGCGTCTCGGCTGTTTCTTCGGGAAGGAATTGCAGCGGAAGAATGCCCATCCCAACAAGGTTCGAGCGGTGGATGCGCTCGTAGCTTTCGGCTATCACCGCGCGCACGCCAAGCAGCCGTGGGCCTTTTGCGGCCCAGTCGCGGCTGCTTCCGCTGCCGTACTCTTTTCCGGCAATCACCACCAACGGCGTTCCGCTTTCCTGATACTTCATCGAGGCATCAAAAATGGTGGTCACTTCCCCCGTTGGAAGGTAAGTGGTGAATCCCCCTTCGGTCCCGGGCGCAAGCTGGTTGCGCAGCCGGACGTTGGCAAATGTGCCGCGCATCATCACCTCGTGGTTTCCACGCCGCGCACCGTACTGGTTGAAGTCCTTCGGCCCAACGCCACGCTCCATCAAGTACGCCCCGGCTGGCGAATCTTTTTTGATGTTTCCTGCCGGCGAGATATGGTCGGTGGTGATGCTGTGGCCAAGCACCGCCAGGGCCCGCGCATCGGTGATGTCGGCCAGGGTTGTGGCGGCTTCGCGTGGCATATCCACAAAGTAGGGCGGGTTCTTCACGTAGGTGGAGTTGTCGTCCCACTCGTAAATCTCTCCATCGGGAACTTGCAACCCTTTCCAATGCTCATCGCCATCGAACACGCTGCTGTAGCTTTTCTGAAACATCTCCGCTTGCAGGCTTTGCTCCACCGTTTGCTGGACGCTGTGGGTGGTTGGCCAAATATCTTTCAGATAGACTTTCTGGCCGTCGGCATCCACCCCAATCGGGTCGTTGTGAAGGTCAATATCCATCCGCCCGGCAAGCGCGTAGGCCACCACTAATGGGGGCGACATCAGGTAGTTGGCGCGGACTTCGGAGTTCACGCGCCCCTCGAAATTGCGGTTCCCCGACAGCACCGAGCAGACCACCAGATTCCCTTCGTTAATCGCCGCCGACACCTCCGCCGGAAGCGGGCCGCTGTTGCCGATGCAGGTGGTGCAGCCATATCCAACCGTCTGGAATCCAAGCTGGTTCAGATATGGAGTTAGCCCAGCTTTATCAAGGTATTCGGTGACAACTTTGGAGCCAGGCGCCAGCGAGGTTTTTACCCAGGGTTTGGCGGTAAGGCCACGCATGGCGGCGTTTTTGGCAAGCAACCCGGCGGCAACCAGCACCGATGGGTTGGAGGTGTTGGTGCAGCTGGTGATTGCAGCAATCACCACCGAGCCGTGATGCAACACACACTCATTATTCCCCATGTGGAACCGCACAGCCGATCCATGTTTGGAGTAATCGTGGTGATCGGCGGGGTGGCCCCCTTCATCTTCCCACTGCTCCGTTTGTGCGGCGGCTGCGGTTGGGGCATTGTGCGCCACCAGGGTCCGAAGTGCGTCGCGGAAGGCAGGTTTTGCGTCGGCCAAACGGACCCGATCTTGCGGGCGTTTGGGGCCGGCAATGCTTGGCTCCACCGTGCCCAAGTCAAGCTCCAGCATCTCGCTGTATTTCGCTTCCGGCGTGTCCGATGTGTGGAACAGCCCTTGCGCTTTCATGTAGGCTTCCACCAGCGCAACCTGTTCTTCGCTGCGCCCGCTGAACCGGAGGAACCGGAGCGTTTCGTTATCCACCGGGAAGATGCCGCAGGTTGCGCCATACTCTGGGGCCATGTTGGCAATGGTGGCGCGGTCGGCCAGCGGAAGCGAGGCAAGGCCGGGGCCGTAGAATTCCACGAATTTCCCAACAACCCCATGCGAGCGGAGCATCTGGGTGACGGTCAGCACAAGGTCGGTGGCGGTTGCCCCTTCCGGCAGCGTGCCGCTAACACGGAAGCCAACCACTTTCGGGATCAGCATCGAGACCGGCTGGCCAAGCAGTGCGGCCTCGGCCTCAATCCCGCCAACGCCCCAGCCCAGCACACCAAGCCCGTTAATCATGGTGGTGTGGCTGTCGGTTCCAACAACGGTGTCGGGATAGGCCAGCGGGTTTGCGCCTTCGTCGTTGGCGGCATCGGCAGTAAACACCACGCGCGCCAGATACTCCAGGTTCACCTGGTGAACAATCCCCGTTTCCGGGGGAACCACTTTGAAATTGCGGAAGGCTTTCTGCCCCCAGCGCAGGAACGCATACCGTTCGCGGTTCCGCTCATACTCCAACTCGGTGTTGATTTGGAATGCGTTCATCGAGCCGAAAGCATCCACTTGGACTGAGTGGTCAATCACCAGTTCGGCGGGCGATAGTGGATTAATTTTTGTTGGATCGCCCCCCAGCGTAGCCATTGCATCGCGCATGGCAGCAAGATCTACCACGGCGGGAACGCCGGTGAAATCCTGCATCAGCACACGCGCTGGCGTGAAGGCAATCTCCTTCTCCGGCAGCGAAACCGGACTCCAGGCCGCAAGCGCACGAACATCGTCGGCAGTGACGGAAAGGCCATCTTCGGTTCGGAGGAGATTTTCCAGAAGGATGCGAATGGAGAAGGGGAGATTAGAGAGCTCAACGCCAAGTGAGGAGAGTGAGTCAAGGCGGAAGATGTCGTAGGTGCGGCCCCCCACTTGCAAGGCGGAACGGGCACTGAAGCTGTTGGTCATGGTGCTACCCTCGGTTCTATGTGGATATGGTTGGTTATGCTTGCAGGTCGTGTTCACCGAAGCGCGGCCCGTAGCGGAGAATGTGAGCCGGGCTACGCCCCCCGTCGCAGCGGGGTTTCGGGAAGGAAGCGGACGGAACGCGGAAATTCCCCTACTCTTACGAAGCGCGACAACTTCGCCAACCCCGCGTGACGGTGCAAGCGGGAGGTGGTAGGGAAGTGTAAAGGCTAACGAGAGGGCAATAAAATCTCCCTTGTTTCTATCACCTCTTGGCTAACATTTTCCATCATTCATGTGTTATACTCGAAAGAAATTGGTTTGCGAAACTCTACTCAGCTATGTATGGTATGGATTCCCGCTTTCGCGGGAATGACAACGACTAGGTTTTTCGCAAACCACTCTGTTTGGAGTATAGTAGATCAAGTTCCCGATTCCCGACAAAAGTCATTGGTCATTAGTCAGAAGCCCGATAACCGAAATCCGATTCCCGATTCCCGATTCCCGACAACCGATTCCCGCCCCCCGATTCCCAATCCTAACCGTATTTTCAACTCCATGAAAGCCCTCCAACTCTTCTTCCTGCTGCTGTTGATTGTTGCTGCCCCCGTTGCGGCGCAGCCCCAACCTCAACCTCAACCTCAGAAAAATTCTGCGCCCGCTCTGCTTACCGGCCAGGTGATTGTCAAGTTCACCCCCGATGCTGCACGCAGCGGGATTTCGCCGCTGCTGCTGGGCGGGGCCGTGGCGGAGTTCGGCATCAGCGATGTTGGCCCCTGGCTGAACCCCACGCTGGTGAAATGGCGGATGCCCTTCTACAAAGGAAGCAACCAAACCCAAGAAGCCGGGCTGCTACGGATTGCTCTGGTTCGCTACTCTGCAGCCCTTCCCCCACGCGAAGTTGCCCAAGCGTTGGCCAAACTGCCAGGGGTTGAGTATGCCGAGCCGATTAGCCGCCCGCGATTGCTCCGCACGCCGAACGATCCCTCCATTGCCGACCAGTGGTATCTGCAGCAAATCAGCGCGTTCGATGCCTGGGATAGCGTGCAGGCCGATAGCACCTTGCTGATTGCCATCAGCGACACAGGCATTGAACCGGACCACGAGGACCTTGCCGCAGCAATCTGGAAAAACCCCGGCGAGAACGGAACCGACAGCGAAGGGAAGGAGAAAAGCACCAACGGGAAAGATGACGACGGCAACGGCTACGTGGACGACTGGCGCGGCTACGATTTTTCCGGCTACGACGGACTTCATCCCGACAACAACCCCGACCCCGCCGGCGAAGCTCACGGGACTGAATCTGCGGGAATCGCCGCAGCGATTGGGGACAACGACCGCGGGATTGCCGGCGTGGCCTACGGTGCGCGATTGATGTCGCTGAAAATTGCCACCGATGGAGCCTCGCCCGACCTTATCGGTGGATATGAGTCAATCCTGTATGCTGCCAAAATGGGGGCGCGGGTGATTAACTGCAGTTGGGGTGATATTGTCCGTTCGCAGGCCGAGCAGGAAGTGATTGATGTGGCCACCAACACCTACAAGTCGCTGGTGGTGGTTGCTGCGGGGAACAACGGGTTGGAAACGCCGATGTACCCGGCCAGCTACCGCGGCGCGCTTTCGGTTGCCGCCACCGATGACCAGGACAAACGCGCCTCCTTCAGCCGCTACAACTACTACGTGGACCTTGCCGCACCCGGCACTCGATTGCTCACAACCGACATCGGCAACAGCTACCGCCGCGACGACGGGACCTCGTTCGCTTGCCCAATCGTTGCTGGCGCGGCGGCGTTGGTGATGAAGAAATATCCAGAACTAAGCCCAGAGCAAGTGGCCGAAGTGCTTCGCGCAAGCTGCGACGACATCACCCCCTTGCTTCCGCCACAGTTGGCCAACAAGTTCGGATCGGGGCGGCTGAATCTGTACCGCGCGGTGACGCAAGGCCCAGCAATCCGTTCGGCACGGATGATTGAGTACAAACTGAATGACAACAGCGGGGATGGAATCGCCGATGCTGGTGAGTTTGTCAGCATCCAACTCACCGTGAAAAACCTTCTTGCCCCCTGCGATAGCTTAGCCGTGACGATGGAGTCGGCCAACTACCCACTGATAGTGGTTGGGAACAACCGCGTGCGGTTCAATGGGCTGGCCACGGGGGGGACCGCAACCTCACCCACGGGCAACTTCGGTTTCACCATTCCTGCAGATATTCCTGCCAACAGCGAGCTGGTTCTGAAAGTGGCCACCATCACCCTGGACCGAACAAACTACGACTACATCATCCTCCCGATTTCCCCAACCTACCAGACAACCGACCTGAACAACATTACCGCAACGTTCAACAGCACCGGGAACATTGCCTACAACGGGCTGAACCGCACGCAAGGTGATGGCTTTACCTACGGGGCCAGCCGCCGGTTGCTGTTCCATGGCGGCTTGGTGGTCGGGACCGATGCCGGCCACGTTGCCGATGTTGTGCGGGTTGGCGGGCTGTCGCAAGGGACTGCGCAAGGCTTCCAAATGGCAAAGCCGTACCGGCTGACGGTGGCCGCCGATTCCTCCGTGCAAACCGGCTACGCGCTGTTCAACGATTCCGCAATGCTGGCGCAATCGCGCATTGGCGTTGAAGTGGCCATGACGACCACCGAGTATCGAAAAACCGACTTGGATAATTTTGTGATTGTCCGCTACCGGCTGAAAAACATCTCGGGCGCGCCCCTCACCAACCTGCACTGCGGCCTCTATCTTGATTGGGATATCGGCTTAGATGGGTTGGGGGATGTTGTTGGCTACGACCCCGATTCCCGTTTGGGATACCAGCAAAACCCAGACGCAGGGCAGCAGAAATTGCTGACCGGCGCGGCAATCCTGGAGGGCAACGGCGATAACTTCTACGCCATCAACAACGACGATCCAGAGAACGGCGTGCAGATAGATTTCAGCCCAGCAAAAAAATGGGGGAAAATCTCCGGCGGGCTTGCGCGCACCCTTAGCGACCCCGGCGATGCCAGCATGATGATTGCCGCCGGGCCGATTGCGATTGCCGCCGGCGACACTGCCACGGTGGCGTTCGCGCTTCTGGCCGCCACCGATTTTCAGGCGCTTCGCCAAAGTGTGGTGCGGGCAAAAGTGGCCTACAACGGAAGCAGTCCGGCCCCAGCCGAAGAGCCAGCAAATTCTTTCACGATGCTGCAATCCTTCCCAAACCCGGCTCGTGGAGTCGTCACAATCCGGTGGAGTAATCGCCCCCAACGCCCGGCTGTTTTGGAGGTGTACAATCTGGTGGGGGAAACCATCATGCAGCTTCCCGTGGCCGCTGGGGTTCAGCAAATACAACTGCCGTTGCAGGGGCTTGCTGCGGGACTCTACCAAGTGGCGCTTGCAACCGGAAGCCAGCGCGCAGTTGGCAGTTTTGTTGTTCAGTAGGCGGAGCAAGGGTGGCGCGATGGATGGAAAAATGATCCCTGAGAACACACACATTCCACCGTGTCATTCCCAGTTTACCCCGACCAGTCGGGGCGAAAGCGGGAATCCATTGGAGTAGCAATAGCATTGGCGAAGGAAGAAGCATGGTACGCCCTGCAGGCCGCTGGCTCCCGCCTTCGCGGAAGACAGTAGGGGGGGCGCGAGGTTCGGTGGCTCCGCTCATACTTCGACGAAGCTCAGCACGAGCGGAGGGCTACATTCGGCGGTTTTACTCATGCTCCAGCCGTCACGCGGTATTCAGCTTCAGCGAAAACTCAGGGTGAGTAACTCACACATCGCTTTCTATACTCCAAACAGAGTGGTGTGCGAAAAACTTAATCACTGTCATTCCCGCGAAAGCGGGAATCCATAGCGCACCTGGCTGAGTAGAGTTTCGCAAACCAATTTGCACCGAGTATATCATGCTCCTTCCACTCACATTCCTTCTGTTCTTTGGCCGGTTCGCTGGGGCATGCGATCTGGATGCCGACGTGCAGGGGAACATCATCGTTGCCGATTGCGCCGCAAACACCCTTGTGATGTTCGCCCCCAACGGCGACTCACTCCGGATGATAGGGGGCTACGGAAGCGGGACCTTGCAATTCGACCAGCCGATGGCCGTGGCCGCACGCCAGGGGAACGATATTTACGTGGCCGACCACAACAACCACCGGGTGCAGCGGTTCAATCGGATGCTGGATTACGTCACCACCATTGCCACACGCGACGGCACAAACGAACGCGCCCAATTTGGATACCCACGCGACGTTGCAGTAAGCCGGCAAGGTGAGCTGTTTGTGGTGGATGGTGAGAACCGGAGAATCGTGAAGTTCAACACGCAAGGGATGTGGGAGCGGACGTTTGGCGACCAAACCAGCGGCCCGGCGCAGCTTCTGGACCCGCAACGGATTGAGCTTGACCCGGCCGACAACATCTACGTGATTGATGCCCGCCGCGTGGCCCAGTTCGATCCGTTCGGCAACTACGTTCGGGACCTTCCGCTTCCGCCAGAATTCCTTCCCAACAACCTGAGCATTGCCGGCGACACGTTGCTGCTGTCCGACACGGCCACCATCCACTTCTATTCCACCACCGCCCGCCAGTGGGCCGATATGCTCCCGCTGGAACACCCCGCCGCTGCGGTGCTGCTACGCAACGGAATTTTTGTTGCCGCACACGGGACGCGCTGCGGGGTTTATCGGCGGGAGTAACTCACCCGCTGGGAGCCGGGGAGGAAGGAAATAGGAAGTAGGAAATAGAAGCAGGAGCGGTGGCTTGCGAAATCGCGTGTGAGTAGAAACGCGCACCGAAAGTGATGCCTTCATTTTCAATTTTCAATTTCCAATGTTCCCTTCCCTTCCCCTTCCCCCCCTATCTTTGCCGCCATGAATCCCATGATGGAACCGATCTTGCCACAACAGGAAATCGTTACTGCATCGCTGGACATCAACGCGCTGTTGGAGCTAAGCCGGCTGTTGATTGAATCGGATGATCCCGACTTCATCTTCAACAACCTACTGCTGACGCTGATGGGGAAATTTGGGTTGGGGCGCGCAGCGGTGGCGGTGGCCGATGGGAACGATCCGCACTTGTTCCACGTGACCATCACGAAAGGGGGGGGAAGCAGCAGTGAGTTGGCAGGCGGACAGCTACGGCAAAGCACCGAAGCGGAAAGCAACGGAGCCATTGGGTTCACGCCGGAAACGGAGGCGATGCTGGAGCGGAATCATATCCAGTACCAGCTCCCGATTCAGTTTGGCGAACGGACGTTCGGGATAGTGCTGCTGGGGAAGCCGCTTATCAACCGCAATCTTACTCACGACGACCTCACCTACGCCGCGCTGGTCCGCACCATTGCCGCCATTGCGTTGGAAGGATGCAACGCACGCGGCTCGCTTCGGCACGCCAACCGGAAGCTGGAACGCCGTGTGCACCGGTTGCGGTCGCTGTTCGAGGCCAGCCAGGAGTTCAACGCGCTGCTGGATCACGACGGGATTTTACGATTGCTGGGATACACCTTGATGGGGGAAATGGCCATCAGCAAGTACGCCGTGGCGTTGAACGTGGGGCCGCAGTACCGCTTTGCCGTCAACCGCTTCCCCGAGGCTCCATCGGCAGAATGCTTGGCCCCACTTGCCGAGCATGGGGCGATGATGTTCGGCCCAGAATCCGCAACCGATACGCGCTTTGCTGAGTTGTACCGGCTGGGCATCCGCGCCTCAATCCCGATGGAGATGCAAGGGGAAGCGCGCGGGCTTCTGCTGATTGGCCAACGGCTAAGCCAGGCAATGGATGAAGAAGACTTGGAGTATCTGGCCGCGCTGGGGTCGCTGGCAATCGGTGGGCTGGAGACAGCACGACTGCTGCAGGAGATGATTGAGAAAAATCGGCTGGAAGAGGATTTGCGGATTGCTGCCGAAATCCAGCAAGGGTTGCTTCCGTTGGTGCTGCCGACGGTGCCGGGCTACCAGGTTGCGGCGCGCACAATCCCAACCCAGCAAGTTGGCGGTGATTGCTACGATGCCATCGAGCTTGGCGAAGGCCGCGTGCTGGTTTCGGTGGCCGATGTTTCCGGCAAGGGAACGCCGGCATCGCTGTTGATGGCAAATTTCCAAGCTGCGTTGCGGGCGTTGGCGGGGCTGAAATTGCCGCTGTCGGAACTGGTGGCGCGGGTGAACGACATCATCAACGGCAACACTTCGGCGGATAAATTCATCACCGCATTTTTCGGGATATTGGACCCAAACAGCGGGGGCTTCAGCTACGTGAACGCTGGACACAACCCGCCCTATCACTTCCACCAGAATGGGGCCGACCCGCTGGATGTTGGGGGGCTGATTCTGGGCGTTATGCCGACGCTGATCCCCTACCAAGTTGGGGAGATCACGATGCAGCCCGGCGATATGGTGATCCTTTATACCGACGGCGTGACCGAGGCAATGAGCAAGCAGCGGGAGGAATATGGCGACGACCGGCTGAAGGCCTTGTTTGCTGATTTCAGCACCACCACTGCCCACCAAGCGGTGGAGCGCGCCCGCTACGACATCACGCTCCACACGCGGGGCGCGGCGCAATCGGACGACATCACGTTGTTGGTGGTGAAACGGGATAGCAACCCAACCGAGCCAAGCCAACAGTTTGGATAACCGCACTTCCACAATTTTTTCCCGCAGATTTTTTTTCACAAGAACATTGCCCGAAGTGAGCCAGCCGATAGAGACACACCCCGCCACCACACCCCGCCACGACCCCACCGCGCTGCGCCATGCCGAGCGTTTGGGGGATGATTCGGCATACTCGGTGATTGATCGGGTTAGCCGTACGGCGTTCGCGCTGTTGATTCTGGCGGTGATGGTGGTTGGTGCGTTGGATGCCAACGGCATCGGGATGATGCTGTTCTGGTGCGCGGTGGCCAACTTTCTTGCGATGCTCGCCTTCCGCATCACCCTCTGGAAAGGGGGAATGCCACCCGCCGAATCGGTTGCGGCGGCGGCCCTCACCTCCAACCAGCTTCCCACCTTCACCATCCTGTTCCCGCTGAAAGAAGAAGGCCCGGTGATTCACCAAACGATTGCCTGCCTTTGCCGGTTGGAGTATCCCACGGAGCTATTAGAGGCGCTGGTGATTGTTGAGCAAGGGGACACGATTACCGCCGCAAGCCTGCGGACCGTAGAGTTACCAGAGTGGTTCCGGGTGATAACGATACCGCCGGCCCCCCCGTTCACAAAAGGGCGCGCGTTGCAGTATGGGCTGGCCGAAGCAACGGGGAAATATCTGACGGTGTTCGATGCCGAAAGCCACCCCGACCCTGCACAGCTGATGAACGCTGCCAAGCACTTTGCGGCCTTACCGGAACCGGCGTGCCTTCAGTCGGTGATCCGCATCAGCAACGGAAACCACAACGTGCTGACCCGGTTTTTTGCGGCTGAGTACAACGATTGGTTCGAACACCACATTGCCCGGCTGTCGCGCAAGGGGATGCCCTTTGGGTTGGGGGGAAACTCCTTCTACATTGCCACGGGAACCTTGCGGGCGGTTGGCGGTTGGGACCCCTACAACGTTACCGAAGATGCCGAACTCAGCGTCCGGCTGGTGCGCCAGGGTGTGCGGATGACGCTGATGGAAAGCATCACCCACGAAGTCTGCCCCGAACAACCGAAGGCGTGGATTCAGCAGCGCACCCGCTGGTACAAAGGGCTGATGATTACGCAGATCGTCCACTTGCGGCAACGCTGGTTTGGGTTTGCCGATTTCCCGGGACGCATCTGGCTAAACTTCTGGCTGCGGATGATTTGCGGCACACTCACCCCGTTCTTCACCATCTACCTGTTCATCCTCTTCTCCTTCCGCCAGCTTAGCGACCCGAACGTTCTGCTGACAAACCTTGTGCTTCTTGCCAACTTGGTTCTTAGCCTTACCATCTCACTCCTTGCCGACCGCCACCGGTTTGCCCAAATGGGGGTGGCAATGGGTGCTGGCAAGCTGATCGGGGGGACGCTGCAATACTGGGCGTTGCATCTGGCAGCCGGGGTGATGTCGCTGCGGGAATACATTTTTGCGCCGCTGGTGTGGCACAAAACCAACCATGATGGCATTATCCCAGAAGATGAACCGGGCCAGGTTGCAACTTCCCCAAAAGCTGATGCTCAAAAAATTGAGCGCATCTATGGTTAGTGTGGGAAGTATCCGCCCAGCCACCCAGGGGAAAAAAAACACAGAGGCACAGAGGTCACAGAGGGAAGAGAAAGAGAGGATAGAGTGAGTGTGCAGCAGCCACCGAATTTCGTCCCCGCTCATGCTGATATCCGTGGAAGTATGAGCGGAGCCACCGAACATCACAGCCACCGATCTCCCATCTGCCGTTTCCCGCCGTTGCACACTACTTTCAGGGGAGCCAAAAATTGGGAACTGACCTCACCCCACCACAGCTTCATCCAATGTGATCGTGCGGGCATCGGCATCCAGCGTGGCCAGCCCGCCAACCGGAACCGTTAGCTTGCTTTTGATATGCCCAATCGGAAGCCCATAGACCGTAGGGATTTTCAGCGGCTCCAGAATCCCACGCAACACCTGCTCTAACGATAGCGACACCTGAAACTCGCCACCACGTGTGCGCGCCTCGCATTTTGTGAACCGCCCCAACGCAACGCCAGCGCATTGGCCAAGATTTCCGCTTAGCGCAAGCTGCATCAGCATTCGGTCAATCCGGTATGGCTCTTCCTCAATTTCTTCCAGGAAAAGGATGTTGCCGCGCAGGTCAATCTGGTACGGGGTTCCCATCAAGGCCGTCACCAGCGATAAATTCCCCCCAACCAGCCGCCCCTGCGCTTTCCCCGGAACAATGGTTGCGGCGCGCGATTCGCTGAAGGCTATCCCGCTGAACTCCTCACTTTCATCAAATGTTCCGGCGGCTTGGGGGGCCATCAGCGTCCGTTGGAAGGAGCTTAGGGTGTAGCGGTCGAACGTGGAGGTGGCCACCGGGCCGTGGAAGGCAATCACCCCAGATTTCTGGAAAATAGGATTGACCAACGCGGTGATGTCGGAGTAGCCAATAACGATTTTCGGGTTGGCACGGATCGCCTCAAAATCTAGCAACGGAAGTATCCGCATCACCCCGTAGCCGCCCCGCACCGCCATGATGCACTTCACCTCGGGGTCACGGATGAACCGCATGAACTCATCGGCGCGCTGCTGGTCGGGGCCGGCAAGGTAGCCGAACTCCTTGTTCAGATAATCGCCGGCTTTCACCACAAACCCCAGCCGCTTCAATGTCTCGGTTGCCTCCAAAACCTCACCACGGCTGACCCCGCTTGCCGGAGCAACCAGCGCGATAGTGTCGCCGGTTTTCAGCATTGCTGGTTTCAGCAATTGGCGCGGTTCTTCTTTTTTGCGGCGGCGTGGTGTTCGTTTGGGGACGCTTGTGTCGGCAGGGGTTGCGGGGTCGTCCGGCGTGCGGTCTGGCAGTTGGGAGCGGAGGTTGTTGGGGAGCAATGTGCTTCCCAGCAATCCAGTAACCGCCGTGGTTGCAGCGGCGCGAAGGAAGGTCCGGCGGGTGTGGTTGTTCATCGGCGCAAGGTCAGTCAGTCAAGGGTCAATCAAGGGTCAATCAAGGGAAACGTTCAGCAGCAGCAAGGGCTTGCTCAACGGCGGCCACATCTTCTGGCGTATCCACCCCAATGCTGGCGTAGTCAGTTTTCACGCAGATCATCGGGATTCCCAACTCCATCATTCGCAACTGCTCAAGTTGTTCGGTTTGTTCAATCATTGCTGGCGGGGCGGCCACAAACTGGCGGAGTGCTTCGGCGCGGTAGGCGTACAGGCCGATATGCCGGAACCAGGTTCCTTCGGCCAGCCATTCTTCCGGTTGCTTCCCCCGGCAGTGGGGGATGGGGCTGCGGGAAAAGTAGAGTGGAACGCCATCGGACCGCATGGCCACTTTCACAACGTTTGGGTTCAGCAGATCGTGTGGGTTGGTGATTGGGGCCACCGGCGTTGCGCAACCGAACGGCCCGGATGCAACTGCTGCAATCATGCTGTCAATCAACGCTGGTTCCACCAGCGGCTCATCCCCTTGCACGTTCACCACAAGGTCGGCAGTGCCGTATTTCTGGGCCGCCTCGGCAATCCGATCCGATCCGCTGGGGTGGTTGGCTTGGGTCATTACTCCATTTCCGCCAAAGGCATGAACATGGTCAAGGATTTGCTGGTCGTCGGTGGCAACAAGCACGTGGCTTACCCGCTCCGCTTGGCAAACCCGCCGATACACCCGCTCGATCAAGGTGATGCCAGCAATCGGCACAAGCGGCTTGCCGGGGAATCGGCTGCTGGCAAACCGGGCGGGAATTACAGCCAGAACGTTCATCTCAGATTGCAGTTGGTGCAATGATTGATGCGTGCCCGGTGCTGCCGTGCGCGCCCCTTGCTTGCTTGGCAGCTCACTCTTCAACCTCACCAATCACTTTGGGAACGGTGAAAAAGCCTTCTGTTTTTTTTGGCGCGTTCCGCAAGGCTTCGGGCGCGGGAAGCATTGGCCCGGGAACGTCATCCCGCATGATGTTGAGTTCTTCCAGCGAACTGGTCATCGGCGTAACGCCTTCGGTGTCGGCCTGCTCCAGCTGCTCCACGTAAGCAACAATCTGGTTGAACTGTGCCGTGAAGTCTTCTAACTCCTCCGGCGTAAACCGGAGCTTTGCCAGGCGTGCGATGTGCTGAACTTGGTTGGATGTAATCTGGGACATGGCTTGATGTTCGGTATTGTGGGGAAGAAAATAACGATAGGGTGGGGATAAAAAAGAGAGTAGCACCGCTGCGATAGCGATGCTACTCTGAAAAAAACGGAACTATACCGCTCACCCCACACAGTATAGTTCCCAAAGGACTAGAGAGCTCACCCCAAACTCTAAAGTCCCGAACGAAGGCCGGGGGTTGGTGCCCCGGATTCTTCGGTGGCAAATATAATGGCGGCGGAATGCGAAAAGCAACCCTTTGCAAAAATAAATTTGCAGATGTAACGGTGGGGCTTTTCGGTGCGCCCCATAATGGCCGTATCACCAGCGGAAAGCGATGCCGATTGAGCCGTTCAGATTGGTGCTGGTGTAGAGTTGGTCGCGGAATGCAGTCCACAAAAACCAGGAGGCAAGCCCGGCGTGCAACGTGGCTCGCTCCCCAGCTTGATACTCCATTGCTACGCCCGCAGTGCCAAACGGCCCGATCTCCGTTCCGCCGCCGCCAAGCTCCACCGAAGCACTCAGATGTTCGCCAATGGTGAGCAACGTTGGGGCAACCCAAAGCCGGCCATAGTTCAGAATTGGTGTGGTGAGAAATACCGTGTCGGTTTGCGCGCCGCCAGTGTTGGTGTGGTACATCAACCCGAACTGAGTCTCCCCCACAGCCGCGCCAATGTTCAGTTGCGGCAATCCCTGCTGGTTCTGCATTGCGTAGCTGATGAAGCCTTCGCGGTCGGTTAAGGTGTTCTGAAGGTTTGGCAGCCCCTCAATCTTCGGCAACGACATTCTGAAGTGATTCCGCAACCCCACCTGCCAGCGGTGCTTGCTTGCGGCGTCCCCCTGCGAAGCCACCGAGGGTGAGCGCAACGCAATCGCCGGGGCATTGATCAGCATCAGGCTATCCAACACAATCGCCGGATGCGACGGCCCATGCAACGATAACGGCTGAACTGCTGAAGAACTATCAACGCCGCCGGAAACATCAGCCGTAGCCATTGCGGCTGGCGGGGTGGCGGCAATCAGGACGGTGTCGTGCACGGTGTCGTGCACGATGTTGCGCAGGGTGATGGTGCGGGTTTGTGTTGGGCGATTCCGCAACGATTCTATCTGCGCAAGCGCAACGCCGTAATTCTGGTTAGCCGTGGCAAGCTGTTGTTGAAGTTGGCCGACATATCCCCGAAGCATCGCCGCCGAATCGGCTTGCGAAACTCCATCACCCCCCGTTTGCAGTTGCACCTGCGCCCCCGATTGGCCGGAAGCAGATTCAGCGATTGTGGCATCCGTACGGTGAAAGAGCAGATAGCCAATCCCAACGCCAGCAACAAGCAGCAAGCTGGCCGCGACCGCACGGATGGAAGGCCGTGAATACCACGATAACGAAGAAGCAACCGAAGCCGAAGAATTTGCCGGAAGTGTAGATGGAGTTGGGGATAGAGTTGGAGCCACAACCGGCGCGCCAATCGCTGCATCAATCCCCGCAAGCCCTTGCAGAATTGCGGCATCGGCAGCGGGGGGCGGGGTTAGGTTGGCCCGCAGATTGGCATATCCACGCGCCATCCGAATCTGCTCGATCAGCAATGCCTGCTTCTCGGGAGAGACCGACAGCACGTGCAGCAGTTCGGCAGCCTCCGGTTGGTTGGTAAGGTCACCGTTCAGCAGTGCGATAATCTGTTCTTGTATGGTCATTGATGTAATGCTCTACTTTCTCTCAAAACAAAGTGTTCGGTCTCTCCCCTGCTGGTTTCCGCTACTCCCCCAGCGATTTCCGCAAAATCTTCTGCAACGCCTGCTTTGCCCGGTAAATTCGGTTCCGCACCACCTCGCGCGTGACCTCAAGCTGGGCAGCAATTTCTTCGTATGAGTAGTCCTCCAGCTCGAACAACAGGAAGGCTTCCCGATAGACCGGGTTAATCCGCTGCAAGGCTTCGTCCAGCTGCACTTTGATCTCGGCCTCCCGTTCATCGGTGGCATACTCCAACGTCTCAAAGTCTGGCAACGGCTCCATTCTTCGTGAAATTTGCAGTTGCCGCAAGCAGCGGTTTCGGGCCGCGCCAAACAGGTAGTGGCGCGCGTTGCGGATTGGCTGCCCCTGGCGGCAGGTGCTGTAGAAATTCAGGAAGATGTCCTGGTAGATGTCTTCGGCAGCTTGGGATTCCCCCAACATCAGCAGGCAGAAACGGTAAATCCCTGTTTTGTATTTCTGGAACAGTGTGGCAAAGGCCGCATGATCCCCAGCACGAATCCGCTCAACAAGAACCTCGTCGTCCTTGTCGCTTGCGCCGTGCTGAGCTTTGGTTGGATACGTTGCCGTTGCTGCCACCCCTGTTTCTCCTGCAATTCAATCTGTCGTCGGGCGTTTCATGGAAGGCTGCCCGCTACGGTTGCCGGTTACTGTATGAAGACACCGATCACCCCAAAAATTCTCACCCCCCCCAAAAAAAAATTCTTTCTTTCCCCTTTAGCGGAACAACGTAGTATCTTCGCGGCAATGAACGTTACCCAATATGTTGTCTCGCTGCCGAATTTCGAGGGGCCGCTGGACTTGCTCCTGTTTTTCATCAAGCGGGATGAGCTGGATATTTACGACATCCCCATTGCCCAGATTACCGAGGAGTTTCTGGTTTATACTCACGCCCTGCAGATGCTTGATCTGGAGCAGGCGGGGGAGTTTATCGTGATGGCCGCCACGCTGATGCAGATTAAAGCCAAAATGCTTCTGCCAAAACCAGAGCGCGTCAGCGATGAAGAAGAAGAGGAAGACCCGCGTGCCGAGCTTGTTCGCCGGTTGCTGGAGTACAAGCAGTATAAGGAAATCGCAGAACAGCTGCGCGGACGTGAAGAAGACCACCGGTTGGTGTTCTACCGCCAAAATTTCCTTGCCGACGAACGGGTGATTGAGCCGGAAACCCCCGAAGAAACCTTGCGGAACGTCACCCTGTTCGATTTGCTGACCGCGTTCAAAAAGGCGGTGGACCGCTCGCGCCGGCGGAAAGATATTCACGTTGTGGAGCGGATTGCCTACACGGTGGAGGAACAAACCGACTACATTCTTTCCATCTTCAATCACCGCTCCCAGGTGACGTTTTTTGAACTGATTGACCGCTTGGATCGGATGGGAATTATCGTCACCATGCTGGCATTGCTGGAGCTGATTAAAAATAAGTTCATTGCCTTCCACCAAGATGACAATTTTGAGGATGTCCTGCTGTACAAGCTCTAACCCAACACGCCGATGCAGCCGCCGATAATCCTTTTCCCCAAGCACGAACATTGAACCGATGGCCCGACAACCATACATTACCGACGACCCACAACTGCTGAAGCCAGTGCTGGAAGCACTGATTTTTGCCAGCGAAGAACCGCTTCCGCCACGAATGCTGATACGGCTAATCGTTGGCGACCAACCGGACGGGAAGCTGCGAGAAGAAATCCCACCGCTGTTTGCCGAACAAAACACCGCCGAAGCTGCCCCGCCAAACGATGCCCCGGAGCAACCCGCAACGAACGCCGAGGAGAGCCTTGAGGCCGAAGCCGACGACCTTGCGGAAGCGTTCGAGGAAGCCGAAGCGCGTTCCAGCGGGCGGCCATCGCGCAGCACCCGAGCCGAAAGCATCAACCAGAAATATATCCGGCGACTGATCGAGGAGCTGAACCTTGAGTATGATGAATCGGGGCGCGCATTCCGTATTGTTGAGGTTGCCGGTGGATTCCAGTACGCCACCATCCGTGAGTATGGCGAGTGGGTGGCGATGCTCTCCAAGGAGAAACTTCGCCGCCGACTTTCCCCCGCCGCGCTGGAGACGTTGGCCATTATCGCCTACCGCCAGCCGGTTTCCAAACCAGAAATTGAGCAGATACGTGGCGTGAACTGCGACCAAGTTTTGCTCTCGTTGCTGGAAAAAAATTTGGTGGCCATCACCGGGCGAAGCGAAGGGGTTGGCCGCCCACTGCTGTACGGAACCAGCGACGACTTCCTCCGCTGTTTTGGGCTGAACAACGTGACCGATCTGCCGAAACTGCGCGAGATTGAGGAGCTGATGGAAGAAGACGCCTTCAGTGCCGAACGGGTCCAAGTCATCACGGTTGATGAGGCCACCGAGGTTGCCGAAATTGAAGCCCGCGTTGGCGCGGCCGGGAATGCGACGGAGGAATCAATCACCGCAATCGAAACACCCGAAATATCCGAAGAACCAGAGCTTGCCGAAGCCGAACCCAACCAAATAGAAGGGGCTTCCGAGCAGCCGCAGTAGCAGCAGCAGTACGCCAATACATCAATCCAACCGATACACCGATGAAGACCCAACTACGCTTGATCGCCATGCTCCTTTCGGCCACACTGATTGCCTGCGGAAGCGGCGAGGACGAAGCATTGAAGCAGCAACTTCAGCAGCAAGGTTTCACCCAGGAAAAAGCTGCTGAACTGAGCAGCATGAAACTGACCGAGCAAGAAATCCAAGAGCTTGGCCAAGCAAAACGCGCCGGGCTTGACGAAGCCGCTGCGGTGGAGATGGTGAAAAGTATGCACGAACGAAGCCTGAAGTTCGATTTGGGAAGCACCGTCGAGGCAATGTCGCCGCTGGGACTAAGCCCCACCGCAATGACCCAGCTAACCGAAATGGGCGCGCTGCCAAACTGGGCCGACGACATCCGGGCAATGAAAAGCGCGGGGATTGGTGAGGAAGCAATCTTGGAGCTTTCCAAGATGAAGTTCAAGGAGAAAAAAACGATGCTTTCCGGGCTGGAATACTCCACGCTGAAGCCGGTGCAAATGTCCGATGCCAGTATTCTTCAATTTGCCCGCAAAGGGGGAAGCTACCAGCAGGTTCAAGAAATCCGGCTGCAACGCCAGCTTGGGAAATCGGAAGTTGAAGCACTGAAATCGGTTGGGATGTAACCCCTGAACTAACCGCAAGCGGCGGCATCTTTTCTTCCTCTCTCTTCCTTCTTCTTCGCGCCCTTTGCGTTCTTCGCTTTGCGTCTTTGCGTGAACCCTCTTTCATAAACGGCAATGTTCGGCAGCCCACATCCATCGATAGGAAAACGCGCACTGCTGATCGGCAGTGTGCTGTTGGTGGTGGCTGGGGTTGCGGCTGCGGTTATCCGCGACCGACTTGCTGCGCCAATCAACATCAGCGGAGGGGAAGCCCTGCAGATAGTTCTGGCAACTCCCATCTACCTGCAAACCGCGCCCCGGTGGAAAGAAGTTCGGTTAGGGGGAAGCAACGAAGCCTTCAGCGCGACCGGCTGCGTGGTCTGCTGCGTTAGCATGGCGCTGGCCCACCACGGAATCATCATCCCCCCCGACGAACTGAACGCACGGCTGGCACTGAAATCTGGATTCACCGAGCGGGGGTGGCTGCGTTGGCGTGCGGTGGAGGAGCTTACGGGCAACGCAATCACCATTGACACGCCATACCCAAGCCACCAAGAAATTGACGACGCGCTGAAGGCTGGCAACCCCGTTATCGTTCGGGTGATGATCGGCGCGGCAATCCCCCACTGGGTGCTGGTTGTTGGGAAACAGGGGACTGAGTATCTGATGAACGACCCGTTGGGGGAAGGGATCATCGCCGAACCGCTACGCCGTTTCCGCAGCCAGATCAGTGCGGTAAGAGTGATTCGGCGGAGTAGTAGCCAGCGGTAATCAATTTTGGTTTTTTTCTATGAGGTCGCCATTGCCAACCACCACCCACACCCCCGCCATCCGCCAATTCATCACCGACCAATTAGGGTTTGACCTTGTTGGAATTGCCCCCGCCGAACGGATGGAACGCGAAGCCGATCTGTTCCAGGAATGGCTGGCGCGCGGCCACCACGGAAGCATGGAATGGATTGCCCGCAACAACCACAAACGCCGCGATGTCCGCCAAATTCTTCCCTCGGCACGCTCGGTGATTGTGGTTGCCCGCAACTACTTCACTCCCCACCAACACAGCACCCAACCCGATCACGCAAAAATCAGCCGCTACGCTTGGGGGCGCGATTACCACAACATCCTTCCAAAAAAACTGAAGCAACTTCACCAGTTCATCCAGACGCTGGAGCCAAACGCCGAAAGCCGTTGGTACGTGGATACCGGACCAATTTTGGAGAAACAATGGGCGGTGCGGGCAGGGCTGGGATGGATGGGAAAACACACCAACATCATCAACCGAAAAATGGGGAGCTGGCTGTTTTTGGGGGTGCTGATTTCGTCGCTGGAATTGGAGTACGATTCCCCCATTGGTGATTTCTGCGGAAGCTGCACCCGCTGCCTTGATGCCTGCCCCACCAACGCATTCCCGCAACCCTACGTGCTGGATGCCACCCGCTGCATCAGCTACGTGACGATTGAGCAACTGCCGAAAGAAGAAATCCCAACGGAGTACGGCCAGCAGATGGAGAACTGGGTGTTCGGCTGCGACATCTGCCAGGAGGTCTGCCCCTGGAATCGCTTCCAGCAACCCACCACCGAACCCGATTTTCAGCCGCGTCCGGGCGTTTTGGAATTAACTCTGGAGCAAGTCCGTTCAATGCCGGATGATGAATTCCAAGAACGCTTTCAAGGAAGCCCCGTCCGCCGCGCAAAACCGGAAGGATTCAGGAGGAACGGGCGGGGGAATGGGGAATGAGGAAAATGTCGAATGCCGAATGTCGAATGTCGAATGCCGAATGCCGAATGTCGAATGTCGAATGTCGAATGTCGAATGTCGAATGTCGAATGCCGAATGCCGAATGTCGAATGCCGAATGTCGAATGCCGAATGTCGAATGCCGAATGTCGAATGCCGAATGCCGAATGTCGAATGTCGAATGCCGAATGCCGAATGCCGAATGCCGAATGTCGAATGCCGAATGCCGAATGTCGAATGTCGAATGCCGAATGCCGAATGTCGAATGTCGAATGTCGAATGCCGAATGTCGAATAGGCTCTTGCAACTGACTACTGACCACTGACTAATGACCAATGACCACTGACTAATGACCAAATAGGTTCTTGCCACTGACAACTGACAACAATGAAGAGATAGAACCACAGAGACACAGAGTGCACAGAGGGAAGAGAAGAGAGGGGGGAGAGTCTCACGGCTTGCTCACTCTATGCCCTCCCCATGAAACCAAACTTCACCTCCCCTGATTCCGGGGCTGGCGTAAGTTTGTGGCGTTCGGGAAATGGGGGCGGCAGCCGTTCGCCGTTTTCCCTTCCCCACGTGATCCAGCTACGGCTCCACACCTGATTTCTGCACAACCATGCTTATTCTTCGCGGCGCACCTGCTCTCTCTCCGTTCCGCATTGCTCGCCTGCTTTCGGTGCTTTCGCGCCAGGCGCCCCACGTCGCTTCCGTTTATGCCGAGTTCGTTCACTTTGTGGAGACTTCGCGGCCACTGACCGAAGCCGAACACACCATGCTGAACCGGCTGTTGCACTACGGCCCCGCGCTGGAATCGCACACGCCGGATGGGGAACTTCTGCTGGTGACACCGCGGCCCGGGACAATCTCCCCCTGGTCCAGCAAGGCAACCGACATTGCCCAAAATTGCGGGCTGGATGCCGTAGCCCGGATTGAGCGGGGAACCGCCTACTACATCGCTTCATCGCACGAACTGACCGCCGAAGAACTTCGCCAGATTGCCCGCCAACTTCACGACCGGATGACCCAAACGGTCTTCACCCAGATGGAGTCTGCCGAAGGCTTGTTCCGCCACGCAACGCCGCAGCCTTTCGCCACCATTGACCTGCTGGCCGGCGGGCGCGCCGCGCTGGAAGAAGCCAACCGCCAACTTGGGCTTGCCCTTGCCAGCGACGAAATTGACTACCTGCTGCAGAGTTTTACCACGCTTGGCCGCAACCCGAACGACATTGAGTTGATGATGTTCGCACAAGCCAACAGCGAGCACTGCCGCCACAAAATTTTCAACGCAAGCTGGACCATTGATGGCCAGGAACAGGAGCACTCACTGTTCGGGATGATCCGCAACACCTACAACGTTGGCGGCAAGGATGTCCTGTCGGCCTACAGCGATAACTCGGCGGTGATCCGAGGGTTCGATGCTAACCGGTTTTTCCCGAAGCCGGGGGCAAGCCAGTATCAGTTCCAGAGTGAGCCAACGCACATTCTGATGAAAGTGGAAACCCACAATCACCCCACCGCAATCTCACCCTACCCTGGCGCATCCACCGGTTCCGGCGGCGAAATCCGCGACGAAGGGGCAACCGGGCGGGGCGCGAAACCAAAAGCCGGATTGACCGGCTTCACCGTCTCGCACCTTCGCATTCCCGGATTTGAGCAACCCTGGGAAGGTCCCGAACGGAAGCCGAACAGAATCGCTTCGCCGTTGGAGATTATGACCGAAGGGCCAATCGGCGGCGCGGCGTTCAACAACGAGTTTGGCCGCCCCGCGCTGGCCGGATATTTCCGCACGTTCGAGCAAACAATCCCCGGCCCCAACGGCCCAGAAACCCGTGGCTACCACAAGCCAATTATGATTGCTGGCGGCTACGGCAACATCCGCGAAGAGCATGTGAGGAAAAATTTGTTCCCGCCGGGAACTTACCTTGTGGTGCTTGGCGGCCCGGCAATGCTGATCGGCTTGGGGGGGGGCGCGGCAAGCTCCATGTCCACCGGAAGCTCCGACGAGGATTTGGATTTTGCCAGCGTCCAGCGCGACAATGCCGAGATGGAACGCCGCTGCCAAGAAGTGATTGACCGCTGTTGGGCGTTGGGTTCCGATAACCCGATTGAGTCCATCCACGACGTTGGCGCGGGGGGATTGAGCAACGCACTTCCCGAGCTTGTGAACGATGCCGGACGCGGCGCGCAATTCCAACTGCGCGCTGTGCCGAATGCCGAGCCGGGGATGTCGCCGATGGAGATTTGGTGCAACGAATCGCAGGAGCGGTACGTGCTGGCAATCCGTGCCGATGCCATTGCCGCGTTTGAAGAAATCTGCCGCCGCGAGCGCGCGCCGTTCGCCGTTCTTGGCGCGGCAACCCAGGAACCTCAGCTTCAGTTGGACGACTCCGCGTTTGGCAACCGCCCGATTGATATGCCGCTGAACGTGCTGCTGGGGAAGCCCCCAAAAATGCACCGCGTTGCTGCTCATCTTGAACGCCCGATTCCCCCATTCTCAACCGACCAGATTGACCTGAGCGACGCAGCCCAGCGGGTGCTGAAGTTCCCCGCCGTTGCCGATAAGTCGTTCCTGATTACCATCGGCGACCGGACCATCACCGGAATGGTGGTGCGCGATCAGATGGTGGGACCCTGGCAAGTTCCCGTTGCCGATGTTGCCGTCACCACCACCGCCTACGAAGGCTTCACTGGCGAGGGGATGGCAATGGGGGAACGGACACCGCTTGCGTTGCTGAACGCGCCAGCATCGGGGCGAATGGCGATTGCCGAAGCGATCACCAACATCGCCGCCGCACGAATCGAACACCTTGGCGATGTGAAACTTTCCGCCAACTGGATGGCCCCCGCCGGCTACCCGGGCGAAGATGCCGCACTGTTCGACACCGTCCGCGCTGTTGGAATGGAGTTGTGCCCCGCGTTGGGCATCACCATCCCGGTCGGCAAGGACTCCATGTCCATGCGGACGGTGTGGCAGGGGGAGGATGGCGAACCGCAGAGCGTCACCGCGCCGGTCTCGCTGATTATCAGCGCGTTTGCTCCGGTGGCTGACGTGCGCCACACCCTTACGCCGCAGCTTCGGCAGGACAAAGGGGAATCGGAGTTGATACTGATTGATCTTGGAAACGGGCAGAACCGTTTGGGAGGATCGGCACTGGCACAAGTCTATGATTCGTTGGGAAGCCAAGCTCCCGACCTTGACGACCCAGAGTTGCTGATCGGGTTTTTTGATGCAGTGCAAGAACTCAACAAGCAAGGACTGATCCTTGCCTACCACGACCGCTCCGACGGCGGCTTGCTTGCCACCCTTTCTGAAATGGCCTTTGCCGGAAATGTTGGGTTGGATATTGACCTCACCAACCTTGATCCCGACCCCGTTGCCGCATTGTTCAGCGAGGAGCTTGGTGCGGTGATTCAGGTGGGGGCCGAGCATCGTGAGGAAGTGCTGGCAATCCTTGCCGAGCATGGGTTGGGCTTCAACTGCCACATCATCGGAACAGTGGCTGATGAGGATCGGATCAGCTTCCGGCACAACGACCAGGTGATATTGCAGCAATCGCGCACAACACTGCGCGGCTGGTGGTCCGAAACCACCTTCAGGATGCAGGAATTTCGCGACAATCCAGAGTGCGCCCGCCAGGAGCATGAAACGAAATTGGATGCTTCCAACCCCGGGATGAACTGTACGCTGACGTTTGAGATTGGCGAGGACATTGCCGCGCCGTTCATCGCAACCGGGGCGCGTCCGCGTGTGGCAATTTTGCGGGAGCAAGGGGTGAACGGCCAGATTGAGATGGCCGCAGCGTTCCACCGCGCAGGCTTTGCCAGCATTGATGTTCACATGACCGACCTGATTGAAGGCAGGGTGACGTTGGATCAGTTCAAAGGGGTTGTTGCTTGCGGCGGATTCAGCTACGGCGACGTGCTTGGCGCGGGGGGGGGCTGGGCAAAATCGGGGCTGTTTATCGAGCGTGCTCGCCAGCAGTTTTTTGATTTCTTCCACCGCCCCGACACGTTCGCGTTGGGGGTCTGCAACGGCTGCCAGATGTTCAGCAATTTGAAGGAGATTATCCCCGGCACGGCGCACTGGCCACGCTTTGTGCGGAACCGTTCGGAGCAGTTCGAGGGGCGGCTTTCGCTGGTGCGGGTGGAGCAATCCCCATCAATTTTGCTTGCTGGGATGGAGGGATCGCGGATACCGATTGCGGTTGCGCACGGCGAGGGGCTGGCGGAGTTCAGCGGTGGGGGGACGCTTGCCGATGCCGAGGCTGCCGGAGCAATCGTTGCGCGGTTTGTGGATAACCACGGCGCGCCAACCGAACGCTATCCCGCCAACCCGAACGGCTCGCCAAACGGAATTGCGGGCCTTTGCAGCAGCGATGGCCGCGTGACGATTCTGATGCCGCACCCTGAGCGTGTGTTCCGCGCCCTCACCATGTCGTGGCACCCGGAAGAATGGGCGGGGGATAGCCCGTGGATGCGGATGTTCCGCAACGCAAGGGTGTGGGTTGGATAATCGCCAGCACGCCCCAGCAATTCACAGAAAGAAGAAGCCCGGCACCACCGGGCTTCTTCTTTGTTTGGAATTTTTCTGGCAACGCTGCTCCCCCTTTTCTACAACGAAACATACGCCCCATATTGGCATTCTGCCAGCCGCGTGATAATCACCCGTTTCCCTTTCCACACGTGCTGGTCGTTGCGGAATCTGGTTAAGGTGACTTTCCCTTTCCCGCGCAGAAGTTGAAGTTTGGCTGAAGATATCGTGGCAAATCCAACATCTTGGACGTACTGCTGGAACGTGGTGTCGGTGGCAACCCAGGTAATCAGCACACCGCCGCTTCCGGTTTTTGGCGGCGGCCACGTCAGCTGAAGCGAGGTATCGGCGCGGACAGTGCTGTTGATAGCAAACGGGCCGATGGTGGTGATCGGGTCCAGCGTGATTGCCGGAAACCGCGTGGTGTCGCCGCTCAGGGAATCCACAAGTGCCCACGTGTTGGGGCCGTAAATGCTGGCATCGCCGCTGCCAAGCCGAAGTGTGTCGGTGGTGGCAAGGTAGCGCGCAAGGGGGGTGTTGTTCAGCAAAACTTTCCCCGGCAATGGTGTTCCGGTGAACTGCCCGTGGAACGATTGGGCAGTGGAGGTGATCGTTGAATCGCCAACGCGGTTGGTGGTCTGGATCACCCGCATCCCGCTGATAGCTTGGTAATCTCCACGGGGTGTGTTGCCGGGGATCAACAGATCGAACGGAATATTCCCCGGAATTCCCGGGGCAATCGGCGTGTGGCCACAGCCGGAAAATATCCAGCCAGAAATTATGCAGATAGAGACCCCCAACAGGAGTGCAGATGCTGACCATGAGTGAGTGTGCTTCATAAATCGTGTGTGATGAATGCTGGATGGTTGGTTGAGCAAGCTGAGTACACAAGCGAAAGGGGATGGCCAATAGATACCGAACCACGAGAATTGTTACGCCGATTCTTGGAGCGGATGGCTTCCGCAAAGAAGTGTTCATCCCCCCACCAAAACCGCTTGCCCGTTTCAAAGATAACCCTAAGTTAGGGGCCGAAAAGAAGGGAAGTGCGATAACCAGCAGATTCAGAAGGAAGAGGGGATTTAGGGCGCGCATGGCAGTGGATAACTTTGTGGAAAAGTTGTTGAAAGAAAACGGTTTGCCGATCACGGCAAACCCCGTAAGATTGCCGCGCCAACAGACTTCACAGCCGGCCGCATTGCCCCCAACGCAGCCGGCTGCCACGCGCACAAAACGCACTGCCCGATTTTTTTCGCACGTCGTAAACCAGAACTTCAGCTTAGGCCTAACAAGTCCCGCCCGTGACAAACGCAGGAGGAATCCTTAACGAAGGGAACGCCCCAGAGTATCCGCTTGAGCGGATGCTGAACGGTGGGCGTGGCCGTCAGAAGATCGTGCCGATGGGCGCGACCCCTGACCGCATTCCCCCACATTCCAACGAAGCCGAAATGGCGGTGTTGGGGGCCATGATGCTGGAGAAAGAAGCCGCCGCAAAGGCGATGCAAATCCTTGGCAAAGACCACTTCTACCGCGAGACCCACCGCCTGATCTACGAGGCGATGATCTCCCTTGCCGACCGCAACCAACCGATTGACATCATCACCCTGAACGACGAGCTTCGCCGGCTTGGGCGGCTGGGGGATGTTGGCGGATCGCACTACCTTTCCGAACTCAACCGGCGGACCCCTTCGGCGGCCAACGTGGAGCATCACGCCCGCATCGTGTTCGAGCGTGCGCTGAAACGGATGCTGATTAGCGCGGCCAACGGCATCCTGGAAAACTGCTACACCGAATCCACCGATGCGTTCGAGGAACTTGACCACGCCGAGCAGAGGATGTTCGAGATTGGCGAAAGCCGCAGCACACGCAGCTACCAATCCATGAAACGGCTGGCGGTGGAGACGGTGGAGATGTTGGAAGCAATCGCCCACCGCCACCGCGACGGCAACGGGGTGATTGGCGTGCCAACCGGGCTGGTGAAATTGGACAACCTGTTGGGAGGGTTTCAGCGGAGCGATTTGGTGATCCTTGCGGCCCGCCCTTCGATGGGAAAAACCGCGTTGGCAATGTCAATCGCCCGTAACGCTGCGGTGGATTACAAAAAAGCGGTCGCATTCTTCTCGCTGGAAATGGCCGCCCCGCAGCTGGTGATGCGTTTGATTGCTGCCGAAGCAAAAATAGATGCGTCGTTGCTGCGGAAAGGGGACTTGAAAGATGAGCATTGGCAATCCATCGCCAGCACCATCCACCGCCTTACCGACGCGCCAATTTTTATTGACGACACCCCCGCAATGGGGATCATGGAGTTGCGCGCACGTTGCCGCCAAATGAAGCGCGAGCACAACATCGAGATGGTGATGGTGGATTACTTGCAGCTGATGCACGCCGCAAAAGCCGAAAGCCGCGAGCGGGAAATCTCGGTAATCTCGCGCGGGCTGAAGCAATTAGCCAAGGAGCTGAACATCCCGGTAATTGCGTTATCGCAGCTGAACCGTTCGGTAGAATCCCGCAGCGACAAGCGGCCAATGTTGAGTGATCTTCGCGAGTCGGGATCAATCGAGCAAGATGCTGATGTTGTGATGTTTGTTCATCGCCCGGAATACTACGGCATTACCGTGGATGAAGAAGGGCGGCCAACAAATGGGATTGCCGAAGTCATCATCGGCAAGCAGCGTAACGGCCCAACGGGGATCACCCAAACGGCGTTCATCAAGGAGTTCGCCCGCTTCGAAAATCTTGCCTTCCAGTACGACGACGCGCCCGCCTACCTGCCGCCAGCAACCGACGAGCAGCCGTTCTAAAACTTCTGCGCAGTGGCTGCGTGCATTCACCCGTGCTTGCTTCCCCAACTGCGCATTGCCTTCCACCAATCCTGAATGCTCTATGCCTTTCTCCGACGAAATCGAACACGTCCTTGACTTCCTTGACCAAGCCGCAGGGAAAGGGCTTCGGAAACGAAACGACATTGGGACGTTGTTGCAGCAGGCCGTTGCGTTGGACGCTCCCGAGCAGATGAACCTTGTGATTTTTGAAGGTCGCCAACTGCACAATCTTTACTCCACTCTTCGCAAATCTTCGGCTGGCGGCCAGGGCTACGATACCGTCCAGCGTGAGTTTTCCGCAACCGCCGAACGCCTTCGCGAGGCCATTGCCCAGCTGCTTGTTCAGGCTTCCGACGAGCAGGTGGAACGGTTCAACACCCAGTACTACGCCATGACCCAGGGAAGCCTGCGGAATCTTGTTGATCTGGCTCACGATCTTGGCGTGTTCAAAGGGGTGCAGAACGAACGGAAGTACACCGACAACACCGAAGAGGAAGAAGAGTAGCAAAAAATGCTTCCCCTGCTTGTTGGCCGCAACCCACATTACCGTGCTATATTGCCAGCCACATTACGGGATTCCCGACAGAACAACCAGACACTAACCGAACAACCAAAAAGGGGAGGGACAACTCCATGAAGTACGTTGGAACATTCTTGCTTGCCGGGGCACTTGTTGCCGGATGCGGTGAGAAAGCCAAAGAGATTTCCGAGGCAATGAAAACCGTTCAGGAACTGCCAAAGATTGCCGAGAATCTTGAGCAAAACCAGAACGAGATGGAAAAATTCATGGCTGAACGGGCCGCAAAAGGGGATACGGTGGCAATGCCCTACACCGAACTCCAAAAATTTCTTCCAACATCTATGGATGGTTATAAGTTGGACGGAGAACCGGGCGGAAGCCAGCAAAGCATGGGGGCCTTCTCCATGTCCATGGCCGAGCAAAATTGGGTGAGCACCACCGGCGACACCAACAATCCCGCCCGAATCCACGTGATCCTTTCCGATTACGGCGGAACCGGCGCCGGATATGGCGTGGCTGGATTGGCCTTCACCATCCAATCACAAAGTGAAGACAACACCCAAAAAATGCGCACCTACAAAACGGATTACCCCTACACCTTCGCTGCCGAAGTCTTCCGCAAGGACACGAAGGAAGCAACCGTGACAATGGGGACCCGCTACCGCTACATCATCAACGTCCGCGCCGACAACCAGACTGATGACCAAACCCAAAAGGCAACGGCCATCGCAATGGATATCGCCAAGAAATTGGACGGGAAGTAGAGAGAGAGCAACCGCGAACCACGCAGAACAGCGGCACGGAGCGTTAGCGTTCCGTGCCGCTGTTGTTTATTAGGGCGTACGCAAATTTCATGGGAATTGTAGGTCGCTTGAGTTGAGCAATACCGATGCCGTTGATAACCCCATGGAAATTTTACAGAAAATTTATTTGCCTGCGTGGATGCTCAGTGCCATTTTGAAGCAGCCTAAGCTAGGCGCAATCCTACAAACACACACTAACCAATAACCACAATGGACGAACTGATCAAATTGGTGGCCGATAAAACCGGCATCCCAGCCGACACCGCAAAAACCGCTGTCACCACTGTCATTGGCTTCCTGAAAGACAAGCTCCCCGCACCGCTTGCCAGCCAGCTTGATGGGCTTACCGGCAGCAGCGGCGACGGCAACAAGGAAGGGGGCGACAGCGGAAATATCCTAGATTCTGTTGGGAAGATGTTTGGATAAACTGGCGTGCAATCGCTGCAACAAGGGGAGCGCGGGGAAACCCGGGCTCCCCTGCTGTTTTTCTCAACTATGGAGAGGTAGCCAGCCGCGCCCCTCTCTTTTCTTCCCTCTGTGATCTCTGTGCCTCTGTGGTTTTTTTAAGAATGAACCACAGAGACACAGAGGGCACAGAGAGGGGAAGAAGAGAGGGTGTAGAATCCCGGCATCAGCCGCACACTCTGCGCTGGTGCGTGCTGGCTACTGATCTCCCCGTAATCGTTGCACTGCCGATTGATACTCCTGCACCATCTGCTGCACCACTTCTTCGGCGGAAACAATCTCCTTCACCATTCCTGCAATTTGCCCTGCTTCCAACTCACCTTCAGCAAGGTCGCCTTCAAAAATTCCACGCCGCTCCCGCTTGGCTCCCAGTAACTCACGCAACTGTTCCGGGGTGGCTCCGGCGCGTTCGGCGGCAACGGCTTGCAAGGCAAAATCATTTTTTATCAGCCGAACCGGGGTGACAGATTTCAGCGTCAGCACCGTTCCAGTATCGCTGGCTTGGATGATGGCTTGTTTGTAATCGGGGTGAGCCGAAGATTCGGTGGTTGCGGCAAAGCGTGTTCCCACTTGCACGCCATCGGCACCCAGTGCCAGGGCGGCGGCCATTCCGCGCCCGTCGGCAATTCCGCCAGCGGCAATCACCGGGATTGTTACTGCGTCGGCCACTTGGGGGATCAGGCAGAAGGTGGTGATCTCATCCAGCCCGTTGTGCCCGCCGGCCTCGAACCCTTCGGCCACCACTGCATCCACCCCAACCGATTGTGCTTTCAGCGCGTGTTTCACCGAAGCAACCACGTGGACTACTGTAACTCCCGCCGCCTTGAACTTGTCTATGTGGAGCGCAGGATTTCCGGCGGAGGTGAAGACGATCCGCACCCCTTCCGACAACGTGGCATCAATCAGCTTGGCAACATCTCCGCGAATCAAGGGTATGTTCACGCCAAACGGAGCATTGGTTCGCTGGCGGCACTTGCGGATATGCTCAATCAGCAACTCCGGCTTCATCGAGCCAGCTCCAATCAGGCCCAACGCGCCGGCATTGGCAGCGGCAGCGGCAAGTTTTGCGCCGCTGCACCACACCATCCCAGCTTGGATAATCGGGTAGCGGATGGCAAACAGTTTGGTGATTCGTGTGTTTGGTGTCACTGCTGGTACGAAACAACGGATGGATAGAAAAGGTTTTGGCAGCAGGTGGAGTAATCCCCCCAATCGGCTGCGTTTGCGGGAAAAAAAGATAGCGTTGTGCGGCCATTTAGTGATTGCTTTTCCGGGCGCGATACGCCAAATTACCAGCGGCAGAAAACTTCGTGTGTGGCGGGGAAAATCTCCGCTAACTCTTTTGTGTGATGGGAAAAGGATTTCCCTCATCACTGGCAGCGTGACAAACGGCCAATCTGCGCCGTTGTTCGTAGATACACAAGCACGCGGCAATCACGGGCGGCGCGTCATATCGCCCCCACGATGCCCCGCAAACGATGTGATGTTCACCGAGTAACCGAATCGAACCGATGCAGCATAGATTGAGTGTGTATATCCTGGGCTTGTTGCTTGCGGCCTGTGCGGTGGCCACCGCGCAGACCACCCGCAACCGTGTGGATAATCGTGGCAAGGAGTTCCGGCTGGCTTTTCTTCACACCAACGGTGCCGAGGACACGCCACGATTTTACGTGACCGTCTGGTGCACAAAGCCGACCCGCGGGGTGTTCACGTACATGAGTTCGGGGGAATCGTTTGCGGTGGATATCCCGACCCCCAACGTCCCGGTGCAAATTCCATTGAATCCCTCCAAACTGATCCTTCCCCGCCCCGCCAGCATCAACAGTGAAACAAGCAAGTACACGCTTCATGCAATGTTCGATGATGAGGTAACGCTGTACGGCATCAACACCCAACGCTGGAGCAGCGACGCTTGGGTGGCGTTGCCGGAGGAGGTGCTGGGAACCGAGTATGTGGTGATTTCCTACCCGAACACCATCTCCCCATCGGCCGGCGGGCAACTGTTCGACCAATCGGATTTCCCTTCGCAGCTTGCGGTGATTGCCTACCACGACGCAACCAACGTCACAGTGTGGCCCACCGCACGCCTGGTAAGCCGCACAAACACCAACCCGTTCACAAAACTTCTGAACGCTGGCGAGATTCTGTTTGTTCAGGCCGATGACAAAGTGGGGCTGGACCTCACCGGAACGCGCATCGCTTCCGACAAACCGATTGGGGTGTATGGAAGCCACCAACGCACCAACATCCCCTACAACGAAGCGGTTGGGCGCGACCACCTTGTGGAGCATCTGCTTCCGGTGAATCGCTGGACTAATCGCCCAATTTTGACCCCCCATTTTCAGATTCGGAAAACAATTCCCGATGCCAACATCGCCCGCATTGTTGCCTTGAACGACAACACCGAAATCCGTGTTGATAGCGTTGTCATCCGAACGCTGAACGCCCGGCAGTTTGTTGAAATTCCGTTGGATAGGGGGATGCTGGTAACCGCCAGTGGCCCCATTCAAGTGGCGCAGTACCAACACTCCACCATGGATGCCAGCAAAGCCCGTTTGCCGAACGACACCATCGGCGACCCGTTTATGATGCAGGCGTTCGCCCCCGAACAGTTCGACACGGCGTATGCGTTCGAGAGCTACGCCACACGGGATTTCTTCTTCCACTTCATCAACGTGGTGATCCCAACCGAGCGCGCAACATCGGTGGAGTTGGACGGGCGGCAGATTTCGCCCAACTGGACCCGAATCCCCAAAACCAGCTACAGCTACGCCCAGATTGCGATGAGTGCCGGCACGCACTACATCAGGGCGCGTGTCCCGTTTGGGTTGTACATCTACGGCTATGGCCCTTACAATTCCTACGGCACACCGGGCGCGGTGGTGTTCGACACACTCTTCAAGGACCAGAAGCCGCCGCTGGTTTCGGTGATAGATTCCTGCGAAGGGGTGGTGGGATATGCCTACGATGACAGTACCTACGATTTCGGCGTGGAGAGCGTCCGGCTGGACTCCGCATCGCGGAATGTGGCGTTATCGGTGGAGCCATTTCTCGCAGGGGTGGATTCGGTGCGATTCCGCGTGGCCCTGAACGACCCGTTCAACGACGGCCAGGCGGAGATGACCGTGGTGGATACCGCAGGGCTGGATAGCAAAGTGAAATTCCCGGTGAAAGGTTTCACCGTCTCGGTGGCGGCTGGCGGCCCGATTCCGCTGCAATTGGACACCCTGGCCTCGCTGAATGGTCTCCAATTCTGCACCTCGATTCGCCTGCGGAACTACGGCGGTTTCCCGCAAACTCTTACCAGCCTCAACTTCAATTCTTCCGACCCCGGGCTAACCATTTCCGACCAGTTGCCAATAACCTTGCAGCCAGGCGAGGAGCGGGAACTCACCCTCTGCTACCAGCACGTTGGCGACACAGCGTTCACCGCAAGCCTGCGGATTGGCAACGGCTGTTTGCAGCGTGAGCTTGCACTGCTTCCGTTGATGAGCGGGATTGACTCCACCTACCCTGTCATCACGTGGGATAGCGAGCCGTGCGCGCCGTCGCGCAGCTTCAGCTTGAAGGAGCTTGGGATCAGGAATGCCGGGATTAAATCCATTGAGTACATCACGCTGGAAAATGCCGATCCAATCCTGAACCCGAACAATCTTCCCACACGGCAAACTCAGCTAACGCTGCAACGCCGCGACCCACGGAGGGATGTGATCTACACCATTGTTGTGGAGGACTTGGTGGGGAATCGGGTGACGCTAAGCGACACCATCGGCGGCGCGACCCTTGCGGTGGCGCGGATCAACGGAACCGAGTTGGGGATGCGGATCAACAGCCCGTGGGAGTATCAGGAAGCTATCTACGGGGACCAGCAGTGCGACTCGGTGACGCTGGAAAATTATGGGCTGCGCCGGTTGGACCTTTCGTCGTTGCGGCTGTTTGGGAATCTTGAGTACTCCATCCCTCCCGATCAACTCCCCATTTCTCTGCTCCCGGGGGAAACTCGCCGGCTGATGGTGTGCGTGCGGCCGCGCGGGGTGGGCCAGCGGATAGATACGCTGGTGGTAGATTTTAACTGCGGTGCGTACTCGGAGCTTGTGGAGCTGAAAGTGAACGTGCTGCCGCTGGCCGGAAGCGGCGCCGACCGCTGCGGCAACGCGCTCACGTTCCTGGTTGGTGGGTTTGCGCGGCGCAACTACCTGATGACTCCGTTCCCAAACCCCACCGCCAGCAGCACCGCAACCGTCAGTTTTGGGCTGGATGCCAACCAGCAGGTGACGTTGGTGCTATTGGATGAGTTCGGAAACGAGAAGCAGCGGATGTTGGATAACGACCCGATGCCCGGCGGGGTGGCGCAAATCCAGATGGATGTAACGAAGCTACCGCAAGGGCTGTACTTCCTGCAGATGCAGACCAGCAGTGGCGATGTGAGGGCGCAAAAACTGGTGATTACACGGTAGATGCGTGCCAAGCAACGTTGGGCGTGACCAAACGGCTGGAACTGGATCACTAAAAAATCCACACTGAGCACGTCTATCCAGCAGCCAACCATGAGCCTTTGGTCCAACGTTCCGCGCTCCCTTCTTCTGATCCTGATTCTGGTTACCGCAACCCAGGCCGCCAACGCCCAAACCCGTGATAACCGGGGAACAGAGTTTTGGGTAGCGTTTATGGCGAATAATGGCTCGGGAGATGCTGATGAAACTTCCCAGATGGAGTTGTACATCAGTTGCGAACGCCCAACCAACGTTGCAATCACCTACCACCGGAATGGCCGCACCGTTCGGGTTCCAATTCCACAAGCTGATCGTTCCGTTGTGGTTGATATTTCGGCAATGTTCGGAACCAACGTGGAACTTGCCAGCGCAGCCGCCGACTCCGTCAGCCGCAAAACCTTGAAGGTGGTGGCCGATGATGAAATCTCCCTGTACGGCTCAAACGTCCGGATCAAATCAGCCGATGCGTTTATGTCGTTGCCCACCGATGTGTTGGGGGGAAACTACATTGTGCTGGCGTACCCGAATGGCTATATCAATGTAGGCTGGGATAGGGGGGACGACATGCCTTCCGAGTTTGCAGTGATCGCTACCAAGAACGGAACAACCGTCACGATTCAATCCCCGGCGGCTATCAATGGGCGGCCAGCAAACCAGGCGTTTTCGGTTCGGTTGGATAGCGGCCAAGCCTACTTTGCGCAAGCATCGCTGAACGGCGGGCAAGATGTGAGCGGAACCACCATCAGTGCTGATAAGCCCGTTGCTCTGTACAGCGGTGCAAAACGGGTTTCGATTCCGCGCACCGTTGGGAATAATCGCGATCACCTTGTTGAGCAGTTGCCGCCGTTGCAGACCTGGGGGAAAGAAGCGTTGCTCACACCCCATTTTGCCATTGCCCCGGGGGCCAGATACAACGCAGTAGCGCGGGTGATCGCCGCCAACGACAGCACCACGTGGACCCTGGATGGCGTTCGGCAGCCGATGCTATCGGCAAGGAAACCGGTGGAAATTCCGCTGACGCAGGCACAGCATATCGTTGCTTCGGGGCCGATACTGGTGGCGCAGTACGAACACTCGTCGAACCCTGAAAGCCAGTTGTTAGGCGACCCCTTTATGATGCTGATTCCCCCGCCGGAACAGTTCGATTCCATCTACTCCTTCCAGTGTGTGGCCAACGATGAGTTCATGGCACATTACGCCAACGTGGTGATCCCAAGCAACGCCACCAGTTCGCTTCGGATTGATGGGGCCACCGTGCCGGCAACATTCCGCGCTATTTCCGGCACACGATTCAGCTACGCACAGATTCCGTTAGCCGCCGGCGCGCATTTTGCCCGTGCAGATTCCACCTTCGGGTTGTACGTTTACGGCTACGGTGTGGCAAACTCCTACGGCTACCCGGGGGGGATGCTTCTGAAAGACCTGACCCAGCCCCCGCCTGCGGTTGACAGCCTTCGCTGGGCCGATAATTGCGGCAATCAACTGATCTTTCAATCGGGCGGGATGGCGCGGCGGAACAACATGATGGCTCCGTTCCCAAACCCCAACCCCGGCACCAGCGCGACGCTGTATGTTGGGCTTTCGTCCGACCAGATTATCACGGTTGTGGTGAGCGATCCGTTCGGCAACGTGCGGCTTCGTCCGTTCGATAATCTGCCGATGCGTGGTGGTGTTGGCCAGCTTCAGCTTCGGTTAGATGAGCTTCCGCAAGGTGAGTACTTTGTGCAGTTGCGGACCAGCAGCGGCGATGTACTCACCCAGAAACTTCTGATAGCCCGCTAAAAACCGGAAACGGTTTCCCGATTGTCGGGTTCTATTTCTTGCCGGCTTCGTCCATCCCTTTCAGCAACATCTCTAACGGCTTTACCGATGAAACTTGCGACCGTTTCCCCTAAAAGTATCACGATTCGCACGGCGGCTATGCTGTTGCTTGCGGTGCTTGTTATGGCTGTGGTGAGTTCCATGCGGTCATCGGCGCAAACCACAGCACGCGATAACCGGGGGAAGGAGTTCTGGGTGACATTCATGACGAACCTGGGGTCGGAAACCAACGAGACCTCCCAGATGGACCTGTTCCTAACCTGCGACCGCCCAACCACAGCAACCGTCACCTACCATGAAGATGGAAGCAGCATCACCGTTCAAATTCCCCAAGCCAACGTCCCGGTGCGTGTTGCTATCGCCACTCAGTTTGGTTCCGATGCCGAGCTTGAGGATATCCAGCCAGACCTCCGAAATGAGATCACCGCAAAATCTATCAAGGTGACGTGCAAGGATGAGATTACGCTGTACGGCGCAAGCATCCGCACAAAATCTGCCGATGCGTTTATGTCCTTGCCGGTGGATGTGCTGACGGGACGGTATATCGTTCTTGCGTATCCCAACGGATACGATAAGCAAGTCAGCTTTACCTACGACACCCCTTCGGAGTTTGCGGTAATTGCGATTGAAGATGGGACAACCATCCGCATCACTTCCCCTGCCAACATTAATGCACGAGCTGCACGAACACCATTCACAGTCCAATTGGATAGCGGCCAAGTTTTTTTTGGGCAAGCACGGCTGGGGCTACTTCAGGATGTGAGCGGAACGGAGATTGTGGCGAACAAACCGGTGGCGGTGTATGGTGGAGTAAAGCGCACGGCTGTTCCGACCGCGGTGGGCAACTACCGGGATCACCTTGTGGAGCAGATGCCGCCATTGGAAGCATGGGGGACGGAGGCTATCGTTACGCCCCACTATCCGATTACTCCATCATCATTCGAACAAGCAGTGGGGCGCGTGTTGGCCGCGTTCGACAACACCAACTGGACGCTGGACGGCCAGCCACAACCACCGCTGATGGCCGGGCGATCGGTGGAATTTAAGCTCACCAAAGCGATGCCGCTGATTGCCGATGGCCCAGTGTTGGTGGCACAGTACGAGCACTCGGTAAACGTTGGTGGACCTGGTCAGCAGTCGGGATTGGGGGATCCGTTTATGATGCTGATTCCCCCGCCGCAGCAGTTCGACTCAGTCTATTCCTTCCAGTGCGTGGATCACCCCGAGTTCCTCCGCCATTTCGTCAACGTTGTGATTGATACCAATGCCACTGCGTCGGTTCGGATTGATGGGAATCCGGTTGTTGAACCGTTTGTCCCGGTACCGGGAACCCGCTTCAGTTTTGCCCAAATTGAGCTATCCGCCGGCGCGCATTTTGCCCGTGCCGATTCCACATTCGGATTGTACAGCTACGGTTATGGCCCGGCAAACTCCTACGGCTACTCCGGCGGGATGCTGTTCAAGACGTTAGTGACAGATTTCCAGCCGCCGGAGCTTTCCACCGTGGATACGTGTGACGGCATCATCGGTATTGTGAGCGATAGCCGCATCACCGATGATGGGATTGATTCACTATTCACCACCGGCCAAACCCAAAACGCCAACGTGGTGATTGACCAGTTCACGCCGGGTGCCGATACCGTCCGATTCCGTGCCACGCTGATTGATCCCTACCAAGATGGAACCGTGGCCGTAAAAGCGATTGACAGCAGCGGGCGTTCCCGTTTCCAGATGAGCCGATTCCCCGGCTTTACGCTTCGTGCAAGCGGTGGCACCAATGGCCTTATTATCACCGATACCTTGATTGCCTACAACGGCGGATCGTTCTGCCGGCGGTTGGAAATTGAGAACTACGGCATGTTCCAGCAGCGGCTTAGCAACGTGCGATTGCTGAACAAACAGGATTCCGGCATTGTGCTTCGCAGCGTTCCGCAAACAATCGAGCCGGGGGAGAAAGGGGTGATCGAAATCTGCTACGAAGGAACCACCGACACCTTGCAAACAGTGGAACTGTTGTTAGAAGGGGATTGCAACCAGCGGCGTGTGGCAGTCATTCCGTTCATCCACCGGATTGACACCACGGCTCCTTCAATCTCACGCACAAGCGACCCCTGCGGGCGCGATCTTGTGCTGAAACTGCAAGAACAAAACAACGCCAGCGGGATTGCCGAACTGCAATACAACTATCTGGAAAACTGCACCGCTTCCACGCCAGCGCAAACGTTTGCGCCGTCGGTGCAGAACGTCAACATCTCGCTGAATCGGGTTGATCCGTACAAGGATATGATCTTCGAGATCACGTTGTGGGATGCCGCCGGCAACGGCGTTGTCCGCCGCGACACAATCGGTGGGTTCACCTTGCAAGCCCTGGATGCTGCGCACCAGCCAGTGGCCATTCGGCTGAACCGCGATTGGATTGCCGACAGCATGACCGTTGGGCTGCATCGCTGCGACACCATCACCCTTTCCAACCCAGGCCGCCGCACGCTCACCCTGCAAAACGCGCAGATGTTGGGGAACTTGGGGTTCAGCGTGCCGCCGTCCCAGCTGCCGATAACGATTCCGCCCGGGGAAGAACGCCGGATCAATGTCTGCTTGGAAGGATTAGTTGGAGGAAGCCAGCAAGGGGATACGCTGGTGCTGACCGATATTTGCGGCATCAGCGAAGCAATCGCCCTGAAGCTGCCGGTAACGTGGCTGGTGGCAAACGGCCAGGATGGTTGCAACAACACCCTCCGCATCCAGATGTTCGCCCAGGCCAAACGCACCTACTTGGGGCTTCCCGCGCCAAACCCCTCGCCGGGAACAGAAGGCTTTGTGGATGTGGCATTGCAGCAGGATGACCGCGTTCGCCTGCAAGTGCTGGACGACCAGGGTAACACCGTGCTAACGTTGCTGGACGGGATGGAATTGAAAGGAGGAGTTCACCGCGTGGAGTTCAGTCATCAGGGGTTGCCCAGCGGAGTTTATGCCGTTCGGATGGTCACAGCATCGGGCAAATCGGGAATGCAGCGGATGGTGGTTGCGCGGTGAAAAAATCCTTGATACTGCTGCATCCTCAAAGAAAACGTTCGCACCCATGAAATTCGCAACCAAGTAGCCAAGATGATGCAGCATGAAATCACGATACCTATTCCCCTTTGGTAGTTTCTGCCAACGTGTTCCAGCGCTTGCCTTCGCCCTTGTGGTGCTTGCTTCGCTTTGCCCACTACTCACCCTTGCCCAGCCAGCTGGAATCTCCGGGCGGGACTCGAAAGGGACGCTGTTTTGGGTGGCGTTTTTGGAAAATTATGGATCGAAAGGCGAATCCGAAACTTCGGATTTGCGGCTTTATATCAGTTGTGATACTGTCACCAAGGCCACCATCCATTATTTTTTGGGCGATGATTCCGTCCAGATTGATATCCCCGTTCCTAACGTCCCAGTAGAGGTCAACATCCCCGCGATTTTTGGCTTTTACACCGAGCTTTCAACCGGCGATCAAGGCGTTACCCGCAAAGCCTTCAGGATCACCGCCGAACACGAAGTGACGTTGTACGGGGTGAACATCCGCCAGATGTCCTCGGATGGTTTTTTGGGTCTTCCCGATGACATCATCACCCGCCGCTACATCATTCTGGCCTATCCAACTGGTATCACACGCAATCAGAATGGCTCAAGTTTTCCCGATATGGCATCGGAGTTTGCGGTGATTGCCACCGAGGATAACACCCAACTGAAAATCTCCCCTTCCACCCGTATCAACAACCGCCTGAATACTACCCCTTTTACAGTGAACCTGAACCGTGGCGAAGTCTATTTTGGGCAGGCGAATTTGGAAGTTGGATATGATGTTAGTGGAACCGAAGTGCTGGCAAACAAGCCGGTGGCCATCTTCTCGGGAAATCGGCGAACCAGCGTCCCCAGCTCGGTTGGTAGTTACCGCGACCACTTGGTGGAGCAGATGATACCACTGGAAGCCTGGGGAACCAGCGCGCTGATTACTCCATTCTACCGAATCTCCCCCAACTCCCCCTACACAGCGGTGATCCGTGTGCTTGCCGCGCTGGATGGCACAACATGGACGATTGATGGAGTGGCGCAATCGCCGCTTCGGGTGGGGCGATCAAGGGAAGTCACCCTGAATGGGCCGATGTTCATCCAAGCCAATGGGCCGATTATGGTGGCGCAGTATGAGCACTCGGCCGGGGACGTGAACTTTGGAAATAACGTCACGGAAGTTGGCGACCCGTTTATGATGTTGATCCCCCCGCCCGAGCAGTTCGACACCGCGTACTCCTTTCAATCGGTGGCGCATCAGGAGTTCACCACCCATTTTGTGAACGTGGTGATTCCCACCAATGCGATTCCGTCGCTGACGATTGATGGGGCTACGCCGCCGTCAAGTTTCAGCCCTATTGGAAGCACCCGTTTCAGCTATGCTCAAATCCGTCTCAGTGCCGGTTCCCACACCGCCCGGGCTGATTCGGCGTTTGGATTGTACAGCTACGGCTACGGCGTTGCAAACTCCTACGGCTACCCAGGTGGGATGCTGTTCAGAACGTTGCTGACCGATTTCCAGCCGCCGGAACTTGCTTCGGTGGATACGTGCAATGGGGTGTCGGGGGTTGTCACCGATGCCCACATCACCGATAGCGGAATTGATTCCTTGTTCATCACCGCAACCCAGAATATGAACGCGGTGATCGAGCCGTTCACCCCCGGCGACGATACCGTCCACTACTGGGCAACGCTGATGGACCCCTACCAAGATGGAATGGTGGCACTAAAAGCAATTGATAGCGGCGGACGCTCCCGATTCCAGATGACCCGCATCCCCGGCTTCACGGTGCGCGCCGTGGGGATGAACGGCAACACGCCGCTGCTGCTGGATACGTTGGTCACGTTCAACAACCAGACCTTCTGCCAGACGGTGATGATTGAGAATTATGGAGCCTTCCCCCAGGACCTCTCGAAGACTCGGATTGCTGGCGGAGGAAGTGGCGTAACGCTGAAAATTCCGACCACCCAGGTGCTTCCGGGGGAGAGTGCGGCGGTGGAAGTCTGCTACGCGGCAACCAACGACACCAGCCTTGTGGTGCAATTGGAGCTTCAAAATCAATGCGTGACCCGAATAGTAGCCCAGCTGCCGCTGAACCACAGAGTGGATACCGTTGGCCCAGCAATTTTGGGCGTTGCCGACCCGTGCGTGAATGGAGTGAATTTGGAAACTGGAGAGCAGTGGGCGGGGTCGGGAATTGTGCAGGTGGAGTACGACCAGTTGGTGAACTGCACCACGGATGTTCCCCTGCAGCAGTTCAGCCCGGCACTCCGCAGCCTATCGCTTTCGCTTCGCCGCATTGATCCACGGCAGGACATGATCTACCAGATTACCGTGGTGGATGCTGTTGGCAACAAGACCATCCGCCGCGACACCATCGGTGGGTTTACGCTGGCCGCCTACGATGCAGCCCAGCAGCAAGTAGCGGTGCGGCTGGAACGGGATTGGCAGGCCGATAGCATCACCTACGGCGATTTCCGCTGCGACAGCATCACCCTAACCAACAACGGCTTGCGTCGGCTTGAGATTACCCAAGCACGGATGCGGGGGAACCTCAATTTCAGCATCCCACCAACGCAGTTGCCGTTTTCCCTGGCCCCGGGGGAATCGCGCAAGCTGATGATCTGCTTGCTTCCAACTGCCGACGGCAACAGCCTGCAAGCTGATACGTTGGAGTTGTCCAACCAGTGCGGTATCGGGGAAGAGGTTGCGCTGAAGTTGCCGGTAACTTGGCTAAACGGAACGGGCCAGGATGGCTGCAACAACGCGCTTCGGGTGCAGATGTTTGCTGCGGCGCGGCGCACCTTCTTGGGGTTGCCAACGCCGAACCCGGGTGCCAACTCCACCAGCCGGGTTGATGTTGCCTTAGCCCAGCCCAGCCACGTCTGGCTTGACGTTGTGGATCAGCAAGGGAACAGCAGGGGAGAAGTGTTGGGGAATGTTGTGCTGCGCGCTGGCGTGCATCGCGTGGAATACTCCGTTGAGCATCTTCCCAGCGGCCAGTACTTCGTTCGTCTGCGAACCGACCACGGCGAAGCCTTCACCCAAAAACTGATCTTGAACAGGTGATGCCAATCGGCATATCGCCAAACAGAAAGCCTTGATGTCTGCTGCGCAAGCAGCAACATCAAGGCTTTCTGGTTTTTGCGGAGGGGGTGAGATTCGAACTCACGGTACCCTTGCGAGTACAACGGTTTTCGAGACCGTCCCATTCAACCACTCTGGCACCCCTCCCGAAGGGCTGCAAATATACACAACGAACAAGGCCAAATCAGCAGCGGGCAAAACTGGAATTACGCAACGAATCGTGTTCCCAGGCAGGGAAAAACAAGGGAGAGTGTGCGGCTACTTCACACATCGTGAAATTTTTGCACGCTTGGATATTGATATAAGTAGAGAGAACAGAACGCAATCCCACATCCTGTAATGTTTTCGGCCAGACGAAGGAAAACGGAACAGTTATTGAATATCTGCCGAAAATTCAATAACATTGCAGCCGTTTTTACGGAGGCTTGCTTTGTGGCCTGCGTGCTGGTTGCTGCCGAACCTCTCTTGCAGTAATCGGCCCCCAAGCAATCAACGCGCTGGCGAACCTCCATCGGTCATCGCTAACCCGCACAGAATGCTCCAAGCATTGAGCGTCGGGGATTGAATTTTTAGACAAGAAGAAAGATCACGCACACATAAACCATTCTGGGAAACAACATGCGAATCGTGAGAAACATGCAATTGCTGGGTGCATCGGCACTGGCACTGCTGGCTCTGTCGGGCACGGCCCGTGCACAGCAGTGGGATGGCCAAGCTACACTGGAAGATCCGATATGGCGGGGCGGCAAAGTCGGTATCGGTAAATATCCAATCGCCAAACTTGATGTATTGGGCGATCTGGCCATGAACGACTTTCCGTTGAAACTTCGCGGGTCGTTGGATGCCAGCCACTACCTGAAATTCAGCCAAGCCCGTTTTGGGTTGGTGGATGTGGATTTCTGGAGCTACACCAACTACATTGTGATGGTGCAAGGGGAAAATATGCCCCGCTTCACTTTCACCGGTGCCGGCAGCTTGGGCATCGGAACCATGGATCCAACCCAACGCCTGACCCTTGCTAACGGCAACGTTCTGCTCCCTTCCGGCAGCGGCTCAACCGATGGCAACCTCTATTTCGGTGGAACGCCAGAGTTCGGCCAGAACGGCATGAGAATTTTTGGCGGGCTGGTTGACGGCATCACACAAGCCGGCTTCATTGACGTGAAAACCACCGTCCAGAACGACGGACTTCGCTTCCGTGTGAACACCACCAACGGAACCACCGAACGGATGCGCATCACCGCGCAAGGGCGCGTCGGTATCGCCAACAGCGATCCACAAGAAATTCTTCAGATTGGCGACCGCTGGACTTTCCAGAACAATCCCGCCTACAAGGCGATGTCCTACAACACCTACACGGACCTTGTGGACAAACGCATCACCCAAGATGAAGCCGCCAGCATCGGCATGACCCGCGATGGCGACATTTTTCTTCGCACAGGCGAACTTCTTGGCACCGGAAAACCGATCAACTGGATCAACGGTGTGTATGTGAAGAACAGCGGCAAAGTTGGTATCAACACCACTGCTCCAACCAGCCAGTTGGATGTCTATGCCGCATCGGGAACCGGAACCGCCGGTAATTTCTGGTCCTCCACCCGTGGCGTGAACGGCATTGCCGACGGCGCCGGCACCAACGGAATGAAAGTCGGTGTGTGGGGAAGCGCGACCGGAACCGGGCTTGGCCAGGTTTATGGTGTGTATGGAACCACCGTCGGCAGCAACGCAAAAGCCGACTACGCCGCTGTCTATGCCAACGGCAACCTGAAATACACCGGAACTCTCAGCAGCGTCTCCGATGCCCGCCTGAAAGAAAACGTGGAGCCACTGACCGGAATGCTGGATAAAGTTTCCCAGCTTGCTCCAAAAAGCTACACCTTCAAGACCGACATCGCCGGCATGAACCTTCCAACCGGAAAGCAGGTTGGTTTCATTGCCCAGGAAGTGGAGAAAGTCTTCCCAGAACTTGTCACCACCAACTTTGTTCCCGGTGCCGATGAGCAAAGCTCAACGGAGTACAAAGGGATCAACTACATCGGCCTTGTGCCGGTGATGGCCGAGGCAATCCGCGAACAGCGCGACGTTGTTGCCACCAACCAGACCGAAGTGACCAACCTGAAAAACGATGTCAACGAAGTCAAAAGCAACGTTAGCAACCTGACAACCCAAGTTGGCGCGCTGGCAACCGAAGATGCTAACATCAAAAAGCAGATCGAAACTCTCAACAGCGAAAACAGCACGCTGAAAAGCGATGTTGCCGACCTGAAAGCCGAGAACAACGACCTGAAAAAGCAGATGGCCGACGCTATCGCCGAACTGAAAAACCTGCGCCACTCGGTTGATTCGTTGCTGAGCGCAAACCGTGTTTCCGATGCCCCAGGCACGCCAATCAGCAACTCGGTTGCGGCACTTGGCCAGAACACGCCAAACCCGTTCAGCGAGGAAACCACCATCGGCTACGCACTGCCAACCACCACCAAAGCTGGTGAGATTGTTATCGCCGACGTGAACGGCAAAGAGCTTCAGCGCATCCCGCTTGCCGACCGTGGCAACGCAAAAGTGACCATCAGCGTCAAGGGAATGCGCGCAGGAACCTACGTCTATAGCCTTGTTGCCGATGGCAAAATCGTTGGCAGCGAGAAGATGATTGTGGTGAAGTAATTCATCGCTTCCATCGGTGATTTTCACGAAGAGGAGCCGCACTGCTGTGTGGCTCCTCTTTTTTTCTCTTCTGCCAGAAAGCAAAATTCAGCCGATAGCTTCCGCGTCATCATCAGCATCATGTCAAGCCGTTTAGCCCTCTATCTCTCGTTCTGCATCTCTGTTGGTTTGTCGCTTGGGTTCCACCTGGTGCTTGCCCGAAAGGTGATCCGTGCGGTTGCCCCTGCTACACCAAAATCCAAAGTCTTCTTGGTTGGTGGGATTGCTCTTCTGATACTCTTCCTCGATTTCCCGATTGCCCACACCCTGCTGGTGTATAAACTCTGGAACCCCCATTTCTTGGATCAATTCATGCAGAATTTTGCGGCCCCGCTGGTGCTGCTTCATCTCAACGTTGCGGCGTTTGGCGGGGGATGGATGCTGCATGGATGGTGGAAACTGTGGCGGAAACAGTGGCGCGCAAAACGGAGCAAACAACCTTCATCAATCGAAGCACAGAAGATCGAAGCACAGAAGGGGGCACTGCCCAGCCAAGCCGTGGCGGAGCTAACCTCACCCGTCGTCCATGCCACGCCGCAGTTAGTGCCACAGTTAGTGCCGCAGTCAGTACCACAGCCGTTGGTGATCCCAGCTTCGCGCCGTCGCTTTCTGCAGACCGCCGCGCTGGCCACCGGCGGTGTGATAGCCAACAACACCATGCTGAAAGCGCTTGGCACAACCCACGAACACAAGGTTGAGCAAGTGGTGATAAAACTCCCCGGCCTTCCCGAACCGTTCAAGGGGACAACGATTGCGCTGCTGACCGACATCCATTCGTCGGTGTTCATGGGCCGCCAGCAGATGGAGCAATATGCCGCCGAGACGATGAAGCTGAAGCCTGATCTGATCTTTGTTACCGGCGATTTTGTCAACAGCAAGGTGGATGAAGTCTATCCTTTCGCCGAAGCATTCTCCCTGCTTCAAGCTCCGCTTGGCGTGTTTGGCGTAACCGGCAACCACGACTACTACACCCGCGACATCGCCACGGTGGCAAAGGAAGTTGAGCAGGGGGGAATCCGATTGCTGCGGAACGAAAATTTGGCGATTGAACGGAATGGAGCCAAGCTGTGGCTGATGGGGATGGACGACGACCGCATCTACGACATCAACGGCTACCTGAAGGATGGCAAAACCGAAACCGGAACGCTGGAAAATTTGGTGAAAGGAATCCCCGACAACGGAACCAAACTCTTCCTGTGCCACAAGCCGTATCCGTTCGAGGAGTACAGCCAGCTTGGAATCCACGCAATGTTCAGCGGCCACACGCATGGCGGGCAAGTGGTGCTGGCGCATTTGGATAACATCAACGTCTCGTTCGCTTCGCTTGCGTCCAAGTATGTGGCCGGATTGTACCGCGCCCGCAGCAACCGGACTTCCCAACTCTACGTCTCGCGCGGGATTGGCACCGTCGGCATTCCGATGCGGCTAAACTGCCCGCCAGAAATCACCCGCATTGTGCTGGTGTAACCGCTGCTGTTCCAGTGTGGTATTTTGGCCAACCGAATGCCGCATCAATCTTGATCCCGTCTGAACTTTCTATGACTCAATTTCTGCGAAACAACATCTGGCTTTCTTCTCTGCTGGCTCTGCTTCCGTTGCTGGCCCAAGCCCAACAATCGCCCCAAGCCGATAACCTTCATCCCGACATCCCCCAGCTTGATAGCGTCCTGATTCGGTACCGGTTTACGCCGGGGCAGGAGGTCCGCTACCGCTCCCTTTCCTACGACTCCATCATGATTTTCAGCCGCACCAACCGGTTGATTGTGCGCGAGCGGGTGGAAGTTGTCCGCTACCGCTGCGACTCCATCGTCTCCGATGGATACGCCATGACGATGACCGTGATGAGCTACTTGGCCAACGAACGCGCCGACACACTCCCCTCCGTCACCCGCGACAACCACCCCTGGGTTGGACGCTACATCAGCTTTGTGATGTCGCCAACGGGGAAGCGGTTGCGGGGGATTCCATCGGCAACGCCCCAAGCCTACGGAACCGCGCCCGGCGCGCCGTTCCAGCCATTGCTGTTGCCGGAGCTTGGCCCCGAACATTCCTTTATCGGGGAATCGCGAACGATGCGAACCGACCCGCTGTTGCTGGAAACCGTCTATCCAACCATGCAGGCCCAGAACCTTATGGCCCGCGCCACCGAACAGCGGCTGGACACCCTGGGCCAGCCGACCGTCCGCTTGGCGTTTTCCGATGCGGGGAATGTGGTCTATTCCATCACCAACCCAGATAACCAGAAAGTGACAACAACAACAGCGGTGAACGCCGCCGGCCACTACTACTTTTCCCCGGCGCAAGGCCAGGTTCTTGGCGGAAGCTACGTGACGTTCGGGAACATCGAGTTCCAGACCAGCACCGGGCAGCGCGCAACGGGCCGCCACATTATTGGGATGGAGTATTGGCTGATGCCGGAGGATCAGAAATGAGATTGCAGTTGTTCAGCTTGGCCACCGTACTCACCTTTGCAGTTGCGGCAACCAGCACCGCCCAGGAAGCTGGCAAGTACGACCACTACACCATCTACGACACCGACCTTCCCACACGTGCCGAGTACGCCGCCCGCCGCAGCCAAGCGATTGCAGCAATGGATGACCGCTCGGCATTGCTGGTCCGCGCTGCCGATGTGAAAAACCGCTCGAACGATGTTGATTACGAATTCCGCCAACGGAACAACCTACTCTATCTGACCGGGGTGACGGAAGATGAAAGCGCGCTGCTGCTTGTTCCAAAAGGGATAATCATCAACGGCGCGGTGGTGCACCAGGTGTTGTTCGTGAAAGAGCGCAGCCCGCAAAGCGAAACGTGGACAGGCATCACCCTGGGGCCAGCAACGGCGGCAACCGTCACCGGAATCCAAACGGTGCTCCCCTATTCCCAGCTTGCACCGCAGATGAAGCAACTGTTCCCGCAGATCACCACACTCTACTACGACGATTGGAAATTTGGCACCGAGCGCGAGCCGCTCACCGGGGCGGCATACGCTTGGGAGGAGGAGATGACAAAGCCGGTGGAAGCGGCCGCACCAAGCCTTGTTGTGAAAAACGCGGGGATTATCCTGAACCCGATGCGGCTGGTGAAATCGCCGAAGGAGCTTGCGTTGATGCAGCGGGCGATTGATGCTTCCATCGAAGGGCATCGCCAAACAATCCAGGCGGCCAAGCCGGGGATGCACGAGTATGAGTTCGAGGCGGTGATGGAGTACGCCTTCCAGCGGAACGGAGCGCGCTGGCCCGGGTATCCAAGCATTGTTGGTTCGGGGCCAAACACCTGCATTCTTCACTACGAAACCAACCGCCGGAAATCGGAGCCGGGGGATGTGGTGCTGATGGATTGCGGGGCCGAGTATCACGGCTACAGTGCCGACATCACCCGCACGTTTCCGGTAAGCGGGAAGTTCACTGCCGAGCAGCGAACCCTCTACGACTTGGTGTTGAAAGCGCAGAATGCCGGCATTGCCGAATGCCGTTCCGGGAACAATTTCCGCGACCCGCACCGTGCCGCCAACAAGGTGATTGCCGATGGGTTGGTGACGTTGGGCATTATCCAAAACAGCGGCCAAGTGGGGCGATATTTCATGCACGGGACTTCGCACTATTTGGGGCTTGACGTGCATGATGTTGGCGATTACGGCACGCTGGTTCCGGGCGTTGTGCTGACGGTGGAGCCAGGGGTCTATATCAAAGCCGGAAGCCCCTGCGACCCGAAGTGGTGGAATATCGGCATTCGTATCGAAGATGATATTCTGGTGACCGCGCAAGGGCCGGTGAATATGTCCGCAGCACTGGAACGCACCGCAGAAGAGATTGAAGGGCTGATGAAGCAATAGCCGCCGAAACTCTGCAGCAGCCTGAATGCAAAAACGCCGATGCTCATCTTAAAAAGCATCGGCGTTTTTTGTTGATCTCATCTTCCTACTCTATCGCCCCACCGCTTACCGCACCACCACCATCGGCAAAATCTGCTGCTGACTTCCAACCCGCACCACGCACGCAAACCCACCCGAAGGCAACCCGCTTGGCAACGTGATAAGGTGCTTGCCCGCTGGCAGGAAGGGGGAAGAAAATGGAGTGGCGATAATTTTTCCAGTTGGTTCGGCAATCAGAACCTTCACCGGCGCGCCGGCTGCCAGCCGCAGCGTAAGGGTGGGCGCTTCGTGCGATGGGTTCGGGGAGATGCTGGCCGCGAACGCCCGCGATTCAGAAGGCGTTTCGACCCCCGACACTGGGTCTTTTATCACCCGCAGCAATGCCGGGCGGGTGGTGTCGGCTCCGCACTGGTTGCGAAAAATGGCGCGGTACAGGGTTCCGCTATCGTTGGTGGCAATGGCCGAGGTTCGCAGCGACGTTTCCACCCGCCCGTTTACTTCGGTGCTTGTGGTGCTGGAAAACCGGACCCAATTCTTCCCGTTGTCATCGCTTCCTTGCCACTCCACTTCCGGCAACGGTAGCCCGTAGGAGGCAGCGGCAAAGGAGACCAATCGCCCCTGGTTTGCGGCGGTGTCGCGTGGGTTGGCGGCAACGGTTGGTTTTGCGTACAGGATGAACGTTGTGTCGGTGGTGTCGCTCACGATGGGGTTGTTCGTAAGCTGCACCCGCACGCGGTAGTTCAGGCTCGGGGCCTGTTGCAGCACGGTGTTCCACGTGTAGGTTTCGCTTTGCAGAACGGTGGCCAGCGATTTCCAGGTTTTGCCGCTGTCGGGGGTGTAGGTCAGGGCGTACTGGGGTTGCCCGGTGAACCCTTGCAGCTTCCAGCGAATGGTGATTGGCTGGCCGGCACAAGCAATCTCGCCTCCGTTCGGCTCAACAATTTCCAGCCATGTCACCGCCAGTGAAGCTGGCTTGCTGGTGTCGCTTCCGCATTGGTTGCTGAAGGTGGCGCGGTACAGATTCCCATCCATCTTGGCATCAACGTAGTACAAGGTCAGCCGTTCGGTTTCCACCCCAACGGCTTGGTTCCCGGTCACGTTCTTCCATGTTTTCCCGGTGTCGGTGCTTACCTGCCAGACCACTGCGGGTTTTGGCCAGCCACTGGTTTGGGCCGTGAACATGGCGTGGTTATTGACCGGGATGGAGATGTTCAGCGGTTGCAGCGTTGGGGTTGGCGGGCGGTTGATGCGGAACATCCCGCTGGTGTCGGCAAGCCCGCCGCCGCTGCGCCGCACGCTGATTCGGTACATCGAGTCAGCGTTGATATTGATGGGAACTTGCCACTGGTGCATGGTTCCGGTGACGTTTGGCGCAATCACGTTGTACGTCACCCCGCCGTTGCTGGATAGCAGAACGTCGAACGTTTCGCCGGCGTTCGCCGTGTCCCATGTGATTACCTGGGAAGCACCAGCACACCATTGGTCGCCAGCGGCTGGGGCGGTGAGCGTGATTGCAGGCTCAGCTTGGGCCGCCGCCACACCGTGAACCAGCAGAAGCATCAGTAGCAGCGCAAGACTGCGGATTGAAAGAAGCATTTTCTGAGAGATTGGATGATGCAACGGAAATGATTTCTCTGCAAACAGGGTTCCAAAATAACCCGCCGCAGTTGTTCGGGAAGTCACGGAACGTTGCTTCCACGTTGCTCCCACAAAACAGAACAGAGGGCCAAGCCGTTGCTGGCTTGGCCCTCTGTTTGTTTGTTTGGGCAAGGCTTTGAATTAGCCCCGGCCTTCTTTTCGCACCGATGTGCTTACTTCACCACCTGCATTTTCACTGTGCGGCGTTGGTTTCCGAACAGCAGGGTGCAGGTGTAGGTTCCGTTTGGCAGCGATGCCGCATCAAGTGTGAACTGATGTTGGCCAGCACTCAGCTCCTCCTGGGCAATGCGGCGCACAAGGCGGCCGTTCACATCGTTCAGCATCACGCTGACGTTGCCGCTGCGTGGCAGGTTCAGCGCAACCACAACATCACCGGCGGCTGGGTTTGGCAACGCGGAGATGGTAAGCCCGCTTGCTCCGGCATCCATGTCATCCACCCCAGATGGGTTGAAGGAATAGACCACTAACGTGGCCGGCGCAGTGGTGTCGCTTCCGCACTCGTTGATGAAAATTGCGCGGTACATGGTTCCGCTGTCGGCTGAGTTCGCGCGCGGCAAATCGAACCGTGAGTTCACGCGACCCTGGTCGGTGATCGTGCGCGATCCGCCGTTGACGTTGGTCCAGGTCTGCCCCTTGTTGGTGCTGATTTGCCATTGCACTTGTGGCTCCGGCAACCCGCCAGCTTCGGCGGTGAAGGAGGCTTTCTCGAACAACTCAACCGAAGCGTTGCCCGGGTTGCGTGTCACCGCCGCTTGGCCGTTGACGGTGAAGTTGGAGTCGCTGACATCAATCACCGCGCCGCTGGTAAGCGTTACGCGGATGCGGTACTGCGCGCTTGCGGCAAGGGCACGCGGCAGGGTCCACTCATAATCGTTGGCAAGGATACCGTTGATGATCGTTGCCCAAGTTTTTCCGCCATCGCTTGATGCTGCAAGATTATAGACTGGTGACCCGGTGTAGTTGGCAAGTCCCCAGCGGATTTTCACTTTGCTTCCGGTGCAGAATTTCTCGCCACCGTTTGGTTCCAGCAACGTCAGGCCAATCACCGTCAGCCCTGCATTTACCGTGGTGTCCGATCCGCAAAGGTTGGTGAAAATTGCACGGTAGATGGTGTTGTTTTGGTCCACCTGCAAGCTGTTCAGAGTTAGTGTCGGGGTTGTGGCGTTCGGGACATCGGTCCACGTTTGGCCACCATCGCCGCTTACTTGCCACAACACGGTTGGCGCGGGGATACTGGTGGAACCAGCGCGAAAAACGGCTGTGCCGCCAGCCGGCTGCACGGTGTTTCCGGGTTCCAACGTAATCTGTGGAAGCGAGCTGATTGTGAAAGTCATATCCCCCAAATCACTGTACGACCCCAACACCGGGTCGCCACTTTCTTCCACCCGCACGCGGTATGTGGTACCAGCTTTTTGGGTTGGCGGGATCGGCCACTCGTAGTAGTGGTCGCGCACTTGCGAAGCCAGCAAGCTGTAGGTTTTTCCGCTGTCGCTGGAGATGTACACGTCGAAGGCTGGGATGCCGGAGCTTTCCCAGGTGATCTGCTGAACGGTGCCAGCGCACCATTGCTCCAGTCCGTTCGGAACGCTGACCAGCACGCCGGGGAACTTTGTGACGAACACATCTTTTTTGTCGCCGAAGGTGGTCTGGTAAGCTCCGTCGGTGGTGGGATATTGGGTGGAGCGGGTGTGGCCCGTCACGAAGATGTCCCCCATTTTGCTAACGGTGATGGCCGTTGCGGTGTCGGCATCTTCGCCACCCAAGAACGTGCTGTACAGCACGTTGCTTCCATCTTGATTGAGCTTGGTGTAGAAGGCATCAGCTTGGTAGTTGATGGGGTCTTCCCCGGTGGCTTCAAACTCGCTGTCGTAATCGCCAATCCGTACCGGGAAGTTCACCGAGCCGGTGAAGCCAGTGACGTACGCATAGCCGCGGCGGTCCACGTAGATTCCGGTTCCGCCATCGCCAGTAACGCCGCCCAGATAGGTGCTGTAATCAATGCCTGTTCCTGCGGGATTGAACTTCGTCACGAAAGCATCGCCGTACTGGTTGTTCACGTCGTTCCCAGCTTGGTTATCCTGGAATGGCTTTGTTTTGGGAGATGTTGGATAATTCTGCGAAACGGTGGAGCCGGTGATGTACGCGCTACCGTTGATATCAACAGCAATGTCTTCCACCATGTCGTTGAGTGTGCCGCCAATTAAGGTGGAGTACTGCATCCCGGTTCCGGCTCCGTTCAGCTTGGTGATAAACACGTCGCGGTTACCTTTCACGGTGTTGCTGTAGGCCCCGGCAGCCGAAGGGAAGCTGCTGCTGTCGGTGGTTCCGGTGATGTAGGCATTGTTCTCGGCATCCAGCGCGATTGCTACGCCGCGGTCGGCTCCGTTCCCCCCGATAAAGGTGGCGTAAGCACGGGTTCCGCCAGCAATCTCCAATTTCAGCGCGAAGGCATCGCTTGTGCCACCGCCGTACGTTGGCTTCCAGAAACCGGTGGTGTTTGCAAGCCCAGCGGTGCAACTGCCGGTGATGTAGGCATTGCCGAATTGGTCAATGGCAATGTCGCTTGGTGTGGTGCTCAGAAGGCAGGTGCTGTATGCAGGTGCGGTTCCGTTGGCGTTCAGTTTTACCACAAAACCGTGTGTGCCGGATGTTGGTGCGGCCTGGTATGCGCCAGAGGTTGTTGGGAAGTTTGTTGAGCTTGTGGTTCCGGTGATGTAGGCATCACCGCTGCCATCCACCTCAATTCCGTAGGCGATGTCCTGGCCGGAAGCACCGATAAATGTGGAGTACACAAGCATGCTGCCGTCGGGGCTGATTTTTGTGACGAAGGCATCGCGCGAGCCACCACCATACTGTGCTTGGTATGGGCCAGGACTGGTGGGATACGTGGTGGATTGGGTCATGCCAGTGATGTAGGCGTTCCCCTGTGCATCGGTCTTGATGTCGTACGGGGTCTCCATCTCGCTGGTGGCGATGTAGGTGCTGTACAGCAGCGGGTCAATCACCAGCGGTTTTGTGCGGTCGTAGCTGCCAAGCTGGAAGCCAAGCGTGCCGTCGCTGTTTTGGCGGAAGGAGCAGGCGATTTCCTGCTTCACATCGTTCACCATCTGGTAGGCGAACAATCCACCCTGGTGAATGTTGATCCCGACCGAGGTTTGATAAACAGCTTCGCCGTTGCGGTTCACGGTTGCGTGTCCGCTTCCCTGGTAAGCCATTTTCACTACCGATGGATCGCCCCCTGCGCCAACGATCAAATCGTAGCGCGGCTTCCCTTGGTCAAGGTAGAAGACAGCTTGGACTTTATCATACAGGCGGGAAATGGTCATCCCGCTGAAACGGCGGACATTGGTGGCCCATACCGACGGGTCGTTTCCAAGAATGTAGTTGAAGGTTCCGGGAAGGGGCCCAACACCAACAGCGTTGGCCGAAGGGCTTGCTCCCACAAAGCTCATCTTCACTACTTCACCAACCACCTCGGCTTCGGGGTTGGAGCTAACGCGGTAGGCATCGTAGGTGATGCCGCTGTTGTTAATCCAGTAGTTCAGCCCTGGGGTTTGCAGCAGGTAGCGCGCTTCGGCGGCCCACTGGCCACGATTTTCGATATACGTTAGCCGTGCGGCTTGTGCTGATTGTTGGGGGGCGGTTGCCCCAAGTACTTGTGCGGTTGCCGATGCCGGTAGGATAGTGGCAACAAGCAATCCAAGAAGGGAAAGTCGCAGTGAGTTCATCAGATGTAGTCCTTGCGTTGTGTGCTATGTGTCTCTGCGTTCGTTGTGCATTTCATGGCAGCTGATAGTCTGGTTCAATGGACGTGTGTCGTTTTCTACGAAAGGCCGGAAGGGCGGGCGCGCCGATGCTTCCAGATGGCGTTCTGGAAACCCAGAATTTTCGCTATGGTTCCCATCTATCCGCCTTCATTTTTCAATCGTGTGATAGTATGCAGAACCTGCTGCGCGTACAATACCCGGCGAATTTCCTAATTCGTCGCGGTATGTGCAAGGATCGCGGCAAATGAATTGCACATTGCACAGTCCGTTGCGGTTCGGAAACCGACAACTTACTATTAAAAACGCCCATGCTTCAACAGATATTTCTGCCGCCGCGGCTGATTTTAGTAGCCGCCGTTGCGCAGCAGGGTAGCCGTGATAGTGATGGCGACAACGGATTCTTTACGATAGCCGGTGACAACCAAGGAGGAGCTATCATTGGAGCTTTACTTGTGGCGGTGTTCGTTTAATTACCTAAAGCTGTGAACCAGTAGGTCGTATCATCAGGAATTTTCATTCTTCCGAACAAGCAAAACCGAAGTTTTTTTGAGTAATACGCAGTTTTTGATGCAACTGCGCCCCAAGGTGCACCATTTTCCCTCTTCCCTCCGTTGCGCCCCCCCTCTCTGATTTTGTAACTTCGCATATTCGTTCCTACCAGAAGGCGTTGGTGGGGCGCGGTGCTGCCAGCTTTCACAGCAAAATGTCAGCCCGGAAACGCCCTGCGGCATCAGCCAACTCTGCACGCCTTGTTCTACCTACGTTTACGGATCGCGCTTCCATGAAATTATCCGACTTCCGGTTCACCGCTCCAAAATCCGCAACTGCTAAGTACCCCGCCGACCCTCGCGACTCTTCTAAACTTCTTGCTCTTGACCGGAAAACCGGCGAGATGACCGACCACAACTTCACCGACATCGTCAGTTTTTTCAAGAAAGGGGACTGCTTGGTGGTGAACGAGTCGCGGGTGTTCCCTGCACGGCTTATTGGAAAGAAGGAAAAGACCAACGCACAAATTGAGGTGATGCTGCTGCGGGAGTTGTCACAGAAGGATGCCCTGTGGGATGTGATTGTGGATCCAGCGCGGAAAGTCCGCATCGGCAACAAAATCTACTTCGACGACAACAAGCTGTACTGTGAGGTGATTGACAACACCACCTCGCGCGGGCGGACGGTTCGGTTCAACCACACCGGGGATCTGTTCAAAACCATCGAGCGGATCGGGCTGATGCCGCTTCCACCGTACATCGGTCGGGAAACCGTGGAGGACGACCGCGAATACTACCAGACGATTTTCGCCAAAACCAACGGATCGGTTGCCGCACCAACCGCTGGGCTTCACTTTACCAAAAAATTGATTGCCCGACTGGAGCGCAAAGGGGTGCGCGTTGCAAGAATCACCCTTCACATCAACCGCTCAACGTTCGACCCGGTGGAGGTGGAGGATTTGACCAAGCACAAGATGCACTCGGAGTTTTTCGAGATCACCCCGGCGGCTGCCGAGACAATCAACAAAACGATTAAGGGGAAAGGGAAGGTGTTCGCTGTGGGGGCTTCGGTGGTGCGGGCTCTGGAAAGCTCGGTGCTAACATCGGGCACGGTGAAGCCAAACCGGAATTGGACCGATAAGTTCATCTATCCACCGTACGATTTCAAAATTGTCAACCGCCTTATCACCAATTTCCACCAGCAAGAAAGCACGGTGCTGATGATGGTGTGTGCCTTTGGCGGACGCGAGCGGGTGCTGAAATCGTACAAGTATGCGGCGAAGGCTGGCTACCGCTTCTACAGCTACGGCGATGCCATGTTGATTTTGTAAAGCAGCAATGCCTTTGCCGTGGGGCAATTAGCTTATTTGGAAGAGTCATAATCCATACCGCCGTGCAGGCGCGCCAAGCGTTGCCAAGCACGGCGGTATTTTTCCATCCGTTCGGCATCCTTCTGCCCCATTGCCCGATTGCTTCGGCGCACATCCATGTTGTCTTCAAGGTCGGCCAACTTCACTGCGCGGGCTAATGGGTCGGGGGCAATCCGCTCCACAAAGTCATCGTAGCGTTCCCCCGGGCGGCGGGTGAGGCGTTCCACCGCTTCCAAAATTCGTTCGGAAAATCCCTTGCGCCGAAGCGCGGCAAAGGTTGTGTGGCCATCCTCCACAACGTCGTGCAGCAGCGCGACCGTTTTCTCCTCGATCGTCCGGCAACGCCCCATCACCCCCAGCACATGAAGAATGTACGGCTGGCGGTATTTGTCGGTCTGTCCCCGGTGCCCTTTTGCCGCAACCTCCACCGCTAACTCCATCATCTGTGCCGATGTCAATTCCCTGCGGCGTTGGGTTTTTGTTGGCTTTGCTTTGGTTGCTGGTGCCACGGCGGCCACGGTGGTGGCCGCAGCAGTAGCCACAACAGCCGGGGGGGATGCTTTCTTTTTTATTTCACGTTTTGCCATTGTTCGCTATGGAGTTCGCTATGGAAGTGGTTCGCCAAAACTTACGGTATCAATCATCTCCACCCCATTGGCCAACGTGCGGTGGACAGGGCAGCGGGCGGCAATCTGGCGCAATCGTTGGCGTTCAGCTTCGCTGAAGATTCCCCCCAGAGTAATGTGGGAATCAATCCGCTCAATCTTTTCGGAACCTTCCTCTACGTGATGCCGTCCAAACCGGTATTCTGCTTTCACCCAATCAAGCGTGATCCCTTTCCGCTGGGCGTACATCCGCAAGGTTATCAGCGTGCAAGCGGCAAGGCTTCCCAACAGCAGTTCGTAGGGGGAAGGTGCGGTGTCGGTGCCGCCAATGTCGGCAGGCTCATCGGCAAACCACCGATGCCGTTGGTTGCTAACCTCCACACGATACCCGCTGCCAAGCATGGCTGTGACTGATGCCATAAAAGAGATGTGAGTTCGGATTGCTTTTTTGAAACCGCGATTGGGCTGCAATGATACGAAATGGGACGGCCTTGCTGCGTGCTGCTTCCGCGATTGGGCTAATTTTGTGCGCATGAACAAACCTTCCCAGGTCATCATCTACACCGATGGCGCTTGTTCCGGCAATCCCGGCCCCGGCGGTTACGGCGTGGTGATGATGCACGGCGACCACCGCCGCGAGCTTTCGGCCGGATACCGCCTGACAACCAACAATCGGATGGAACTGCTGGCGGTGATTACCGCGCTGCAAACCCTGAAGCAGCCTTGCGCCGTGACGTTGTACAGCGACTCCAAATATGTGATTGATGCCATCACCCAACGCTGGGTCTATGGCTGGCAGCAGCGCGGCTGGCGCAAATCGGATAAATCGCCAGCACTGAATGTAGATTTGTGGGAGCAGTTGCTGCCGTTGCTGAAACGCCACACCGTCACCTTCCAATGGGTGCGTGGCCACAGTGCAAATGTTGAGAACGAACGCTGCGATTTCCTTGCTGTGCAAGCAGCAAAAGGGCCTGAGCTTCTTGTTGATGAAGGATGCAGCAAAGTGGCGGCGTAGCCGGAATACCCGCCGGAGTTAGATGTTCGGCTGAAGAACAACAGACAATTCACGGAATACCATTTTTCCCAAAAAACAACCATGAAAAAACTTTGGATGACGCTGCCAGCACTTCTGCTGGCGTTGGCTATCACGCCAGCAATCGCCCAGAAAGGGGGAACGCCGGCAGCAAAAACCACCACCCCACAACCCGCCGCCCCGCTTCAGATGAAGACGGTGGCCGACAGCGTGAACTACGCCCTGGGGATCAACATGCTCACCACCTTGAAGCAGCAGGGGGTGAATGCCGAACCGAATTTTATCATTGCTGGCATTAACGATGCCGCCAAAGGGAAACCTGGGCTAACCCCAGAGCAAGTGCAGCTGCTGATTGCACAACTGCAACAAGCGTTGGCCCAGAAACGCCAAGCAGAGCAACCAAACCAACAAGGCACGGCCCAGCAAGGGACAACACAACAAGGCACAGCACAATCCACAACCCAGCCAACCGCGCCAAAGCCGCAGCTTACGCCGGAGCAAATCGCGGCGAACAACAAGAAGCAGGGTGAGGCGTTCCTTGCCGAGAACGGAACCCGCAAGGGAATTATCACCCGCCCCAGCGGCTTGCAGTATGGGGTGATTACGCAGGGTACTGGCGCAACCCCGAAGGGGACCGACAAGGTCACGGTTCACTACACTGGGATGCTGCTGGATGGAACGGTCTTCGATAGCTCGGTGAAACGCAACCAACCCTTTTCCACCTACTTGGGGAACGTGATTGCCGGCTGGCAAGAAGGGGTGCAACTGATGAACGTTGGCTCCAAATATCGCTTCTTTATCCCGCCGCAGCTTGCGTACGGGGCAAAAGGAGCCGGCGGAGCGATTGGCCCAAACGCCACGTTGGTGTTTGATGTTGAGTTGCTGGGAATTAACCAGTAATCACTTCGGCAGAAAATTTTTGGATTATCTACAGTGAGTGTGCTCGGTAAGTGGGTATCAGTAGCTTCTACATTCGGTGGCTCCGCTCATACTTCGACAGGCTCAGCATGAGCGGGGGCCAGATTCGGTGGCCGTTGCACACTAACTGGAGATAAGCCAATTTCCGGCCAAAACGATGCTGCCGGAATCGGGATTGCTTGATCCCGATTCCGGCAGCGTTTTTTTTTGCCGCTGCTGTGGCGGCAACTATTCCCCAACCAACGTCACGGTCAGCTCCCAGTTCGGGATTGCGGCAAGCGCGCGCGCTACAGGGCAGTTCTTCTTTGTCCCGTTGGCGATTTCCTGCAACTGCTCCTGTGTGATCCCCGGAACGTTCGCCTGGGACTGCAACTTCACGGTGGTGATGCTGAAACCACCATCCACTTTTTCCACCGTCACGTTGGCCACGGTTTCCACGCTCACGGGGGCGTAGCCAGCGTTCCCCAAATCGGCAGAAAGCGCCATCGAGAAGCAAGCGGCTTCGGCGGCGGCCAGAAGTTCTTCCGGGTTTGTTCCCACCCCTTCCTGAAAGCGCGACGTGAAGTTGTACTGCCCCTCGAATGCCCCTCCGGCAAGCTGTACTTTCCCGTTCCCTTCTAAAAGGTTCCCGTTCCAAGCGGCGTTTGCGGTGCGTGTTGGCATTGTTGTGTTCTCCTTATGGATAGTTGATAGAGATCGAATTGGTTCATCGGATGTGGCGGTTGCCCACCGTCATCCCGCCACAATATACATGAACCGAGGCGGCATCGGTTCAGCCGTTGAGAAGGGTTACGGAAACGTGACAGGAGAGTATCAGGCTCTACGGCTCCCCTGCTTTCTCTACCTTCTTCGGCAATGCCATAATCCCTGTAACGATGATAACCAGATGGATGACGATAAACGGGATGTAGCTTGCTGCTGAATACCCCCGTGTAATCCAGATAGCATCGGCCACAACACCACGAAGAATTTCTGCGGCAATCACCGCAAGCATCAGCATCCGGCTTTGTTCTGGCTGCCGCGCCGCGTACAGCATTGCCACTGCTAAGGCGGCAAGCTCAAAAATGAACACCATCCAAGCATCCATAAACGCCCTGACAACAGTGCCTTCGCTAGCATACGGCAGAATATCACGGAACAATTGCCCATCCGAAAGGAAAAGCCCATACAGGTTCATCAGGGTTAGCAGCAGGTAGAACCCACCAACCACCCGTAGCCACCAAACGGTTTTCTTCATAGCTGAATCCTCCTAACGATGAAATGGTTGAGAGCAGAAGACTGGGCCGTAGGCACCGACGTGTCTATCGGCATCAGCCAGTTGATTGGGTAGCAGGAGTCGAGAGAGAGGGGAGCGAAGGAGTTGATTGCATGGAGGATGGGGAACGCAAAGCTACGTGTAGGTATTCAATAGAGCCACCATCCACAAAAAAAATCTTCCTTCCCACCCACCCCACCCCAACCCCGTTTAAGCCCTTTTTAAGTCCGGCGGATAGCGTGAAAAGTGTTGATGATCTTCTGCCCAACAATGGCCACCGATCATCGCGCTAACACGAACAACCAACTGAATACACCAAACCGAATATGAACGCCGAACTGAACCTCCCGACGCTTTTCCGAATGATCCTGGGCCTTGCCGTTTGCGTGGCCGTGGCGGGCTTAGGCCTGTATCCGCTTGCCGAACGTGCAGCCGCCAATTCGCAGGAAGACCTTGACAACTACATCGCCGGATAACCGAACACAAAACAGCAGTCCACAAATACACAACAGCAACCATTAACCTTGAACAGGAGAACAGCAACCATGACAACGCAATCGAACACCGTAGGCTGGCGACCAACCGCCCTGATGATGCTGATGCTAACAGCACTGCTCTGTTGTTTCATCCCCGCATCTGCACAGACCGACAGGTGCTTCACCGACACGCTTCGGGTGAACACCGGATGGAACCACGCCACAAACTCACTCAGCCCAGTCGGCTCGCAGACGATCTACTGGACCGTAGTTTCCGACCCCTCGGCCAGCACCACCGAACCACGCCCGGCCTCGGTTATCACCAAACACCCGGCATGGTGCAACCCGCTGCCGAACAGCCAATGGTTAAGTTCCTACCCATCGGCCAACAACGACACCAATGGGATTTACATTTTTGACGACACGGTTTGCATATCGCCGCAAATACAGAAGGCCCAGGTGCATCTGGAGCTGTTCGCCGACGACTACGCACGGGTCTATTTCAACGGCGTGCAGATTGGGGCATCGGCACCCAGCTATGGATTCTTGTGCGGCAACAAATCCACCATCAACGTCTCGGTCCCCATCACCACCTACAAGAATGTTCTTCGGGTAGAGGTGTGGAACACCAGCAGCGTAGCAATGGGGTTTGATCTTGCTGGCTACATCACCGCGCCGGGTACTTCGGTGGCGCTGACCAATCCAAGCTGCTGCGTGGAAAAAGGGAGCATTATTGGAACCAAGTTCTGGGACAAAAACTGCAATGGCAAATGGGATGCTGGCGAGCCTGGGCTTCCCGGATGGACAATCACCGCAACCAACGGAAGCAACACCTACACCGCCGTCACCGACATCTACGGAAACTACTATCTGAACGGGCTTCCCCCGGGCAGCTACTCCGTCAGCGAAATTCAGCAATCGGGCTACACCCAAACCTATCCGGTCCCGAACACCTACACCATTAGCGTTGCCAACGGCCAAGTTGTGAACCACATTGACTTCGGCAACTGCCGCAAGCAAACCGAGCCTTGCTTCCAGATTGTTGAGCAGCAAGTGAAATGCACCACCGTGCAAGGGAGCACAATCCCCGCCTACTCATGGTCCTTCTTCATCCGCAGCCTGCGGAACTGCGCAACAACCCAATCGGCCAGCGTGTCGGTGGTTAGCCCAGCTGGTATCAGCTTCTCGCCAGGTAGCTTCAGCGTCAGCAACTCCTTCGCGCCGCAATCGCTTACCATCTACGGCCCGGGTGCTGTGGCTGGCGCAACCGTCACGTTCGCAATCAAAATTTGCTGCCCAACGCCAAACGGAACCGTGGAGTGCTGCGAGGACACCATCAGCATCAAGTTGCCAGAGTGCCCACCGCAACGTTGCGCCATCGTGCGGGCCGATTCCGTGAAATGCGTCCTTGATCCCGCAACCGGCGTGCAGCAGTACACCGCTTGGATGACCGTCACCAACTTAGGAATTGCACCAGCAGCCGAGTGGCTTACGCTGAACGCATCGGGCGTGACCTTTGCCCCGAACCCAGTGGGCCTTAGCACGCTTCCAATCGGTGGCTCAACCAGCGTGGTGGTGAACTTCACCGGCGCGACGCCTGGCCCGCTGACCATCTACGCCACACTGTGCGACAAGACCCGCGAGTATTGCTGCCGCGATTCGTTCCAGATTAAAGTGCCAGAGTGCCAAATCCCAATCCCCGATTGCTGCAGCGAGTTCCAGAAAAAATTCTGGCGGCTTTCAAGCTCGGCTTCCGCAAACGGTTTTGCAACCATCAACGGATTCCTTGCCGCAGGGCCAGCACCAATCGTGAAGGTATCGGCAACGTTGATTGATGCGCGCATCAACGGTGTGCCAGTGGTTGGCCAGTTCATCAACCCAGGCAATCACATCAACTTTGTTGGCGGAACAATCCCCTACATGCACGAGTTCTTCTGGACGAACAGCCCATACTCCAATCTTGGCGTTCCAACTCCGTTCCAGTTCCGCTTGCGCTTCCCGGCAAAATCGTGGTACCAGAAATATGATGTCATCAGCTACTGCGTTCGCGTTCGCTACACCGACATCAACTGCGTCACCTGCGATACCGTGATCTGCTTCAAACGCACACGCTACGGATGGATTCTTGCCGACCCAACATTGGTGACACTGCCAGGCCGCAGCAACCAGAAAAACAGCAGCAGCTTCCTGGGAAGCAACCAGCCAGCAGTGGCCGGCCAGCTTACCGGCGACAACAGCAGCGTGATGAACGTCAACTTCCCGCAGGCCCCGGCCGAACTTGGTGGCATCACCTACACCGGAATCAGCATTGCAGCCAACGATGTGGCAATCAGCAGCGCGACCGAAACGGAGCGGAGCCTTATTGGAACGCAAGAGTTCGACGGCGCGCAACGATTCAACTTCACGGCAACGCCAGGCCAGACCGCAGCGTTCGCAATAGATTACGCAAACCTGGACGGAGGGATCAGCGCAACACACCGTGTGACGTTCCACTACGTGCTGGCCAACAACCCAGACGACACCTTGCAGGAAGAGCTTGACATCACGTTGCGCCGTGGCGAGCTAACCGGTGGCGACCTTGTGGAATCGGCAGCAATGGGGCTGAACGACCTGAAGACCTACGCCATCCACCTCACCAATGCCAACGGTTCCAAGGAGCCAATCGCACGGGTGGTGATTGAATCGGTGAACGGAGCGGAGATTGTTGCTGTTGGCCCAACCGCCGACCCAACACACGCCACGCTTAGCTTTGGCAGCAACGAGGGCCGCAGCTTTGTGGCCGAGGCAATCGCCAACGGCGAAGAGCTTGCCAGCGGCGAATCGCACAAGCCGATTTACCTGACGCTTGCCAACGTTGCCAACGGCGCAACCATCCGCTTCACCACCTACAATGCCGATGGCACGGTGATCAGCAATGGTGAGTTGGGTTTGCAGGGGGGCGCAACATCGGGGATTGAGGTGATGAACGACGACGCACACACAACGCTGCTGCGGTCGGCTTATCCGAACCCAACCAGCGGCGAAGCCACCATCGAGTTCACGCTGCCACAAAGCGCAGAGAACGTGATGCTGACGCTAAATGACGCAACGGGGCGCGAAATCTCCCGCCCAATCAACGGCCAAAACCTGAACGCTGGAACGCACATTGTTGGGCTTGACGTATCGGGCCTGCCAAGCGGAACCTACCGCTACACACTGCGCGTGGGAGCCACCATCGAAACAGGTGCTTTGCAAGTAGTGAAGTAAGCGAATCAAGAAGAGGGGAGGGAGGAAGCCAGAGGCGGGGGGAGGCCTGTTGGAGCAAGGCCCTGCAAGAGAATCAGGCGAACCGTGAGGGGGTGAAAAACTTCCTTCCTAACAACACCGCGCCCCCTTCAACAGCACGTTGAAGGGGGCGCGGGTGTGTTCTGCTGGGTCGGGGGTCGGGGGTCGGGAGTCGGGGATCGGGGGGTGGGAGAGGTGCAATCTTCGATCCTCTTGGAGGCCGCAGCGCATGGAGTAAAGGTGGTATATGCGCCGAAGAATGTGTTCAATTTCTGGCCGGGTCGTGTTGCCAACTCGTTGGAGACCTACTTCGATTTCCGTTCGGACACCGTGAGCATGACTGACTTTCGGCAGAAGGCTGATGCTGTGACTACCTGTGCATTTTCTCGGAAACAGCGGCCATCAATTCAGCAGGAGTTAGTTGAAGTTTTTCGGCAAGGTGAAGAATGCCGCGAAGGCAAATCTGGGTACGTCCACTTTCTACACGGCTAATGTAGGAACGTTCCATGATATCATCACCTTCAAGGTCAGCTTGGGTCAATCCACGCTCAAGCCGAAGTTGGCGTAGCACAAGGCCAAACGCAACTTCGGGTAGCATAGGAACGCGGCGTGAAGGCCGACGAGGACGGGAAGCCGAAGGCATGAAAGGAAGGTAGATGCGGGGTCATAGAGGAAGAGTGCATAAATGCACATTATGCTTGCTGAGGAAAATTTGAAGCAGTAGATTTACTTGAGAGCAAACGGTAGTAGCTAACAAAGCGCCGATTGCCTGTGTTAGCAGTATGAACGCTGGCTATTCAACAGCATTGATAGGAGTAGATAATGACAAAACAAACGAACAAACCCACCCTTCTCCTGCTGCTCACAACAGCAGCACTCCTGCTTGGGCAAACACAAACCCACGCCCAAACCCGCATTGACCCCCGACACCCTTCCGTTGCCTACTTACAGGAGTGGGGAACCATGGATGGAGCTACCCTGAAGTGCCTGCCCGGATGGGTTGGCGAAACCGGAGAACTGTTTGGCATACAGATCATCCCAACGGGTGATCTGAATAACGACGCGATGGCTGACTACATCATCGAACGAACCCGTTGTGACACCGCATTTGGGTCGGACAAAACTACTCGTGGCAACGAGTTGCTGCTGTTCTACGGCAAGAAAAACAAACTCCCAACCCCTGCTGAAGGTATCCGTATTGGGCCAACCGAAATCGGTTCCATTTCTACCTTCCTCTGTACGGGGGATTTTGATGCAGACGGATTCTTCGACATCGTCTGCGGTATCCATCTCTATAACGACACCTCACAAGGGCCAACTGGAAGAGACATCGGTATGCCCATCGTCTTCTGGGGACAACCCAATGGAGGCTATTCTACCGCTGATACCGCCCAACTCCCCTGCGATGCACCGATTTGGATTACCCCAAACCGAGGCATCAGTGGTGATTTTAACGGAGATCAGATAGACGATCTGTTGGTGCGAGGAACAGGGTCAGGGTTCACCCGCGGTGGATTAGTGAAGATTCCAAGAATCTATGTGTTTGCAGGAGAACGGGGGAAGCGATGGGGACGCAATGGCCGAGACTATTCCCCTATGCAACGCTGGTGGTATCCACCTGGTGATAAGGGGATTGAGTATCGTGACCACGATTGTTCTGGCGAGAATGATCTGATCTTCTTTGATGGCGATGGTAATATCTTCGGCAACAACATCATTGATGTCTTTGTTGCCTATCAACGATCCGAAACTCCGTGGATTGATACGACTGACATTGAGGCGATTAACGTCCGATCCTCCGGCAGCGAGTTCGCTCTGTTCAGCGATGTCAC
>JAEUSP010000134.1 GCA_016788565.1 Chlorobiota bacterium | reverse complement strand
GTAGGTTCTCGCAAACCATTTTTGTTGGAGTATAGGTGATTGATTTGGAGTGCTGTGTGTTGATTGTTGCGTAAAAATCCAGCCCGTTATTTGCTTGCCATTGGCCCGGCGGGCGGCATGTATTCTGGGACCTTGTTTTTCACCGCAGGGATAGATTTCAAGTAGGCGAAGATCGCTTTCAAATCCTCGTCGGTCATGTTCTTGTACATCTCCCACGGCATCGGCGGCATGATTGGGCGCGATCCACCAAAGTGCTTCCCTTCCTTCAGCGCCAACAGGAACGTTTGCTCGCTCCAGTTGCCAAGCCCGGTGGCGGTGTCGGGGGTAAGGTTCATGGAGTAGGTGATGCCCCAGGGGCCGGCGTAAGCGGTTCCGGTCATGGCGGTAAACATCATTCCCCACGGGCCATCAACTTTTGGCGGAGCCGGAAGCGCAAGCCCTTCTGGGTGGCCCGCCAGCATTTTTTCCATGTCTCGTTCTGGCCCTTTCGGTCCCATTTTCAGTGGTGTGTGGCAGTCGTTGCAGGCGCCAACCGTGACCAAGTACTTTCCCCGCTCGATGCGGGACGTGTGTTGGCTTGCGGAGTCGGTGGCGGCGGTAGTTGTGGCCGTGGCCGTCGGTTGCTGGGCTTTCTTCCCCCCCCCCGATTCTGCTTTGCCGCAGCTGACCATTGCAATGGTGATCAGCGCGAAGCAAGCAAGGATAATGGCCGTGACGATCCTGTCTCGCATGTTCGATTGTGTGGTGGTGTGTGCTGGCATGGTTGTTCTCTCTCTGCTCCCTGTTGATTGCTGGTTGATTGCTCGGTTGATTGCTTGTTCGTTGCCCACACGATGTTGGTTTGTTCGGCAACGCTTGCAACATCGCGGGCAATCGGGGTGAGGTGGTTCACCCCAACGGGTGAGAAGGTGGGGTGATTTTTTCAGAAATCACACCGAACCCGCAAGCAATGACGAGGAAGGATGGAGAGCGGTACAGATGGTGGTGGAAATGGCGGGGCTACGGAAGCAGCATGGCCGGGGTGTGCTGGCAAAATTCTGGCAGGTGTGGCTGGGTGGGGCGTTACCCCGAAACGTTCCGCCGCACCAGATACGTCGGGAAGGTTCCGTGCTCCTTTGCCAGCGGGGTTTGGCCAACGTAGTCGCAGGTGAATTCGGTGACGCGCTGGGCGGCGGCCAACGCGGCAAACGCTTGGCTGGCATACACCTGGCCCGGTGGGGTGACAGGTTCAATCCGTGCGGCGTGGCTTACTTGGCTGCCGATGTAGTTTGGGTTTCCGGTCACGGGGTCAATGCAGGAATAGACGGGGCCGGCGTGCAGGGCAATCCGCAAGTTGAGTGTTGCGGGAAGGTCACGGGTGGACCAATCAACCGTGCAGATTCGTTCGTACAGCTGCAACGCAAACAGCCCAGTGCTGCGGACATCGGGGAAGACAAGATAGAGTCCGTCGCCCCAAGTGTTCCGCATGATCGGTTTGTGGTTGGAGTTATTGACCAGGTCGCCAATCTCACCCAAAAAAGTGCGGATGAACAACGGCAACTCCTCCTCGGTCAGTTTGCTGAAGCTGACGGCATCGGCAAACAGCATCCCGATCATCTCGGCCCGCAGCCCATCGTCTTCTTCATCGTCGGCTGGCGTTGCCGGTGGTTCATCGGGCAAGCTGGCCATCACGTGTGTTTCCATCACCTGCTCCAGCATTGCACGCAGGTGAATCAGCTCCACGTGCCGCCCACAGAACCACCAATGCTCGATACTGCTGGCGGTTCCGCCAACGCCATCGCCGCGCCCTCCATCCCACACTGCCAACGGTGCCAGGCGTGTTTGTAGTTGTTCGGAGCGGATGCTGGCCAGCCCATGCAGCAGAAGGTTGGTGTACTCGAACGACATGCTTCCCCCCATCATTTTCTGCAGCGATGCGGTTTGCACTTCGGTCGCTTCGTGGCAGATGCGGTCGAATCGTTCTTCCCAATTCCCGTCGGGGGGGTAGCCAACGCTGTCTTCAATAAAATTTTTCCGGTTGTAGGGAAGCACCACGTGCGATTCGCCGCCAAGCTCAAGCACTGCTTCCTGGAACAGAATATCCGCGCCGCACGCCAGCGATGAGTAGCCAATGCCACAGTTCAAAGCAATCAGCCGTTCGCGAATTGCCTGTTTCACCGCACCTTCTAACTGGGGCGGGAACCGTGGGATTGGGCGGTCGGGGCGGTCAATCATGTGGCCGGCAAACACCACCACGGTGGGGAATTGGAAGTACTGATCAATCGTGCGGCGGTCCAGCTGCAAGTGGTCCAGAATCAGCCAGGCATTGCGCCGTGTGCTGTTCAGGTTCCCGTATTTCCCGCTGCCAAGCTGGGCAGCGCGGCTGTACCATTGCCCCGCTTCCTCAATGTCCCCGTGAATCAGGGCGGCTTCGGCAAGGGTGGCGGTTAGCCAGTAGTTGGTGGCGGCATCGGGTGAGCTGTGGTACTCCTGCATGCACATCTGGTGAACTTCTTCGGCTATCGTGTGGGCGTGGGGGGTGTTGTTCGCCAGCAGTGCCACGGTTGCGGCGTTGATGCCGGTGTAGTATCCACGATTGAGTTGGTAGGCTTGGAAGTAGTATCCAAACGATTGCTGCAACTGCCGTTGTTGTTCTTCGGGATTGTTCGATTGCTGCCACAGGTCTTTGTGGGTTCGGGCAAGCATCCCCAACGTCTCCTCGTCGGTGTGGCCTTCTTGGTAGAGTTGGAACAGAATCACGTTGGCTTTGTCGGTGGCGCCGCTTCGCGAAAGGGCAAGGGCGTTCAGCTGCCGCATCCGCACATCGGCGGGCCAATACTCCAAGCCTTCGTTCAGAACATCGTAGGCAAGGATCGGCTCCCCCAGGTCCAAAATTCGTTTGCCAAGAATGCGGTAGATGTTTGGATAGCGCGCCCATTGCTCAGTTTTCCGGGCGCGCCACAACGCCAGCAGCGACCCCAAATTTCCGGCGGACGATTGCGCCAACTGCTCCAACACAATGTTTGGCTCTTCGGCCTCCGGCTCTTCTTCGCGATGGCTTGCCTGCGGCTCCAGCTCATGGCCCAACGCAACCACCGCACGCAACGCCTCAACCGCACGGGCAACGGCGCGTGCGCGTTCAGCTTCATCAAGCGCGTCGTACAGGTCAGGTGCTGAGTGCTCGGTTTCAGGAAGGAGCGAAGCAAGGGCCGATTCCGCCACCCACAAGTGGGGTGCCGACCGAACTAATTGCTCGGCAAGCTGGATGATACGCTCAAGCCACTGCTGGTTCAGCAGGTCGCTGCTGGTGATATGTTGGTTGGTTGCTGCCATAAACAAGGGGCGCAAACTACGCCACGCCGAGCGGGTGCGCAAGCCTGGGAATGGCGAATGTCAAATGTCGAATGTCGAATTGAAGAGGGTGATGGAGGTTGCACCGGATCCCGCCCTCCGCTCATGCTGAAGCCCCGTCGAAGTATGAGCGTGAGCCACCGAACATCGCGCCCCCCTGCTTCGCCCTGAAGGGCTTCGCGTCCCCCCAATTCTGGGCAGGGCTGTTAAGAGTTCAAAGAGGGAGCAGCTTGGGGGGCAAAAAATCATGGGACAGACGCTGGTAGAGTATCTGTACACCGTCCCAGACGTTCGTTCTTTTTTCTGATGTTTTTTCTTGCCCCCCTCTCCCGCCGTGAGGTTGGTTGCAGCTTCGCGGCTTATCGGGAGAGGGAGCCAAGAAGGAACATTTAACAGCCCTGCCAAGATTGGGGGGAAAGGGTGGAGGTGGACTCGCACAATCCTCACGCTGAAGCACGAGGTAATGAAGAACTGATCACCGGATGCCGTCCTCCGAACAGCGAATCTCCATCATCGCCCCGACCCGTCGGGGCGATGATGGAAGGGGGTGAAGTGTGAGTTTTTAGGGTTGATTTTTTGCATCCATCTTCACCCGCTCGGCTTCCACGCTGCGGCCAAGTTTGCGTAGTGTTTCGTGCAGAAGCTCGCGAAGCTCGGCATCGGCTGGCATGGCGGCAACGGCCTGGGCCAGAAGTTCTTCGGCGCGGATGCTGTCACCTTCGCGAATCAGGCTGCGCGCAGTGCGAAGCGTAAGGGAGCGAACGCGGTTCTCGTAGTCCTGGCGCGCGGCCTGGAAAAACTCCTCGAACAACGTCGGGAAAATCACCTCGCTGCCGGTGATGGCAATCCCTTTCAGCAATGCTTCCTGCGCCCGCACAAACCCGCCTTCCGATAGCCCACGGGTTGCCGTTTGCAGGTGGTCGTAGGCATCCAGAATATCCACGTGGATGGCCGCACGGTTCAGCCGTGGTGTGTCGCCGTCGGTAAGGATTGCCTGATGCCCCATCATCTCCCGCAGCCGATACACCGTCAGGTTCACCGATTTACGGATGTCGTCGGGGTCGCTCATGTCTGGCACGGCAAGGCGGTAGAGTTCGCGTTGCGTTAGCCGTTTTTCCACCATCGCATCCAGCGTCAGCAATCCCAAAAACACCCGCAGCCGTTCGCCACGCGGCTTCACGGCTTCGCTGTTCGGGGGGCAAACCTCAATCGTCCCAATCATCTTCAATGCCAGCTGCTGCGGCTCCGCTTCTTGCTGGTGATGAGCCGCGTCGCGCATCATCCCCTGCAGAGTAGCGCGCCAGCGTGCGGCGTCCCGCTTCGGCATCACTTCTTCAAACTGCTTCAGTGCGCCGGCCATTGCCAACGGCAAGTTGTGTTGCTGGCACCAGGTTAGGTCGGCAGCAACGGCGTTCGGCAAATCTTGGGCAAGCCCGTCGGTAAGAGGGCGAAGGGGGACGAGCTTCTGTGCGTGAAGAATCAGCGTTATCAGTGCGCGGTTGGTGACAAGGCTGGGCAGGGTCAGGATTGGCTCGGAAAGATACGTCCGGATTTCTTCGGCCAGTGTGGCGGCCTGGGCGGTGTTCTCCGAAACAACCAGGGTGATAAGCCGATGCAGCAGGCTGTTCTGCGGAGTTTCGGGTATCTCTTCTTGCAGTAATTCCGGCAACCCATCGCCCTGCCGAACAGCGTGAACAACCCTGCGGTGCAGCGGCGTGAATTTCTTCCAATCGCTCATGTATTCCTGCTCGAACCGCTCGGCCCAATCGAACTCACCCCGCACGGTTGCCGCAAGCGAAAGCTGGTACGCAAAATGGTTCCGTTGCAGATCGGTGTGCGGTTCGGCGAAGGTGCTGGCAACCTGGCTGGCTTCGGCAGCAAGGCGTTCCATTGGCAAGTGCAGCATCCCCTGGGCCGCAATGTGGCACCGCTGCGCGAAGTAGAGGTTCTGCAGCAACCCCCGTTCGCGCGCAACGTGAATCGTTTCCTGGGCGGTGGTGGCCACATCGTCCATCCTGCCGATGGTGAACAACATCACAAGTTTGCAGTGGAGGATATCGGGGTAGTTGGTGCTGCGCGGCATCTGCTCCAGTTCTTGCAACATCCTCAATCGGGTGTTCAACTCTGCTTCGGTTTCAAACAGGTCAATCAGGATTGGGTAGAGTGCGTTGCGGAGCATTGCGCGGAACTCATCGCTGGCCTGGTCGGACTCTATCAGGTCGTTCATCATCGCCTCCACCTCGCGCTGTGCTGGGTGATTGTTCGCCAGCGAGCTGATGTAGAGCCGTTGCCACAAATAGGCGACGTAGGATTGTGTGAACTGAAGTTGGGGGCGTTCTTTCACCAATGCTTCCACCCCTTTTCGCGCTTCAAGGTCGGGCACGCCAGTGCGGTGATATTGCTGCAGATGTTGGTTCACCAACGCCGAGAAACGGTAGAACCACATCTGGTCGCTAGCGGGGGTTGCGGTCAGTTCAAGAAGCTGATCCAACACCGACCTGAGCGCGTCGTGGTCGCGGTGCAGAAGGTTGCCACGGCGGATCAGCATCAGCGCGTGTAGCGTTTGCTGCTGGTCCGGTTCCATCTGCGGCCCGATATGTTGGAACATCCGTTGCGCCCCCTCCCAGACTTGCATTGCCAGCGGCCAGTCGGCGGTGTTGTCAAGCTCAAGGGCGATATCCAACCCGCGCTGGATTGCATCGCGCACGCCAGAAATGGGAAGCTGCGGAAGCTGTTCGGTTACGGCGATGATTTGGAACGGCGTTGCCGAAAAAAGCGGAAGCCCGGTGGCGATGACTTCCACCAACTTCACGATGTCGGCCTGTTGGTCATCGGCCAGGCGGCGGTGAAGCAAGGAGTGAGTAAACGCCAGCAACGGCGAGGCCGAAGCGTTTCCGGAAAGGTGAGGGATCAGGGAATCCAGCTGCGTCAGGATTCCTTTGAACATCAGGATATCAATGGTTCGCGGGTCGCCACCAATCATGGCCGCTGCCGATTCCCGCGCGGCCACTTCCCCCAGGGCGGCAATGCTGCTGGCGGCGCGCCGTTCTTCCGGTTGCAGGTGCGCGGCCATCCCTTCGGTAAGCGACCCCACACCACGCTCCAGAACGCTTTTCAGCGTTGTGCCACTGTTGCTTATCCGCCAAACCCCGGCGCGTGCGTCGCGGGCGATTGCGCCCGCATTCAACGCCCCGCGCAACCCCGACCGGATTGCCAGCGGATTGCCGGCGGTGGTGGCCATCACCAACTCTATCACCGCATCGCTGGGGGGATCGTCGAACAGTTGCGTCCACAATTCCCGGATGTTATCGCGATCCAGCGGCGCTAGGGGGAGTTCATCAACAAGGTGAGGTTCCAGCACGCCGCGCACGGGAATTTCCACCGGGCGGGAAGCGCACAGCAGAACCATCTGTTCATCGCTTAGCCCTTGCAGCAGTAGTGCAAGCTGGGCAACCCCTTCGCCAGCAATCAGGTGGATATCTTCCAGCACCAGCAGCAACCGCCGCAGCCGCGCCAACCGCCGCAATGCCGAAGCCACCGAAGGGAGCGTATCGTCGGCACTGACGTTGATTGTGGGGTGGGCCATGGTGTAACGCCAGATTGCGTTGCTCAGCATTGGCGCGATTGCGGTGGGCGATTCTGGATAGAGCTTGGCGTGGATCACCGCCACACCAGATTCTTCGGCGCGGCGGATCGCTTCTTCAATCAGCCTGGTTTTGCCTGCGCCAGCCTCGCCGGTCATCAGCATTGCGTGCAGCCCGCGCGCTTCGGCGATGCGGCCAACCGCTTCGGCGATTCGTGCAGTGATTCCCTCCCTTCCGGTAAACGGAAGGATGCCGTGGTTGATGAAGTCAATAAGTGACATCGGTTATGCAGTGCGGTACCAAAAAATGGAAGAAGCCAAGTGGTGAGATCGCCAGTGATTGCACCACGCCGGCAAACGTGCAAAAAACTTCTGGTTCATCTATGGTTATACTCCAAACAGAGTGGTTTGCGAAAAACTTCATCACTGTCATTCCCGCGAAAGCGGGAGCCGAAGGCCTGCGAAGCGTATCCATACCACACCTGGCTGAGTAGAATTTCGCAAACCAATTTGCGCCGAGTATAGTGTGCAGCAGTCACCGAGAATCTGGCCCCCGCTCATGCTGAGCCCGTCGAAGTATGAGCGGAGCCGCCGAACATTGAAATGGCCGATGCCCTGCCTACTGTTTTCCCCTTTCGCAGGCTAGCCCTTGATGAGTCAATTTAATTTTGGAGAAAAACAAAAGGCGGGGAATCGGAATATCCGGTTCCCCGCCTTTTCCTTTGCGGTTGTTATCGAAGCACTGTTAGCACAGAGTTCCCAATAATTTTATCAGCAGATAATAACCGCACAAAATAGGTTCCCGAGGGGAGTTCGGGTTGGATACTTTGGTGAAATTCCCCAAGCTGAGTACCGGGATAATCACGGCTCCATAATCGCTCACCGGCGGAATTTATGATTTCGATTCGGACATTTCCTGGGTTGTCAATTATTGCAGTAACCGATGACGGCGAATTTCCGCTGATAAGGTTCGGTGTAATCGTCATTGCGTGGGGATGAAAAGCAACATCATTATTGCTGCCGGAGGATGTTGGAAACCAACGGAGCATCTGAAAATTAACCACACCAACGTACCCAGTACGCAGGGAAGGGTACTCTAATGCCGAGATGTTGCAAATGTAGTGAGTATCCAGCGGGGTTCGTTCGATATTCCATTGCTTCCCTCCATCGGCAGTTCGTAGTATTTTCCCCCCAGGGCCAACAGCAATACCATGAAGGCGATCAAGAAATTGAACTTCGCTTAGCCCCATAGCCTTATTGCGCCACTCGCCAATTGGGGGAACCCACGTTGCGCCGCCATCTGTTGAATACGTAAACATATCTAAAGCATCATCACTGACTGCCTCATTGAGGAATTTTAATCCAACAGCAAACCCATACTGTGCATCAGGAAATGAAATTTTTGGGCAGGCAAGAAGTTCGGGTGGTTCGTGGTAGCTCCATGTTGCTCCATTATCGAACGATTTTATCAGAATTATTTTTCGAGGGGCACTTTTAACAATCGAAATAATCAGCGTATCTGGGGGTAAATCAATAACCTTGGCAATGTTATAATTGCCTAATGAGTCAGGCAATGGTACCGCTTGCCATGTTTCCGCACCATCAACTGTTCTATAGAGTTGCTGGTATGGGCCAGCGATAAACCCGTGGGTCGCATCCCTCATTTGAATTTTATAGTTTGACCCAATCCTCATCGGCAATCGAAATTCATTCCACGTTTCCCCACCATCCACCGACCGAAAACCGATACCAGAATCGCAAATTGTTAGCAGTAGCATGGGTGTGGGGTGGGCTATTGAAAAAAATCTGCGTAAATCTGGCGCGCCTGGTTCAAAAATTAGCCGTTCTTGCAGAACATTCTTCCATGTTTTGCCGCCATCGGTGGTTTTTCTGATAGAACTAGTCCACCACGCCGAATCGCAAGAAGCAATGCAATGTTCATCGTCGGCGCAAGAAATATCCATGTATTTTACTCCAACGATGGTATCCACTTGCCTCCATTCACCTTGCTGTTCTTGGGCATTGCTGCCGCAGATCAAGCACAATTGGAGAAGAAGGGGGAGTATGTGTGTAGCTTTCATAGTGTTGTAAGTACATCGGGGTTATGATGCTGAACCATAACCCCGAATGATTATTGGAAAATTATTGGTGTGCGGCTGCTGTTGATGAAGACCCAAGTGAGGAATCATTGGTATCTGTTGGGCTTGCAGGAACAACAGAAATGTTTTTATCCTCTGGTTCGTTCGGTTGAATACCTGAAACTGGCGGGAACGCACCTTGCATTGATTCGCACGAGAAATAAGGGCAATCGCCATTGCATTGAATGTCAGTTGTTCCGAACACCCCCATATTCTGTCCTGTACGTTCACCAGTAACTGGGTCAATGCACACCTTCATAATAACATAACAGCAGTGGGCACTTGAGCAAGGTTGGTAATGTGTCAGAATAAAATTTGGAGTGACTTGCTCATGAACTTCCTTCCAGCAAGATGAATTTGTCATCTTCCAATTTTCAGCGCATGGATCGCCAGATATTTGTGGTGTAAACCCCATAGGATTATATTTCACAAGTCGGCGCGTTGCTTCGGCCAGCACATCGTGGAAAGTACAACCACCCACTGGGTTAATAGAGATATCAATGATGGAGAACTCCTGCTTGCCGCATCCATCTTGTGGAAAACGATAGAGTATCGTAACGCTGACGGCGCAATTAGCCATGGAAAATCCATAGGTTATTGGCCCAATCCATGGGCCGCCTAATGGCGGTGGGCAGTCGTTAGAGCAGGGTGGCGGGTAAGTGATTTGTCCAGAAGCTACCTGCACCGACAGCATTAGCAGAACTGCAATTAAGCAGCGACGAACTTGAGGAACTACGTTCATAGTTCAACCCTCCTAAGTGTGATGATGGAAAGTAAGTTAGGAAGGGCCTTCGTTAGGAAGGGCCTTCGTTAGGAAGGGCCTTCGTTAGTTTCAATTGCAAAAATACCATGTTACAAGACTTCAAAGCAATAGTTTTTTTCAAAAAATGCTCATAATGAATAAAATTTAATAGACTTCCTGCGAAAGTTAGGATAGGGTGAGTGCGAAGTTGCAAATGGCGGCAAAGAGATTGAACCGCAACCCAAACTGACGACGATGATGCTTCTTTTTGCCAGAATAGTACCGTCGCTGTTTTTTTGCCGTTCGACCTCCGTTTCCATTTCATCACTTGATCTGATCCAAACTTCCACTTGTTGGGCAACCAGTTAGGCAACCAAAATAAAAAAACGCTGATTCCGATTTCGGAACCAGCGTTTGCTGTGGGCGATGCAGGACTTGAACCTGCGACCTCTTCGATGTGAACGAAGCGCGCTAACCAACTGTGCCAATCGCCCATCACTATTGAGACCCCAGCGTGATTGTTGGGGAGCGCAAACATACGGCTTCCGGTGGCGCGTGCGCAAGGGAAGTTTGTGAAAAAGTTGTGTGGGGGAAGGCTTGCGTGTGGTTTGGCGGCCACAACCAAAATGAAACGCACCACGTGACCTGTATCCTGGATGCCGGTTTCCAGATGCCGTTGCCTATTTTCGGGCAACTCTCTTTTCCAACCAACCGCTCCCTGGCTTCCCGATGAACCGTCTTCATGTTTTGCTTCTTTCACTGCTTTGGCTGGCATCAATTCCGCAACGGCTGTTGGCCCAGAACTCTATCCAACATGGAGTCCGAAGCCCGGCGGTGGCGGGGTCCTTCTATCCCGCAAACCCCGACACATTGCGGCGTTGGGTGGGGGAATTTTTGCGGGCCGCCACCGCCAAGCCAGCTGGCGAAGAGATTGTTGGCGTTGTTGCGCCCCACGCAGGCTATCCGTACAGCGGCTGGGTTGCCGGGGAAACCTACCGCCAGTTGCAGGGGAAAAAGTTCGATGCAATCATCATCATCTCCCCCAGCCACTACCGCTACTTTTACGGGGCTTCCGTTTTTAACGGGCTGGGGTACGCAACGCCGCTGGGGATTGTGCGGGTGGATACCGCGCTGGCACGGCTGGTGGCAACCGGCCAGAAGAATGTTGGGTTTTCCGAGATAGGCCACGCCTGGGATTCCACATCGCGTGAGCATTCGATTGAGGTGCAGCTCCCGTTTCTGCAGATTGTGCAGCCTGGCGTTCCGATTGTCCCGGTGGTGATGGGAAGCCAAGATTTCCCCACGGTGGATCGGCTGATGCGCGCCGTGGCGAACGCCGTTCGCGCTTCCCGGAAACGGGTGCTGTTGGTTGCCAGCAGTGATCTTTCCCACTACCACCGCCACGACACCGCCACCGCCCTTGATAGCAGCTTGATTGGGGCCTTCTCCCGATTTGATTACCACCTGATGGGGATGCGGCTGTTTGGGAAGCAGTGGGAGGCGTGCGGCGGCGGGCCAGTGATGGCGGTGATGATGGCCGCCGAGCAGCTTGGCGCGACCGCCGCCCGCCCGCTTCGCTACATGAACTCATCGAACGTTGCTGCCGGGGCATCCCGCCCCGACCGGGTTGTGGGCTATTTGAGCGGTCTGATTCTGAAAGGGAGTGCCTCTGCCGGGTTTCTACTCCCCACGCTGACCGATGCCGAGCGAGCCGGACTGCTGAAAGTAGCGCGCAGCATGGTGGAAACTTCCGTCAATGGAGTTGCGCCGCCAACGTACCGCCCGCTGACGGCGGGGCTTGCGGCGGAGTATCCGGCATTTGTCACCATCACCAAGCGGAAGGCGTTGCGCGGCTGCATCGGCTACGTGATCCCGGACGGGTCGCTTCTGGCAACGGTGCAGCGCGTGGCCCCAATGGCGGCTTTGAAGGATTCCAGATTTCAACCAATCACCCCGGCAGAGCTGCCCGAGTTGGAATATGAGGTCACGGTGCTATCGCGTTTTCGGCGGGTGATGGATACGGCTGAAATTGAGCCAGGGCGGGATGGAGTCTATCTCCGCGTTGGGACAACCACCGGGCTGTTCCTTCCGCAAGTTGCCACCGAGCAAGGCTGGGACCGAACCACACTGCTGCGCCAACTTGGCCCGAAAGCAGGGTTGGATACCGAAGCCTATCGCCGCGAAGATGCCGAGCTGTACCGGTTTGAGGCGGTGAAAATTGAATGATGGTGGCGCAGGTTGGGCTGGCTTGGTGTGGCAATCATCCTCTCTGCTGAAGTGAAGAAGAGAGAGAGAGAGTTGGAGAATAATTGAGCCAAACAACAAGGGCTTGGTGATCCTACGATCATCAAGCCCTTGCCCGTTCTGTTGCGCCGCAAGATGTGCTTCACTACTCACTGATTCGGTTCACTGATTCGGTTCACCGCTTTGGCTGCTTGCGCAGCCCCTCTACACGCGAACGAAGCCTTGTTCCCCCCGCCCCTCTGCTGGTTGTGTCTGGTCAAGACAACTGTTAGAGTAGCCCGCAGCAGCGGAGCAAGGGGGAGTTCCGGCACCGGTTGTTCCTGTTGTGTCTGCTTTGGGGTGTTCCCGCGTTCTAGCGTGCCACCCGCAGCGGTGTGGTTTGGATTGTGCGCCCGTTCAGTTGCACCTTCACGAAGTACGCACCGGTTCCCATTTCGCTCACATCTACGTTGGCGGTGTGCTGGCCGTTCGGTAAGGTTCCCAGATTGCGGGCCATTACCGTTTCGCCCAACCCGTTCACCACAACAACCTCAGCTTGGGCCGTGCGGTTCATGTTGAATGCCACCGTGAGTGTGGTGCGCGCCGGGTTCGGATGCAGGCTTACCCCCTCGATGCTTTCCTGCCGGTTTATCGTTGCCATTCGCGCAATCGCTTGCTGCGTTTGGCGGGTTTTGCCAGCATTGCCGGTGCTGGGGTCGCGGGCGATAATGCCGCCGCATGGGAAATCAGCAAGCCCAAAGCTCAGCCCTATTTCTTCCATCATCCTGCGGTCAATTTCTTGGCGTTGTTCCAGCGTCAGGTCGCAGATGTCGCCGCTGAAATTCCCGCCAGCAACGTCCTCCAAAATTTTGCAGATGACCAGAAGCTGCTCCGGCGTAAGCCCCCCGCAAGGGTCCTCCACGATGAGCGTGTCGCCCCAACCGCCGCCCCAATCAATGCTGTCGCAGTTGATGGAACTCCATCCGAAATCGAATCCCAATTCTTGCTGAAGTTTGCGATCAATTTCTTGGCGTTGTTCCAGCGTCAGGTCGCACGGGTTTCCGGTGAAGCCGCCGCCAGCAACCGAGTCAATAATCTCCATGATGCGGTCTTTGGTTGGGTCGCCCCCGCCGCCGATGCCGCTGCAATCAATCTCTCCCCAACCGAAATTGAAGCCAAATTCAGCTTGGGAAATGCTGTCGAATGCGCGGCGTTGTTCGGTTGAAAGGCTGCACGGGTCGCCGTTGAAGAAGCCACCGGACAGTGAGTCCAACACGGTGGCGATGCGCTGGCCATGTGGGTCAATCGGGATGCCAATGCTGTCGCAGATGATCTCACCCCAGCCAAATTCAAGCCCCAATTCTTGCTGAAGTTTGCGGTCAATTTCTTGGCGTTGTTCCAGCGTCAGGTCGCACGGGTTTCCGGTGAAGCCGCCGCCAGCAACCGAGTCAATAATCTCCATGATGCGGTCTTTGGTTGGGTCGCCGCCGCCGCCGATGCCGCTGCAATCAATCTCTCCCCAACCGAAATTGAAGCCAAATTCGGCTTGGGAAATGCTGTCGAATGCGCGGCGTTGTTCGGTGGTTAGGCTGCACGGGTCGCCGTTGAAGAAGCCGCCGGACAGTGAGTCCAACACGGCGGCGATGCGCTGGCCATTTGGGTCAATCGGATCAACCAGAATATCCGTGCTGTCGCAGTTGATAGTGCTCCAACCAAACTCAAACCCAAATTCTTGGCGGGCTATTTGGTCGAAGGCTTGGCGTTGCTCTGGGGTCAGGTCGCATGGATTCCCGGTGAATCCCCCACCAGCAAGGGAATCAAGGATTGCGGTTAATCGTTCCAGCATGGGGTCGGGTCGGGTTGGGTCATCGCCGCCGCCGTAAGGCTGTGCAGTCGCCACCCCAACCATCAGGAATGCTCCCAACAGGAACGTCAGGAACCGTGCAAACAGCGTGTGTTGTTGCATCTGTTTTGTCCTCATCTAAAGGTTTGTAGCGTGTGTGGTTGCCTTGACCAGCGGGCGTTTGTACGGGGGAACTACAAAGCAAAAAAAGAAAGGATACAGGGGTGAGTTGCGGGGAGGGAAAAATTAGAGTAGAGTGCTGATGGAATTGCAGTGCTATGCTCATCAGTCGTGGCCCTTCCGCCTGCGCTATCCCACCTCGCCCCGCATTCTCACCCGCTCGGCTTCGGCGCGGCGGCCCAGGGCGATTAGGGCTTTCTGCAGCAGTGTTCCGGTCTCTTCATCTTCTGGCATGATGCCATGCAGCCGGGTCAGCAATGCTTCCGCGCTGGCGGTGTCCGCTTCGCGCAGCAGCCCGCGCGCAACCCGAAGTGTGGTGGAGCGCAACTGGTCTTCAAAATCCTCGCGGGTTGCCTCAAAGAAGTTGTCGTAGAGCGTTGGGAAGGGGACTTCGCCGCGTGAAATTTCCAGAGCCTTCATGGCAGCGGCAAACGCCCGCACCCAAGCGGAAGCGCGCGCCGCCGCGTCGGCTTCCCGCAGCGATTGCAAGGCTTGCAGCAGATCAACCTGCACCAGATCAAAGTTGAGCGTTGGGGTTTCGCTGTCGGTCTTCACGGCTTCGCGGGTGATTGCTTCGCGCAGGCGCAGTATCCCCTGGTTCATCGCTTTGCGGCTGTGTTCAAGGTCATCATCGCCGCCGCCGCCGGCAATCCGCCAAAACTCCTGGCGATCCAACCGCCGCCGCTGCATTTGGTCGGCCACCATCAGCCCAAGCAGTGCCCGCGAACGCGCACCGCTGATTGGCTGGGCCACGCCCCCGGGGCGCGTCACGGTGATTGCCCCCAGCATGGTGATCCGTAACGGCTGCGGGGCAACGGGCTGCTCCGTTTCGGCGGCGGCCCCCTGCTGCTGTTCAATCTCCGCAACCTTCTGTTCCCACGCGCGGGCCGCCGATGTTTCCATTGCCCGCCCATAGCGTTGCAGCAGTGGGCGCGCCCATCCAGAAAGTCGTTTTCCCACCATCCATTCCAGCACCGTATCAATCCCTTCGCGCAGTTGCTTGGCCGCATCAAGCCCCAGGTTTTTCCGTTCGGCGTACCAGGTTAATTCAATGGCGGTTAGGTAGTACAGGACAATTTTCACGGAGTAGATCGGCTCGGTATAAACCTCTTGCAGTGCGGCGCGGGCTTGCTCACGTTGGGTGGGGTTTTGGCTCACGACGTAAGCGGCCAACGTGGTCATGGCATCACTGGAAAACAAGGGATCACCAAGAAATTGGCCGGCAGTTTGGGGGAAGGGGGAATCGGTCATCAGTGCCGTCAGGAGCAGCATGGGGAAGGTGGCGGGCCATTCCGGAAACGTGCGCTCCAGCAATGCAATGCCCTCGTCCGGGCGGTTGTTGAAGCAAGCGGTCAAGGTCATCAAAAAGCCAAGCTGCCCCTCCAAACGGACGCGGTGGTTTTCGGGAATCTCGGCAAACATCTGCTCCAATTCCTGCAGCAACGCCGCAAACGGAAGCCCCAAGGCGTTGCGCGCGCAAAGGATTCGCATCCGCACATCGAAGGCGTTTATCAGCATCCCTTTCCGGTGCATTTCCGCAGCGTAAGCGCGGGCGGGATTCATCATCTGCTCCATCATCCCCCCTTCAAACAGCAGCAGCAATTTGAAGTGGCTCAGCAAGTAATCGTTCATCCCTGCATCTTCAAATTCTTGCAGTTGCTTCAGCCGCCGGCGGTACTCTTCGGCATTGGCGTAATGCTGCATCAGATACCGGAAGACGGAGTCGTGCAACTGCCGGCGGATCTGCGGAGTGCAGTGTTCGGAGTCAATAATCTGCTGGGCGCGCGACTCAATGTTGCGGCAGGTTTGTTTGTCGGCACGTTGGGCGGCAACGCTGGTGGGATAGCTGAGAAAGGTTGCGTACTGCTGGGAGTAAAGCAATTCGGGATAAGCAGCAACAAGGGACTCAGCTTCTTCAAAAACATCGTTGCGGATTGCGCGATCTCGCTCCCAGCAAAGGCGATACTGGAACCGAAGAGCCATCAATCGCTGGGCGCGAAGCGTGGGGGATGTTGTGGCTTCCGTTGCCAACGCCGTCAGCCGAAGAAACCCTTCCACCGCCGGCTCGGATTTATTTGGAGCATCGCGGCGAAGCAGCATCAGGCGGTAGTAGTACAGCTCAGATATTAAGTGAAGCCATTCTTCTTCGGGCCATTCGGTTGCCCGTGCGGCGGCAATGGCGGCCACTGCACGAAATGGGATGCTGGAATTCCGCCAATCGGCCCCTTGCTCAATGCTGCGTGCGGTTGCAAACCCGCGTGCAATGGCGCGTTCCAGCTGCTGGGGTTCAAGCCGGAGCGTTGGGAACTGGTAGTGGGCCAATATCCGCCAGGGAAGGATGGAGTAGAGCGGGAGGTCGTCGGCAAGGAGTTCGATAAGCCGGGGGATGTCCGGCTGTGCGGTGTCGGCAAGCTGGCGATGAAGCAGAGTGTGGGTGAACGCAAGCAGGGGGTGAGTGCTTTCGCTTCCGGGAAGCGGGCGGGGTGCGTTGGAGGTGGTTGTCAGAATCCCCTTGAACAGCAATTGATTCAGCAGACGTGCGTTTGGGCCAAGCAACGCCTGGGCAGTTTCGCGGGCAAACACTTCCCCCAGCCATGCCAGCATCTGCACGGCTGCGCGCTCCTCCTCGCGAAGGTGTGCGGTCATCCCAACGGCCAGCATATCAACGCTTCGTTCCACCACCGAGGCAAACGCCGGGGGGGATACTTGCCAATGCCCGGTGCCCCGTTCCACCGCCCCGCTACTCAGTGCGCGGCGCAGTGCCGAGCGGACAGCCAGGGCGTTCCCACGGGTTCCTTCCTGCAACAGTTCCATCACGTCGGGGGAAGGGGAATCGTTGAACAGCACCAACCAGAGTTGCTGAAGGCCAGGTTGGCCAATGCCCCGAAGCTCTAACTCTTCCACAAGGTAGGGGGCCAAAATTCCGGCGGCAGGCATTGGGGTGGGGCGTGTGGTTCCGATCACCGAAAGGGGTTCGTCGGCAAGTGAAGCAAGGAGCGTGGTGAAGTCGCCGACGGCATCGCCAACAAGCAGATGCAAATCCTCCACCACCAGCACCGTGGGCCGCAACCGAACCAACCGCCGCAACGCCACAATGCAGCCCTGAAGATTGTCCGGAGCGGGGTCCCGCACGATTTCGCGCGCGCTGGCCGATACCCACAACGCATCGGCCAGAAGGTGGGCCGGATGAATCGCCGACTCAGGATAGAAACGGATGTGCACCACCGTCCCCCCTTCGCGGGCGATTTGCGGCATCAGTTCCTCCACCAATCTGCTTTTGCCAATTCCCGCTTCCCCCGTCAGCAGCGCGGCGCGCAGGCCGTGGGCTTGCAACGTCCCGCGCCAAAACAGCAGCAGTTGCTGGAACTCCTGGGTTCTTCCCACAAACGGCATTACTCCATGGTTCAGGAACCCGGTAAGCCGTTCGTGATGGAAGCTGTTCGGTTGGGAATCAGATTGTTCAAGCAAGGGATTCATGGATGCGGCCAGCAAACGTGGGTTCGTTCTCACAGCGTCACCAGCAACTGGCAAAACCGTGACCACGCGAAGATATGATAGATGAGAGAGTGAGCCGTTAGCAGCCAACTCGCCAGCAAATCTTTTTTTCCGCTCACCAATTCCCGATTTCCGAAACCCGACTCCCGATTCCCATGCTGAACCAACATCCGTTTCCATCGCTGACTGATTCGCGGGTTTGTGGAGCGTGTGGGGTGGTCTGTTTCCCAACGGATCACTACTGCCCCTGCTGCGGAAGTCCGCTGGACAGATTGTGTGGCCATTGCCATGCTGTAATCCGGCACCGGTACGCCAATTTTTGCACCGAGTGCGGAAGCAGTTTGCATGAAGGGGTGCGAGAGGGAATTGAAGAGTGAAGAGTGAGATGAGAAGAGTGAAATGAAGACAAAGCCGGAAACTCACTACTGACCACCCGCGAACCCAGCCCTCCGCTCATGCTGAGCTCCGTCAAAGTATGAGTGGAGCCACCGAACGGCGCAGTACCGTCATCGCCCCGACGGGTCGGGGTCTGCGACAAGGAGCGTTGAGCGACGTGGCGATCTTGCGGCTGGCACGGTGTCCGATGGCTTCCCAGAAACCCGCGGGATTGCTTCGTCGAAGACTCCTCGCAATGACGGGGGCGTTGCTTTGCCAAGCGACGCTACTCCACCACCTCCAAAAAATACGTCCGCAGCACTCCCTTCCCCTTCACCTCCAACTCTCCACGCTCCGTAAAACTGAAAACCTCACCAACCGCATTCGTAAACTCCTGGCTCACGTGAATCTTCCCCGCTTCGCCGTGGCTCTCCATCCGGCTGGCGGTGTTTACGGTGTCGCCGTAGATGTCGTAGGCCAGCTTCCCAACTCCAATCACCCCGCCGGTGATGATTCCGGTGTGCAAGCCGATCCGTATCTCAAACTCCACTCCTGCTGGCAGATACTCGGTGATGCTTGCTGGCAGCTTCACCTCCACCAGCATCTCCATCGCCATTCGGGCTATCCGTTCTGCGTGATCCAGGCACTCCACTGGCGCGCCGCACACGGCCATGTAGCCGTCGCCGATTGTCTTGATTCGCTCGCAGCCATGCTTGGCGGCAATGGCATCAAAGTGGGCGAAGACGAAGTTCATGAACTCCAACACCGCGCTGGCGGGCATCTGCGCGGTCATTGGGGTGAAGCCGACGACATCGGCGAACAGGACGCTGGCGGAATCGAAGCGGTCGGCAATGTTTTGTTCGCCAGAAATAATCCGGTTGGCGATGCTTGGCGGGAGGGTTTTGTGGAGAAGTTTTTCGGTGGCTTTTGCACGGGCGCGTTCAATGGCAATGCGTTTCTCCAGTTCGGCAACTTGGCGTTGCTGCTCTACCTGCGCTGCCTTTTTCAACGTCTCTTCGGTGTGAACTTCCCCGTAGGCCTCGTGGTATTTTTTGTACTGCTGCAGAGCTTCTTCCCAGCGGAGTTCTTGGGCGTAGAGGTTGGTTAAGGCTTGGTGATTTTCATAAAGGTTTTTCTTCGTTCCCAATTCTTGGTTGAGGGTAATTGCTTGCTGGAGGAGTGTTTCGGCTTTGGCCGGGTTGTAGTCAGTGAAGTCTTTCTGAGCGTAGAGTGAACCGATGTTCCCGGTAAGATGAGCAACACCGTCACGTTTGCCAATCTCTTCGTTCAGAGCAAGTGCACGGGTGAAATACTCCAACGCCTTTCCGTACTCCGAAAGGCCGTAATAAACATTCCCGATGTTCCCGGTAACACTGGCAACGCCGTTACGGTCGCAAAGCGCTTCATGTAGGGCAATCGCGCGTGTGTAATACTCCAGCGCCTTTGCGTACTCCGAAAGGTTGTTGTACGCAATCCCAATGTTCCCGGTAACATTGGCAACACCAGCACGGATTCCCAGCTCCTCGTGCAGGGCAAGCGCATGGGTGAAATACTCCAACGCTTTTCCGTACTCCGAAAGGCGATTGTACACCAGTCCAATGTCTCCGGTAACATTGGCAACACCAACACGGTTTCCCAGCTCCTCGTGCAGGGCAATCGTATGGGTGTAATACTCCAACGCTTTTCCGTACTCCGAAAGGCGGTTGTACACATTCCCGATGCTCCCGAAAGCACGGGCAACACCGGGGCGATCACCAAGCTCTTCATGCAAAGCAAGGGCGCGGGTGTAATGCTCCAATGCTTTGCTGTAATCTGAAAGGCGATAGTACACATTCCCGATGTTCCCGGAAGCACGGGCAACACCGTCACGATCACCAAGCTCTTCATGCAGATCAAGGGCATGGGTGTAATGCTCCAATGCTTTGCTGTAATCCGAAAGCCTATGGTACACTATGCCGATGTCGTTCATACTATCGGCAATGCCAGAGCGATTATAAAGCTCTTCATGCAGGGCACGTGCACGAGTGTGATACTCCAATGCTTTACCGTACTCCGCAAGACGATTGTACACCAGCCCAATGTTCCCAGAAGCACGGGCAACACCGGAACGGTCGCCAAGCTCTTCGTAGAGCTTCAGCGATTGCTCAAAGAGTGGTAACGCCTCAGCATGGCTCCCTTTGCGTAAATGCACAGCCGCTTGCAAGAGCAACGCCCTTGCTTCGGCAGTAGGTTCTTTGGCTTGTTGAGCAAGCCCGTAGGCTTCCTCGGCGGCGGCAAGGCTTTCGGGGTACTGGCTCTGCTTTTCCAACTCCTCGGCAAGTCGGTTTAGGGCGTGGGCGCGTTCGATAACGGTGGCGGCGGCTTCGGTGGCGAAGCGGAGTTCGGCAAGGATATCAGACATAGAAGATGGTTGTAGAAAGGATGGAACATTGTTTGCCGAAAATATGATGCAGGAAACAATGTGCAGGGGCATTCCTGCCAGAAAAAAAATGGGCAGGCCCGCAACTGACTTGCGGGTCTGCCCACCCTTTTTGCGTACGCCAGCAGCTTCTTCCCTGCCATGCCGGTCTTTCCGCTACTTCGCCTGGATATTCTTCCGCAACTCCTCCATCAACGTCACTTCTTTTGTTAGCCCTTCATTGTTCAGAATCATGTTCTCATCACGCACGGTGGTGATTGCCCGCTCCAGCACTGCCAACGCCTCCGTTTTGTTCCCCTGGGCAAACAGCGCGCAGGCAATGCGCAATCCCAAGTAGGTGTTGGTAAGGGCCGCGCCCAACCGCGTGCCCTGGTGAGTGAAGTATTGCCGGCCTTTGTTCAGCGCGCTTCCGGTGGCGTTGCTTAGCAGCATCTGCTGCGATTTCTTCACGTTGCTGACGGTGGTGTACTCCATTGTCCCGCTCCCTAACGATTCCCCTGGATCGAACTGCAAGCTGGTCTCCAACATCTGGCTTTGGTAGCGGAGGATGATCGCGCCACGGTTGGAGGAGAGGAAGACGGTGGGGATACTCAACACTGCGTCAAGGTCCCCCGGCTTCCATGTTGGCAGGCCATACACTTGCTGAAGCCGTGCGCCCTGCGGTGTCTTCACCGTGATCTTCAAATCGTAGGCGATGGGGGTGACAAGGTAGTCGAACTCCTTGTCGAACACGGTGGCAATCCGCTCCTGCGTTCCCAAGTAGAAAAAATTTCCGCCGCGTAACTGGCTGATGTGATAGATCAGATCCTGCCCAAAATCAACCCCCACGCCAAATGCTGAAAGGCCAATACCCTGGTCGGCATACTGCTTTGTGATCGCTTGGAAACTCCCTTCGTCGGTCGCGCCGATGTTTGGGCGTGCATCGGTGAAAAGCATCAACCGTTTTGTTGCCCCAGCACGCGCCGGCAGCTTGGCCAGTTGCTCGTATCCCATGCGGAGTCCGGACTCGATATTTGTCCCTCCGTCTGGCTCCAGCTTATCAACATTTTGCAGGAACTGCGTGGGGTTTCCCATGCGGGTTGGGCCCATCATCAGGTCGGCATCGTCGTCGAACTGCACCAGGAGCACCTCATCTTCCTGCCCCAATTTTGTTGCCAGCGTGCGCAACGCCTTCTTCACCGACTCCATGCTTCCGTCGGCCATGGATCCGCTGTGGTCCACCACCACCGCAAGCTGAAGATTTTGGCGGTGGAAATCTTGCGGCGACAGAGTGGAGGTCATCCCCAAGTGGATCAGCAGAGCTTCTTGGCCGTCGTCAATCATTGGGGTGTAGCCGTAGCCAAGCGCAAGGCAGAGTGAGTCGTTGCAATCGCCGGTTGGGGTGGGGATGTCGTGTTCGCTGAACAACCCTTCGGCAACAATAAAGCTGGAATCGGGAATCCCCCCCGATTCAATAATCCGCCGTGCGTAGCCAATGTCCTGCGCCCCGCCAACGGTTGCCCCCAACGGCCCAGGAACGCCACACCCCCCAAACGACAACAACCCGCTTAGGGCAATGGTAAGAATGGAAAGATGGAGCCACAATGTTTTCATGGTGAGGGAAGTTTAGGTATGTGAGACGTGCGTTTGTGGAGTGGAAGACACAGCAACAGAAGCGATATAACAGCACCAAATACAAGAGCGTAGCACCGGTGCGCGTCGTTGGGTGAAGCTATGCGCCAACGCTCAATTCTTCTTCTGGCAACGGTTCTTTCTGCCCTTGCTTCTGTTACTCCATCCGCTTCCCAGCCAGCTCCGCAGGGGGATACTGTTCGGTGGTACGACACCTTAACCATCACCAAACCACGCTACGCTCGGATGACCGACGGCGAGCGGTTTGTGTTATCACTCTATGCTGCGGCCACCATTCCATCGTTGATTGTGGTGGGCGGGTTCGCCGCGGTTCCGCCATCGCTAAGCGTGATGCAGGAAGAGGGAGTGTGGCGAACAGGGGTTGGCGTTACCACTGGCATTGGGTTCGGCGGCGACCGCAGCAAACGGTGGTGGTTTTACGATGCCCGGTTGCAAGGTGAAGTCGTCTGGTATTTCGACCGGGAACACCCGTTGCTGGTGCGCGCCCTGGGGCTGGTTGATTACCGAGTTGCCCCGCTGGGCCAGAATCGCTTCTACTGGTTTGGCGTTGCTGGGGGCGGCGGCATCTCAACTGATTTTGCAACTCTTTCCCCTTTTGCCGAGGGGTGGATTGGAGTGATGAACCCGAACGGGGTGAGGTTTGTTGGAATGTTCCCGATGCACAATTTCGGGCTGAGAAGCCGGGTTGGCTACAACCTGACCCACCAACGCCACTGGATAGAGTTATCGCTGGGGGGGACATCAACGTTTTAGCGGGGCCTGGCTCATCATGCTGAAGCCAGCGGAATGTTGGAATACCGAATTGAAGAGTGAAGAGTGAGATGGGAAGAGTGAAATGGGGCCAAAGCAGGGGAACTCACCAATGAGCAATGACCACCACGAACCCAGCCCTCTGCTCCCCAAAGCCTGAGAAGAAAAGTGGGGTGAGTTGAGTTATGATTTCACCGCAACGCGGCCACTGAGCACCAAATCGTTGTTGCCGTCGGGGCGTTCCACCACTAAGTAGCCTTGTTGCGTGATCCCCACCACCCGGCCATGAATGGGTGAGGTGAGGGTCTTCCCGCGAAGCCAATCGCGCAGGGCAAATTCTTCCAGTTCAGGTAGGTTCAGCTCCTCCGAATCCAAATCGCGGCAGTTGCGGATCGAGTCCACAACCGCGCCCAGAACCTCTAACCGGGAAATGGAGCCACGGATATGTTGTTCAAGGAACGTTGGGGGGATTCCGTTGGGGTCTATCCAGGTTTGTGGGAACCGATGGACGTTGATCCCCACCCCAATAATCGCGTAGGAGTTTTCGCCGCGGATGCTCCCTTCACACAGCACGCCACCAACTTTTGCGTTGTTCAGGATAATGTCGTTGGGCCATTTCACCCAGGAGTAGGCTTTGGAGTTGGGGGCCACCGGAAGGAAGCGATCGAGCGCGCTGGCCACCGCCATTCCAACCCGAATCGGAAGCAGCCCCATGGCGTTTGGGCTAAGCGGGCGCAGCAGCAAGGAGAACATCACGGATGAACTTGGCTCGGCAGACCATCGCCGTCCGTACTGGCCGCGCCCTGCGGTTTGGTAGTCGGCGGCCACCAGCGTCCAGGCTGGCGCGTCGGCTTCGGCAAGGCGGCGGGCAACGGTTTGGGTGGAATCCACTTCGTTGTAGAAACGGAACCCGGAAAGCCGCCAAGCACGCGCCAAACGCTCACTTTCGGCAGAATCATTCCCAACACGCCAAAGATGATCGGCCATAACAATTACTACTTGCGGGAAAGTGGAATCGGGGAATTGAGTAATCCTAACTGAGATAATCCCATTCGGCACAAAAAAAGGCCATCGGGGGCCTTCTTCTGTGCTTGGTGAACTACCATGATCCATTCTTGATCCATTGCGGAAAAGGCTTCTTTGCAGCAGAAGTTTTGCCCCGCCATGCGCGCCCGACTGGATTCGAACCAGTGACCCACAGCTTAGAAGGCTGTTGCTCTATCCTGCTGAGCTACGGGCGCGTTCTCAAGCAGCACAAACATACAACGCCACCGGCCACCGGCACAACCGCTTTCTCCCCCGGGCTGCGGTGACAAGGTATTGCCGATTTTTTTTCTGCGTGATGCGATTTCTGGGGCGCGATTCGCCCTTTTTTAGCTTCATTGCCCCACCGCTAAATTTCTTCTTGCATCTTCGGATGTTCCTGTTAAATTCGCCGCCACTTTCCGCAGGAATCCTTCCGTTCAACACATCAACCGTTTCTCTTATGCAACGATCCCTTGACTCTTGGTACAGCCCAAGCCTTAACCGCAAAATGGAAATTGCGGTGTACGGAACCTATGGTTTCGCACTTCTGATGTTCCCGTCGGCAGCGGCGGACTACTTGGAGTACGAACGGTTCTACATGATCGAATCCATCCGCCCGCAGATCGAAGCGGGGAAGTGCAAGGTCTTCTCCATCAACTCCATCAACGCCGAAAGCTGGCTGAACCCACGGATGTCGGGGCGGGCAAAAGCGGTGCGCCACCAGCAGTACAACCGCTACATCGAAAATGAAGTGGTCCCGTACATCTGGAACTCGCAGCGTGGCCGCACGCCCATCGTCACCACTGGCGTTTCGCTGGGGGCGTTCCATGCCGCCAACGTCCTGTTCCGCCGCCCCGATCTGTTCGATGGAGTAATCGGCATGAGCGGCATCTACGACCTGAAGCAGTACAGCGGTGGTTTCTGGGATGAAGACGTGTTCTACAACTCCCCGGTCCACTACCTGCCAAACTTGGGCGGTGGATACTTGCAAACCTTGCAGGGGAAATCGAACATCCATTTCCTGACCGGGCAAGGCGCCTACGAAGCCCCAGGGGAAACCCGCCGCATCAGCGAAATTCTGAACCGCAAGGGCATTCCGCACCAAACTGAGTTCTGGGGGAAGGAGTGGATGCACGATTGGCCAACCTGGCGCGAAATGCTGCCGAACTACCTTTCACGCAAGTTTTAAGAAAAAAACTTTGCCAATGCCTTGATTGTGAACGCGCCGGAATGCAATTTCGGCGCGTTCGTTTGTCTGTACCCGCCACACCATTGCCGTCGCCGTGTGGCACGGCAACACCAAATCCAAAATCCTTTGCGAAGGAGGGGGTCAATTCCATGAAGCGTTTTCTTCCGTTGCTGCTGCTGCTGGCCTTGCCAGCGATTGCGTTTTCCGGGGTTAGCGTCACCGGCAGTGTGAAAACTGCTGCGGGGGCTGCGCCGGTGCTTGCTCACGTTCATCTGCTTCGCCAAAACTCCATGAAACCTGTGGAGTCGGTGGAGGTTGGGCGCGATGGCCGCTACACGCTCACCATCCCCTCGGATGGAGTTTGGAACGTGCAGTTCACCGCTGTTGATCACGAGGGCTACACCGTTCCGTTGGTGATTAACCAGGGCATGGCCAACATCGCCCTTGATGCCACCCTTGCTCAGTTGCAGTTCAACCGCAAGCCCGATACCGTCTGGATTATCGGCGATTGGAACGACTTCAATTTTCAATCGGCCGAACCGATGACGCGGGGGAAGGATGGCCGATTTACCTTCCAGGCCCCAGCAAAAGGGGGGGAACTCCATTACCAACTTATTGGCATTGCAACCACCGATGGAGATGGGATGCGAAGCGTGAACGCCCCCAACAGTGCGGGCTACGTGTATGATGGCGGCGGCGACTACCGCTCCATCATGGTGGTAAAAAAAGGGAAGAAAGGGAAGGTCACAATCACCTTCGACCCCGCCACGCTCCCCACCGAAAACACCACCGCTGCCAAAGCAACCTTCGGCCCAGAAAGCCGCGCACAAGAACGGATGGCCGAACTGGGCCGGTTGGCAAAAAAAGATTACCGCACCATGATGATGGCGATGATGAAAGCTCACCAAGAAGGAAAGGAGCAACCGAAGCCACTATCCCTTTCGCTGGAAAGCATGAAGACCTTGCCGGAAGAGATGCGGACCAACGGCGATGCCACCGTGCGCCAGTTTGCGGCGGTGACGCTAACGCAGTTTCTGATCGGGGATGCCGACTCGGCATTGGCGACGGAAATTCTTGCCACGGCCCCGGCAACATCGGCCATCTGGGGGGTGAATCCTTACGGAGTGGCCCGCGTTGCGCGTGGCATTGATGGCAAAGGCGCGCCCACAACTGCCATGAAATTTATCGAAACCAGCCCCGACCGCGAGATTCAAGCCGTGGTGCTTTCTTCGCTGGTCTCGGATGCCTTCCATGCCAACCGCGAAACGGAGCTGCGGACGCTGTATGCCCAGCTAAAACAGAATTATGGCGATTTGGAGAGTGCCGAATACTCCCTTACCGAGTACAACCCCGATGCCGCAATCCGCATTGGGAAAATGATCCCCGATTTTGAGGTGACGCTGCTTACTGGCGAGAAGGTGAGCCGCCAATCCATGATGGGAAAAACCTACATGATAGATTTCTGGGCAACATGGTGCGGCCCATGCGTGGCCGAGATGCCAAGCCTTCATGCCGCGTGGGAGAAGTACCACGGGAAAAACGGGTTCACGGTGCTCAGTTTATCGTTCGACGGCAAGGTTGGCGACATCGCGCCGTTCCGCGAAAAGAAATGGAAGATGCCCTGGCTGCACACGTTTGTGGAGAAGGGATTCAAGAATGATTTATCGAAGCGGTTCGAGGTGATGGGGATTCCGAAACCGATCCTTGTTGGCTCCGATGGAACCATCATCGCCACCGAGTCGGACCTTCGCGGAAGCGATTTAGACGCAACCCTTGCCAAGCATCTGGAGAAAGGGCAGGCGATGAACTAACCGCACGTTCAGCAAGCAACATCACACAGCCCGAATCATGTTCAGTGGTTCGGGCTGTGGCATTTTTTTGTTCAGTGTTTGGCTCAAAAAAAATCTTTCCTCCCCCCTGTCAACTTGCTGCAAAGTGCTGTGTCATCTGGCATCCGGCATCCATGAACCATATCCACGTTGTATTTTCTTGATGGAGGTTACTACACGATGAACAAGCCACGAACCTGCGTCCCGTTCGCCGGGATACTCTGCACACTTTTCCTATCCTTGCTGCTTGCCGCGCCGGCCCAGGCCCAACGCCGATTTCCCCACCTGTTCACCCTTGACGCACGCTCGGCCGACACACTCTTCACCCCCGACTCCACTTCCGCCAACCACCGCTACCGCATCACCGCTTGGGGGACGTACTCCATGTGGGAGGACACCATCAACAGCAGTGTGGACCCGGTGTGGATTTACTCCTTCCCGAAAGAAGAGTGGGATAAATTGGAGTGGAGAATCTTCCCGGAAGGCTACCCGATCTACGTTGGCGATTCCCGGATGTACGATTCGCACGGGCTTCGGGTGGATGATAAACCCTTCCCCAAACTGAACTACCGCAGCGACCACCGCTACAGCATGGTTGTGCCCGGGACCGGACGAAAAATCAGCACCTCCATTGTGGATTGGAATTTCAAGAACCTTCAGAAGCGCGATGCCCACGACAACAACACCGGAACGATTTACGTGCTGGTGGAAGAGTTGCCGAACTACGAGGTTGACCTGTGCGGCGTGGATTCTTCACGATTCCCGGTCATCCGCGTTTCGGTGAAAGCCAGCCGCGAAGGCGTTCGGTACGAAGACTTAGTTGGCAAACTCACACTCAGCGAAGATGGAACCCCGGTGCGGATTGATAGCATCAACTGCGCCGAACGAATTATGCCAGTTTCCGTGGCGATGGTGTTCGACCGCAGCGGAAGCATGCGCGACCCGTTCGGGACCAGCACACGGATTGAGCAAACAAAAGCCGCCGGAAAAAAATTCACCGCAAAGCTGGCGGCGATTGACGAAGCCTCCATCTTCTCCTTCAGCGATGCCACCACGCTGGATCAGCCCTGGACCAACAACCGCGCCTTGCTGAATCTTGCGATTGACAACCTGGTCGCCGAAGGCTACACCGCAATGAACGATGCGGTGATGACGGCGATTGCTGCGGTTGAGCAACGCCAAAACCCGCGCCGCGCAATCGTGCTACTCAGCGATGGCGAGGACAACCGCTCGGCAGTGAAAAGCATCCAGACGGTAATCCAGCGGGCCAAGCAAGCGAACATCCCGGTGTTTGCCATTGGGCTGCTGCTGGATAGCGACGACTCGCTGAAAATGCTTGCCGCCCAAACCGGCGGGAGATACTTCAGCGTGCGCGATGCAGGGGCAATGGATAGCGTTTTTGCTTCGATAGCGGAGTTGGTGTTTGAGAAAGGGTGTTGCTCGGTCTATTACACCACCCCCGACGGGCGGCGCAACGGAACGCTGCGCCGTGTCGAGCCAGGCTTCATCATCCCCGACGACACCACCATCGGCGGCGGCAGCGGAAGCTACCGCGCACCGCAAACAGGGGTTAGCGGGGTGAGTAACGCCAACGATGAAGCCAGCACCGCAATTCTTGCCGTGTCGCCAAATCCGCTGCGCGAATCGGCATCGCTTCGGTTCCGCATCAGCCAGCCCGGGCGGGTTGTTGTGGCGGTGATAGATGTCAGCGGCCAGGTTGTGCAAAGCGTGCTGGAAGGGGAGCTGGAATCGGGTGAGTATCAGCAAACCATCAACACCGACGCGCTTCCGGCGGGGCGGTATTTCATCCGGCTTGCGACCCCTGGCGTGACGGCAATCCACGGGGTGCAAGTGGTGAAATAGCGGAGGCGATGATCCCAGATATACCAGTGGTTTGCGGCTGTGGCCCGTTATGGCCCGCCGCAAACCACGCTGATTTCTGGGGCATGGTTCTGGTATAACGTTCGGTAAAAACCAACAAAAGTGATTTGCGAACATTAGAAGGGGGTCACTGAAACGCTATCACCCCTTCATCGTCAAGGACCCCGACCTGTCGGGGCGATGACGGGGCGATGACGGGGTGGAGTAAATTCCACCGAACCCCGCTCTCTGCTCATGCCGAGCCGCTGAAATGCCGACTCCCGATCCCCGACCACCGAAACTCCCCTTTACTCACCCCGCCGCAAACGCGCCGCAAACATTCCATCCAGCCCGTGGCGGTGGGGAAGTGTTTGCATGAAGCCTTCCGGGGTGACCATCCCTTTCGGCAACCATTCCGATGCTGGCTCCAACCGAAACTCAGGATGATCGGCCAAAAATGCTTCCACCACTTCTTGGTTTTCCCGCCGCTCAATCGTGCAGGTGGAGTACAGCAGAACCCCGCCCGGCTTCACCAACTTGGCTGCGTTGGCAAGGATTGCACGTTGCAGCGCGGCAAGCTGCGGAATATCCTCCGGCTCCCGCTTCCATTTGATGTCTGGTTTTTTGCTCAATGTTCCCAAGCCGGAGCAAGGGGCATCCACCACCACAAGGTCGGCTGGGGGAAGGGTGATGTTGCTGGCGTCACCAATGGCGGTGCGTATCACTTGAGCCAGCCCCAGCCGCTCGGCAGCTTCATCAATCAACTTCAGCTTTGGCTCGTATTTATCCAGCGCGATCACCTGGCCCTGGCCTTGCATTAGCTCGGCCATTGCGGTGCTTTTTCCGCCGGGGGCGGCGCAAAGGTCAATCACCCGAATGCCGGGGGAAGGGGCAGCAAGGTGCATGGCAAGGGTTGCCCCTTCATCTTGCACCGTGAACAACCCCTGGCGAAATGCCCCGTTTGCGTTGATGTTGAACCCACCATCAACGTTCAGTACGGAAGGGAGCCAGGGGGAGCGTGAGGTTTTGATCCCGTCGGCAGCAAGCTGTTGTTCCACAGCTTCCCGCGTGGTGCGCAACAGATTGACCCGCAGTGTTAGCCGTGGGCGTTGGTTGTTGGCTTCTAACAGGTGTCCGGTTTCGGCCATTCCGAACTCCTCGATCCACCGCCGCACCAGCCATTGCGGATGCGACTGCACCGCAGCAAGGTAGTAGGAGGGTTCGCTGGAGCGGTCGGGCCAAGTGATGGAGTTCAGTTTGCGGATCACGCTTCGGAGCACGCCGTTGACAATCGCTGCGGATTTCTCCCCCTTCAGCCGTTTCACAATCTCCACCGATTCGTTCACCGCTGCCGAGTGGGGGATGCGTTCCAGAAACATGATCTGGTACAGCGCGACCCGCATGGCGTTTTTGACGATGGAGAGACATTTGGAGAACTCACCGTGATAGAACCCGGTCAGCACCCAATCTAACCTGCCCCGCCAGCGAAGCACGCCGGTGGTGATCTCGTTCAGCAGCCGTTTGTCGGCATCGGAAAGGTCCGACTGGCTGAGTTCGGCTCCCAGCAGTTTATCTAAGTAAGCATCGCTCCGTTCAACACGGGTTAGGATTTTCACGGCAATGCCGCGTGCTGTGCTGTAGATATGGCGGTCATCGGATGCTGCTGTGGGCGATTGTGGCTGTGGATGATTCATCTGGTTGCTGTTGCTTGCGTGACGTTCTTTGCGTTGGAAGGCTCTTGTAAGGGAACCAATGCGGTGATCGGCAATGTTGATCGGCAGTTTTGATCGGCCATTTTGATTAGCAATTTTCTCCCAAACATTTTTGGCCTGTAGCAGGCAGGGGTGATTCGGTATATTCATCGGCGCGGCGGCGCACTGCCGCAGTGCCAAAGCAATCGCACCGTTGGGGCAATGCTCGTAACCGATACCCGACTTCGTGTGTTTATCTGGCAACCATTTCCTGCACCGTAACTGACAACAAACGCCATGAACTTAGTGCAGCCTTCACCGTTCGGGAAACGCATTGTTGCGTTGATTCTTCCCTGCTTTCTGCTTTCAGCATCGGTAGCCCTATCCCAGTCGAACCCCTTAGATGAAGTGATTAAAACCCACCCACGCATTGGGCTGGAAGTTGGGTTGTCGTCGGCATGGCAGTCGGGAGAGTACCTGACTGGGTGTGGCGATTTCAAAGAAGGAGCGGCCATCAACGGGGTGATTGCCCTTGCCTACGACCACCCACTGAGCGGCGACAAATTGAGGTTCGAGGCGTTGCTTGGCTTCCAGGGGCGAAGCGTCAGCAGCAGCTACAACTCGCGCGAGAACGTTCTGTTGAACACCAACAACGGCTTGGTACGCACCGATGTTGATTTTGAGAATCAGGGTGAGTTCAACACCAGCATGTTCTTTTTTCTTCCCTCTTTGAAATACTATTTCGGCAAAGCGGTGTATGCTGGCGTTGGGGCAAGCGGTAATTTTGTGACCGGTGGAACCAGCCAGTACACCAAAAACATACTCTCGCGCACGGTGCTGATTAACGAGCTGGGGCTTTCCGATGTGTACTACGCCGACGGCGAATCTTCCGACCCTTACTCAAAAGTCTATCCAGCAGAAGAGCGGAAGGATGTCAACAGCTTCACGGCTGATCTTGCCTTCTACGCCGGGTTGGAATTCCCGATCACCGAAAGCAAGAAACTTCGGATTGGCCCACGGCTGATGTACACCCTTCCGCTAATGCCGCACGTGGGCGACCCCGAGCTTCGGCTGAACTCATTCCAGATTTTGATTGGCGGGCGGTACGTGCTGGATTAACCCAGCCCGCCCCCCTTCCCTTCTCCGATTCCAACATCTAACTACCGATATGACAGGTTCTACCCAATGCCTGCCGCCACGCACTTTGCTGTGGCGGCAACTTTTATTTGCACTGCTGCCACTGCTTGCGTTGGCAAGCGGTGTGCTTCCGGCACAAACCATTGTGAACGTTGGCAACCCCTACATCCAAGCCAACATCACCAAGCAGAATAAGTCAGGAAAATTCTGGATTACCGCCGGCCCGGAAGGGAACACCGCACGATTCCTGTACCAAAGCAGCGAGCAGATCACCAGCCACGTGGTTTTTCGGATTGACCAGCCGGGGCAATCCCCACGGTTTTTCTGCAACGTCCCCACCGTTTGGATGAATGTTCGCCCAAAATACCAAGGGCAGGATGTCCCGTTTGTCCCATACGATAGCATGTATCAATCCCCCGATACTGTGGTGGTGGTGTGGAAAAACATTGGGGGATATGAGGTGAAGATGCGGTGGATTCCCGAGAAGCGATTGACCCCGTACGATAACGGAGCCGATATGCTGCTTGAGTGGCAGTATGAAAAGAAGGCGTTCAACAACGTTACTCTCGGCATTCTGCTAATGCTGGATGGTGTGAACAGCGATGCCACAAACCTTAGCGGCGGGTCGGGGGATCAATCGTCAATCTTGACAAGTGAGGGTTACTTCCCAGCCACTGTTGCTGGGAAGCGGTTTGGAAACACCAACAACACGACCGACCGCATCCCCGATTTCTACCATATCGGGAATTTCATCTACTCCCTTCCGCTCAACACTATCTACCCCATTCACCGGCTGCGTGGGACCAGCCACAACGGAACTCCACTGACCACGCCTGCGCTGTTTGCCATCAGCGACTGGGCGCACTTGCGCGAAGCAGCTTGGGATTTGCCGCCATCGGTGGGAAATAACCCAATGGTGGATTGCGCCACGCTTATGCGTTGGGAGAACCTTGCCGGAAGCGGAACCGTCCGCACGGCGTTTGGGTTGAACAACAAGTCAGGGAACGATTTGTACACCTGCCGCGACTCCATCCTGTTTGTTGACATCCGCGCAAAACGATTGGTGACGCAGAAGGTGAAAAACGGGCCGTATACTCCAACCCAAGTGTTGGTTGAGATGTGGATCACCAACCTGAACCACCAATATGATATCGCCCCTGAAATTCGCTTGCAGGTTCCGTTGCAATCCATGCCGGACGGAACCCAGCGGCTGACGTTGGATGCCTCTACCCCAGCAACCCAGTACATCCAATTGCAAGAACGCTCAACCGGAAAACTGACCTGGCTGCTGAACATTGACCCTGCCTCCAAGGATACGTTAGTGCAGCTTCGGTTCTACCAGAAGCCAGCTGCAAACAAGCCGGAGAAACTGTTCCGTGATGGATGTACTCCGCTGGTGACGGTGATCGGCTACCAGGACCCGCCAGCCAACCCGCCGCCCGATACGTTGGCTCCAATTCTGGAAGCTACCGGCTCGGGTCGTGCCGAAACCGCCTTCTGGAATTTCCGCAGCTACGATCGTCATCTTGGGTTCAACTACGATTCCGGGATTGACAGCATCCAGATTGTCCGCAACGACAACAACAACTTCAAGCTGGATATCCTTCCGCCGAACTTCAAACGGTGCGATACCAACCTGACGCTGAACATGGTTGCCAGCGTGGTGGATACCACCAAACCTGGCCGCCTTGAGTTCTGCATCTTCGACTGCAAGGGGAACAGCATCTGCGACACGGTGTCGTACAATCCGCGGCCCGATACGTTCAAGCCAAACGTTGACTCCATCTACGCCCCCGATGTAGTTCCGTTCTGCAATGCGCGGGTGTATGAGGTGTTCCTGAGCGACAGCCTGAACCAGGAGCCAGCAGCGGGGGATAATGGTTTTGGAACCATTGAGGTTGTTGGCACACCGGTCAACTTCAAGGCGATTGAGATCAACTTCGACCGTGGCGGTGCGGCGGTGCAGCCGTTCGATAAACGCGCTACGTTCCGCGCCGAAGTCATTGACTCAATGCAGGATGGAAGCATCCGGGTTCGTGTTGCCGACTTTGCCGGGAACGACACCATCCTCACCTTCACCTACTGCACCCTGCCCGACACGTTGCCGCCAGTTGGGAATGTGAACCCAGTGGGAACCACCGGGCAGCAATGGCAGATTGAAGCCAGCGACACAGCCGCGTGGGATCGGGGGTTGCAGGAGATTGCGGTGCTCAGCAATCTGAACAACAACATCACCTTCAATGGCCAGGACCCCGCCGGCGTTGTTTGGCCGATTGTGCCGGGGATGCGCTCCTTCACCGGGCTGGGAACATTCCAAGTGGTGGATGATAAAATTGATGCCGAACTGGTGCTGGCCATTCGCGACACCTACTACGGCAGCGACCCCGCACGCCATGCCGACACACTCACGATGCGGTTCTTCGGAACGCCCGACACCATGGCTCCGAACTTCACCAACGCCACGTTTGCCCCCGACCCGGGAAGCACCGGAATGGTGGCCGATGTGGAGGTGAACGACATCCATTACGTCAACAACAACGAACTCTACAAGTACGATTTGGGGTTGGCCACGATCACCGTTGATCCGGCACGCACAACGCCAAATATGCGGGTGCGCCCATCGCAGCCGATTGCGTTTGCGGCGGGGGATATGCAGACCACATTCCAGATTGAGGTGCTGGATACGCTGGCAAGCACCATCCGCGATAGCATCTGTTTTGAAGCAACTGACCTTGCTGGAAACAAGAGCACACGCTGCTACTACTATCCGGTTGTTCCCGATGCCCGTAGCCCGATTTTTTGGGGACAGCTTTCCGTGGATCGCACAAGCATCACCGGAACCGCCACCGATTCCCGCCCCTACGATCGCGGGCTTGGTTCGGTCACGCTGGAAAATCCCGTAAACCTTGACCCAAGTTTTGCGCTGACAGACCTCCGTGGGGCTGCGACGACTGCGGTGGGGATTACGGTGGTTGATCCCAACAAGCCGGTGGCCGGAACATTGGTGATTCGGGATGTGATCGGCGACGCATCAGCTTCGCCCGAACTATCGGCAATCCATATCCGCCGGATTCCGTTCTACCTTCCCACCAGTGGATTCCTGCTGAAAGTGCCGCCGGTGATGGAAGGTGAGAAGGAGTTCGACGCGCCGATTACCGTGACCGATAGCTTCCCGGGAGGGGTGATAAGCTCGGTGGTGTTCGATGTGCAGTATGCTGGGTTGATTGAGTACAAGGGGGTGCGCAGCGTCACGGCAACCACCACCGCAACGCCAGCAGGAACCGGAGTGTTGAAGTTGGATGTGCGCCCAACAAACCGCCAGTATCACGTTGGCGATACCGTTGCGGTGCTTCGGTTCCTAACGCTTCCTTCCACCAACGTGACGGAGTTCCGCGTGGGGATTGTGCCAGGCACGCAGTTGGTGAACGCCGGGATCGGGGCCAGCTTCAGCGATGCTGCCCCGGGCGATACGGCGATCTCTGTCCTCACCGTTCCGGCCAGCTTCTTCAAACCGTCGTCCGACTCGTTGGGATATCACAACGGAGTTTGCCAGCGTGTGCTGGCCACCACCGGCGGCAACCTGAAGGCAACCGGGCTTGCACTGCTCCGCATCAGCCCGCAACCAGCTGGGCTAAGCGGTGGGCGGACGCTTCAGTTAATGATCCGCGAGCTTCCAGCCGATGGAGTTCGATTGGAGCTTGTGACCGCCGACGGCTCACTTGCCGAAACACTCCGCTTGGAGCCGAAGGGGGGCGAAACCGTGACAGGAGTGGAGTTCACCTTGCCGCCAACGGTGGCGCCCGGGGTCTATTTCCTGCGGCTAACCGGCGCGACCGGAGTGGATTGGGGGAAGGTGATCGTGACCGAATAACAAGCTCTGGATAGAGTTGTGATTCTGGCGTGGGAGTTCTGGCAAACCGGAACTCCCACGCTGTTTTTTTCTCCACCTGCCCTCACCCCGCGCGCACGCTCCCAAACGTGTGCTGCTGCTGCTCTCACTTTCGTCAGGTGAGAGAGGGGGCCAAAGTGAAGAGTGAAATGGGAAGAGTGAAGAGTGAAATGGGAAGAGGGAGCCAAAGCCGGGCAGTCACTAATGACTAATGACCACACCGCCCCCCGCTCCCCCCCCAAGGCTGTTAAGTAATCACAAGTTGATGGAGGCAGGAGATGTTGTTGGCGAAGGTGATCGTTGCATTCTTGATCGCATCATCGCCTCCATTCCCCTCCTGTGGAGGGGTGCCCGCCAGGGCGGGGTGGTTCTTTGGCCGTGATGTTGGAGTATCCTCCTGCGTAGCCCCACCACCCCGTCAGGCTTCGCCTGCCACCCCTCCACAGGAGGGGAATGTGTTCTTCTCTGTCAGGCTTCGCCTGACATTCGTCGAATCCGTTCCATCGTTTCTTTGCCTCTCCAATACACTGCGTTCCAAAACTCTTAACAGCCCCCCGCTCCCCGCCCCCTATTTCGTGAATTGCTGTATTCCACCGTAACCTACCTTCCGGTTTTTGCCTCATACCATTTGAACACCGATTGAAGCGGATAAAAAGAATCTGAAACGCCTGCTTGCGCAGCTACCGTAAAGTGGTAGTTTGCCAGCGGTCAATCGCCATCCCCCTGGCTCTGCTTGTCATCTCATCTACCCGGTTCGTTCTTTCCCTTTTCCCTTTTCCGTCACCTTGTTGGATTTACGCGCACTGTTCGCTAATTCACGCTCTTTCCGAAACAGGAGCAATCATTGATAGACCGTGGGCCGAAGGACTTTCAGCCTCCCCTTCTGAACACAACCATGAACCATAGTACCAACCTCCTTCACCGCTGGCCGCTGCATTGTGGTCGGGCGGTTTGCTTTCTTTTCTGGATATTTCTGGTGTGCAGTGTTCCGCTGTTGCGGGCGCAGCAAGTGACCAGCGTGGGAAACCGTTTTGTCCGTGCGAACGTTGTCACCAACGACCGTTCCGGGAAGTTCGGGATCACGGCTGGGCCTGCGGGCCAGTTCAATCGTTTCCTGTACCAGACGGTCACGCTGATCACCAGCCACGTGGTGTTTCGCGTGGATCAATCCAACGGAACCACCCGCTACGCCTGCAACGTGCCTGATCGCTTCGGCAACGGCGTGATTCCGCGCCCACGCAGCTCCACCGGCAATGTTCCCTTCAAGCCGTTCGATTCCGTCTATGTTTCTGCCGATACCATCGCCGTAATCTGGAAGAATATCTACGGCTACCGCATCACCATGCGCTTCGTCCCCGAAGCCTCCACCAGCGTCTATGATGACGGCGCAGATATGCTGTTGGAGTTCGAGTATGAGAAGATCATCTACTCCTTTGCTCGGCTTGGAATTTTGCTGATGCTGGACACCTACAACAGCCAAGCCAGCAATTTCAGCAGTGGCGGGTTTGGCGACCAGACATCGGTGGTGAGCGACCGCGGACTTTGGAACGTGAACACCCCAGGGCGCATCTTCACCCCCCCCTACGATCCCCCGCCCGACTTCTACCACGTTGGCAATTTCCTTGCCGAAAGCCCTATGAACACCGTCTTCCCAATCCACAAACTGCGCGGGACCACACGCCGTGGCGTGAAGCTGACCCCGCCCTCGCTGTTTGTGGTTGATGACTGGCGGCGGCTTCGCGAAAGCTCATGGTATCCGCCGGGCGATGTGGGAACCGAGAGCTTTGTGGATTGCGCAACCCTTACCCGCTGGGATAGCCTTGTGGGAAAAGGGGTGGTACGGACTTCGTTCGGGCTGAACAACCGTGGCAGCAACGATATGTTCACCTGCCGCAACAGTGGCGTATTTATTGACATCCGCACCAAACGGGTGGTGACCCAAGCGGTGAAAAACGGCCCCTACGACTACGAACAGTTCGATGTTGAGATGTGGGTTTCCAACACCAGCATCCAGTACGCGGCAACCCCGTTCATCCGTCTGGATCAGCCAATAACCTCAATCCCCAACGGGACCGAGCGGCTGACGCTGGACCCATCCACACCGCAAATCCAACGAACCCAGCTTGGCCCAGGCGGAACCCAAAAACTGCGGTGGCGGCTGAACGTCAACCGCAACTCGGCCGATACCCAAGCAATCGTCCGGTTCTCCTGGCGGAACAAGGTGGAAGAACCCTTCACAGGGTTTGCTGAACCATGCGAGCCGTTGGTGACGGTGATTGGATTTATTGACCCGCCGCCGGCACCGCCCAAGGATACGCTGGCCCCGGTGATTGAGCCGATCAGTGCCGTGCGCGACACGACCGCGCTCTGGATTTCCCGCACCGCCGACCGTCATCTGAACTTTGAGTTCGACACCGGCATTGATACGATTCGGGTGGTGGAAAATCTGGGGGGGAACTTCACCTTCACTGCCGATCCGTTCCCCTTCCAGCGGTGCGACACTGCCCAGCAAGTTCTGCTGTTTGCCCGCGTGAAGGATACCACAATCGCCGGGCGGCTGATCTACGAAGTGGCCGATTGCAACGGCAACCGCAGATTCGATACCATCATCTACCGACCCCGCCCCGACACCTTCCCGCCAACGTTTACCACGCTGGGAATCGGTGCCGAAGGGGGAAGCGATTGCAACGCGCGCAGCTACGAAGTCACGGTGGGGGATAGCGTGAACCAATTCACATTTTCTGGCGACCACGGTCTGGGGCTGATTGAGGTTGTGGGGCCACTGCTGAATTTCACCCCGCCGGAAATCAATTACGATAACAACGGCACGCCGATCAATCGGTTCGACCGCCGCGCCACTTTCCGATTGCAGGTGATTGACACCATGCAGCTTGGCCAAGCCCAAATCCGCGTTGCCGATTTTGCCGGAAACGACACGATACTCACCCTCAACTACTGCCCGCTTCCCGACACCGCCCCCCCGCAGGCTGGCGCGCAGTTCAGCGCGGACCCGCCGGGCTGGAATGTGGTTGTGGCCGACACGCTCCCCTGGGATCGTGGGTTGTTGGAGGTGGTGGAGCTTGCCAATCCGGGGAACAACGTCACCTTCAGGCCGCCAGTGATTTCCCCCGGCGCGCCGGTGGCATCCCTCCCGTTTATCAGCGTGAACGATCCCCGATTCGATGCAGAAATAACTTTGGAGGTACGCGACTCCGTTTGGCGGACCACTCCCGTTGGGCACGCAACCCGTTTCACGCTGCGCTTCTCCAAAATCCCCGACACGCTTGCGCCGAACATCATCTTCACCCCAATCCCCGGAACCTACGGCTCGGTTGCTGACGTGGAGGTGAACGATGTTCACTTCATCAACAACGAGGAGTACAAGTACGATGTGGGGTTGGGGGCAATCACGGTCACGCAACTCAGCAGCAATATGGTGCTGGCCTCACCCATCATTTTTTCGCCGGGGGATAAGCGGGCGTTTTTCAAGGTGCAGGTGATTGATACGTTGGCCTTCAACCGGCTGGACAGCATCTGCTTGGAAGCGGTGGACCTTGCAGGGAACCGGAGCAGCAACTGCTACTTCTACCCTGTCACCCCCGACGTGTACGCGCCAGTTTTTACCGGCACGCTTTCCAACGACCGCACCACCATCACCGCCACGATTACCGACCAGCGGTTGTACGACCGTGGGTTGGGGTCGCTGCGGCTGACCAATGAGGAGAATCTGGTGTCGGGATTTGCCATCACCAACTTAGGGGGGGCGTTTACCGCGCAGGCAAACATCAGGGTGATTGATCCCGAAAAACCGATTGCCGGAACGTTGCTGCTGCGAGACCTTGTGGCCGACCGCGACAACTCCGTGGAGTCGCAAGCGGTTCATGCCGTCCAGCTTCCCTTCCGCCAGGCTGCGGTTGCGGTTGCTATCCGGTTGCCAGCGTTGGTGGAAGGGGGGGAAGAGATTCGCGGGGCGGTGATTGCCGCAACGGATATTGACGCTGCCGAAGTTCAGCAACTTGCTTTCACCCTCCAATTCAGCGGCGACGCACTGTTTGCTGGAGCATCGGGGGACGGATTCACCGCAACCCCGGACCCGGCCAACGGAACATTGCTGCACACAGCGGCCACGGTTCCTGCCGGGAAAGGGTATCGGGCTGGGGATACGCTCGGCATCATCCGGTTTGCCGCCGGAACACGCACGGAGGTGATGGAGTTGCGGCTAACAGTGATGCCGAACTCAACCGTAGCCAACGGCGGCGCAGGGCGTGTGATTACCGTCCAGAAATCGGGCGACCCGTTGGCCAGCACGCTAACGTTGCCGCCTATTTTTGCGAAGGTGAGTGCCGACCCCGTCACAATTATCAACGGCTACTGCGACCGTGTGCTGGCCACAACCGGCGCGAACAACAAGGCTGCGGGAATTTCCATTCTGCAAATCCGTCCGCAACCAAACCGTGCCGGCGGAACCCTCACCCTGGAAGTCCGCGACCTTCCGGCTGATGCACGGATAGAGTTAATCGGAGCCAGCGGCAACGTGGCCGCACGGTTCGATAAACTGCAAACATCGGCGGGGGCAATCTCGCGAGTTACTCTGCAGCTTCCGGCCAGCATTTCCGCCGGCGCGTACCTGCTGCGAATTATCAGCCCCGCAGCAGAAACAGCCGAACGAATTGTGGTGCAAAACTAGCCGCAATGGATAATGGATAATTGGCAATGAATAAAGGAGCAATTGCAGCCCGCATTTGCTCCTTTACCTTTTTATCAATTATCAATTATCAATTATCAATTACCAACCTCTCATGAAACGAAGCGAATTTTTGAGAACCATTGGGATAGCAAGCGCCGGTGCTGTGCTTCCCATCCCGGCAGCCTGCGCCGATAAGCCAGAAGGGAGCGCGCCAGCCGGAAATGAAACCGTAATTCCCGCCGGAACCGATTGCGTATTAATTCCGCAAGAAACCCGCGGCCCGTATCCGTTGGACCTCAGCAAGGACTCCACAAAATTCCGCCAAGATGTCACCGAAGGGCGGCCTGGGATTCCGCTGACGGTACGGCTTACCATCGTGAATATCAACGATAATTGCCGCCCCATCCCAAATGCGCGGGTAGATATTTGGCAGACGGATAAAGATGGGGTCTATTCCGGTTTTCAGCAGCCGGGAATAAATACCGTTGGGGAAACGTTTATGCGTGGGATTCAGATGACCGACAGCAACGGCCAAGTGGAATTTCACACGATTTATCCGGGCTGGTACAACGGGCGCGTCACTCATATCCATTTTGAGATTTACCTCAGCTCGGTGCTGAGTGCTGTCAGCCAAATGGCGTTCCCGGAAGCAATCACCACAGCGGTGTATAAAACCCCGCTCTACTCTGCTCGTGGCCAAAACACCAGCGTTCCCAACAACGCCTCCGACGGCATTTTTAGCGACATGAATAACACCCAATATCAGATGCTGACGATCACCGAGGATGGGGCGGCTGGCGGCTACATCGGAACATTGACTGTTGGAATGAACGCGCCGAAATCGGGGATTATCGAGCTTGAGCCGGAGACTGGCGGGCAGTTCAAACTTCAGCAGAATTGGCCAAACCCGTTCGGCGACACCACCACGTTCCGCTTCGGCCTAACACAGGCATCGCAGGTGAGCCTTCAGGTGTTTGATTTATCAGGGAAAAATGTGGCGAACGTGTACAGCGGCGCGCTGGAAGCCGGCGACCACGCAATTACCTGGGAGAAAAACAAGCAGCTTCCAGCAGGGAATTATGTATTCCAATTAACGGTACACAATACCATGGGGGAGTTTACGCAGAGCAAGGTGATGACGGGGGGGTGAGAGAAGTCACTTCACAAATTTTTCACGACTGCTTTTCTGCAAAAAAAAAATGGCAAGGGGAGAAAATGCGGCCAGACGCTCAGCTCGTAGAACTAAGGCCACAAAACTCCCCGTACCATTTTCCCTCTCATCTCACTCACAATTTCATTCTACAATCCACCCGAAATGCCAGCGAATGTATTTTCCAGCCATTGTCTTCCGTGCGGCTGGTGAGGTTGGTTAGCGCGTGGTTGTAGGCCGCCTGGGGAACCAGATAGATATTTCCGAATTTTAATTCAACACCCAGGCTTCCAACAATTTCCACGCAGAATTGTTGAAGCCCAGAAATTGCTTCGTTGCTGCCGAGCGTTGCCCGATTGCCATTTTCTGCAGATGCCGCCGCAGCGTCTTCCAGCGGTGTGCGGCTTGGGTAGCTCAGTCCACCACGGTAGCGCGTTCTGGCTGCTGTAATTGGTGTGGAAATGGAGGAACCAATCCCGCACAATAACCGCCCCATTTCCAGAAATTCAATCGGATATGCCACCGCCTGAATTTCTACACCCAAATTGCTGTATTGCACGGCGGTGGTTGTTACGGTGTCAATGGATATTGGGCGACTATCGGGCAACAGGAGTTGCTCACCCGGCGGTGCTTGGTAGATGACGCCCGGCATGGAGCGATACTGCAAACGCCCGTTTATTCCCAGCCACCGATTTAATGATTGCTCGGCCACAATCCCCGCGCTACATCCCAATTCCCTGCCGCTGACCGTGCGGAGATAACCGGTATCGTGCGGAACCCCGCCGCCGGTATGTTCACTGCTGAGTAAGCCCCCGGTAACTCCCAAAAAAAACGCACGATTTTCCCCAATTTCGGATTGCGCCACAGCAGTGGAGAAATTGATAGTTGAGAGAAGTAGGAGCAGAAGAAATAGCTGTTTCATTGTTGGTTGTGTTGATGGTTCGGTAAGCCGAGCAGTGGGCATTAGTCATTGGTCATTAGTCAGTTCCCGGTTTTGGCTCTCTCTCATTCTTCCCATTTCACTCTTCACCCTTCACTCTTCCCTGAATAGGGCTGGGGCTGTTCGGTGGCTCCGCTCATACTTCGACGGGGCTCAGCATGAGCGGAGGGCGCGATTCGCAGGCATCCCCTCTACTTTCTATTTCCTACCTCCTACTTTCCTCCCGGCTCGCCAGAGCAGAACAGCAGGGCGTTACAGCCCCACCCGAACATCCGTCCGGAACGCCCACGAATGGACTTTCCAGCCATCTTCTTCCGGGCGGTTGGTGATGTTGGTGAGGGAGTAGTCGTACCAGATAGCTGGGGTGATTTGTAGGCTTCCGTAGCGATACTGAACTCCAAGCCCGCCAGTTACTCCGGCTTGGAACTTGTTCAATTCCTGAATCGGGCCGTAGGGCTGCAAGATCAGCCGCTGCCCGTTGTTTTCGGTTTCCAAACCGCCCGGATTGACTGGCCTTGCCTCGGCAGGGAAATCGGTGTATTGGCTGCGCTCCCCTTCCAACACGTTTCGGAAAAATGGGCCAGCCGCCAGCATACCCGACACCCGCGACGACAGCCGTGGCTTGAACGCTGCTGCCAGCGAAAAATCAACGCTACGGAATTGAGGAATATCTGTGGTGTTCGTTATCCTGAGGGTTTGCGGCGTGAAATGGTTTGGCAGCAGCACCTGGGTATCATCCACTTGCACGATTCTACCGGGCATGAAGCGGTACTCCACGCGGGCACTCACATCAATTGCAGTGCCCAGATCATATCCAAGCCCTACACCCGCAGCAAACCCCGTCCGCTGTTCCGGATTGCCGGGGGTGCCGATGCTTTGGTGGTATGAGTTCAGCAGCACGGCCCCAGTTAGGCCAACGTGCCATTGTGGTTGTGGGGGATCGCAAACCGGGGCATCATCAGAAGGTTGCGCAGCCACGGTTGCCGACAATGCAACCCACAAAGGGAGGGTACGGAAGAAATCGTTCATGGTAGAGAAGTAGATAACGTTGAGAGTCATGGTTTCCGGCACACAGCGGGGGGTTGCTTGGCAAACGAGCAAGCCCCCCGCTCCTACTCACAGGTTCTGCCCTCTGACACATCATCGGAAGCAATCAGAACGCATGGCGGAAATCCACTTGGAACATGGCGGTGTTCAGGTTCCAATTTTCGTTGTTGGTGACGCGGGTCAGGCCGTAATCGAAGTAGATTCCCGGGTACATAATCCACTCGTTTCTGAACAATCCAATCTCCAACTGCACCCCGCCTTTCATTGAAAGCCGTGCCGAGTTGCGCCCTGGGATATCACCATCGAACAGCACCAACCGCCGCCCGTTGTTCTCTTCTGGATAATCATCCGGGTTCAGAAATCGGGCGTTTTGTGGCTCAAGTAAATCTTGGATTTGCCGGTTGGTTCCGCCAACCACATAACCGAACGCCGGCCCCGCTTCCACGTTCAGAAAAACGTTGCTGGCAAGGCGCGCCACCCGGTAGTTGTAGGCAAGCTCGGCGGCAATCAGGTTGTAGGTGATGTTGGCATCGGTCTGCACGGTTTGGTTGGTGGGGCGTTGGCTGCCGGGCAGTATCACCTCAACATCGGGAAGATGTTGGCGGAATGCTCCCGGGCGGGTTTGGTAGCTTACGCGGCCAACAACCGTCCATTGCCATTTGGTTTGATACTCGGCAGTAAGCCCGGCCAAGATTCCCCACCCCGCGCCTTGCTGGAAGATTGGGCAGTTGGGATCATCCACCGTGCGGAATCCGCCGGTGTGCCAGTTTCGGGTTACGCCAACGGTGGGGCCAATCACAATTTGGGAGCGGGGTTTTCCTGGGTCAAGCGGGTTCGGGTCGGTGGAGTAGGAGCGTTGCGCCACCAGGCCGCTGGCATCCAGCAAGAACATTCCACACAGCAGCAGCAGAGAAGCACGGGGACGGTTCATGGTTGTGACCTTTTTGGATAGTTGGTTGAAAGGAAGCCGCCGAACAACATGAAACAATGCCCAGCGGATTGCCAGGTAAAAGAGTCCCGAATGGGGGAAGTGTCGCAGGAAAAATGGAGGCCATAAAAAAAATCGCCGAGGCGCATCGGGAAGATGATGCCTCGGCGATTGAACTGTGCGAACGTTACCGTGCCAGATATTCTGGCCAGATAGCGTGTTTAGAATGCGCGGCGGAAATCCACTTGGAACAGGATGCTGTTCAAATTCCAATTCTCGGCTTTGGTGACTTGGGTCAGGCCGTAATCGTAGAACACGCCTGGGCACATAATCCAAGCATTTCCGAACAGGCCAACTTCTACAGCCATGCCGGCCTTCATCGAAAATCGGATGGACTCACGCTCTGGGATATCACCATCAAACAGAATCAGACGGCGGCCATTGTTTTCTTCCGGCAGCTGCGTCTGGTTTACGAACCGTGCGTTTTGTGGCTCGATCAAATCTTGCACCTGGCGGTTCTTCCCACCCAGCACGTAACTGAACACCGGGCCGGCCTGCACGCTAAGGCGCAGCGATTTTGTGATTTTGGCGATTTCGTACTTGTACAACACCTCGGCTGTTAGCAGGCTGTAGGTGATGTCCGAGGAGGTCTCCACGGTTTGGTTCACCGGCTGCGTCGCGCCTGGCAGCAGCACCTGTGCATCGGGAAGATTCTGCGTGAACTGCCCCGGGCGGGTGTCGTAGCAGATGCGTGGAATGATGCTCCAGTTTGGCGAAGGTTGGAACTCGGCAGTCATCCCAACCAAGAAGCCCCAGCCGGAGCCTTGTTCGAAGACCGGGCAGTTGGGGTCGTCAATCGTGCGGAATCCGCCGGTGTGGTAGTTGCGGGTGATGCCAACAGTTGGCCCCACAAGCACTTGCGACCGTGGAACCGTTGGATCCAACGGGTTGGACCCTTGTGCAAGCGTGATTTCGCTACCGATGGTCATACCGATGGCCAACGCGCAGAGCGTAGCGGAAAGGAATTTCATAGGGGAACTTCTCCAGCAGTTGATATGGATTGTTTGTTTAGGAATCGAACGATAAGAGAGCTGCCAAGTTTGCAACCCACAGAAGGGGAGCGCATGGTTGGATTAGGCACTGGCAGCAATCAAGACCTCCGTGAAGGGACAGAAGTTACAACATCAGCGGCGTATGACCATCGGCCGAACCGAAGAAAATTCTCCGGAGGTTAAACGATAGTAGTACACCCCACTGCTTAGGCGGCTTGCATCCACCGTTAGTTGGTAGTCGCCGGCTGGCAAGTAGCCATCAATCGGCACAAGCGCGGTGTGGCCGTCGGCGGCAATAATTTCCAGTTTTGTTTGCGAGTCCATCGCAAGGGTGAACTCAATTTCGGCAGTGTGGGCGGCTGGGTTTGGGGTGCTTTGCTTCAGCGCGTAAGGGTTCCCGGTAAAGTAGAACAGCCGATGCGACAGCCCGCAGATGCTATCCACACGGTAGGGGATGGTGGTCAATGCCAAGTTTGTGCAGCTTGCCGGCCCAGCCGACATCGCCACCCGGAAGGTGTCGGCGGCATCCTGGGCGATAAACACCTTGAACGGGATGGGGAGCAGGAGCGCATCATCCAGATAGGCCGTTGCTCCGTTGCGTGGCTTCAGGTGAATGGTCAGCAGCCCCGAAGTATCTACCGTTGGCGCGCCTGCGGGAATCCATTCGGCATCCAAAAATTTGGAGCCAACCGCTGTCACCGCTTCCCAACGATCGCGGCTGAACATTGCCATTCGTGGATTGTAGGCCACTGTCACGGTGGCTTCGCTTACGGGAAGGTTTTGCCAGTACAGGCTATCCACCGCCACGATGATATCGAAGGTGCTGCCGTTCGGAACCACCGCCGGAGGGATTGGCCGAATTGTCATTCGCTGCGGGCGGGTGCGCACCCCAAATTGCTGCCGGAACGTCCCCGGTATCTCCTGATAACTCCATGCTATCTCACCCGTCACCGTGTCGGCAACGCCGTTGAACGGGAGGGTGAAGGTGATTGCTACATCCCCCCCCACAGGAATTACTGTCCCAACATCAGGAAGCAGTGCGGTTGCAACCGAAGGGTTGCTGAACAGTTGGATATCCGTTAGGGTTAGCGGTGTGTTGCCGTCGTTGTGAATCGTCAGCAAGCCGCTACGTGTGTCGCAGGAGTAGCTATCGCTGCTGTCCCATTGCAGTTCATCGCTGGCCAGGGCAATCAGCCCAAAACCTTGCAGGGTGTTGGTGATGATTGGCGTTTGGCGCGAATCCGTTTCCGCAGCAATCACCGACTCGCGGTGGCCCGCCACCAGCGGGCTGAATCGCACCAGAACCGGGGCAGTGTCGCCAACGGCCAGGGTGATCGGAGCCGGAAGCGGTTCGGCCTCGAAATCACCAACATCGCCAGCATCAATCCAAACCTTGCTGATCGTTATTGGTTCGCGTCCGGTGTTCCGCAACATCACCACCGTGTCGTGGACCGAACCCACCCAGCGTTGCTTCCAATCGTAGCCCTCAATCACCGCGCTCAGCAAATATCCACTTCCCAACAGTGTGTTGGTTGCCTCCAGCCCATCTTCGTTATTGACGAACACCGCCGAGCGGTAGCCCGTTTCGGCAGCGGGAACAAAGGCAACGGTTGCCCACGTTGTGTCGCCAACCAGCAGTGTGTCGCGGAAGTTCGGCTGCGGCGTGGGGAAGGCTGCGGGGTCGGCAACAGCAATGCCCGTGATGAACGCCGTGTCGGTCCCGCTGTTGATAATCGGAAGCCGGGTCATCCCGGTGTCGCCAACTTGAATTTTTCCAAAATCCCACCCGCCGATACTCAGTTTTGGATACAGCCCCACCCCATGCAGCCGCGCAATCGCAATCCCGGCGGTGCTGTGGAAGGTGACGGCTCCGGTGAAATCACCCGTGGCCGGCGGGATAAAACGAATCTGGAATGATGAATCTTTCCCTGCCTCCAGCAAAAACGGAGTGTTGTTTCCGGTCATGTTGCTGAAGACCCCGGGGCCCATCACCACGCTATCAATTTTCAGTGTGCTTACCCCAGGATTCCAGACCCGAAGCCGCATCGTTTTTGCGCGGCCAGCACGCACGCCGTAGTACTCCAAGTCTTCGGTTGCGATTTGGGGAAGTGGCATCTGGGCAGCGACGGGGATTCGATAGACCCGGCAGTTGGCACCAACCAGCAAGGTGTCGGTAAAATTCTGGACCTCATCCGACTTGAACGTCACGGTAATCGGAAGCCCCCCCTCGGTCTCCACGACCGCCCCCTGATAACGCACAGCAAGGATAAACTCACGGTTGGTTATCAGCGCCACGCTGTCAATCCGCATCGGCTGGCCGGTGTGGTTCCAGAGCGTTAGGTCCCGCATGGCAAGGATGCCGGGGGGAACGTCGGAGAAGAGAAGGGAGTCGCTGGAGAAGATCGGCGCAATTACCGGAAGACGTAGGTTGAAGGTGTCCAAATTCCCTTGCAAATCCTCGGCAACAATCTGCGCTGTTCCGGGAATCGTGGGGTCAATTGTGGCCACGGTGGCGTTGTTGTAATCGTCCCCATGCACCAGCAAGCTCCCCTGGAAACGGACGTTGCTGGAAGCCGAATCCACCATCCAGACTTTCCGCAATCCGCTTTGGGTCATGCCGCTATCGGCCACGCGAACGGCGAAGCGGTCGCACTGCTGCACGGCGGTGATGGTGGGGGCGTTGTCATCGGTCTGCTGCAACCTCCGCATTCCAGACCCGATTGGCCAAGCGTAGGAATCATACTCACCCACACCATACACAAAGCCGGTAAACAATCCGTCGCTGGTCAGCACGTGGGTTTGTCCGTCGCCGATGCGAACCGTTGCCCACCGATATGGCTGGGCCGCTCCCTCCACTGTTCCCGTAACAAAGCCAAGCTGGTCGGCAAGGCGCATATCGTTCAGCCTGATGCTGGCGAAACTCTCCTGTTCGGCAACAACCGTCAGATAATGAGCATCGAACTGATTAACGGCGCGGGGGTCGCTGGAGGCTTTGTTCGGCAAGGTTTGGAACACCGCGGCGTTCACGTACTGGTCGGTTGGGGTGATGACCATCATGTCGGGGTCGAACGGATGAACCATCGGTGTCCTGGGCGGACGATTAGCGTTTGCAGTGTCGGCACCGCTGGATTTGGAGTATTGCGTCACCAGAACCGGCTTATCGCTGGTGATGACCGTGGGCTGATCCATCTGGTACTCACCCCACTCCCCCATCCCCGATAACGCGAACGTCTCCACCTCCACACCGCCAACCGATAGTGAGACATTTGTTTCCCCCGGTTCGGAGGAGATCACCCGAACAATATCCCCGGCGTTGCGCTGGCCAAATGGGATCAGAACGTGTTCGGTGCTCAGCATTTCGCGCGGGGGAATCATCTCAATCAGGTGATCCTTCGTGTCGAACTGGATCGGGATTCCGGCGCGGACGTGGCCGCTGAGTACTCCCACCGGTTTATCGGCGATAATCACCGACCCAGTCAAATCGGTTGCCCCACGAACGGTCCCGCCATCCTGCACCTGCAAGATGTCCCCTTTCTGCAGCACCCGTTGGAACATTGCCCCGGCAGGTTGCCCCCCCGCAGTTTTCGTTTTTGGATAGACGCTCACCACTGTTTCCTGCGAAGCAATCACCGCGAACTCGCCGCCGCGCGGGGCTTTGTCGCACAGATACTGGAAGTAATCCTCGCTGGAGTCGGAAGGGGTGTAGTGGTCAAGGTAGTAGTTGGCACTCACGTACTGGGTTCCCCATGAGCTTATCGGGAGCGCCAGATAGCCATCGGAGGTTAGGTAGCGGCTGTTGTAGCAATAGACCGAGATCGGTTCGGTGCTGGTTATCTCAATCCCCAAATCAAAAACACCTTCTCCAAAACATTCAAAGTATTCCGGCACACGCTGCTCGAACACTTGGAATGGGGGAACAGTTTTTTTCACGATGGAGCGATCGGGGAAGCGGATGGTGACTTCCGTTTGGAACCGCGAGGCAATGGAGATCACCCGATAAATCGAAGCCTTGCTGCAGACCCCTGTCTCGTTCTGCATAAACCCAACAATGAAGTGGGTCCCTTCGGCATTCGACCCAAGCAACGATGGCCCCCCGTTTTTCTCACGCAATTGTGCGTGCACGGAAGCTGGCATTCCCAGGGCAAGCAGGAACGCAGCAACAAGCAGTAGCCTTGTCATCATCGGTGCGTTGTTTTGGTGAGCGGTATCAATAGCTACATGCAGAAAGGCTAATCGTGAAATCGTGGCCTGCTTGGTAGGGATTGTTGGAAGGAGCAACGGAGAGCAGGCCAACACCAGACAGAAACGCCGCAATCATCTAAAGCAGAATTACGGCAGCCCGAATATACGCAACAGACATTTGGATACAAGCCCCTATTTCAGGAAAGTAGCAAGCGGTGAGAAATGTCGAATGCCGAATGTCGAATGTCAAATAGGTTCGTGCAACTGACAACTGACTAATGACCACAACTTGCCCCCCCCTCTCACCTCACCACCGTCACCTGCTGCTCCGCCCGCCAGGGGCCGCTGGTGATGCGGATGATGTACTGCCCGGCGGCCACCCCGTTGGTGTGCCACGCCAGCCTTGGATACAAGCCCCTATTTCAGGAAAGTAGCAAGCGGTGAGAAATGTCGAATGCCAAATGCCGAATGCCAAATGCCGAATGCCAAATAGGTTCGTGCAACTGACAACTGGCAACTGACCACTGACAACTGACCACAACTTGCTCTCCCCCCTCACCTCACCACCGTCACCCGCTGCTCCGCCCGCCAGGGGCCGCTGGTGATGCGGATGATGTACTGCCCGGCGGCCACCCCGTTGGTGTGCCACGCCAGCCGATGTTGCCCAGCCGATAACTGCTGGTTGGCAATCACCGCCACACGATTTCCGGAAATATCGAAAGCCTCCAACCGCGCAACTCCGCTTCGACCAAGATTGAAGCGAATTTCCGTTGCTTGGCTGAATGGGTTGGGGGTGTTTGGGAAGAGTGAGTAGCCAGCAAACTCTGCGTCGTCGGGGGCCGCGCTTGCAGTGTCGGAGATCACCTGCGCAAGCCAGATCAGTGTGTCGCTGCAATTCCCGGCGTTCGATTGCAACCGCACAAAGGCGTTGTAGTCGGCCACCTCGTTCGGCGTAAACGTCACCCCCATGGTGATGCACTCGCGTGGGATCAGCCGCGCAGCTTTCAGGCGGTCCAAATCCCCCTTTGCCACGGTGAAATTATCCACCAACCAGCTCATCACCCCGCTTCCGTCGTCGTCGTTGAAGGTTAGCAGGCCGGTCCCCTTGTTGCAAATTTTCAGCGTTAGCGTAACCGGCTCGTCCGATTCCCGCAGCGTCCCAAAATCCAGCGTATCCACTTCGATGCACGGCGTGGCACTTAGCCCAGCAAGCGGAAGCGTATCAACGCCGCATGGGTAGCGGAACAGCAGGCTGTCGCGGAAGTTGGTGCTGTCGCGGTCGGGCCGCAGGCAGACTTTCACTTTCAATAATTCCCCAGGCTTCAGCACGGTTGGCACCGGCGGTGTCACGGCAACGATGCGGAACCCTACGGTGTCGGCAAGCAACCGAACGTCCGTCACCGGAAGGTTCTGCTGCAACGGATTGATGGCCGTGATCTCGGCTTCGATGCAGAGGGTGTCGGGGGGGACTTGCCCGAAGTCAATCCCTTTGGAAGGGGAGAGCGAAAGGCTATCGGGGGCGCAGCGGAACGGGACACGAGTGACCTTGCCGGTGCGGTCGGTGAATAAAACAGTGGCTTGCGCTGGCAATGCCCCGTTGGTTGGCCCCAAGCTGATGGTGGCCGTTGTGCTTCGCAGCAACTCCGCCTGTGTGGTCGGGTTCACCAACGTCAGCGTGGTGTTGGTGGCCCCGTTTTCCAGCGCAACCGACTCCAACCCAACCGGGCTTTGGTTCACCGCTTGCACGCTTACTTGCAGCCCACAACAACCGGAAGGTGTGGTGGCAATGCTGAGTGAGTCGCCAGGCCCCACAACACGGCGGCGGGGAGAAAGTGGATAGCCGTAGGCCAGCGCAACTTCTTCCTGATATTCCGGCACTGCTTGGTTGGGGCGCCAATCTTCCTCACCTTTTTTGAAGCCATAGACGATTCCGCCAAACCGTGCTGTTGGCCCATCCCCCCGCACCCAGCATTCTTTCCCCGCCTCAATTTTTACCGTCCCCCACGTAATGCCGCTTCCGGCAACATCGGTGGCTTGGAACGGGAAGGGCTGCTCTGGGCCATCGCCAATTTTGTAGAAGATGTTGCTGCGGCGTGCGTCGTCGGCCACAACGTTCAGGTAGTGCTCCATCCCGGATGGCTCGGCAGGGGTGACAAACGGGGCAAAGATTCCCCACTGGTTGCGCGGCGTAAGCTCGGCCATGAATCCGCCCCACGTTTCGTAGTTGGAGGCGGTTTTGCCGTTGGAGAGTTTGGAGGAGCTTATCAGCCGCGAGGAACCCGGGACCGTTAGCATGGCTTGCACCGGGGCTTGCGGCTTGTAGAATCGGGCTTTTCCGGTGCGGTTGGTGTCCTCAAAAAAACCCCGATTCAGCACGCCGAAGCTGCGGCTGTTTCCGGCATCGTCAATGCTGTAGTAGCCGTCCTTAAAATCGGCGCTGGTTCCGTAGATGCGGATCAAGCTGGCGGCGCGCTTCACCGGATCCGTTGGTGGGGTAAACAGAAATTCATCGCCATGTTGTTCGGCGGGGGCAAGCCACTCCACCGCCATATTTTTCAGCGAGTTGCGGGTAACGCCACCCAGTGTGTCAATGCTCATTGCGCGGGTGTTTCCGGTCAGCACGCCAACCGGTTTGTTGGCGGTGACGAACGACCCGCCCAAATCGGCGCGAACCCCGGTGGCGGTGTCGGCCAACCCTTGCACCATGTAGGCTTGGCCAGCCATCAGCACAATGTTGGAGGTGTTGATGAACCCAGCAAGCTGTCCGTTCGGGAAGATTTTCAGGCGGGTGCTATCCTGCGCTGCAATCACCAAAATTTGGTTCCCCCCTTGCACCTGCCTTCCTGAAGGAGCGTCGTTGCCCCCCGGGGCGTAGTCAATCAGCAGCTCACTTTGGCGGGCCGCTGTATAATAATCGTTCCCCCACGACTCCACCGGAACCGGGGTCCAAGCCTCGGCCCCGAACGGCGTAACCATGTAGCAATAGACCACCACCGGATTGCTGGCCATCACCTCAATCGTGTTTGCCACCGGCTTCCCCATGTCGGTAATCACCGGGCTGTTGGCCATTGCAAACTGCTCAAACTTCCCCGCGCCAACCGTGCGGCTTGTGGTTCCGGCCGGGTCGGTAACGGTGATGGTGGTGCTATCGGTGGCGGAGTACACGTAGATCAGAAATTTGGAGCTTTGCTGGGGGGGGTGCTTCGGGTCGGTGATGGTGGACGCGGTGTCGGGGAAGGCAAGCAGGTAGTGGCGGCCAGCGGTGTACGGGTCCAGCGATGGAGTTTGTGCCGAAACCAATTCCGGCAGCACAACGGCCACAGCAACCAACAGGAGTATCCAGCAGAACCGAGCAGCAACAGCGTAGCAAGAAGCAAGCATCATAAGCAATGGTAGAGAGAGAGGGAGAACCCGCGAGCAGCCACCGCAACGGGCGGCCAAGCATCATCGCGCGGAGCAGCGGGAAGCACCGATGAACGAAAGAACACCAGCACAACACGCCTGCAAAGTTAGTGGTTACGGCGAAACAGCCGAATGGAAAGATGAGCGGAGTATCTGAGCAACCAGGGCTGCGTCTTAATCGCCGTTGTTTGCCCGCTGCGCACTTTCTGCAGCATCCCCCCCCACCACCACTGCGGCCACACCATGATGAACCCGAACACTCACCAGGTTGGCCACCGCCATGTTGCTGGCCCCTTCCCGTTGGCCGATTGCTAACTGCTGGTTGGATAGCTCCCACGCCAACCCGATGGTGGTAATCGTGGCAGCCGGAAGGGGAATGATGGAGACGCGAAGCCCCGGCACGGCTGGAATCTGGGCATCCCCCACCACAACAATGCCAACGCTCCCCTCATGCAAAAACCGCAGCTGGAGTTGGTGGGCAAATTTTGCCACGATGGAGAAGTTGTTCAGCGTGTGGTCAATCATCCCCCCGCCAATTCCCGCAATGGTGACGGTGGTTTCACCTTGCTCAATCAACCACTTCAGGCTTTTCTCAAAATCGTTTTCTTCCTGGCTGGGGCGTTCAATCACCGTTACCCCAAGCTCTTCCAAGTTTGTGCGTTGCCCACCGACGGAGTCCAGGTCCCCGATCACGGCATCGGGGGTTACTCCATTTTTCACCGCCGCCACCGCCGCGCCATCGGCAGCAACAACCCGCCGGAACCGGGCCGACAGTGATTGCAGCTGCGGGGCAGGGGGCAGCTGGCCGTTCAGCAGTAGCAGCGTCCCTTGCTCCCAATGGTTTTGCTGCAACTCCATTCTACTCATCTCTACTCATCCCACCGCTCAAGTGGGGCAATGGTGATCTGCTCGATGACTGGCTTCTTCATCGCCGATTGCAGTTGGCTCACGTCGTCGTAGCCGGTTCGTTCCAGCGGATAGGTTGGAAGCGCGTAGGTCAGCCGCCGGCTGGTGAACGGATAGGGGCGGAATTGGAACTGGTTTCCATCGCGGCGGTAGGCGTAGCCGGCGTAGCGTTCTGGGCGTTCGGCACCAAGCGTCCGGTTCATGCAGAATTGCAGCGAGAGGAGATCGGCCATGCGGAGGTAAGAGTACAGGCGTTCGATGTCGTTGTGCTGCAACCCCAGCGAATCGCGCAGCGCGCCCCGCCGTTTGGCAAGGCCGATAAAAAAATCTTTCCAGATACCGGTGCGGCGGTGGATATGCTCATGCAGGGTGTAGGCATGGTGAGTAATCAGCAAGGCAACCAGCGGGTCGGTTTCGGCAAAGCGCGCGGTTCCCTCCATCCAAATCTGGAACGTTTCTTCCGGGGTGACGCGCTGGAAATCAACGGGAAGTTTGGTTTTGGTATCCAGCCGTGGCGCTGCGTCGAACTGATGCCAGCCGTTATCATGCTCCCGCGTGGCGCGGATGATTGCTTCACGGTCAGGGTGATGCGGAAATCCATGATCTAACCAATGCTCCAGCAAGAACCCAGCAAACGCTGCATGATCCTCCTGCCGGATTGCCGTGATCTGCCGTTTATGTTTTTGAAGAATCATGCTGATGGTAGTGATTGATGATTGTCGCGCAACGTATCGCCATGCCCAGCTACGGTTTCCAAGCCGCCTGCTTTCCCGATTGCTGCACAAACAGCGATAGCACATCGCGTGCGCGCTGGGCGGCAAGCTCCAGCATTGCGGTATCCTGGGCGGCATATTGCCGGACAAATTCTTCCCCGTTGTTGTTGGCCGCAAGCAGCAGCGTGTTGTTGGTGCTGCGGAACAGCCCTTTCATTTGGGCGATGATTCGGGTGTCGGCGGCAATCAGCTTCACATCCAGCAATTCCGGTTTTGGAAGCTGGATGGTAACAACGGAGTCATCCTGCGTGATGCGGTGCTGCAGGTCGTTCAGGCGAACGCCGAACGTTGCTACGCCATGCAGTTCAACAAACATTGTGGGGTCCTGGAACAGCGCCGACCCCACGTTGTCCATGCCGATGTACTGGGCCTGGTCGGCAAAACGCCGCACGATGATGTTCCCCGATTCCTCGCGAACCACCACCGCAAACCGAAGGTGGCTTTTCACCGTGGCTAACTCCTGAATCTTCTCCACCGATTGGCTGAAATCTATCACCCGCGAAGTTGTCCGGCCTGGCGAGAAGAAGACTTGCCACGCCAGAAACACCGCAACCAGCAGCATGATGACCACAACGGCAATCATCCCAACACCCGAACGCCCGCCGCCACGCATCGCAAACCGGCGCAGCCGCGGCTGCCGTGAACCCGAGGAAGAAGGGGAAGCTGTGCTCATCTCAATCAACAATGTGGCTGTGAAATTGGCCGTTGATAAAATAGCATAAGGCCACCGTTTGATCTGCTGATCGGATGGCCTTATGCTTAATTTTTTCTGGCCGCACCCAGCATGGTGGCAGGTTGCCAGACGGCGGCGTTCGGTTGTTGGAAGCTACTCAACTTCATCAAAGAATGGAGTGAGGCCCACCTGCTTGCAGTAAAATTCGTGTTGGAAACTGAGCGTGAGTTTTTCACCTTTCACGGTGGTTGTTGCGGTTCCGGTCGCGCCAACCCACCCACCGGAGACCACGCCATCTTGCTCTAATTTCAACTCACCGGTCAGGCTTCCTTTCATTCCAGAGATGGTGAGCGGGTCGGGGAAGAGCGAAAGGGTTCCCGGTTGCTTGGTTGCGTTTTCGATTGGGGCGGTGAAGCGTAGCCGTTGGCCCAAGCTGTCGCTCAGCACGGTTGTGGTTGCGGTGGATTGGAAGGTCAGGCGATCCAGCACACCGTTAAATTTTTGCTGCATCGGTTTGTTGGTCGGCACGTCCTGGCCAAGCGGGAGCATCCCCCGCCAGGGGAGCAGCATCCACGCCAGATATTCGGGGTTGCAGACTTGCTTGATCCGCTGGCGCGAGAATTCGGCATCGGGGATTCCCGGGGTTTTGGCCTGCTGCTTCACGTCGTCCAACCCGGGGCTGGTGGTTTTCACGACCTGGCCATACGGGGTGATCTGGAAGGAGACCATCCGGTTGACAAGCACCGACGGCGCAAACACCTCACGGTGCCGAATCACCGACTGCGACGGCATCTGCTGGGTGTTGAAATAGATATAATCGCCGCTGAGTTTGTTGCTGAAATCAATCACCATCGAGTCCACGTTCGTCTCGATCTTCATCAATTTCTGCTCCTTATCCAGCACCACCTGGCGCATCGTCACGTAGTAGCGGATGTTCCGCTCGGTGCTGTCGCGCACTTCCCCTTTGGTGTCGCGCACAACGGTTTTCACCCGCTCGCTGAACTCGTAGGCAAACACCGCGTTGCCACGCAGCGGCGGCCCAAAACTGAACGTCCCCGGCGTTGTTGTTCCGGTTTCTTGTGCGATTGCTGGCTGGGCCAGGGCGGCTGCGGCAACCAGCAGCAGCGGAAGAAATTTGCATCGTGTCATGGCTTCGGAAATCGGGTTTCGGAAATCGGCTGTCGGGAATCGGAAATCGGGTTACGGTTCATTGCGGGCGATTGGTACTGTCAAGTTCAAGAACAGTGTTCGCTCTCTTCTTCGCTCAGAATTTCTTCTTTGCAACTGACCACTGACCATTGACCACTGACCACTGACGTACATCGGGGATCGGTTGTCGGAAATCGGGTTTCGGGGATCGGTTGTCGAAGAAGAGGAGAAAGGGGATTAGGGGCTAACCCCCTTTCTTTGAAAACAAGCAACGACTCAGCCGCCGGCACCCAGCCGTTGGCTACGCCAATTCGCGTTCGGCGAAGAAGAAGCTGATTTCGCGGAGGCCGTTTTCTACCGAGTCGGAGCCATGCACGGCGTTCTCGCCTTTGCTGCTGGCGTGGACCTTGCGGATGGTTCCTTCGGCGGCTTCGGCGGGGTCGGTTGCGCCAATCAGTGTGCGGTAGTCGGCAACGGCGTTCTCCTTCTGCAAGGCGATCACCACCACCGGCCCGCCCGACATAAACTCAACAAGGCTTCCGTAGAATGGGCGTTCGCGGTGAACCTCGTAGAATCGTCCGGCATCATTGCCCGACATCTGAATCATCTTCAATCCCAGGATGCGGAATCCGGCTTCGGTAATCATCGCCGTGATTTGGCCGATGACGTTCTTGCGGACTGCGTCCGGCTTGATAATGCAAAGTGTGCGTTCCAAAGTGGTCAGTGGTTAATGGTTCGTGTGAAACTGAGTTGGAAAGTTCGGTTGGTGATCGCCCCCCCCTGCGGCAATCGGGCAGCGGGGAGTTTCACTGGTGATTCAAACTGGTTATTCAACAGGGTAGCCTTGGTCGTTCCAGCCGCGCCAGCCGCCGCTCATCGAGCGGACGTTGGTGTAGCCCATCCGCTGCAAGGCATCGGCAGCAAGGATTGAACGGAAGCCACCGCCGCAGTAGAGGACAAGGGGCGTTTCAGCGTCGGGGACCGCTTTTTCGATGTCCCGCTCCATCACCCCTTTGCCGATGTGGATTGCCCCGGCGATATGCCCTGCTTCCCACTCCCGATCCTCTCGCGTATCAATCAACAGGAACTCTTCCCCCCGTTGCTGCATTGCCAGCGTCTCTTCCGGCGTAAGCTCGGCAACGCGCTGTTGTGCTTCTTCCACAATTTTTAGGAACCGTTCGGAGTGGAGCATTGGTTGGTTGGTTGAATGTGTGATTGATGCCCTGTATTGATACCGCGAGCACAGAAGCCGAGCTTCGACCTGGTTGGTCACGAAACCGGGGCGCTCCGTCCGACCTTGGTCTTCCGAAGCGGCCCCGAGCTTCTCTGCGCTACTATGCTAACACAGCAATTCGCCGTTTTGTTAGCAGCATTTATTTTTTTGAAGAAGTTTTTTTCGCCGGGGCCGCCGGTTTCTTTGCCGGAGCAACTGCTGGGGCGGCTTTTACTGGTGCCGATTTGGTGGCCGCCTCAATCTTTGCCTCCGATTTCGCCGAAGCTGTTTTGGCTTTTTCGGCTGCAACTGGAGCGGCAACGGCTGGCTTGGCGGCAGCTGGTTTGGCAGCTTCAACGGCTGGAGCGGCTGCCGGTGCTGGCTTGGCAGCGGCGGCTGGTTTGGCAACTTCAGCGGCTGGCTTGGCTGCCGGAGCTGGCTTGGCTTCAGCGGCTGGTTTGGCGGCGGCTCCGTTTCCTTTTTTGGCTTGAAGCTGTTTCAACACTGTCGCGCCCATGGTGGCGGGTGAGTCCACAGTGGTGATTCCGGCGGCCTGCATTGCTTCATATTTCGCGTCGGCAGTCCCTTTGCCGCCGGAGATAATGGCTCCGGCATGACCCATGCGACGGCCTGGCGGTGCGGTGCGTCCGGCGATGAATCCAACCACTGGCTTCTTCACGTGCTTGCCGATGTACTCTGCAGCTTCCTCTTCAGCCGACCCGCCAATCTCGCCGATCATGATAATCGCTTCGGTCTCGGGGTCTTCGTTAAACAGCTTGATGGCATCCAAGAAGGATGTCCCGTTCACGGGGTCGCCGCCAATACCGATGCAGGTGGTTTGGCCCAAGCCAACATCGGTGAGTTGCTTCACGGCTTCGTAGGTAAGGGTTCCCGAGCGGGAGACCAACCCGACGTTCCCCCGTTTGTGGATGAAGCCAGGCATGATGCCAATTTTGCATTCATCTGGGGTGATAATGCCTGGGCAGTTTGGCCCGATTAGGCGTGTGTTCCGCCCTTGCAAGTAGGCTTTCACCATCACCATGTCTTGCACCGGGATTCCTTCGGTGATGCAGATCACCAGCGGGATTCCGGCATCGGCGGCTTCCTTGATTGCGTCGGCGGCAAACGGGGCCGGCACAAAAATCACCGAAGCATTGGCCCCGGTGGCGGCAACCGCTTCGCTAACGGTGTTGAACACCGGAACCGGGCGGATAAATTCTGCCGGATGATACTCCGTCCCCCCTTTCCCCGGTGTGACACCGGCCACCACGTTTGTGCCGTACTCCAGCATCTGCGATGCGTGAAATGTGCCCTCGCTTCCGGTGATTCCCTGCACCAGAACTTTCGTGTTTTTGTTGACTAAAACGCTCATGTTGAAAGGTACTGTATGTGTTGTTGCTTTCGTGCTATTTCAGAAGCAGCAAACATACGAAAAGCACGTTGGCGGGCTGGCCGCCCAACTGTTCCAAACCGAAATGGGGGAGGGGGGAATGGAGGGTTTGGAAGTGTTTTATACTGGGAACAAATTGATTTGCGAGAATCAAGGGAGCGTTCTCCTAAACTCACCCGCCCGTCATCGCCCCGACGGGTCGGCAGGGCTGTTAAGTTATCACAAGCTGAAGGAGGCAGGGGATTCTGTTGGCGAAGGTGATCGTCGCATTCTTGATCGAATCATACCCCTTGATGCGGAACAATGACAACACCCAACTCTTCAGCAACGAGATGTTCTCCGGCGCGTTCCCCAGGCGAGCACCCCGACGACCAATGCCATTGCGGTCTTCGTTCTGCTGGACATCCTTCACCCAATGCAGACGATTCTCAATGCCCCAATGACCTCGGATCATCTCGCCAAGCGTCTCGGCACGA
>JAEUSP010000114.1 GCA_016788565.1 Chlorobiota bacterium | reverse complement strand
GAACAAACCGCCATCGCCGAAATTCTCAGCGAGATGGATGCAGAAATACTTGCGTTGGAGGAGCGGCGAAAAAAAACAGCGGGGATAAAGCAGGGGATGATGCAGGAATTATTAACGGGGCGGGTGCGCTTGGTGTAACGCCAGCCAGGATCTATTTTTCTCACTTGCACCCGCGCACGGTGGAACACAAAAAAGCTGAGTACATTTTCTCCGCAAATCCAAACCAACAGAAAAAAGCATGAAAGCCTACAACCGAATCATGGCCGGGAAGAAAAGCATCCACGCTGCGGAATGTTTCCGCGACGGATTTATTGGGGTGAGCGCGGACGTTCCGGTAGATTTAACAGGCCGCTTGCACGAGCGGTGGCAAGACTTTAACCGTGAGTTCATCCCGATGGTTCTTTCCAGCCAACCGGGCAAATCGAAAGTTGCGGCTGGGTTGCTCTGCGGTTTCACCTGGACACTGGCCAAAGGGTTGAAAGAAGGGGACATCGTCATCACCCCCGACGGCAAGGGCCGCTACTACGCCGGAGAAATTACCGGGCCGTACTTCTTCCGCCAGGGCACCCAGCTTCCCCACCGCCGCCCGGTGAAATGGAGCAACGAACCATTCGACCGTGGCGATATGAGCGAGGCGTTGCAGCGTTCCACAGCTTCGGCAGGGACTTGCTGCGACCTCACCAAATACCGCGATGAGTTAGACCGGCTTATCGGCGGCAAGCCAACGCCGCCGGCAGTGGCTGGGGCCGATCCCGCAGTGGAGGACCCCGTGGTGTTCGCGCTGGAGAAGCATCTGGAAGATTTTCTGGTGAGCAACTGGTCCCAGACGGAGCTTGGGCGGAAGTACGACATCTTCACCGAGGATGGAGAGATTGTGGGGCAGCAATATCCCAGCGACACTGGGCCGATGGACATTCTTGCAATCAGCAAAGACCGGAAGGAGTTGCTGGTGGTGGAGCTAAAAAAAGGGCGCGCAAGCGATGCGGTAGTTGGGCAAATTCAGCGTTACATGGGGTATGTGTTAGAGGTGCTGGCCGAGGATCATCAGACCGTGAAAGGGGCCATCATCGCGCTTCAGGACGACGTGCGGATACGGCGGGCGTTGCGCGTGGCCCAGGGGATTACGTTCTACCGTTATCAAATCAATTTCACCCTTATTCCCACGGCTGGCCCAGCATCATCTTCCTCGTCAGAGTTTTCAGCAGCACCATGAGCGAGAAGCCCCGCACCGAACACCAGCAATTGCAAGCATTGCTCGATTCTTTTTGCATGCCAACTTGTGATGAACCACAAAAAAAACGGCGACTCTCAAAAACAAGAATCGCCGTGGTTGGTGGGGTTAACAGGACTCGAACCTGTGACCTCTTCCATGTCAAGGAAGCGCGCTAACCAACTGTGCCATAACCCCATTTGCGGGCTGCAAATATAGCCCGCGCCTCAGCCGATTTGGCAGGGTGAATGTGTAGCAGAACGTTAGGCAGCGGCGGCGTTCCGGGGGCTGCGGGGGCTTCCCGCCGCTCACCTTCCGGTTAATCTTCCCTGCTGAAAATTCCTCACAGCACTTCGCGGCGCATCTGCTATCTTTGCGGCAGTTGTGTACAGCACACACAAACAAGCATTCAAAAAAACATCCAGAACAACAACCATGAAAACACGCACACTGATCCTAACCCTTGCCATCACCGCAGTGACCTTTGTGGCTTGCGGCAAAAAAGCCGATGAAGCCCCCGCAACCGACACCACAAAGAAGGACACAATGGTGGCCCCAACGCCCGCACCAACACCAACGCCAGCCCCAACCCCGGCTGACACCGCAAAGCATGACTCGGCCATGAAGCACGACGACCATGATGGCCACGACCACAGCACCGACAAAAAAGATGACAAAGGGGCCGCAGGGAAAACAACCGCCAAGCCAACCGATAATAAATCAACCGAATCGGAAACGCGCCGCGCTGGGGAGAACAGCTCCAAAGAATCAGAAGTGCGCCGTGGCGGAAGCACCAGCGGCTCGCAGGAATCAAACGTGCGCCGCGCACCAAGCGGAAGCACCAGCGGTTCGCAGGAATCAAGCGTCCGCCGTAACCCGTAAAACTACCCGTAGAATTTCTGGAGTTGCGTTCGCCGCACAAATTTCAAAGCCCGGCCATTGTTGGCTGGGCTTCTTCTTTCCAGGCATACTCGGCAACGGCCAACATCCCAAACACCGACCATTCAAGGGCCAGCAGCCAGCTTGGTTCCAACACGCTTGGCCCGGTGTAAGCAACGTAGGTGAACGGGGCCACCAGCGCAAGCCACCACCACCCCCAACGCAAGCCGCGATCCCACGTGAGCGGCAGCAGAAACAGCGGCGCAACGAAGTACCACACATGGACCTTTGCGGGAAGCACAATCTGGAAGGTCAGCAGCAGCAGCATCCGCCAAGCAAGCGAGCGGACCGAGCGGTCGGCAGTTGGCCAGAACCAGATGCAGAGGAACGCCACCAACTGGATCGCCAGCAAAATCCCCCCAGCAATTTGGTTCGAAGGCTGAAGCTGGAAAGCATCCAGCAACCATTTCGCCCCGTAGTAGAAGCCGCCGTTGAACTCATAGTAGTTGGTGAACCGGAGCATGACCTCCAGATAATTCCCCGCAGCCACGGGGTCCAGAAATGGGGCCAGCAGCAGCAACCCGCCCGCCGACCACGCCAACGCAACAAGCAGTTCGCGGCGTGGAAGGAACCGCCACCACAACGGCAACGCCACAAACGGGAAAACCCTGACAGCCCCCCCAACCACCGCGGCCGGCAAGCCTTTCCCCCGTGAACCGGAAGCAAAACCCCACAGCATTGCAGCGATTGCCAGCACCCAGAAGGCATCGGTGTGGGCCTGCCCGGCAAGCTCGACCACCACCAACGGATGCCACGCATACAACACCCCACGCGCCACCGGAAGCCCCTGCGATTGCAGCAACCGCAGCAAAAGAAAAATGGCCAGCAACTCCGCCGCAATCACCATCAGCTTCCAGACGAAATAGCCCCATTGCCAGCCGCCCCCAAACAGCTTGCCAACGGCAACCGCGCCGGCAAACAGCAGCTGGGCTCCGGGGGGATAAATCGTGTGGGTGGTGGGGTAGCCTTGAAGCTGGAACAGATCATCCCGAACTGTGGTTTCTGCTGGGGTGAGGTGGTAGGGGTTTTGGCCATGGAGCAGCAGCCGGCCATCCCACAAATACCGGTAGGGATCATCCGACAGCGAAGGCATCATCGGCAACATGGCAAGGCGAAGCAACCCAGCAACCAGCAAAATGTGGCGCGCCCGAAGCTGGCCTCCTCCATTCCTGAAACCGAACCAGCAACCAACCCCAAGCAGAAGGGTGGCCGCAACGGTCAGGAGCAGGTATGCCGAAAACGCCGCGCGCAAATCCCCAAGAAATGGAAGCGGAGCAAGCAGAAGAACGATGATCCCGCCAACCAGAAGAAGGAGCCGCGAAGGAGGGGTGGATGGTGATGGAAGGTGGTTCATGCGAATGCTTGTGGTGGGGAGATCAAGGATTGTTGGCTACAACTGGGAGATGCACCACAGAGACACAGAGGGCACAGAGAAAAAACCAAGAGTGAGTAAGATTCTCCCCCACCCTCTCTTTCTTCCCTCTGTGTTCTCTGTGCCTCTGTGGTTCCATTCATTCCCCGCCACCGCACACGAACTCCACCCGCATCCCTTTCTCGGTTTTTGTTGCCTTCAAGCCCCGCATCAGCGCGCCGATGATGAACATCCCGCGCCCACTTTCCATCATCAAATTTTCGGGGCTGATGGGGTTGGCAAGGTCTTCCAGCACGAAGCCCTCCCCTTCGTCTTCCACCACGCACAGCACTGCATCGGCGGTTGCGGAAAGTTGGTAGAAGACCTCCTTGCCCGTATCCAACTGGTTGCCGTGAACAATGGCGTTGTTCACCGCTTCGGTCATGGCAATCACCAAGTTGTGGAACTGGTCGTTGCTGATCGGCATCAGCGGACGCAGCCGCTCAAGCTCGCGCAGAAGCAACGCCAGCTCCTGCTTGTTGGTGTGAAATCGCTTTTGAAGAAGGAGTGTTCCGCTTGTTCGGCTGTTGTTCACCGGTGTGTGATCCATGGCTAAAGTTGAAGTCCGGCAACCAGAAACAACGAAGGTGAGTTTCCGGTGAGTTTGCTGTCGCTGAATTGATGTTCCCACCACCCCTGAAGCTCGATTCGGCTTGCCGCAGAAAGCTGGGCAACCAGCCGCACGGTTGGCCCAACCGAGACCCGATCCGAATACGGTTCCAGCGCGTTCTGTGGATTGCTTCGGAACGTTTTCACCCTGAAGAATTTCCCCCCAACCCCAACCGTGACTCCAGCATACCGGTCGGTTTCGATCCCCGCTTCCCCCCCTTCGGTTCGGGTTCGCTCCAGCGGGCTTTCGGCAAACTGGGTCCAGCTGAAACTGCTCCGCTCGGAAACCCGCAACTCCCCAGAAACCGAAAGGGTCAGTGAGTTGGTGATCTGCGCCGTAAGCGAATCGCGCAGCCGAAGCTCGCGGAAGGAACGCCCCCGCACAGTCTGGAAAAATTCCTCGAAATCGTACTGGGTGTAGTTCGCGCTCACCTCGGCAGCCAGATCGTTCAGCAACCACTCCCCCGGCTGAAATTGCACCGAGGGAGAGAACCGGAAGATTCGATTCCAAGAATTATCGCTGCTGAATCGCCCCGATAAATAAACCAGATGGGTCAGAAATGTTTGCACGGTTAGGCCGGCCCGCAAAAAAGTGCTGAAAGCGTGGCGATAATACGCCTGGGCATGGATGGATTGCTGGTCGTAATCCAGGAAATTACCGGTCGGGGTGCTGTAGCGATAAATGCCCACCGACCCCACAAAGCCCAGCGTATCGCCGCCGCCAAACTGATGCTCGGCAATCGCCGAAGCCAGTATCTGCTCGGAAACAAAATCGTTCAGGGAATTGGTCTCGCGCTTCTCCTTCAGCAGCACATCGCTGATTGGCGCGACAGCCTCCACAAGGTTATCCTGCTCGGTGGTGTTGTACTCCAATTTCAACTCCACCCTCCCCCTTTCCGGCAGCCACGCCAGCCGCGACGACACACCGATGGAAAGATCGCGGCGATCCTGCAGAAACGGATTCCGTTCGCGCTGGGCCGGCAACGTGATATCACCCCGCTCGAACACACCATACCCCTGGCGCGAAACGGTGTTGCTGATGGAAAGATCAACCTCATCCATGATGGGAATCCCCAGTTGGGCAAACACCCCCAAGCGATTATCCTGCCGCCGTTCCAACCCGATGTAGCTGGCCCCGCCATTGGCCAAAATATCTTCCTCGGGGCGGGCCAAGTACAGGTCGGAGCGGGCAAGGTCATACTGGACTTCCAGCTGGCCAACGGCGCGTTCCTCAAACTGGCGCATTGCCCTGAACTGCAAAGCGGTGTTCAGGTTGGAAAGGGGCTGAAGGTTGTACCAGCGGCCATCGCCATTCAGGGTGATGGAGTAACCGGCAAGCTCCAACGCCGCCGCCCCATTGGCCACCAGAGCCAAGCCGTTGTTGTGAACATTCAGCTGGCGATTGTAGCCGCCGCCAGCCGCAACGCCGATGTAGTTCAGGTTTGCGCTATCGCCACAGCGAAGCCCGGCCCCCAAGAATCCGGCAGTAGTGTTGTTCAGCCCGGCGATGCGGCTGGTTCCGCTGCCGGCCTCGTCCAGCAGAACGCCATCGGCAAGAAGGTAGGGCTGAATCGCAGAACCAGTCGGAAGGGCAAGTTCAAGCTGTGCATCCAAGCGGTCGCGGGTGGGGCGGTTCGCGGTGAGAGTGGTTGTGGAACCAAACACCCCCTGCAGATGCCCGGTCAGCGAAGGTTGCTGAAGTGAGTAATCAAGGAAGATTGAGGTTGCATGGGTTGCAACGTAGCGTTCGGTGCGTGTGGCCAACCATTGCGGACGCAGCAGCGTGTCGGAAAGCACGGGGACCTGGCCAACGGCAACGCCCTTCAATCCCATCAACAATAGCACGGCAGGTGGGATTGATGAAAAAAGGCGCATCACAGCATCACCACACAAAAACCATTTCGTGATTCACTACGGTGGCGGGGGGGAGTACGATCAGCCGGTGCAACCGCTCCACAATCTGGCGTGCGCGCTCCCGCTCGATTGCCACGCTCAGCGTTCGCGCATCCTCCCCCCTCTGCACTGCAAAAATCGGCTCGGATGCCAGCACGCTGAAAAACGTCTTAAGTTGATTGTGAGTAATTGGGGACTCGCTCACCAGCGAGACAATCGCAGCATCCTGAACATCCACACGGGTGCAGCCCTGGGCTTGCTCCAATGGCAACTGGATTCCCTGCTCAATTGGCAAGGCTGTCACCACCGTATGCTTGTGGCGGAAGTGATGCCGCCACAACAGCGGAACGTGAGCAGCAAGCGTCTGGCAGAATTGATCGAACTGCATATTGGCAAACTCGGTCTCCATCATCAACACCGTTGCTTCCGGCAACAAGGCTACCGAGCAGAACTTCTCCACCGACGGGTTCGGCTGGGAAGTAATCACGGTGGACATCCCTTGCAGCCCGGTAATCACCAGCGGAATGCGGGCACGCTCCACCGGGGCAACCGTGCGCGGATGCAGCACTTTTGCGCCAAGTTCGGCAAGAGCGTTTGCCATCCCATAATCCATGTTGGGGATGGTTTCGGCAACCGGAACAATGGCGGGGTCGGCGGTCATCACGCCCGGGACATCGGTGTAGATGCGAACCTCCTTGGCCCGAAGAAGCTGGCCCAACAGCGTGGCGGTGTAGGAGGAACTTTCGCGCCCCATGGTTGTCACCTGGCCTGATGTTGAGCGGGCAATATAGCCTTCGGTCAGAAGGATCACCTTCCTGCGGCGATACCGATTCCGCAGGGCCTTCACCCGCTCCTGCGTTAGGTCAATGTTTGGGCGGGCGTAGCGGTGGGCATCGTCGGTGATGATAAGATCAAGCGCAGAAATCGGGATCACCGGGGTGGCGGTTTCCTGCTGCAACGCAGCAGCAACGATGGAGGAAGAGTAGCGTTCACCATAATGGACAATCATATCCAAGGTGCGCGGGGAAAGCTCGCGAACAATAGCGAGGCCTTGAACAATTTCATCCAGCCGTGCGGCCCAGGGGATCGCTTGGTTCAGCCAATCGGCGTAGGCCGGTTCGGGAAGAAGTTCGGCAGCAATCTGCTCGTGGTGTTTCAGTAATTCTTGCAGCAACCGGAAGGCTTCGGTGGAATCTTCCGTGGCGCGGTGGGCAAGCTGCTCCAACCAGTTTGTGACGTTGGCGAACGCACTCACCACCACCAACTGTGGCGAAGGGAGAGTGCAAATTGTGGCGCACGCATTTCGCACGCCAGCGGCGTTGCCAAGCACTGCCCCACCAAATTTTGTGACGATCATGCCGATGATCCTGTGTGTGTTGTGAAGGAGGAGGTACGCAAGCGTGTTCGTCAGCGTGCGTAGAAGGAGCGGAGGGTGTGGAAGTAACTGGATGCCCCACCGCTAGTATTTCTGCCAGCTACGGGTTGCGCTCCTCCCCCGCCCGATTCATCAAGTCGGCTTATCACATCGCGCGAGCGTCGCCAGTCGCCGTAGCAACGGACAAGTTGTTGGATAACACGTATGGGAAGCCCACGCATCGGGGCGGACTCCGTCAGTAATGAGCGGAGCGTAAGGCTTGTGATTCGGCGTTGCTGTGCCATCTGGTGATTCCCGTGCTTAGTTCAAAATAACTCAACGGCCCCCAAAGCTACGCAACAAACGGGAGGATATTGTTGCCGGGGGGGTGGCGTGCTTTTTTTTGGGAGGGGAATAAAGAAGGGTTAACCCCACACAAAGTGGTTTGCGAAAAAACTATCGTTGTCATTCCCTGCTTCCCCCCCCCCCCGACCAGTCGGGGCGAATGCGGGTGTTGTCGCAAACCACTTTCGTTGGAGTATAGTCTCGGATTCTTGGTTCGCGTACTTTCCACCTCCCGAGGGCAGGGCTGGGGAGTCTTGCAGGGCCAGAAACACAACCACCCCCAACAACCTTACTCTGCAGAATTCAATCACCACCACCACCCCTGAGCACATTTTCGCGACAGCGTTGCGTAGATTGTTTGCCATGGGGGGGCGGGGATCGGGGAAGAGAAGAGAGGGGTGAGAACATCAAGCATCACTCTGCAGAGTTGAATCAGCAACGTCATCCATCAATCAACAGCAACCATGAACACCGATACCGAAACCATGAACACCGCCGAAACCACCATGCACCAGATGCTTCGCCGCTACTTTGGCTACCAGCAATTCCGCCCGCTTCAGCAGGAGGTTATCGGCGATGTGATGGCCGGCAACGACACGTTTGTGTTGATGCCAACCGGCGGCGGCAAATCGCTCTGCTACCAGATTCCGTCACTCCTCCTTCCCGGCCTTACGGTGGTGGTTAGCCCGCTGATTGCTTTGATGAAAGACCAAGTTGATGGCCTTACTGCGGCCGGGGTTCCGGCAACGTTTATCAACAGCACGCTGGACGCTGCCGAGGCTGGCCGACGGAAGCAGCAGGTGCTTTCCGGCCAGATCAAACTGCTGTACGTCGCCCCCGAGCGGCTTGTGCTTCCCGATTTTCTTGCGCTGCTGAACCGCGCAAACGTCTCGCTGGTGGCGATTGATGAGGCCCACTGCATCAGCGAGTGGGGCCATGATTTCCGCGTGGAGTATCGGCGGCTGACGATTCTTCGGGAGAAGTTCCCAACCGTGCCGATTATCGCGCTGACCGCCACCGCAAACGAGCGTGTGCAGCAGGACATCCTTCAGCAACTTCAGCTTCGGAACGCCAAGCTGCACCGCGCTGGGTTCAATCGCCCCAACCTTAGCTACGCCGTCAAGCAAAAAACCACCAGCCTTGTGTCACTCTTCCAGATTGTTGAACAGCATCGGGGGGAATCGGGTATTATCTACTGCGGCAGCCGCGCCCGCACCGAAAAACTTACCGAACAGCTTCACGATCGTGGCTACCGCGCACTGCCCTACCACGCCGGGCTGGATCGCGAAACCCGAACCAGCAATCAGGAGGCGTTCGACCGTGATGATGTTGAGATCATCTGCGCAACCATTGCCTTTGGGATGGGCATTGATAAATCGAACGTCCGCTACATCATCCACTACGACCTCCCCAAAAACATCATGGGCTACTACCAGGAAACCGGGCGCGCCGGGCGCGATGGGTTGCCGTCGGAGTGTGTGCTGTTTTACGGCCAGGGGGATCGGGCAAAGCAGATGCAGTTTATTAGCGAGAAGCCGGACCCGAACGACCGCGCCGTTGCAATCCAACAACTGAACGAAATGGTGGCCTACGCCGAGGCTTCGCAATGCCGCCGCGCCCTGTTGCTCCACCATTTCTCCGACGACTACACCGCCACCAACTGCGGCAACTGCGATAACTGCCTTTCCCCAAACGCCATCGAAACGGTGGATGCCACACGGCAAGCACAGATGCTGATGTCGTGCGTGATTCGGCTTCAGGAACGGTTTGGCGTGGCCCACGTGGTGGATGTGTTGCGTGGGTCGGGCGCGGCAAAAATTTTGAATTACCGCCACAACCTCCTCCCCACCTACGGCATCGGCGAAGCCACTTCAAAATCGGAATGGATGTGGCTTGCGCGTGCGATGGTGACGGCGGGTTACCTGAATCAAGATGCCGAATCGTTCAACGCCTTGCGGATGACGCAGCTTGGCCGCGAAGTGCTTCGGAACCGCCAGACGATTATGCTGCAACGCCGCCGTGAAGAGTCATCGGGACGGCAGGAGCGGGAGCGGAGCCCACGGGCAACCAGCGGTTTGCCGGAACACAACATTGAGTTATTCCAACGGCTGCGCCAGCTTCGCAAGCGGATTGCCGACCAGGAGCAAGTTCCGGCCTACATCGTTTTTGGCGACAACACCTTGATTGCAATGGCCACACGATTGCCCCGAACGTTGGAGGAGATGCGGATGGTCTCGGGCGTGGGTGAGATGAAAACCAAGCGATACGGCACGGTGTTCTTGGAAGCGATAGCGGAGTTTTTTCACGAGCAACCAAACATTGAGAAAGTGGAGCGGAGCATTCCCGATTTTGTTCCGCCGGAGCTTTCGGCAATGGTGCTGGCAACCCTGCACGCCTACCGTCCGGGGATGGATCCGCAGGACATTGCCACCGCGCGGCAAATCGCCAAATCAACCGTGATGGCACATCTGGAATCGTTGGTGGCGCACGGAAAATTTGACACCGTAGCCCCGTTTGTGTCGCCCGAAAAAATTGAGCCGATTCGCGCTGCATTTCGCCGCAACGGGCTTGCCGCGCTTCGGCCAGTGATGGATGATCTTCCCGCCGACTTCGCCACCTGGGACGAACTACGGCTGGTCCGTGCCGACGAGTACCGAAAACAACAGACGAACCGGCAAGCAATTACTGAGGCTTATTAAGCCTTAGCTCCCTCTAAAGGCCATCCTGAGCTTGCCGAAGGACGCGTTGTAGGCACTCCACACGAACCAGCGGCCAGTACTGCCCCGGCCTTCATGGCGTAGCCAAGCCCCTCAAAAAATATGTCCGCAACACCCCCTTCCCCTTGATCCTCAAAACTCCTCGCTCCTCAACACGGAATGGTGATCCGCCGTCGCTCACCGCTTCGGCAAATTCCTGGCTCACGTGAACCCGCCCCGGCTCGCCGTGGCTCTCCATCCGGGCTGCCGTGTTCACTGCATCACCCCATAAATCGTACGCAAGATTCTTCTTCCCGATGATCCCGGCAACCACTTCACCCGTGTGCAAACCAATCCGCACTTGCAGATGTGAGCCGCCTCCAAGTCCCGCAAATTCTTTCACCACTTCCACCATCTCCATTGCCATCTTCGCGGCGGATTCGGCGTGATCTTCTCTCGGTTCCGGCAACCCCGACACCGCCATGTACGCATCCCCAATCGTCTTGATTTTCTCCAGCCCGTGCTTCTCCGCTAACTCATCAAACTGGCTGAACAGCAAGTCCAATCCTGACACCAACTCCGTGGCTGAGATATGCTGCGACAGCACCGTAAACCCAACAATATCAGCGAACAACACCGTGACCGATTCGAAGGATTCAGCTATCCGTTCTTCCCCGCTGACAACCCGCTGGGCAATGGTTGGCGGAAGGATGTTGTGAAGAACCCGTTTGGTGGCTTCGGCATCGGCGCGTTCGGCGGCGGTCCGTTTTTCCATCTCGGCAATCTGCCGTTGTTGCTCTACTTGCAGTGCCTTCTTCCGTGCTTCCTCACTCTGGACTTCTTGATAGAGTTCGTGGTATTTCTTGAACTGTTGGAAGGCTTCTTCCCAGCGGCCTTCTTGGGAGTAGAGGTTGGCTAAGAATTGGTATGCGCTGTAGAGTTTTTGCTTGGTTCCTAGCTCTTCATTGAGAGCGATAGCTTGCGTGAGGAGTTCTTCGGCTTTGGTGGGGTTGTAGTCGGTGAATTGCTTGTTGGCATACAGCATCCCAATGTTCCCGGTGACCAGAGCTACATTGGAACGCATACCAAGTTCTTCATGCAGGGCAAGGGCGTGGGTGTAATATTCCAACGCACGATTGTAATCCAAGAGGTTTATGTACACATTGCCGATGTGCCCAGTGACGCGAGCCACACCGTCGTGCTTGCCAAGCTCTTCAAAAAAGGCAAGAGCACGGGTGTAATACTCCAACGCACGATTGTAATCCAAGAGCGACTCGTACACTCCCCCGATGTTGTTGGTGGTATTGGCCACACCGGAACGATTCCCAAGTTCTTCAAACAGGGCAAGAGCACGGGTGTAATGCTCCAATGCACGATTATAATCCGAGAGAGATTCGTACACGATCCCGATGTTGTTGGTGGTATTGGCTACACCGGAATGCTGGCAAAGTTCTTCATGTAGGGCAAGCCCGCAGGTGTAATACTCCAATGCACAATTGTAATCCGAGACGGCCACATACACAATCCCGATATTCGTGGTGACATTGGCTACACCAGCCCGATCTCCAAGCTCTTCAAATAGAGCAAGTGCACGGGTGAAATACTCCAGCGAACGATTGTAATCCGCAAGAGCATGGGACACACCTCCGATCATATTGGTGGCAATAGCCACACCAGAGCGGTCTCCAAGTTCTTCATACAGTTTCAGTATTTGCTCGAATAACCGTAACGCCTTGCTATACTCCCCTCTTTGCAAATACACAACCCCTTGCAACCGCAACGCTTCCACTTCAATAATTGGTGCTTCAGCTTGCTTGGCAAGCCCGTAGGCTTCCTCGGCTGCGGCAAGGCTTTCGGTGTAGTGGCCTTGTTGCTCTAATTTTTGGGCAAGCTGGTTCAGTGCGTTGGCGCGTTCGGTGGGAGTAGTTGCGACGGCTACGGCGGCGCGGAGTTCGGCAAGGGCTGTGTCGGGATTGCTCATGGTGTTGGATTGGAGAACAAACGTTCCCTTTTCTCTTGGCCGCCAAAATAAGGAGAGGGAATTGAAGAGTGAAGAGTGAGATGGGAAGAGTGAAATGAAGCCAAAGCCAGCAAATGACCATTGTCCAATGACTAATGACCACCACACCACCGAATCCCGCCCTCCGCTCATGCTGAGCCCCGTCGAAGTATGAGTGGAGCCACCGAACTCAGCCCACTCCTACCTGCCCTCTCCCAATCGGGTGATAGCTCTGCTTGCCTCACATTCCTCGGGTGGGAGAGGGAGCCGAAGCGAAGAGTGAAGAGTGAGATGGGAAGAGTGAAAGATTCTGAACTCGCCCCGCCGCTCCCTGCCCTCACCCCCCGCCCTCTCCCAAATGGGTGAAGCTGCTGGTTGCCCTACATTCGTCGGGTGGGAGCCGAAGCGAAGAGTGAAGAGTGAAAGATTCCGACACCCAGCCCCGCCGCCGATCCCCGATCCCCGATTAATCGCGCCGTAAAATCCCCAGCAGCCGAAGCAGGGCGATAAACAGCACTGCACCACCAATGCCCACAAAGAACCCCGGCCAGGAAAATCCTTCCATCACTTTGTACTTGAATAACTCCGCCGCCAACCACGACCCCAGTGCCGAGCCGATGACCCCAACAATGATGTTGGTAAGGCAGCCCAGTTGGTTGTTGGCTTTGGTGATGATGCTGGCAAGCCAGCCGATGATTGCACCGACGATGATTGTTCCAAAAAATCCTGTTGGCATAGCTGATGATGTATTGGTGTTGTGCTTTCTTGGTTCTTCTGTTGGCCCGTAACGGTGTGGCATTCGCCATTGCTACGGCTTCGCTTCAAAAACTAACGAAAGATTCCGAGAGATTGGCTTATCGAACACCACTGTTGTGATGTAGCTTTGCGCCCTTTGTAGGAATATCCTGATGAATATCCTGGTGATGAACTGGCAAGATTGGACCAACCCCCTCAGTGGCGGGGCCGAGGTTCACCTGTACGAAACATTCCGCCGCGTGGCGGCAATGGGGCACAGCGTGACCCTGCTCTGCTGCGCCTATCCGAACGCAAAGCCGGAGGAGGTGATTGATGGAATCCGCATCATCCGCCGGGGCGGGCGGAACACCTTCAATTTTGTTGTCCCGTTCTACTATCTGTTCAAGCTCCGCAAGCTCAAGTTCGATGTTGTTGTGGATGACCTGAACAAAATCCCCTTCTACACCCCGCTCTATGTTCGCCGCCGCTTGGTAGCGATTAGCCACCACTTTTTTGGGAAATCTATTTTTGCCGAGGCAGGGATGATCTTCGGAAGCTATGTCTATCTGGCCGAGAAGTTGGTGGATGTTGTGTACCGGAACACCCCCTTCCTTGTGGTCTCGCAATCAACGCTGGATGAGTTTGTGGAACGCGGTTTCCGCCGCCAAAATTTCCGGTTGGCCATGAACGCGCTGGATCACCAGCGGCTGCGGCCAACTGGCATTCCGAAATCTTCCCACCCCACCATCGGCTACTTCGGGCGGCTGAAAAAATACAAGTGCGTGGATCATGTTGTGCAAGCCTTTGCGAAGGTCCGCCAGCAGATACCCAACGCCGAGCTTGTGATTATTGGCCGTGGCGATTTCCAACCCGAGCTTGAGAAACTTGCCCAGCAGCTTGGCGTTGCCGATGCAACACGCTTCACAGGGTTTGTGACCGAGGAAGAAAAACTGCGGTTGTTGCAAGAACTTTGGGTGGTGGTGAACCCGTCGCAGAAGGAAGGCTGGGGGATTGTGAATGTGGAAGCCAACGCCTGCGGAACCCCCGCCATTGCCGCCAACACGCCGGGCCTGCGCGATTCGGTGCAGGATGGCATCACCGGGCTGCTGTACCCCTGGGCCGATATTGACGCAATGGCCGAACGCATCACACGGGTGCTGACCAACCCCGAGCTACGCGCCGAACTGCGAAACAACGCGCTGGAGTTTGCGCAATCTCTCACCTGGGAAAAAACAGCGGAAGCAACGGTGGAAGCCTTGATGGGGAAGCGGGCGGATTAAAAAAAAGAAGTTTCTGAGAGCCCCATCCCACGTTGTTCCAGGCATAAAAAAAGCCAGCACAGAAAAATGTGCTGGCTTTTTTTGTTCCTGATTTTTTTCGGTGGTTACGCCATCTCCACAATCACCGCCGTTGCCTCGCCACCGCCGATGCAGATTCCGGCAAGGCCGCGTTTCAAGCCGCGGCTTTTTAGGGCGTGCAGCAGTGTGGTAAGGATGCGTGCGCCGGAGGCTCCAATCGGGTGGCCAAGCGCGACCGCGCCACCGTTGACGTTCAGTTTTTCGTGAGGCAATCCAAGCTCGTTTTTTGCGGCCAGCGCGGTGACGGCAAACGCTTCGTTGACCTCGAACAGATCAATATCCTCCACCGTCAATCCAGCTTTATCCAGCACACGGCGGATTGCCGTAACGGGGGCCGTGTTGAACTCCATCGGGGCGTGGGCGTGTTGGGCTTGCGCAACGATTCGGGCAATCGGATTCAGCCCGTTCGCAGCGGCATATTCTTCGCTGGCAAGCACCAGCGCAGCCGCGCCGTCGTTGATGGTGCTGGCGTTGGCAGCGGTCACGCTTCCATCTTTGGTGAACACCGGCTTCAGCGTTGGGATTTTATCGAAGTTCGTTTTGAACGCATCTTCGTCGGTATCCACCACCGTTTCCCCTTTCCGCTCCTTAATCGTCACCGGCGCAATTTCCTCCTTAAATCGCCCTTCGGTAATCGAAGCCTGTGCACGGCGGTAGCTTTCGATTGCAAACGCATCTTGGTCGTTGCGGTTGATGTTGCAGGTAACCGCGCACGCATCGGCGGCAACGCCCATTGCCACGTTATCGTAGGCATCGGTTAGGCCGTCGTACTGCATCGAGTCAAGGATTTTGCCATCGCCAAATTTGTAGCCGTAGCGTCCGTTCGGCAACAAGTAGGGGGCCATGGACATGGATTCCTGGCCACCGGCCACAATCACGTTGGCATCGCCGGCGCGGATCACTTGGTCGGCAAGCATCACCGCTTTCATTCCGCTGCCGCAGACCTTCCCGATGGTGAGCGTTGGAACGGTGTTCGGAATGCCCGCACCAAGCGCGGCCTGGCGCGCCGGCGACTGGCCAACGCCAGCGGTCAGCACATTCCCCATTATGACTTCTTCAACATTTTCTGGAGCAACGCCAGCGCGTTCCAGCGCGGCTTTGATTGCAACCGCCCCAAGCTGCGGGGCAGAAATCGAACTGAGCGACCCGCCGAACGACCCGATGGGCGTGCGTGCGGCTGAAAGAATTACGGTTGGCATGGTTAGTTATGTGTTGTCAGTGGATTGTTCATGCTTATGCTTCCATCACCTCACTCGGCTGCGCTTTTTCTTGCTCCCGTTGCATCATCGCCACAAAATCACGGAACAGATAATCGGCATCGTGCGGGCCGGGGCCGGCTTCGGGGTGATACTGCACGCAAAACAGCGGAAGCTCCTTGTGCCGGAATCCCTCCGAGGTGCGGTCGTTCAGATTGACGTGAGTAAGCTCGATTGGCAGATGCTGCATCGAGTCCAAATCAACCGCAAAACCGTGGTTCTGGCTGGTGATCTCGTTGAACCCCGTCAGCAAATTTTGCACTGGGTGGTTGGCCCCGCGGTGCCCAAATTTCAGCTTGAACGTTTTCCCCCCAAGCGCAAGCGCCAACAGTTGATGCCCCAAGCAGATGCCGAAAATTGGTTTTTTGCCGATAAGTTCTTTGATCGTTTCAATCGTGTATTTCACCGCGTCGGGGTCGCCGGGGCCGTTCGAGAGGAAGATGCCGTCGGGGTTCAGGTCTAAAATTTCGGCGGCGGTAGCGTTCGATGGAACCACCGTCAGGCGGCATCCAAACGCCGAAAGCCGCTCCAAGATGTTGTGCTTCACCCCGTAATCAACCACCACAACATGGAACTGGCGGTCGCCCAAATCGCCCCCCCCCCCGGGAAGCCGATATCCGCTTTCGTCCAACGAACTCCAAACGTAGGGGGCATCGCAGGTGACGTTTTTGGTGAGGTCCAGGCCGGCCATGCTGGGGAGTGCGCGTGCGCGCGCAAGAAGGCTGGCATCGTCAAGGTCGGTTGCGGAAATGATTCCCCGCATTGCCCCTTCCTCGCGAAGGATTCGGACAAGGCGGCGGGTGTCAAGCCCTTCAATGCCGATTACGCCGTTCTGGCGCAGATACTCATCAAGGTCGGCCTGGCTGCGCCAGTTGGAGCGTAGCCGTGCGGCCTCGCGGGTGACAAACCCGGCGGCTTGCACTGCGCGGGACTCAACATCGTGGCTGTTCACGCCAACGTTCCCCTGGTGCGGGTAGGTCATCGTGACGATCTGGCCGTTGTAGCTGGGGTCGGTCAAAATTTCCTGGTAGCCGGTGATGGAGGTGTTGAACACCACTTCGCCGGTTGCTTCGCGGTCGGTCGCGCCAAAGGCACGTCCGGTGAAGACAACTCCATTTTCTAATGCCAGTTTTGCTTTTGGTCGGGAGGTCATCGGCAGATACGCAAGTTGGAGGTTGTTGCTTTGGACAAATTGAGCAAAGCTACAAAAGCCGAAACGCTGGGGGAACGCCGGAAACGTGACAGGCGGAAACGTGAGTCGGGAACACGGCTCTGCTGGGGTTGTCTGTTGGCAACCTCACGGCGAAGTGCCCCCTTGCACGAACGGGACTCCAATCTTTCACCTTCGCCTTCAGCCCAGCGTTTGGTTGCGGAGGGGAACCTCTATTTCAGCAAAAAAACAGCGATTCCTTCCGCGATTGCCCGGCCCGGTGTAACAGCTTCCGCCAATCAAAAAATAGCTTTGCCGCCCCCCCTCCGTTTCGTACTTTTGAGCACTTTCTGAACACCATTTTCCAACTTCCAACCGCAAACTGAACCATGAAGTTTACCGTCCCCGTGAAAGAGCTTGCGCAAGCGCTCAGCCGTATCTCCAGCGCAATCCCGCAACGTTCGCCAATGCCTGTCCTTGAGAATATCCTGCTTCAGCTGGAAGGCTCCATCCTTTCGCTGACCGCCACCGATATGGACATCACCATGACCACCACCCTTGAAGTCCGTGGCGAACGCAACGGGGCCTTGCTGCTTCCGGCGCGCCGCATGGTGGATACCGTTCGGGCGTTGGAGCTTGGCGAGCTGACGCTGGATGCCGACATGAACAGCAAACGCACCTTGCTCAACACCAGCAGCGGTGAGTATCGCTTAAGTGGGATGGATGCTGGCGAGTTCCCACAGCTTGCGGCGTTCGATCCCAAGATCACCATCACCCTGCCATCGGCCAAATTTAGCGGCATGGTGGATCGCACCAGCTTCGCTTGTTCCAGCGATGAGTTCCGCCCGGCGATGACCGGGGTGCTGTTCCAGTTCCGCCCCAACGAAATCCGCTCGGTTGCCACCGATGGCTTCCGGTTAGTGCGAATTATTGACCACGAAATGCAGCCCCAAATCGCCAACGATGTTGATGTGATTGTCCCCCCAAAAGCTCTCCAATTAGTTCACAAAGCCTTCAGTGCCGAGCAGATGACCCTGGAAGCAAACGCCACGCACGTCCGTTTCACCGACGGGGCCACCACCATCACCGCACGGTTGATTGATGAAACCTACCCCAACTACGAAAGCGTGATCCCGCAGGCCAACGACAAACGAATGGTGATCCGCCGCGACGACATTTTAGGCTCGGTGAAACGGGTCAGCCTGTACAGCAACTCGCAAACCCGCCAAGTTCGGCTGAAGCTGGCCGGCAACGCGCTTCGCATCCAAGCCGAGGACGTGGACACCGGCGGGGAAGCGTTCGAGAATGTGCCGTGCGATTACAGCGAAACAGAAATGGAGATCGGGTTCAACTCCCAATTCATGCGCGAAGCACTGGACCGCATCGAATCGGACGAAGTAGCCTTCGATTTTTCAACGCCGCTTCGCCCGTCGCTGATTTCTCCGTACGGCAAATCCAACGGCCAAGAAGTGCTGATGCTTCTGATGCCGGTGCGGCTGAACTCCTAATTCTACTTGCGCTGATTGGCCCAATGCGTATCCGTCGCCTCACATTCCAAAATATCCGCAACCACACGGCCACCCAACTGATGGCCGCCGATGGGGTGAACATCATCACCGGCATGAACGGTCAGGGGAAGACCTCGATCCTTGAGGCGATTTCGGTCTGCACCCTGACCCGTTCTTTTGTTGGAACCCAAGATGCCAGCTTGATTCGGCGGGGGGAGAAGTTCTTCGAGTCGTCGGTGGAGGGGGTCAGCGATTATGGCGTTACGCGCCGGTTCGATGTCCGCTACGACCCGAACGTTGGCAAAACCATCCGCTTGGATGGCTCGCCAGCGGGGAATGCCACGCAGGTAATTGGCTCGGCTCCCACGGTGGTGCTTTCCCCAGATATGAAGGCAATTAGCGGCGGCGGGCCGGGGGAGCGGCGGCGATTTATTGATATGGTGATCTCGCAGGCAAAGCGGCGGTATCTGGAGGATTTACTCCATTACCGCCGCATCCTGAAACAGCGCAACGCAGTGCTGGCAACCGCACTGAAGCAACGCCGCTCGGTTGACCGAAACTTGATTGAAACCTACGATGAAGGGCTGATTGAACGCGCCGCCCACATCATGATGGAGCGGACGCAGTTTATCGAGGAGTTCAAGCCGCTGCTGCGGCAAACCGCAGGCGACGTTGCCGACGGGGCCGATGAGGTCAGCATCCGCTACCAGCCCGATTGCGTCCGCGAGCCACGCGCATCCGTTGCCGATTATCGCGACGCTTTGTGGCTGCGAAGCAAGCAAGTGCTTGCCGAAGAACAGCGGCGCGGCGCAACCCTGTTCGGTGCCCACCGCGACGACGTTCGGATGGAAATTAACGGCGGCGATGTTCGGGTATCGGCAAGCCAGGGGCAGCACAAAACATTGTTAATTGGGCTGAAAGTGGCCGAGTTCCACTACCTTGCCCGCCAGTGCGCCGAAACGCCAATTATTTTGTTGGATGACATTTTTGGGGAACTTGATGCCCACCGTGCCGAGCGGGTGTATGACCTTACCCGCAACCTTGCACAAGTATTTCTCACCGTCGTTTCCTTCGACCTTCTCCCCTTCCTCCGTGGAAGAAATTTAGGAGAGTCGGAGGCGAATATTGAGGTGATGAAAGGGGAAATTATGGAGCAAAAAATAGCGGCATCATCATCGAGTGATGTTGGCGATGAAGTGGAAATAGGCCTGTAAATCCAACGCATCTGAAATTTATTTTTTATGCCAAACTCCATCGGTGCAATTATTCAACAATGGCTTCGCGATAGCGGGTTTGACGGGAAGCTGAAAGAACAATCGGTACCCACCTATTGGGTGGAAATCGTTGGCGAAACCATTGCCAAACACGCAACCGTAGATCGAATTGATAAAGGGACAATGTTCATCAGCGTGCAAAGCGCGACCTGGCGGAACGAAATCATGCTCCGCCGTGAAGAAATAAAAGAGAAAGTAAACGAACGATTCGGCGCAGAGGTAGTGCAGGAAATTGTGGTGCGGTAATATCTGGCAGAGTACAGCAACAACAGCAGTCAACAACAACCAATCATACAACCAAGCTAATGGCAGATCACGACGTTACGAAAACGACCAACGGGAATGGGTACAGCGAGGATAGCATCAAGGTGCTGGAAGGCCTTGAGGCGGTGCGGAAACGCCCAGCAATGTATATCGGCGATATTGGTGTTCGTGGGCTTCATCACCTTGTGTATGAGGTTGTTGATAACTCCATTGACGAAGCCCTTGCCGGACGCTGCGACACCATAACCGTCACCATCCACAAGGATAACTCCATCACCGTTACCGATAACGGCTCGGGTATTCCGGTGGGAATGCACCCAACCCAAAAAATCTCCACGCTGCAAGTGGTGATGACGATCCTTCACGCTGGCGGGAAATTCGATAAAGATGCCTACAAAGTCTCGGGCGGGCTGCACGGCGTGGGCGTTTCGGTGGTGAACGCTTTGTCGGAACACATGATCTCCACAATTAAGCGCGACGGAAAAATGTATCGGCAAGAATATCGCCAGGGAATTCCGCAGGGGGATGTTATTGAAATTGGAACATCATCCAAAAAAGAAACCGGAACCACCCAATGGTTCCGCCCCGATTCCAGCATTTTCAAAAGCACCGAATACCGCTGGGATACGCTTGCCGAGCGTATGCGCGAGCTTGCATTCCTGAACCCCACCGTCACCATCACCATGACCGACGAGCGGGAATATGGGATCAGTGAGGTTTTCCATTACAAAGATGGCTTGGTTGGTTTCGTGAAATATATTGACGGAACCCGCACAGCCATGATTAAGCCAGTGATGATTGCCGGCGAAAAAGAAAACACCCCCGTTGAAATTTGCTTCCAATACAACAGCGGCTACAGCGAAAATGTTTTCAGCTACGTGAACGACATCAACACCCACGAAGGGGGAACGCACGTTAGCGGTTTTCGCTCGGCTTTAACCCGCACGCTGAACGCATACGCGCAAAAAAATAAGCTTCTGAAAAATGAGAAGCTGACTTTGACTGGTGAAGATTTCCGCGAGGGGCTTACTGCGGTAATTTCCGTGAAAGTAGCCGAGCCACAATTTGAGGGGCAAACCAAAACCAAACTTGGCAACAGCGAAGTTGACGGCATTGTCCGCTCCATTTTTGGCGATGTGCTTACTCAGTATTTGGAGGAGAATCCAAAAGTTGGGAAGGCAATTATTGACAAAGTATTTTCCGCAGCCGAAGCGCGCGAAGCTGCCCGAAAATCACGCGAGCTTGTGCGGCGAAAAAATGCAATGGAGACAATGACGCTCCCCGGAAAACTTGCCGATTGCTCCATTGAAGACCCCGAACATTGTGAGATTTTTTTGGTGGAGGGGGATAGTGCCGGTGGGTGTTTTTCCGGTGATACGCAAGTTGCCCTTGCAGATGGTCGCCACCTTAATTTCTTGGAGTTGATCCACGAACAGAATCTTGGGAAAGAGAATTTTTGCTACACCATTCGCCATGACGGAACGGTGGGGATTGAGCGCATTATCAACGTGAGGCTCACAAAATCCAACGCTGACGTAATTCGGATCACGTTGGATAATGGCAAACAAATCGTTTGCACTCCAGATCACCGATTTATGCTGCGTGATGGTAGCTACAAGGCCGCAGCTGATATCACCCCCGACGACTCGCTAATGCCGTTATATCGAAAATTCTCCGATATGACACAACCAGGAATCACCATTAATGGATATGAAATGGTTTGGAATCCCAAATCAGATTCTTGGCTGTTCACGCATAAACTGGCTGATTGGTATAACATTTGGAAGAAAAACTATAAAAACGATGACGGTGAACATTGTCATCACAAAGATTTTAATAAGCGGAATAACAACCCAACAAACATCGTCCGTATGAAAGCGGATGAACACCTTGCATTGCATCGCCGCCACGCTGCACTTACTCTTCATCATAGTGACGCAATAGAAAAATGGCGTGCAACCCGGGCAACTCCTGAATACCGTAGCAAAATGAGTGCGCGAATGAAGGAACCAGCCACGCGAGAGATGTTATCCAAACAAGCAAAAGCGCAATGGGCAAATACAGAGTACAAGCAATTTATGACTGATCGCTGGCGAGCATATTACAACTCAAACGCTGAGTATCGCCGCATCAACCAAGAGCAACTGATGGAAGCTCAGCAAGGATATTGGAGCAATGAGGAGAATAGGAAACTTCAGGCAGCGCGTACTCGGGCATTTTATCAACATCATCCCGAAGCAGCTATTGAACGTTCGGAAGCTGCAAAAAAGCAATGGGAGAATCCTGAGTTAAAAAATTGGCGGCGGAAGAAAACCGCAGAACAATGGACTCCTGAGTTTCGTGAAAAACGCCATGCAGCGCTAAATCGTACCTACTACAACAAAACCCTTTCTGCATTAAAGCAGATTGAGGTTACGCACGGCATAGTAGATATTTCTGCTTATCGTGAGCATCGCATCAACTCTCGCGACAAATCCTTGTTGAGCTTTGAAACCTTCTGCCAGCGTTATTTCGATAATAATGCCACAACAGCAATTGAAGCGGTTCATAATTACAACCATCGCGTAGTTGAAATTGAACGATTGACTGAGCAAATGGACGTTTATGATCTTGAAGTTCCCGGCACTCATAATTTTGCTCTGGCCGACGGTGTGTTTGTGCACAACAGCGCTAAGTCCGCACGCGACCGCCGCACGCAAGCAATTCTTCCGTTGCGCGGCAAGGTGCTGAATGTGCAAAAAGCGCGAATTAACAAGGTGCTGGAGAACGAAGAAATTCGTGCGATTTTCACCGCGCTTGGGGTTGGTTTTGGCGAGACGCTGGATATTAGCAAAGCACGCTACGGGAAAGTAATTCTGATGGCCGATGCCGACGTGGACGGCGCACACATCCGCACCCTTCTGCTGACGTTATTCTTCAATTACATGCGGGAGATGATTGAGCAGGGGAAAATCTATCTGGCCATGCCGCCGCTCTACAAGGTGAAAAAAGGGAAAGGTGAATACTACGCCTACGATGATGCCGAACGTGATGAAATTTTGAAGCGACTTCGGAAGGACACCAACGCTTCTACCCACGTTGAGGAAGGAACCGAGGAACCAGAATACGAAGAAATTGGCCGCACCCGCGATGGCATTGTCATCAGCCGATTTAAGGGATTGGGGGAGATGAATCCCGAGCAGTTGTGGGCCACCACCATGAACCCCGAAACCCGCACCTTGCAGCAGGTGACGATTGAAAACGCCCAGCACGCCTCGCACATTTTCGAGACGTTGATGGGGGATTCGGTGGAGCCACGCCGCCAGTTCATCGAACGGAACGCACGGTATGTGAGGAATCTGGATGTGTAGAGACTTGCTCAGCGCTATTTTCAGGAGTACTTGTCAACGGCATGGGTTGCTGTTTTGATGTTCGGACTTAAGGAGTTTGCGAAAATCTATTGGCGATCATCCCCACGAAAATGAAAGCCAATAGACCTGCGCATCTATAATCCGTTGGATTTCGCAAACTCCTTATTATTCGAATGTGCCACAGATAATAAGGCAATATAGATGGATATGAACTTTAGGGATTTCAAGAAAGATGCGGTTATACTCGGATGAAATTGGTTTGCGAAATTCTACTCAGCTAGTTATGGTATGGATTCCCGCTTTCGCGGGAATGACAACGACTAGATTTTTCGCAAACCATTCTGTTTGGAGTATAACTGGATAACACTTGCAAGCGGTGAATTTTACCCTGATATATACTCAGAATATTGGAGTTTGCGAAGTTCGATAAAATAAATGCCTGCTTTCACGGGCATGGCAGATGAAGGATTTTCGCATTCTCCTTTTATTTGAGCATACTGGCAGAGGCTTGTATTTTAGCCCGAACACACCAGTTGAGATGCTGAAAAAGAAGGCTATCGGGTAGTGGGTCATACCCAGGGAGGATTTGTAATTTGGTCATCATGGTAACAACGACCCTTCGATGTCGGCATTGCCAGAGTATGCGGATTACCCGTAATGGGCTGACCAACAACGGGAAGCAACGCTACCACTGCAACGATTGCCACCGCAACAGCCGAAAGAACCCTCAAACGAATGGCTACACCCCGGAACAACGCCAAGCAATCCTCCATGCCTATCAGGAACGCTCCAGCCTGCGAGGACTCACTCGCACGTTCGGTGCGGCACGAAACAGGGTCAGCACGTGGATAAAAAAAAAGCCAACGAACTCCCACCCTTAACCGAAACGCTGGCTCCGGCCCCAGCATCACCAACGCTGGAGTTGGATGAATTATGGTCATTTGTGCAAAAAAGCGAGAATAAGCAGTGGGTCTGGATCGCCCAATGTCGTGACACTCGGCAAGTGGTCGCGTACGTTGTTGGCGACCGTAGTCAGGAGAGTTGTCGCTAACTCTGGGAGCGTATCCCCGGCGAGTGTGGATGGTGATGACGTGTTTGTTGAACAACCGCCCCCAGAAAAACCGCGATGGATGCTGTGGTGAACCAGCCATACTATGATTGCCGAAGAGTGAGCTTGCCGAAAAATTAACCGCTGAGTATCGGTGGAGATTTCACCGTTCGGTGGCTCCGCTCATACTTCGACGGGGCTCAGCATGAGCGGAGGGCTGGATTAGGAGGGGACTCCATTATTCTTCATTCTTGATTTGGCATTCGACATTTGGCATTCGGCATTCGGCATTCCGATGGCTCAACATGAGCGGAGGGATGCTGTGGTGAACCAGCCATACTATGATTGCCGAAGAGTGAGCTTGCCGAAAAATTAACCGCTGAGTATCGGTGGAGACTTCGCCGTTCGGTGGCTCCGCTCATACTTCGACGGGGCTCAGCATGAGCGGAGGGCTGGATTCGGTGAGGACTCCAAGACTCTTCATTCTTGATTTGGCATTCGACATTTGGCATTCGGCATTCCGATGGCTCAACATGAGCGGAGGGTGAGGTTCGGCGAAAACTCCATTGTGATATTCGGCATTCTTCACTCACCCTCTATTCTCCTCACTCTTCATTCGGCATTCGGCATTTGACATTTGGCATTCTACCCGTTCACCCTCGGCTTTTTTCATCCCCCCCGCTCCAATGTTACGCCACAACAGCCCCTGCGTCGTGAAAGCAGTTTGTGCTGATGGAAGCAGTACAAACCAGAAATTTTGATCCACACAACTGAAAGGAGACGCAGACCATGAACATTCCAATCGTATCCGCACTTGCTGCTGGCGTAGTTTCGCTGGCATCGTTTTTCGGCAGCACCACGCCAAATCCCGCGCCGGAAATCATCGGCAACCGCCCTTCAACAATCATCACCACCGATATTCAATTCAACCAACTTTCTCCAGAAATTCGGGACGATCTTGCGCTGCAACATGGCAACCACACTCGCCGGCTGCAAGCGGTGGAGTCGCTGCTGCGCCGCCACGATGCAAGCTGGATGACCCCAGAACTGCAAGCCGAACGCGCCCGCAACCTTGACCGCCTGCGCGATTATTGGCAGCGTGGCGAGTACCCCATCAACTACGAACACCCCGGCGCGTGGGAGCCGGTGTTTATTGACTTGGATGGGAATATCTGCGCCGTCGGTTATTTGGTGGAGCAATCGCTGGGGCGCAAGGCTGCCGAACAAATCAACAGCCGCTACCACTTTGCAGCCATCCGCCAGATTGATGCGCCGGAACTGAACGAGTGGATAAAAAACTCAGGACTGACCTACGAGGAAGTTGTGGCAATTCAAGCACCAGCGGTTGATGTTGATTCTCCAAGCCGCAATTCCCGCCGCCCAAGCCGGGTGGTTGTGGCGGAGAAAGAGGGGCAACGCCCGGCATCCCCAAGCCAAGTTCAACGGGTACAACGAGGGGTTCTGGACATGCCGCTGAAGATCGTCACGGCTCCGATAACTGTGGAATCCATACTGGTAGCACCAGCCATAGCAACTCAGCCAGCACAGATAGAGGTGGACACCACAACAGCAACGCGCAGAATAGCACCGGTTGCCGCGCCGGGAATTGAGTAACGACAACGAAAGGGAAACCAACATCAACGCCAGCCAGCACTCCAGAATGTGAGAGAGAGGAGAGTGCTGGCTGGCGTGATGTTTTCAGTGAATCTGTTTTCTGCGATTCGGAACTGGCTGGCTGGCGGACAGGGCTATGCGACCTGAACAACCGCCCCCGTTGCCAACGACTCCAACGCGGCAATCGTGGCCAGCGTTGTGTCGTGCAGACTTTGGAAACTGATCGGCATTGGCCCCCCAGATTTCATCGCTGCAATCGTTTGCGCTACTTCCTGGCTGTGGCCTTTGTCGCCGTTGTATTTCTCCACTTTTGTTTTGCGCCCGCGTGAGGTTGCCACCGTCGCAAAGTTCTGCATGATCGCCGTCATCCCCCCGCCAAACACCTCGAAGTATTCTTTGGAAACCGAAGGATCGCCGTTGGCAAGGTAGAGTAGCGTCCCGATGGAGCCATCGCTGAAGCGGATGGTGATCGCCACGTTGTCGGCGTTCCGCACCTGCGTGTTGTCGCTTCCGATTGCCGCCGCGTGGACACTGACCGGGCGCGCACCGCCAGCCATAAACTGCATGGAGTCAATGAAGTGGCATCCTTCACCGATGATGCGCCCACCTTGCGCCGGGGCCTGAATCCAATTATCCGGCTTGATGAACCCAGCGTTCACGCGGTAGATCATTGCCAACGGCTCGCCACAGTTGGCAAAGATCTTCCGCATATCCACCAGCGGCTTGGAGAAACGGCGGTTGAAACCCACCATCACACGGTCGCGCCCTTGCTCGGCCAGCTCGCGAATTCGCCCAAGCTCCTCCCGATTAATCGCCAGCGGTTTCTCCACAAACACCTGCTTTCCGGCCTGCAACGAACGGGCCACGTAATCGCCGTGAGTGTCGTGGCGGGTGGCGATGAAGACGGCATCAATTTCTGGGTTGGCAAGCACCGCATCAACGTCGGTGGTGGCTTGCTGGAAGCCAAATTTTTCGGCAACGGAGCGGGCGTTCACCGCTGTGGAAGTGGCCACCGCAATCATCCGCGCACCAGCGTTTTGGGTTGGAGGGATCAGATAACTTTGGGCGAAATTTCCCGCGCCGATGTAGGCAACCCCCAACGCCCCGGCCACCGGTTTTGCCGGATGCACCAGCACCGTCCGCACCAGCGATTCTTTCCGTTCGGGGTACTGCAAGATGATCCCGATGTGCGGCTCGGGCGTTTTTCCGGTGATGATGTCGTAGGCCTTCCCCGCTTCGGTGATCGGGAATCGGTGAGTAATCATCGGCTGAACATCCAGGCTTCCGGAAGCCATCAAATCAAGGATTGCCTGAAGGTTGCGCCCTTCGGTCCAGCGCGCAAAGGCCACGGGGTAATCGTGTCCTTCCTCCTCGTAGGTGGGATCGTAGCGGCCCGGGCCGTAGCTGCATGAAATGGTGATCTCCAACTCTTTCTCAAAAAATCCGGCTCGCGGGATGTCCATTCCCACCGCGCCAACCACCACCACCCGCCCCTTCTTCCGCGCTGAAGCAATGGCAAGCTCCATCGGGGCGTTGCTGTTGGTTCCGGCGGTGATAATCACGGCATCGGCACCGATTCCGCGAGTGAAACTTTCGATTGCCTGGGCCGCGCCGCCGCTGCTGTTGGCAACGGCATCGGCACCAAACTGGCGTGCAGCGGGGAAGAGACTTTCGTTGATGTCCAGCCCAATCACACGGCAGCCGGCGGCTTTCAGAAGCTGCACGGTTAGCTGGCCAAGCAGCCCCAACCCAACCACCGCCACCGACTCACCCAGCGAGATTTTTGCCTGGCGAACGCCTTGCAGCGCGATTGCCCCCAACGTGGTGAACGCAGCTTGTTCAAAACTGACTCCATCGGGGATTTTTACGGCAAGATTTTTCGGGACGGCAATCACTTCGGCGTGGGAGGCGTAGCCGGCACCGGCGCAAGCAACGTGGTCGCCGGGGGCAAAGCCATCGCACGCGCTGGCCACCACCACACCGGCGGCGGAGTAGCCCAACGCCTTGTAGCTATCCAGCCGCGTGCGGATTTTTTCCACGGTGTTCATCAGCCCTTCTTTCTTCACCATATCCATCGCCTGCTTCACCAGATCGGGGCGGGTGCGGGCTTTGGTGAGCATCGAGGCTTGCGCGGTTGCGACCGAGGTGCGCTCGGTTCCGGCAGAGATCAGCGAGGCAGCGGTGCGAACCAGGATCATCCCAGGTTTCAGTTCCGGGGCCGGAAGTTCTTTCACGTGAAGCTCGCCAGTTTTTTGGTATTGGATTGCTTGAAGCATGGTCGGGAGTCGGTTGTCGGGAGTCGGGGATCGGGAATCGGGAATCGGGGATCGGTTGTTGGAAGTCGGGAGTTGATCGTTCGTTGATGGAAGGTATTCACGCTCTGCATGGGCTTAGTGCAGCACTCTAAATTTCCCGTTGGATCCATCAGCAAATTACAAGCAATGGTTGTGCGACGTAGTGATGGGAACCATCTGCAACCAATTGAAGAGCGCGAAACAGAGCCGGGCAAGCAACGGAGAGGTATTGCTTGCCCGGTAATATTGTTCATTGGTTTGTGGCTACACGCCTCTACTCACTTCGGAGCGGAAGTTGAGACTTGCGGAGCTTGTTCTGCACGAACTGCCGCTGGCGTAACTGCAGCCTGATCGCTGCTTAACGTCACTGTCGAAGCTGAAGGAGCAGCAACTTTCAACTCAACCGCAGAAGGCGCGGCTGAGGAAACTGGAGCCGACACCACACTGGCCGACGGCACTGCCGAAGCTGAAGGAGTTGCAGCTGGAGTTGAAAGCAACGAAGCCCCAGATTTTGAAGCATCGGCCGACGGCGTACTTTGGATTGCAGGAGCCGGAGTATCGGATGCAAGACCAGTTGGCGACTGCGCTTGTGCAAGCGAAGCCCCTGCGCATAGCAACCCAACCATGACAAGGTATTGTTTCATTGTTGTTTTCCTTACAATACTCTGTTAGTTATGGTTGTACTGGAATCCAATTGGCTCCGCTAACTGTGCTAACGAACAGAAGCTCTACAGCACGTCCTGGGTTGATGTTGAATGCGCCCGCGGTTGTGTTTGTCACGGTGACAACCGCACCAGCGTTGTTTACCACCCAGACATGAGCGCCATCAACAAGTGGTGCGCCTGTTGGGATGGTAACGTTGCCGGCTGTGGTGACCACAAGAGTAGCGTCGTCAACTACTGTGTTGGATGCATAAGGATGTTGGTACGAGAACGCCACGGTACCGTTATTAACGGTCAATGCGTTCCCCCCTTGGCCTGCCGTTGTTGTAATACGCACGCCACGTGTGGCACTGCTATTATTAACATTGGTAAAGTTGCCAGCCCATCCCGTTCCGTTGGTTGCCGCTTGAAGAGCATCGTTGCTGTTTGCAGCGTTGACGTTCTCAAAACGCCCGCCAACGCCAGTACCGCCGCTGATGCCAGCTTGGCCTATCACACCGATTCCGTTTTTGGTGTTGAACCCACGCACACCGTAGCCGCTGCTGTCATTGCGGCCCACCACGGCACCAACGCCGTTGCCGCTACGGTTGCGGCCAACCACGGCTTCGCCAAAGGTGTTGTCGCCAATCACCCCAGCAGCACTGATGTCGCTGCTGATACCCCACACACCGAAGCCGCCAGCACTGGTTGCAAACACCCCTGTACCCTCACCATTTTGCATCACATCAATCCCACGTCCTCCGTTTGATGCGTTGGTTAATTGAACCGTAATGCCGCTTCCAAAGCCGTTGGTTGTGACGTTCACCGTGCTGCTGTTGCTGGCTGCGTTGTTGATTTGGAAGAACCCTGCATTACCGTTTCCGGTGGCTTGGCCAAACAGCCCGTAACCGCCGCCGTTGGTTTCGCCACGGACTGCCGCAACAATGTTCGATGTATTGTTAATGACAGCATAGACACCACGCCCTAAACCTGCTTGGTTTGCTTGAACAGCATCAGCTGTGCTGGCTGCGTTAGTGATTTCAAACTGGCTGGCGTTTCCGGTCTGGCTGGTTCCATGCACACCAATCCCACCGCCAAAGCTTTCCCCCCGTACACCATAACCACCAACAACATCGTTGCGACCCAAGACACCAGCAGTTGCTGCTGTTTGGCCAACACCCCAAACACCGTGGCTTGTGGTACTAGTTCCATAGATACCAACCGCTGTGTTCGATGTGCCTGCAACGCCGGGCCCGTCAGTGTTATCACCACGAATCGCCTCAATTTGCCCAAGAGTAATACCGCTACCAGCACCACGCTGCCCGTACACTGCGTACCCTGATGTGCTGGTGCCACGAACGCCAATGCCGCTTGGCGTAGTTCCATACACGCCCCACCCGCTTCCGGCTTGCGAGCCATAGACACCAACTCCAAATGCACCAGTTCCGTTGTTGATGCCGCGAACACCAGCAGAGAAGCCGCCAGGAGCAGTAGAATTAATAACCCCAGACACACCCATCGCCATTGCATCAGTCGAGTTCGATTCGCCACGCACCCCTGCGGCTGTCCCACTGGTTGCTGAGTGAAGACCCAACACACCAACACCAGTGCCGTTAGTGCTTCCCAATAAAGCATTTGAGGCGGATGCAGCATTGGCGATCTCAAAACGCCCAGCATCATCAAGCCCCATCTGATTGACGTGAAGTTTTGCCGCTGGGCCTGAGATACCAATCCCCACATTCCCACCCGAGAGGATTCGCATCCGTTCGGTTGCGTTAGTGCGAACCACAAAATCTTGGGCATCTGTCGTTCCAATGTAATTCACCGCCGGGTTTGTCCCTCCGTTCCCAAGCAGTGCCCAACCGAAGTCTCCGATATTGGAAGAATCAAGGATCGGCATCCACAAGGGAAAACCTGGTGTTCCAAAGTTGAACTGGAACTCATTAGAATCCAGATTGAAAAACACCAAGCCCTTTGCAGGATTTGCAATCCCGTTGCGCTGGGCATCGGTCAAGCGTGGCAGTAACGCACCTCGTTGCGTTGAACTAAGATCAAGAATTGAAGAGGGGTCTGGTTGTAGCGTACCTACTCCCATGCGACCTTGAGGATCCACAATTGGAGCAGAGGATTGCGCTTGCGCAACGCCAGAAACGGTTATGGCAACCAGCCCAGTGAGCAGTATATGTTTCAGCATGATGACCGTGATATGTGGTATTGGTAGTCAATTTCGGCGCAAAGATAGGTTTTCGTTAAAATTTTACTATAAAAGCATATGTTCTTTTTTGAATTGGTACGAACTACTTGTTTGCTTTCCCTCCGTTCTTCCTCCACTGTCGCCGGATAAACTCCACGGCATCGCGCCAGCGGCCAAACGCGCCGCGGATGCTGAACGGAACGTATTTCTTGACCGCACGGGTGCTGAACAGGCCAAGCGCAACATAGCTGATGACAATGGTGATGGCCATGCCGTGAACGCCAAGCATGGGGACCAACGCCAAACCGCTTAAAAAGAAAATCGCTGCCGACATCAGGATCACCCGCAGCAGTGTTCGGGCCTGGCTTAGGCCGTTCAGCACGTTGATGTTCATGCTGAAGGGGATTGCCAATCCGGCAAGGCACATCAGTTGGAAGATGAACGCCGCTTGCTGATACTTGCCACGGTAAATCAGATCGAACAACTCCGCCGTTGGGCCAATCCAGACCACCACCACCACCGGCACGGCAAGCAACGTCATAAAGCCGATCATCTTCTCCACCAGCAACACCATCTCCCCTTCGCGCCCCTGCGATTTCAGCCGCGCAACCGCCGGATAGACAAACAGCGAGCCAGCATCGCGCAGGGCCTCGAACCCACGGAACAGTTTTTTTGCGGCATCATAGTTGCCCACCACCGACGAACTGACGAACAGCTTCAGCAGAAGGTAATCCCCCTGCGTTTGCAGCGCCAGGGTTCCTGCCGAAAGCATCTGCGTTCGGCCAAACCGCATCATTTCGCGGAACAATTCGCGGTCAATCGTGCGGGTGAAACGGATTCGGCGAGCGTAAAGGATCAACCCCATCAGCGACGAAGCCCCGGCGGATGCCGCGCTAATCAGCATCATATCTTCGGCGGTGTTCATCCAGGCGTTCATCCAGCCATGCAGCACCAGCAGCACCGTGGTTCCAATCCACGCCGCATCAATCAGGAAGGTGGCGCGGGTATCAATGTGGAGTTGGGAAATTTTCAGGAAGTAGTTCCGCAGCAAAAAACCGAGCGCGACCAAGGGGAACAGCTCCAGCGTCGGGATCAGATCAGGCTCGTTCAGAAACCCGGCCCACCATGTTCGGCCAAAATAAACCAAGGCGGTGCCGAGCGTGATGAACCCAACGTGCAACGCTGCCGAGATAGTGAGTGCTTGGCGGCGGCGCGACTCGGTCATCCCAAAGTTCACCAACGCTTGCAGGGCGAATCCATCCGAGAGCATGTAGATGATTGTCAGCCCCGCTTGCGCCAGCGTTGCCACCCCCCAATTATGTTCGCCAATCACCTTTTGCGGAAGGATGAAGGCAAGGCCAATCAGCACGTAGAGTGCTTTATCGGCAGCAGACCACGCAGCGGTCCCGATATGTTTGGAGAGTTGCAAGCGCGCAAAGTTAGCAGAAGCAGCGGTGGGAAACGGGACGTGAAAAATCTCGGTACAACCGGGGGAGCGGGACTTCCACGTTCGGTGGCTCCGCTCATACTTCGACAGGCTCAGCACGAGCGGAGGGCTGAGTTCGGGGGGCGGCTTCAAGATTTTTCACTCTTCTATTCGGCATTCGGCATTCCAGCGTCCCCCCTAAAACTCCTCATCAAACTTCCTCTCAAAATATCCTGCAAGGTCGGCGGCGGCGGCGGCTTCGTCGGGGCCGTCGAACTCCAGCTGAAGTTCGGCACCTTGCTCGGCGGCAAGCATCATCACCCCGATGATGCTTTTCCCGTTGATGCGGAAGCCATCCCTCACAATAAAAAATTCGCAGCGGTACTGCGAAGCCTTCTTCACGATGGTGGCCGCCGGGCGTGTGTGAATCCCAGCACGGTTGCGGACGGTGACGGTTTTTACAAGCATGGATCAATCGGCAAAAAACGTTAGCGGTGGGCAACGCGCAACTGCTGTTCGCTGGCAACTTCAAACCCTTTTTTCCCGGGCGCAATCTGCACCGCGTCGGTGAACGCATCATGTTCGAAGCAGAGCAGCCAACGGCGCTCGTAGGCTTCCGGGATGAACGTCTGTTTTTCTTGGAGTGAGGCCAGCGGGAAGTTGTCGTAGCCCATCACGTAGGGGAAGGGAAGGTGGGCGCGGGTGGGGATTAAATCGGCACAATAGACAAGCCCCGCCGGTTGGCTGGTCGCAGCGGAATCATCCCGCACAACCACAAGCTGCATTGCGCGAGTGTGGCCGTGCATGGCCCGTAGCTCAATCCCCGGGAACAATTCTCCATCGCCGTCAAGCTCTTGCAGCAATCCATGCTCGGCCACCGGCTCCCAGTTTTCTGGCATGAAGCTGGCGCGGTCTTTATCGGTGGGATTTCTGGCCCAAGCAAGCTGCTGGCGTTGGACGTAATGCCGGGCGTTCGGGAAGGTGGGAACGGCTTGCCCTGCGGAATCAATCCGGGTGCTTCCGCCGGCGTGGTCGAAATGGAGGTGAGTGTAGATGAAATCGGTGACATCCTCCGGGCGAACCCCATGTTCGGCCAGCCCGTTGGACAGCGTGTATTGGCTGTTATCAAGCGCGTAGATGCTTTGCAGCTTCTCCCCCATTTTCTGGCCACACCCGGCATCCACCACAATCACCCTTCCTTCCCCCCGAATCAGCAACGCCCGCGCAGCCATGGCAATTCGGTTGTGCTCATCAACGTGGGGATAGGCTTTGGCCCACAGATTTTTTGGAACAACGCCAAACATTGCGCCGCCATCCAAGGCGAATCGGCAAGTTTCAATCAGGTGAACGTGGTATGGTCCGATGTGCATGATTGCTGGATTGTTGGGAAGAGTGCGAAGCCGGTTGGATAGTGCCAGATGGAGGTACGGCAATCCCCTTCGCCACAAGCTAACTCACCGGAATCAGCCAGCCAATATCTGATCCGAAAAAGTGTGCGGTGGCGGCCATTGTTCAGCGGCTGTTGTTCGTATCTTCGCCGCAGCCCGGCCAGCAGCCGACCGGGAATCAACTCACAAATTCAACAGCAGCCATGACCAACGAACAAATCTGCGAACGCTTAAACAGCATTCTGGCACTGGAGCTTTCCGGCACGATGATGTACCTCCATTATTCCTACTTCATCTACGGCCACTCGATGATTCCCATCGTGAGCTGGCTGCGGGAGCAAGCAAACGAAGGGGTTGCCCATGCAACGTTGGTGGGTGATAAAATCACGTCGTTAGGGGGCACGCCACTCACCTTCCCAGCCGCCGACAAATTCCCCTGGGCCTTCGACACACTGAACGATATGCTGCGGGCCGCGCTGCATCTTGAGAAAGAAGCATGGGGAGCATACGCCGATCTGCTTCGCGACATCGAGGCAATGCCGGAGCAGCTGGGGCTGCGGCTGTTTTTGGAAATGCAAATTCAGGAGGAGACAGGGCACATTGAGGAAGTGGAGAAAATGCTGAAGCCGGACGTGGTGCGGTAGGCGGAAGGTGGCTTCAGAAGACAAAAGCAAGCGGTGGCATTGGGAAGAACCCGATGCCACCGCTTGTGTGTATTCGGCCACTGCTGGTTATCAGAACGATGCGCGCAATCCGGCTTGGAACTCACGTCCGGCAGCCGGCAAACCAAGCTGCGGAAGCACTGCCGTGTTGGCAATGTTGTTCACCCGAACGAACAGCGTGGTGACGCTTCCCAAACTTGGAATGGTGGACTGCCAGGAAATCCGTGCGTTCACCAACCCCGATGCCCCAAGCGCGATAAAACGGTTGTCGTCGTTCAGCGTGAACGACTGGCCGGTTAGCTGAAGCTCGACAGCCGGGGTTAGGCCAAACGGGAAGTTGTAGGATGCAGCGATAGTCCCCACATACTCCGGCTTCTCGGAAATGTACGATGTGGAATCGGCCCCGGTGCTGGATGCCACCCTGGCGCGGGTGTGCATGTAGGTGAAATGTCCATCCAAATTCAGCCGCTCCAGAAGGTGAACTCCGCCGGTCAATTCGGCACCGTAGGTGGTGCTTCCCAACAGGTTGATGCGTTGGCGTTTGCGTCCGCCCAGCGTGTCAATGTTCCGTTGGTCAATGGTGTTGCTCACATCGCTGGCAAACGCCGTCAGCGACCACTGCCCGCCCTCCATTTTCCCTTCGGCACCAAGCTCCAACAGGACTGCATCTTCGGGCTTCAGGTCGGGGTTCACAAGGAACCGACGAAGCGCCTCCCCGAACAATTCGCGCATGGTTGGAAATCGGGTGCGGCGGCCAGCCGAAACGCGTGCGGCCACAGCATCGCTTGCCTGCCACCGTAGCCCTAGTGTTCCGCTCCAATCGGTGAATGGATCCCGCTCCGGTTTATCCCCCGCCAGCGGGGTGCTCATCATGTCGTATCCAATCCCTGCCACGGCTTGCAGCGTCGGCATCAGTTTCACCGTGGCCTCAACCCCGGTGCTGATGTTCTGCTGCTTGTATTGCGCCGTTGGTGCTGGGATTACCGTTCCGGTGGAATCCACCTCGTTATCGCGCTGGTCGTGTGCCGATTGCAAGGCGTTCAAGGCAGCGGTAATCGTCACGTCGCCATCGCCGATGGTGTGGCCAACCACAACGCGGCTTCCCAACGTCATGTCTTCATCTTCTTGGCTTGTGTTCCGCGAAGTGTAGGTGGCATCATCGAATTGGTCAATGGTTTGGCCGAACGACGTTGCCCACACCGCGCCCCGCAAATCCCACTGGCTATCGCTGCCAAACTGGGCATCGCCGTTCAGCACCACCGAAAGGTTCCGCCACTTGGGATATCGCCAGAACCGCGCATCGGGAACGTGGCCTTCCGGCGCAACCCCTTTGCTGGCATCAATGAACGAAGTGGAAAGCCCCAACGAGGCCTGCTCGGCCAGCTTCAGTTCGCCACGGGCGTAGGCGTTGAAGATTCTGGAGTCGGTGTTCGTCCGTTGGTCGGCGTTGAATTGGTTGTGCAGAAATGGAGTTTCGCCATCGGCCTGGAATACGGAGCTATCGGGGAACGAGAGCGCGTCGCGCCGCATCAGGTTGGCCGAAGCGATGTAGTTAAACGTCCCCAAATTTCCGGTGTGCATTGCCTGGATTGAGTAGTAGCCATCGTTCCCCCCAGCAACACCGATGTCGGTCAGGTAGCCGGGGGTGGGAAGTTCCTGCGAGACAAACTCCACAGCCCCCCCCAAGACGTTCGACCCGTAGAGCACCGAAGCCACCCCTTGCGAGAGCGTCACCCCGCCAATGCTGTTCATCGGGATCAGGCTTAGGTCCAAGCGATTATCCCAGGGGATATTGATTAACGCGCCATCCAGAAAAATGGCGGTCTGGCGTTCGCCGGCGTTACGCATGTAGAGGATTGCTTCCCCGCGTGAGTTGGACTGCACACGGGTTGCCGGCATGATGAGTGCAAGGCGGTCAGCAGTGGGGGCATCGCTGGCAAGAATTTTTGCGGCTGAGATTCGCTGCACCGTGCTGGTGGAAGCCGTTGCTTCCTGTTCCCCACGAACAACAATCTCGCCCAGGCGGTACGTTTTTAACGTGTCCAACGGGGCTTTTGTGGTGTCGCGCTGCTGTGCAACCAGCAGGCTAACGGAACCGCACACCCCCAGCAGCATTGTGGCAAGAAATCGCATAGTTGATTGATAGTTGGGTAGATGTTAGATGATTTGCAGAAGCAAGATAGCACGGGGAGGGAGAAGAGTTCCACACAATTTCCATGCAGTTTCCACACGGCTACCATTTGGCGAAGGGCTTGAAATGGAGGTTGGGCATGGGCTTCTTCTTCGAGAACGAGACGGTTGCGCCTGCTATCATCAGTTGAAAAAACATCAGTTGAAAAATCTGCCTACTGTTCTCGACACTAACCCAACGCAAAAATGTAGTTTGCTGCGGTTCTGCAATATCTGCTCAACATCTACTCAACTTTCTGCTATCACAATGCACCGTCCCTTTTGCCTGATTGCTCTGCTTTTTTCCATTGCTTGCCCGGCCATTGCCCAGACCGGCAAACCATTGTACACCATCAGCGTTACCCGCAGCGGCGCGCCGTTGGGAACAATCACGGTGGAGATGTTCCCCGACATTGCCCCCAAGCACGTTGCCAATTTCGATAGCCTGGTGGGGATTGGATTTTTTGACGGCACTGCGTTCCACCGTGTGGTGCCGGGGTTTGTGATTCAGGGGGGTGACCCCAACACCCGCAGCGGTGATGAATCAACATGGGGCATGGGCGACCCGTCGCAGCAGACGGTTCCGGCGGAGTTCAGCAAGCTGTCGCACCAACGTGGCATCCTTTCGGCTGCCCGCGATGATGACCCCAACAGCGCAACATCGCAGTTCTTTATCTGTGTGGCGGCATCGCCATCCTTGGATAAGCGATACTCAATTTATGGCAGGGTGATTGCTGGGATGGAGGTAGCCGACAGCATCGTCCGTTCCCCGGTGAAAACTGGAACCGAAATTCCGCAGCAAAAAATTGCCATGGTGATTGCCCGAATCGGAACCGATACGGCCACCCCGGCCATCACCGAACTGCGCACGCCATCGGACGACACCATGAACGTTACCGCAACGCAGCAAGTCCGGTGGGGCGCGGTGGAAGGGGCAATCATGTACGAAGTTCAGCTTTCCAACACCCCTGATTTTTCGGCATTGGTCTTCAAAGATTCAGTGCTTTCCACGTCGGCTATTTTCAGGAATTTGGTGCGCGGGTCGAAAAAATATCACTGGCGTGTGCGCGCCCTAAATGGTGGGAAACGTGGGCCGTTTTCTGTAAGCCGCAGCTTCACCACTGCTCCGCTGGCAACCTCAGTTGAGGAAGACGACCACCAGAAAAACAACAGCGCGCCGAAGGAGTTGGACCTTTCCGATAGCCGCCCACTCCCCCACCGCCAGTAGCCAACGACAATTTCCGGGGCCATGAACCGCCAGCGGTTCTTTTTCGCATATTCGTCCCGGTTTCCGTGCCGGTCCGATTTCACAAACTTCCTTCCTACTTCTGCCATGAACCGCTCGCTGATTTCTGCATCGCTTGGCCTTCTTCTGCTTGCTGCCGTTGCTACCCCGCTTGCGGCACAACAGCGCGAACAATCCAAACCGGCGGTGGATCTGCGCACCATGCAGGGCCGGCCAGAAGGACTTCCTCTTTTCGGTTCGCCGCAGAAATCTCCGTTGGGTGTTGGGGTGCAGTCGCCTGCAACAATCACCCCGTATGGCTTGCCGGAACGCCGCACCGTTGCAACCACACCACGCCAGCAACTTCCCCGCAACAATGACGACACCACTGCCACCCCGCGCGAAACCGTGCTACGGCTAACGGCGCAGCGTGCAGAAAATGGAACCGTGCGTTGGCTGGAAGGAGCGTTGGGAAACATCCAAGTGCAGGACCCGAAACATCAGCATGGGGGCGGGCTGCAATCGGCATCACGTTCGGCATTGGGACTGCTGCAGAGTTATCGGGAGTTGTTGAAGCTGCGCAATCCACAGCAGGAGCTAACGCCGCTCAGCATCACCACCGACCCGGAGGGTTTCACTCACTTCCGGTTTGCACAAACGTGGCAGAACATTCCGGTTTGGGGGCGTGATTTGTACGTTCATGCAACGCCGGATGGAGCCGCCTACGTTATCAACGGAACCTACGAGCCAACACCCGTTGCCGCCCAAACCACAGCAAGCATTTCCGGCAGCAACGCCATTGAAGCAACCATTGCCGATCTGCGAAGCAAAGGCCGGTGGGAGCCGTTGCCAGCAGATGCAGCAACCGTGCTGAAGTTCGATCCGCCAACGGCCAAGTTGGTGTTGTTCCCAACCGCCGATGGGGCGATGCGGCTGGCGTGGGAAGTGGCGATTTATCCAAATTTGATCGAGCATTTCACCTACTTGGTGGATGCCAGCAACGGCGCAATCCTGAACCGGATTCCACGCCATTGCAGCATTGTCCCGCCAGCGGGGAATGCCGCACCGCCACGGGTGAGTGAGTTTGTTCGTGGGCTGCCAGCTGGGAAATCACCAGCGGTGCAATCGGCGCAGGGAGTTGCGGCTGCTGGATTCAAGAACGCCACGGCCACCGATCTGAACGGGAAGACGCAATCCTTCCGGGTGTATCAGCACACCGATAACATCCATTACTTGCTGTTCGATCTCCCCAATTTCAACCAAGCAAAATCCCAGCTTCCCGATAACCCAGCCGGCGGAGCAATCACCATCAGCGCTGGGAACAATGACCTTACGCAAAACGTGCAGCTATCGCACGTCACCTCGGCCAACAACACGTGGGGCGACCGTTCCTCGGTTTCGTCGCACGCCAACGCAAAGGTGACGTACGATTACTACAAGAACACCCACAACCGCAACGCCATTGATGACAAGGATGAGTCCATCGTCTCCATCATCCACGTCACCGAAGAAGGGCAGCCGATGGACAACGCTTTCTGGAACGGGCGGGTGATGGCCTACGGCGATGGGAACCAAGCGTTTACTCCACTTGCTGGCGGGCTGGACGTTGCCGGGCACGAAATGACCCACGGGGTGATTGAGCACAGCGCGAACCTCATCTATCAAAATCAATCCGGAGCCTTGAACGAGTCCTTCGCTGATGTGTTTGGGCTGATGGTGGATCGGGATGATTTTTTTATTGGTGAAGACATCACCCGCACACAGTTTGGGGTTGCCTTGCGCGATATGCTGAACCCCGACAACAACAATGTGATTAGCCCGCAGCCGCCACACATGAACCAGTTCCGCCAGCTTGGGCTGGATAATGACAATGGTGGAGTTCACATCAACAGCGGCATCCCAAACCGCGCGGCGGCGTTGTTGATCCAGGAAATTGGACGGGAGAAAGTGGAGAAAATCTACTACCGCGCACTGACCAACTACCTAACCCGCAACAGCAATTTTATTGACTGCCGCAACGCAGTGCTGCAAGCCGCAAAAGATTTGCACGGCGATGGAGCCGAGGCCGCTGCCGTGCGGAAATCGTTTGCCGCAGTGGGCATTGGAACCGATGATGGAGGAAGCAGTAGCGGCGGCGGGAACAACAGCGGTGGCAACAACAGCGGCAACAACAACGTCCCGCCAGCGCAAGGAACAAACTCGGTGATTGCGTTCATGCTGGATAATGGAACGATTGGCCTGTTGGATGTTGATGCCAGCAGTGTGCAACTGTTCGACAACGCCGTGGCGCGCGTCAACCGCGACGGCAACAACGTGGATCGCAGCCAACTGAGCACCGGCCGCAACGGCTCGCGAATCTGGTTTGTGAACACCCAGCAGCAGCTTGCCAACGTTGATATCAACACGGGGCAAGTCAGCACCTTCCCCGATCTGCGGATCAACGCCAACGGAAGCGGCCCAGATATTTGGAACGCATCCGTTACCCCCGATGAAAGTTTTGTGGCACTGGTTTCGGCCTACGAGAAAGACCCGAACCTCTATTTCTTCGAGGTGGCAACCAACCGGCTCAGTGTGGTGCAACTGAAACCGCAAACCACACAAAGCGGCATCACCGATGAGTCCATCCAATTCCCCGATGTGGTCTCGTGGTCGCCAAACTTGCAGTTGCCAAAACTTGCGTTCGATGCCTTCCGCCAGTTGGATATCGCGGGCGGGACGACATCGTTTTGGAGCATGTATGAGATTGATTTTAGCGCAGATCTGATCTACAACCTTATCCCCGCCCAGCCCGGGGATGTTAGCGTGGGGAACGTCACCTACAGCAACACCGACCCCGATGTGCTGGCGTTCAACGTGATTGGCGATGTGGAAGATGTGACGCTGGTGAACTTTGCAACCAACACCCAGCAAGGGCTGAGCATCCAAAACTTCAATATCCAGGGGAACCCGATTCGCGATGCCGACCGCCCAACGTTCAGCCCCGACGACCGGCAGATATGCTTCACGACGCAATCGCAGCAAGCGTTCCTGTTCTACACCCGCTCGAACAATCAGCTCTCGTTCTTAAAGCTGACTCCGGAGCAACCGGTGTTCCATGCGCGGTGGTTCACTCGTGGCGAGTCGCCAGCCGCGCCAACGTTCGAGGATAGCGTGTTTGTGGAGGCCGTCACCCCAAACCCGACGAAGTCCGGCGGGACAATTCGCTTCCAAGTGCCGCGTGCGGTGGATGCCCAGGTGACGCTGTTCGACCCATCGGGGCGGCAGGCACTGAAGGTGTTTGAAGGGACAGCAAACCCGGGGTCGAATGAGATTCCGTTTGATGCTTCGCCGTTGCCGGCGGGAAGCTACGTGGTGCAGGTTCGGGCAAGCACGGCGACGAAGTATGCGTTGTTGGCGTTGGTGAAATAGAAGAAGGGGAGGAAGAGTTCACGCAAAGACGCGAAGGAAGACACGCAAAGGGCGCGAAGAAAGAGAAGAAAGAGAAAATCAACCGGGGTATGGAGAAATTTTATGACTGCGAATGAGGCATCGTATGCGGTTATTGGTGCGGCGATAGATATTCATCGCGCAATTGGGCCGGGGCTGCTGGAATCGGTGTATGAACGGCTGCTTGTTTACGAGCTTCGCGTACGTGGGCTTCATGTTCAAGAGCACGTGCCTGTCCCGCTTGTGTACAAGGGGGTTTTTCTGGAAGCTGGGTATCGCATAGACCTGTTGGTTGAGCAAAAATTGATCGTCGAAATAAAAGCCGTGGAAAATCTGGCTCCCGTACATTTTGCCCAACCCCTCACCTACCTACGCCTTTCCGGCCACAAACTTGACCTCCTCATAAATTTCAACACCCCAACCCTAAAAAATGACATCCACCGCATCATCAACAGCCATTCATCCCCCCCCTTCTTTCCCCTTTCTTCTTCGCGTCCTTTGCGTGTCCCCCTTTGCGTCTTTGCGTGAACCTCTTCTTCCTCTCACCACCCCACCACAAACTTCTCCGCCGCCGAGAACCCATCGGAAGTCTGGATTCGGCATAGGTAATTACCCGCTGGCAACTGACCAACAGCAATCACCGCCGTATGCTCCCCAGCCTCTTGAGTTTGTTCCACCGGCACCAACACCTTCTGCCCGGCCACCGTCCAGATAGTGATGGAAACTTGTGCCGGCGCAGCCAGCCCGTAGCGGACCGTTGCCGTGCCATTGTTGATAGCAATCGGAGCCAAATACGCCGCCGCACCCTGCTCATCCGGCGCGGCAGATATCCCCGCAATCTCCAGATGCACCATATTGGCCGCGACATCGAACTGCACCGGGTAGCTATCCAACGAACGCGGAGCCGGGCCGCGAAGCACGCTTCCATCGGCAGCAAAACGGGAGCCGTGGCAAGGGCATTGGAATCGTTTGTTGGCAACATCATAATTGCCAATCGCACAACCGGAATGGGTGCAGACTTCCGACACCGCCGTGAACTCCGATTCGGCAACGCGCGTCACCAACACCTTGTGATTCAGCCCAGCAATCGAAAGCCGAACCGAGCCATCCACTTGCTGAAGCACCGTGAACTGCTCCAAGCTAACGGAGAAAATCCCGCTGTTAGCTGTGCGGTTCAGCTTCGGGAAAATCCTCCCCAATACTTCGTTCCCCCCCACCGTGGCAAACACCGTTGCCGCCATTGCACGCGCCAGAAATCCCCGGCGAGATAGTGTCTTCTGTTGTTCCATTGGATCGGTCAGTGAAAAGGATGCGTGTGTGTTGATCTGCCAGTTGTTGAGCAACGTTGCTCGGCTGTTGTGTGCCAGCTGATGTGTGCCAGTTGTTGTGTGAAAGTACCGAAGCCCGTGCGTTAGTGAGCAGCACAGATCATCGGTTCCGCGTAGCAGCGTGCGGCACCTGTAGAGTCTGAACGCCGCACGCTGGACAACAACACCAACAACCAATTCTTGTTTCAACAACTATCGGTAACAGGAAAATTTTTCTCTACCCTCTCAGTGACTCTCTTGCTCACTCTCTCAAATTTGTTGTTGTGGCTGTGTTGCATTGATGATCTGGCAACGTCGCAAAAAGTCATGGGGGCAACAGAATTTTTCGGCTTTCGGTAGCGGTGCGGCGCGCAACTCCATTTGCCGCTCAATCAGCAGCAGCTTCGTATAATTGCCCCACAACACAACCAAGTACCAACGTTCCGTTATGCTCACTCGCTCTTCCGTTGCTTCATTTCTACTGCTTACCTGCTTACTGCTTGCCGTAGCAACTCCCCAACTTGTTGCCCAACCCGCCCCACCAGCCACACCGGAGCAACTCACCAACCGCCGTTACGCGCTGGCCAACGACGCAACCGCCGTTGGCTGGAACCCCGCAATGTTGGGAACCGTCACCAGCTTCCGCTCCTACGATTTCCTTGCGGGGTTTGGGTTGGATAGAAAATTCGCGCTGGAGAAAGTCCCCTTCGGCATCTACGGGAAAGTGGGGCCGATTGCGCTGGGAACAACCGGAACAATCGGGGGGGACACCACCGACCACGCAACCTACTACGCCGGGTTTGGCCTGCCGATAGATGATGATATTCAATTAGGCGTTGCCGCACATCTGTTCGACATCCCCGGCAGCGACCTTCTGAAAGAAGCCGAGTACACCTTGTCGGGAACATGGGTGGCGACCGAAGATTTTATCGCTGGCGCATCCTTGTACAACCTTGGTGGCGCGGGGGATCGGGGCATCAGGTTAGGGTTAGATGGAACCTTTGTTGGCGAAGTTGGGCATTTCGGAATCATTGCGCTAAGCGACCCCGACGACACCGCCAACGGGAAATCATCATGGACCACAAAGCTCACTGCGGGGCTGAACTTCTCCGATGGCGGGCTGGCGATGAGTGCCACCTACAACCTTACCGATAAAGACCTGCGCATCGGCGTTGAAATCATCCCCAACCGCTTGACCGTGGGCGCACTGACCGATTGGGATTTTGATGGAACCGATGCCTACACCGGCGCAAACCTGTTCGCCCGCTACTCCAACACCTCGCGCACCAGCAGCGGCGGCTACTACGACCCCGTTGCCAGCAACCGCTGGCAGCCTGAAAACTCCTACACTCCGGTCGGGTTGGAGTACAGCACCGCCACCACCGATGCCGGACCTTCGGCCAATGCCCTGGTGAAATCGTGCGTTGCCGGCGGCGACACCCGCTTTGCAACCCCCGGCGCAATCGTGAACGAGCTTCGCAAATCTGGCAACGACTACCTGCGGCTTGCCCAAAAATTGGAGCAAATTTCGCCACGTGATGACCAGATTTTCAGCGCGATTGCCAACCGGTACTACCTGCGCCAGCAAGCCCGCAGCCGCGAGCTAAAAAGCGGCGACTCGCTGGCAATCCTTTCCAAACAGGGTTACTCCATCGGCGTGCAAAGCGTGGATAACAGCAAGTTCCCGCTGGTCTCGGTGGTGATGCAAGTGGCCGACGGCAACGGGCGAAACGTTCCTGGCTTGGGGATCAACGATTTCCAGTTCCGCGACACCTCCATCCGCATCGTCTCGGTGCAGCCAACCGATGCCACGCTCAGCGTTCCGGTGGATATTGTGCTGATGATTGATTGCTCCGGCAGCATGGGTGATGAGATTGACGCTGTGCGGAACAACGTCCAAAGTTTCGTGAAGAACATGGAGGCCCGTGGTGCTGACTACCGCATCGGCGGGGTGCTGTATGGCTCCATGATCTACGACACCCTCCACCCCACCAACGACCTTGACCGCTTCCGCGATTTTGCCGACCAAGCCGCAGCAATCGGCGGGGATGAGATCAGTTCGCTTGCCATTCGCGAAGCCGCTTCCATGCGGTTCCGCCCCGATGCCCAACGAGTGTTGGTGATGATTACCGACGACTGGGTGATGCAGGAAAATTCTCGGCTAACGGAATCGGATTTGACGGAGATGCTGTGGGATAAAGGGGCGCGCCTGTACTCCATCCAGAACCCGTGCCGCAACAACAACGCCATCACCACACGGCTAACGTTGGGGCGCGAGTACGACATCCAAAGCTCTTTCAACTCCATCCTGGATGAGCTTGGAACCGACATCACCACCACCTACAAGCTGGTGTATGAGTCGAAATTGAAGCAGGAGGAAGCTGCGCCGCCAGCAATCCCAGCGGTGCTTCGCGGGCGGGTGACGGAAGCAAAAACTGGGCGGCCTGTTGCTGCCGAGCTTCTGATGACCGATGCCAATGGCCGCCGCTACGCCGACGCAAACACTGCCCAAACCGACGGGAGCTACCAACTCACCATTGATGAACCCGTGAAGCTATCGGCACGCCTAAACGCCGAGCGGTTCCGCCCAGCAAGCGGCGATATTGATTTAAGCAGAATCAAGCCCGGCGACACCGTGGTTCGGGATTTTGTGATGGAGCGGCTGGCCACAGTGCTATCGGGAAGAATTTTTGATGAGAACGGAAAGATTGTGGCAGGAAAGGTGAAGGTGGAAGATGCCGCAATCGGGAAGGAGCTGGCCACCTTGCAGACCGATGCCGGCGGCTACTACGAAACCGAAATCACCCCTGGGCTGAACTACCGCCTGACTCCATCGGCCAGCGGATATGATGGATTCACCGAAGCGTTCGACGCACGCGACGTTGAGCCGGGGTCCAAAGCTGTGCAGAATCTTCGCGTCACCCGCGCCTTCAGCGTTACCGACACCACACCGTTTGTGCTGCGGAACGTGCTGTTCGACTACGACAAAGCCGACCTGAAACCGGAGAGCATGACCGAACTTGACCGGCTGGTGAAATTCCTGAAGGAGAACCCATCGGTGCGGATTGAAGTTGGCGCGCACACCGACGCGCAAGGGAACGATGCCTACAACCTGAACCTTTCGGACCGGCGCGCAAAATCGGTGATGGATTACTTGGTGACGCAAGCCATTGACCGCCGCCGGCTAAGCTCGCGCGGGTACGGCGAAACCGCCCCAATCGCCAGCAACGACAGCGAAGAAGGGCGAGCACTGAACCGAAGGGTGGAGTTCAGGATTGTGCGGTAAGGCACGGTGAGATAACACCTCTGGATTGAACCAACACGGCTTGCCACAACTGGCAAGCCGTGTGTTTTTTATGAGGTTCAGCAGGGGAGCAAGTTAATTTTTTACTGGCACTCACTCTTCTCACAATTTTCCAAACGGCAGGCCGTATCTTTGGGCGGTCGTCAGTCGTTAGGGGCGGCTTGTAATCCCCACACAGGAACAACCAAGAACAAGTATGAATACGAACGAACACGATGCCCCGTGGTGGCAGCAGATGCTGACGCGCCGGGAAGCAAACAAGACTATCGCGAAAATTGGAATTGCCTCGCTGGCGGTTGCCGCTGGCGTTGGCGTTGTTGGCTGCGGCGATGGTTCCGAGGATGCCGACGACGGCTCGACCGAAGTCCAACAAGATGCCATTGAGCTTCAGAAAAAAGAAGGCTGGAACGCTGGCTCGACCGATAAAAAATTGACCTTCACCGGAAAAACCAGCACCGATAGCCAGGGGACCATGGATTGGTCCAACTTCAACACCTCCGCCGCGTTGCTGAAAGCCTGGGGGGTGAAGAACTCCGCATGGCAACCGTACACCGTTCCAACCCTGGTGCAAGCGTTGGATCAGCCGTCGCTGAAAGGGGAAATTGGGCCGGTGTTTACCCCTGCGATGCGCACCGCTTACTCACGCGGGTTAGGGATGCGGGAGATTCTGCAGAAAACCAAGAACCCCGAAACCACCATGATTGTGGTGGATATCCCCGGCCCGGAAGCCGTGGCATACGCCGCCGCAATCGCCGACGTTGCCGACCCCGTCATCACCTTCGATAATTGGCCGCATCCGCTTGGTGTGGTGAAATCACACGAGACGTTGGGGGCCATGCTCTACTACGCTGCCGAGGTCTCGGCAAAAGCGGCAAAACGCCCGGCAAATGCCCCCGGTGTGCTGGTGCTGGATGCCAACCGGATTGCTGCCGACGTTGACCCCGATACTCAGTTCGATAACCGCTACGTGGCCAAAATCCCCACCGCCGATAAGCTGCAAGGGATGAAAACCACTAACGTGATCTACGCCGTTCCCGACAAAGGGGTCACGGCCGAGCGGGACGACCTGAACGACGATTTTGCCAGCTACAAGGAAAAAGGGATCAACGTCTCGATGATCGCCCTTTCGGATTTCACCCCCGACCCCAAGGAGCAGCAAGCCGATTCGGCAGCCGCGCTTGCCGGCGGGGGAACAACAACAACACATCACACCGTCTATCACTACGGCGGAAGCCCGTTTTTCTCGCCGTGGTTTTTCTACCATTATCCGGTGTTTATTGGTGCCGGCATTCCCGCAGCTTCAAGGCTTCCGGCCACCGGGCTGCGCGGCAGCACCTACTCACCCGCACGCCGCCCAACCATGTTCAGCGGGCGGACGGTTGGTGGCGGCAGCGGCGTTGGGAAGCAGCGGCCAAGCGGCTTCGGGCGCGTCTCCACACGGGTGGATGGAACCGGACGCACCACCGGCATTCGTAGCGGAAGCAGTGGCTCGTACGGGCGCAGCAGCGGAAGGGGGTACAGCGGATGAACCGTCGCGGATTTTTCTCCAACCTCTTCAACCGCCGCCGCGAAGGGGATCCCTTGTTCTTTGGAATCCAGTGTGTGATTAACGTCTATGGTGAGGACACGCTGCGGGCGCAACTCTATAACGTTATCAACCAGCAGATGCCCACCGAATCCCCGGGCGAAAAGTTCATGTTCTACAAGCGGATCACAGCGGTGCTTCGTGAGAATATCCACTTTTTTGAGTACGGCCACTGGGACTACATCACCGATGCCGACGATGCCACCGCCGAGTTCGACGACTGGGTAGCTGGCATTGAAGCAACCGCCGCCACCGCCCCGGAAGAGCTTGGACGTGAGGTGGACGAAGCCTACCGGATGAGCAGCGAAAAAGATTACGTGGTGGTGACGCTGGCCTTTATTCTGGAATACACCCCCAGCCTGACGCAGTTCATGGAGATGGTGGAGGGAATCACCGAAGATGACTACTTCACCCCCTCCGGCTTCCAGACGCTGATTGACGCGGTGAACTACATTGACTTTGATTACTCCATCGGCGATGCCGTCTTTATCATGCCCGGCAACGACCAAGATGGATTCAGCTGGTCCGATATGCGAAGCGAAGGGTGGGACTACCTGAAACCGATCATGGGAACGATTGGGCTGTAGATGCTCTGCAACACTGAACAACGCCCGGCTACGGCTTGCTTGCCGTGGCCGGGCGTTCTGGTTTTGCTGGGTGGGGAAAAGCTGAGGTTCATCGTTAGCCAGCGAAAGACGAAAACGGTAGGTGGAAGATCGGCGGCTTCTGGGTTCGGTGGCTCCGCTCATACTTCGACTGCTTCGACAAGCTCAGCATGAGCGGCAGCATGAGCGGGGGCGCACTTCGGTGGCTTTTGCACACAATCCATAAATACGCCAACCTCTCTTTCTCTTCCCTCTGTGATCTCTGTGCCTCTGTGGTTTTTTTAGCTGGTGGCTCGGCTCATACTTTGCACGCTATACTCGAAGATGCTCTCTCTCCACTTTTCCTTCACCCTCCCCCACCATCATTTCACCGGTGCCTCCACCACAACCGTCACCGTGCGGGAGTAGAACCGCCCTTCGGGAAGGTCGTTGTTGAACAGCGTGGTGGTCTCGCCTTGCCCGGCGGCTTGGTCGGGGCGTGCCCCCAATGCTTCTGCTGTTGCTTGGGCACGCTGGGCCGATAGCTGCTGGTTGTACTCCGCCTGGCCAATCCGGTCGGTGTAGCCGGCGATGGTGACGGTTGCCGCAGGGGTGATGCGCCCACGGATGAACTCACTAATCCTGCGGTTCGCGTCGTTCAGCTCGGCGCGGTCGAAGTCGAAAAGGATCAGGCTGTAGCGGTCAATTTCCCGGTCGGCAATCCGCTGGGTTCGTTTTTTCTGAACGGTTAATTCCTCCACCGCTAACTCCCCTTCTGCCGAACGCTTCCCCCCTTTCAAATCCTCCACCAACAACTGATACCGCAACGCCGCGTTGCTGCGGGGAACGGTGTGTTGCTCCTGCTCGATGTTCCAATCCAGCAATGCCGGTGGGCTTCCAATCCCGCCAAATTGCCGGAGCAATTTCCCCTGCTGCGTGGCGCGTACTTGCCAGTTCAACACCCCCGATTCGGCCACAACGGTTGGCCGGAACCGAACCACTGGCGGGTTGATTGTGCGGATGGTGTCGGTTGTCACCACCGGCTCCAGAATCTGCGGGATGCTTGCGGTGATCTCCACGCGGCGGTTCTCGGCAATGCCATCAAGCTCGGCATCAAGTTCTGTGGGGTTCGAGGGCTTCTCCGGCATGGTTAGCGCGGCAATGCTCATCCGCCCGGAAGCGATTCCCCAAACCTGAGTAAGGTATTCCCGAACCGATTCGGCACGGCGCGTTGCAAGCCCGTCGGCGTTCGGCTGAACTGGCTGTTCGGGGCTGCAACCGGTGATGGTGATCCTAGCTTCGGGATGCTGGCGCAGCCGCCTGCCAATGATGTTCAGCAAGTGATAGTAGGTGGGAAGCGTCTCCAAATTATACAGCCGCTCAATCTGGAATTGCTCCGTCATCTCAGCCGGAATCCGAGCGTAGCGTTCGGGAAGCGTGCTGGAGTTTTCGTCAAAGAAGAGATAGTTCAACAAGGGGCGAAGTGACGTGGCGATGAATTCCTCGGTGCGGATGCTGGCCACTGGGCGTTCGGTTCCGTCGTGGTCCACGCCGGCAGCAACAATGGCTGCGGTTAATGCTGGCCCGGCTGCGGGGGATTCCGCACCAGGCGTGGGTGGTTCGGTTTCCGGAGGAGAGTCGGGGGTGGTGGCGGCAATCACTGGCTCGGTTGCCGGGCGGTACTTTAACGCAACTCCAAATCTGATTCCACCGGTGTTCCAATCAACATCGGTTGCAACGTTCAGAAGGCCAAGCGAAAAGAAGAGTTCGGGCTGAAGGAACAACGTTCGCTGGCGGTTGAGCGGAAGCTGGTAGCTAAGCCCGGCAACCGCTGCGGCCTCGGTTGCGGAGGCATTGGGGATTTCGGCGGTGGTGTCGTTGCGGGTGCGCCGTCCGTTCTCGAACACGCCAACATCCTCCGGCTTCACAATGGTTTCTTGCTGGCTGAATTGCTTGGCAATCACCGCCCCCAGCCGCCCACCGATGTGCAGCGTCAGCGCCGAAGCAGGGCGCACGCCAAACAGTGGCTCGATCGCAACCGAGGCAAGCGAAGCATCAATCCGGTGCTCGAACTTTCCATCGCGCGCTTCGTTCCCAACAATGACGGTGGTTTGTTCGGTGGTGGCAAGCGTGGCACTGTGGGAAAAATATCCGGCACGCAAATAGAGTAACGTCTGCCCACCCAGCGGCAGTTCGTAGAACAGCCCAACCGAAGGCCCCAACCCGGTTCCACTTTCGTAGCGGGGGCAGCAGCTTGGGATTCCGGGAAGGTTGGCGAACTCCGCCTCGTGGATATTCAGGCTCACATCGCCAAAAATGCCATAAGCCGGACGGGGTTCGGCGGGAATTGGCTGGGCCGATAGCACCGAAGCGGTGGCCATCAGTGCCAAGATATTCGCCAAAACATTCAACACGGTTGTGGGGAGCAGCTCCGTTTTCATGCGGGGCAAAGTAACGGAAACGAAGCGAACATCTGTGGAAACCACCGCCCCTTTTTTCCCCGCAGCGGCGGCATCTATTCCAACTCCATCCACCAATCAATCAATCAATCATCGTCACATCCCGCTCAATCTGGAAACGGAGCATTTTCTCGTTGTCGTAGCCGTGGAATGTTTTGGCGGTCTCGATGTTTTTTCGCCAGTTGGTGCGGTCGTTCAACGCCAGGTAGCACTCGGCAAGGTGAAGAAAACCGAACGGTGTCACCCAAGTTTCCGGGTGCTTCCCAACCGAAACCGCGCTCCGGTAGGATTCAATCGCTTTTGCGAACTGCTTCTTCCCCTGCAACCCCTGGCCAATGGCGTAGTGGGCTTGCGCCCGTTGCGCCGGGGTAAGGTTGCTGCGGGCAAGCAGGGCGTTGGCTGTGGAAATGGCTCCATCAAAGTTGCTTGCGGTGGCGTTGTTCAATGCCCGAATCGCCTCCATGTCGTTCGGGGTTAGCGGTGTGGCAATCAGCATTTTTGCGCGGCGGTGCCCCACCATGTCTTCCGGTGTGCCGTAGTTGGGGCTTTTCAGTGCGCGCTGGTAGGCCGCCACGGCATCGCCCCGCGCCCCCTCCATCTCGAAGCAGACACCCAGCAGATACCAAGCGTAGGCTTTCAGAATTTTCTCATCGCTTCGGCGAAGGAATTTTTGCAGGTAGGTTTTGGCGCGTGGGAAATTGTTCTGGGTGAAGAAGGCCATGCCGCAACGCTGGTAGCTGAAGTCGTTGATGGTGCGGAAATCAACGTTCCCCAGTTGCGTCACTTTATCCAGATAGATCACCGCTTTTTCCGGCTGCTCCTGATCCAGATATACATTGCCCAGCGCGTACAGGATCGCCACATTCTTGGGATATTTCCGCGCCATTTCATTCAGCGTTTTTTCGCCAGCCTTGAAGTCATCACGGTAGTAGATATTCAGCAATGCCAGTGCCAGCTTGGCATCGTTGCGGAAGTAGAAACCGCGTGCGGCGGCGTTTTCAATTTCGCGCAATCCCAGCTGCGCATCACCTTTCACCCCACCCAACCCGGCCAACACTCCCGCAGCTTTTGGGACCGAGCCGAAGATGAAATGGAATATCCCCAACCCCAACTGGGCATCGGCCAATTTTGGATCCGCTTTCACCACTTCGGTCAACTGGTCGTAGCAGGTTTTGGCCGATAGTGCGGCGGACATCAGGTTCTCGGCGCGGGCGTTGGCAATGGCGCGGTAGCCGTAGGTCATCCCCAAAAACATCCGCGAGCGGTGGTCGCGGGGGTTCGATTTCAGCCGCGCTTCGGCCACCCTAATCACCCGGTCGCTGGCGTTGAAATAGAGCAGCGATTGCGCTTGCTGCCGCGCAAACAGGTAGCTCCACAAATGGACGTTCGCACGGTAGAAATGCCCGCGAGGGTCGGTGGGATCAGCCTTGATTGCTTGGTCGAAACTGGCGGCGGCGGCATCGAACTGCACGCTGTAGAGTTGCTCGATCCCTTGCTGAACCAAGCGATCAATCTCATCGGCAGTGGCCGCAACCGGCGCGGTGGCAATCAGGAGAAGGAGGGGAAGCAGTGGGCGGGTCATGTGTGGTCAGTGGTCAGTGGTCAGTGGTCAGTGGTCAGTGGTCAGTGGTCAGTGGTCAGTGGTCAGTGGTTGGTTACATGGGGGATGTGAGTTGGTTGCAATCGTGAGTGATTTTTTATTCCACTTCCTCACTCCATTCCCCCCGACGAACCGCCAACCGTTCTGATGCGGCGCGGCGTGTAAGATTAGGTAAGAGTTGGGAGGATCACAATGCTGCGGCGGCGGTTGGGCGGGGTGCTAACGCTTCCAAACCTTGTTGGAATTGGGGCGCATGGTATTTTGCCGCCGATGAATTCCGACACGTTTTCCCTGCTGATAGGCCGGCTGGACCCGGCCAACCTTGCCGTCCACATTGCTGAAATCAGCGATGACGAGATGCGCGAACTTTCCGCCGAACAAGCCCAAGAACTGCTTGCGCGATTTGGCAGCAACACACTTATCCGGCTTCCCCAACGGGAACAACAATTTTTTGAATGGCTGCGCCAACATGATGCCCCCGTTTGGGATGACTTGTGGGGGGGCGACCAGGAGCCGTACATCGTCAGTCTCGGTTATCTGAACGACCTTCTTCCCGGGCGGCGCGGCTTCCTGATTTGCGACCTTGCCGAGCAACAGAACTTCATTTTCAGCAGCCACAACATCACCCACGACGAAGGGAAATTGATGGTGGATGCCGCGCTGGATGTTGTTGCCGCAAACGGGCGGCTCACCATGGATCAAGCCTTCATGGTGGAGGTCTGGCGCGGGCCGATTGACCTTTGGCGGTTCGCTTACATGTACGGCGTTTCGCTGGCCGAAGCCAAGCGGATGGTTCTTTGGCTGATCTCCGAAGGCGCGCTGCTGCTGACCGTCCCCGAAGAGAGTGATGAACTTCCCACACCAGAAATGGATATGATGGGGAACAGCACTGCCTACCACACCGCCGATCAAACTGGCCACGACGCTGAGCGGGAAATGGAGCAGGGGGATGACGACGATGATGACTTCGATAACGAGGCGGCAGATGAGGAGGGTGAGCAACAACCGTGACGAAGCAAAAGACAAGGCAACGCACGAAATCGAAGCAACGGCCCGTTGTGCTGAAGTTCGGCGGAACCTCGGTGAAAGATGCCGAAGCCATGCGCCGTGTGGTGGGGATTGTTCAGCGGGAGCGGGGCAACCGCCCGGTGGTTGTCACCTCGGCGTGCGCTGGCATCACCGACATGCTTCTTTCCACCGCCCGCAGCTGCGGCGCTGGCGACCTGAACGGTGCGCTGCAGAACGTGCGCGAGATTCGCCAACGGCATCTGGAAATTCTGCACGCTCTGGGGTTGCCGCCGGAACGTTCATGCCAAGAAGGATTGACGACACTGCTGGATGAACTTGAACAACTTGCTCGCGGCGTGGTGCTGTTGGGGGAACTTACCCCGCGCATGCTGGACGCTTTTGCCAGTTTTGGCGAACGGCTTTCCAGCCTGCTGCTTGGCGATGCGTTCCGCGCCGCAGGTTGGGATGCAGCGGTTGCCGACAGCCGCCAGTTCATCATCACCGACTCCAACTTCGTGAACGCCAGCCCGCTGATGCCGGAGATTGACGCGCGTGTTGCCGAGCACCTTGCTCCGCTGGTGCAGCATCACGAAGTAGTGGTGGCACAAGGGTTTATCGGTTGCACGTTGCAGGGCATCACCACCACCATTGGCCGGGGGGGATCGGATCACACAGGAGCGTTGGTTGGCGCGGCATTGCGGGCCACCGAAATTCAAATCTGGACCGACGTTAGCGGGATTTTAACCGCCGATCCCCGTGCCGTTCCGCAAGCCGTGGTTGTGCCGCACGTCACCTTCACCGAAGCGCGCGAGCTGGCATGGTTTGGCGCAAAGGTGATCCACCCGGATACCATTGTTCCGGCGGTGGAGCGGGCGATTCCGGTGGTCATCAAAAACTCCATCCGCCCCAACGACGCTGGCACGTGCATCCTTCCCGATGGCTCCTCGGTTCCCTGCGGCATTCACTCCATCACCATGAAACGGGGCATGCTTTCGGTGATGCTTGGCCCACGCGACCCACGCGCAACATCGCTTGGATTCCAGAAAGCGTTGGAGACTTTTGCGGCGCACAACCTGACGGTGCAGTGCGCTGCGGTTGCCGAAGCGCGGGCAATCATCACGGTGGAGTCGGCTGGGTTCAGCGATGTTATCCTGGCTGGGCTGGAAGCAAATTATGCGGTGGAGTTAATGCCAGAAATGGCAGTGATCGGATTAATTGGCGCAGGACTGCGGAACCAGCCGGGAATTATCAGCACTCCACTTTCCGCGTTGGGGGCTATCCCCATCAGTTTTGTGGTGGCTGGTTCAAGCGATCACATCATCCTGCTTGGCGTTGCCGAACACCACGCCACCGAAGCATTGCAGCAAACGCACCGTGCACTGTTTGAATAGCGCACAGATGGGGGCGTGCATCGTTGAAGATTGAAAGCCCGACAGCCGCTCCAGATGCAAATACTCCCGAAACAAAACCAACAACAACAAACCAAGCCAACAATGACCAACGAACTGATGCAAGCCATGATGCAGATGCAGGAAATGCAGCGGCGGATGAAGGAGGTGCAAGCAACCTTCGACCAAATTCTGATAACTGAAGAAGCTGGCGGTGGAATGGTCCGCGCCACAGCAAACGGGTACAGCGAGGTCACCAAATTGATGATTGACCCTTCGATGTTACAAGCAAGCGAGAAGGAGACGCTGGAGGACCTGATCATCACCGCAGTGAATCGCGCAACACTGGCCGCAAGGGAAGCCGCCACACAACGGTTAAATGAGGTCACCGACGGGTTCATGCCCGATATTCCCGGATTGGGTTTGGGGAGCCGAAGCGAAGAGTGAAGAGTGAGATGGGAAGAGTGAAAAAAGCCAAAGCCGGAAACTCGCTAATGCACAATGACTAATGACTAATGACTAATGACCAATGACCCAGCCCTCCGCTCATGCTGGGCCCCGTCGAAGTATGAGCGGAGCCACCGGACTCGCGCCCCCCTGCTTCGCTCTGGCGAGCTTCGCGTCCCCCCAATTCTGGGGGAAAAAGTGAAGAGTGAGATGGGAAGAGTGAAAAAAGCCAAAGCCGGAAACTCGCTAATGACTAATGACTAATGACCAATGACCCAGCCCTCCGCCCATGCTGAGCCCCGTCGAAGTATGAGCGGAGCCACCGGACAGCGAAGCCCGCGCTCTTCCATCTACCGTTTCCCTCCTTCGCATACTACCTTGAGACACACCGAATGAGTTATCCACGCCTGCTTGCGCCGTTGCGCCACCGTGCAATCATCGGAATGATCCACCTTCTGCCGATGCCGGGAACACCCCGGTACGGCGGATCGGTGCAGCAGATTATTGACCACGCAATGGCCGATGCCGAAGCATTGCACACCGGGGGGATTGACGCAATCATGGTGGAGAATTACGGCGATGTCCCTTTCCGGAAATCGGGCCTTGAGCCGCACACCATTGCGCTGATGGGGCTGATTGCTACCCAAGTGAAACACGCCACGCAGCTTCCGCTGGGGATCAATGCTTTGCGGAACGACCCGTTGGCCGCGCTTGGAATTGCCGCTGCCTGTGGCGGCGCAATGATCCGTGTGAACGTCCATACCGCTGCGATGGTGACCGACCAGGGAATCATTGAAGGGAACGCACGCGGAACAATTGACTACCGAACAACGCTGGGCGTGGCCGTGAAGGTGATGGCCGACGTAAACGTAAAACACGCCCTTCCCCTTGTCCCTTTCCCGATTGAAGAGCTTGCCGCCGACGCAACCGAGCGGGGCCTTGCCGATGCGTTAATCGTCACCGGAAGCCGCACCGGCGCGGGGGTGGCAATCAACGAGCTTCGGCGCACACGCGCCGCCACACACGCACCGGTGTTTGCCGGAAGCGGCGTGACCGACACCACCATCACCGACATCCTTGCCGAATGCGACGGCGCGATTGTTGGAAGCTGGCTGAAACACGAGGGAAACGTTGCCGCGCCAGTGGATGCCGAGAGGGTGAAACGGTTGATGGAGGCCGCCCGACAACTCCCCACCGGATTGCAGTAACGCAACTTCCGCCAGCGCGTACTTGCTGGCTTCTGCCCTCTTTATTATGACCACCACGCATCCCATACGAACCGAAATCCGCACCATGCTTGCGCTGGCCCTTCCGGTGATTTTAGATCACATCGGCGGCATGAGCATGGGCATTGCCGACACCATCCTTGTTGGCAAACTTGGCCAGGAGGCGTTGGCTGCTGTCGGCATCACCAACTCACTCTACTACTTCTTCATGGTGTTTGCCTACGGCGCGCTGACGGCGATTGCACCAACCGTTGCCCACGCCCACGGCGCGGGAGATCACGATGAAATTGGAACCGCAACCGGACAAGGTTTTTGGATTGTGGGGGGCCTTTGGATTGTTGGCATGGCCATCATGTGGAACGCCGGGCCGATACTGCTTCTGCTGAAGCAGGAGCCACCCGTTGTCGCGTTGGCCGAGCAGTACGTTCGGGCGTTAAGCATCGGGATGATTGCCAACTTAATCTACGCCAACCTGCGCGCCTTCACCGTTGGATTGGGGAAGCCACGGGTGACGATGGTGATTTCGTTCATCGGTGCGTTTATCAACATTCCGCTGGCGTACCTTCTGATTTTTGGCGGGCTTGGAATTTCCCCAATGGGGGTGATGGGCGCGGGAATTGCCACCGCTGCGGTGAATTTCATCATGCTGGCAATCCTGCTGTTCTACCTGCTTCGCACCGAAGAATTTCGGCAATATCACTTCCTGAAAAAAGCACGCCGCCCCGAGGCCGCACGCATTATTGGACTGCTGAAGTTGGGGATACCGATCGGCATGGGGAACAGCATGGAGCAAGGGGTGTTTGGGCTGACCTCCATTGTGATGGGGATGCTCAGCACGGTGGCGGTGGCCTCGCACCAAGTGGCCATCAGCGTTGCCGCGTTTACGTTTATGACCCCGCTTGGCGTTGCAACCGCAATCACCACGCGGGTGGGGAATGCCATGGGACGGCGCGACCCCCACGCCGCCGCGCTTGCTGGTTGGGTTGGCGTTGGAATCGGCGGAGCGTTTATGTGCCTTACTGGGCTTACCTTTGTGCTCCTTTCGGAGCAGATTGTGAGGCTGTACATCAGCGACCAAGCGGTGGTGGACTATGCCAGCGGGCTGCTGATGATTGCCGGCGCATTCCAGCTTTCCGATGGCTTGCAAGTTACCGCCATGGGCGCGCTGCGTGGCATGAAGGACACCACAATCCCAATGGCAACCAACCTTGTGGCCTACTGGGTTCTTGGCCTTCCAACTGGCCTCCTCTTCTGCTTCGTTCTTGATATGGGGGGCTACGGTTTGTGGTGGGGCCTGACGATTGGCCTCAGCATTGCCGCACTGCTTCACTCACTCCGGTTCCGCACGCTTGTCCGCAAACGGCTTGCGCCCGGGCACCCTTGATCCGCAACAATCATTCTAACCAACCATGAAACAGTACGACGCGCTAACCTGCTACGCCAACCGCGAAACGCTTGAGCTTCTTCTGGCCGTCAGCAGCACGCTAGAGATAACGGGGACATTGGACGAAGAGACCAGCATCACCCTCTACTTTGATGAAGGAGGGGCAACGCCACAAGCAATAGAAACGCTGCAATCGTGGCTGCCGGAAGGGACCGAAATTCGGATTGAAGCAACCCGCGTGGAGGAACAAAACTGGAATGCGGAGTTCGAGGCATCGCTGCAACCGGTGCGGATTGGCGAACGGCTGATTATCACCCAAAGCTGGCAGCCGCAGCAATCCGATGAGCAAACTCTGCAGGTGGTGATTGACCCAAAAATGTCCTTCGGAACCGGACACCACGAATCCACACGGCTGATCTCGCTGCTGCTGATGAAGTTAGACCCAGCCGCCAAGCGAGTGCTGGACATCGGAACCGGAACAGGGGTGCTGGCGATTGTGGCGGCGTTGCGCGGCGCGGCGGCAACCATCGCCTTCGATAACAACGAGTGGGCAGTGGCCAACACCATTGAGAACGTTGCGCTGAACGGCGTGGCCAACCAGATTGACGTTCGGCAGTGTGAGCTGGAAGAAATCGCTGAAGGTGAGTTCGATATTATCCTGGCCAACCTTCATCGGAACATCATCATCCAACTGCTCCCCGGAATTGTGCAGCGGATGGGAGCGAACAGCCCGCTGCTGCTCACCTCCGGCGTACTGATCGAAGACTACCAAAGCCTGCTTGACGCAGCCGCCAACCACGGCCTGCACCCAATTGACGAAGCCCGCGAAAATGAGTGGGTGGCAACAGTGTTTGGGAAATGACGAATGTCGAATGCCAAATGCCGAATACCAAATCAGTTCTTGCCACTGACTAATGACTAATGACTAATGACCACTTGGAAAACACCAAATGCCAAATTGATTCTTGCAACTAACCACTGACCACTGACCATTAAGAAAACACCAAATCAAAGAACGGAGAAACAGAGATTATATTCGCTACTCCATCACCACCATCCTCCGCGTTTTTCGGAAGGGACCGCTTTCCAACTGGTAGGTATAAACGCCGCTGGGAAGCATGGCGGAGTTCAACTGGTAGTGGTGGATTCCCTTTGGCTGCACTTCATCTATCAACGTTGCGACCTGGCTTCCCATCGGGCCGTACAGCGTTAGCCGAACGTGATCTTGGCGGGCAATCTGGTAGCTGATGGTGGTGGTTGGATTGAACGGATTCGGGACGTTCTGATCCAGCGCGTACTCCCCCTGAAAAATGATGCCGCCAGTGGTGTCGCAATCCAGCACCACCAGCCGTGAGTTTTTGGTTTGCACGGCAAGGCCCGCAGCTTTTGCGGCCACATCGGTAAGCCGCAACGGGCTGAACCATGTTGAACCCAGCAGCACCCGCACCGGCATTTTCAGCAGCGTCCCCGTGCTGGTCATCGCTGGGATTTGGCCGCTGACTTTCATCTTCCCCTGGCCCCCACTGCTGACCACCACCCCGGGAATTGCCCCTTGCTGAATCGGCCCGCTATCCCACAACGGCGTGATGATGTCATCGCTGTACGCAAGCGTCATGCTGATGGGAAGGTCCCACCCCAACGACTCGGTTAGCTCCATGCCAATGCTGATAATTGCCCTCTCACCAATCCCCCCCGAAGTCTCGGCAACGGAAATAGAAAGCCGCCGGGTATCGGCACAAAGGTCGCCGCGTAACTGAACCTCCACCGCTTCGGCTGCCGAACTGAACAACCTCACTCTGCCGGAAGCCGCTCCGGTGTGCGGGATGTAGCGAACCGAAAACTGAGCCGTCCCCTGCGGCGGAATCACCCCCGATGTCTCCCCCACCATCTGGAACCACTGGCTTCCCTCCACCACCCGAAGGCTATCCACCGTTAGCGGGTGAGTTCCGGTGTTGCGGATCAGAATCGCGCCAGTGGAATCCACCGTTGTTTCGGCAAACTGGCAACCGAAGTCAATCGTGTCTTGGTCGGCAGCGGCGTGCTCCATCACCCCGCGCCCGCGCAACCGCAGCAGCGTTCGCGCAGCAAACACCACCGTATCGAACGCCTCATACTGCCGTTCCTCAGTTGGAGTAAACTGATAGTTCAACGCCAGCGTGTTCGCTTGTGCTGGCAGCAGATCAAGCGGGGGAAGTGGGGAAATGGAAACCCGTGCAATCCCGTTCGTGTCGCCGGAACGGCTTACCCGCCACACCGATTCGGGAGCATCCCCCGTGTTGGCAACCTCGGCCAATTTTTTATCAGAGACTGAGCCAACGCGCACGTCGCCAAAATCGAGCAGCGTGGGGTTCAGCCGGATATTGGAGGCAACCCCTTGCCCGACAATCACCACCGTATCGGCCCAGCCATCGAAATCTTGCAGCAGCAGAAGGGCTTGTTTTTTTCCCGGGGTTGCTGGCCGGAACTTCAGGTTGATCGCCACCGATTGATTCGGCAGCAAGTTGAAGGGGAACGTTGGCTGGGCCGCGTTGTCCATTTCCAACTCCAGCACCCCCGTCCCAACCTCGCGGATCAATGCTGGCTGGCGAATCCGCGCAACGGCGTTTCCGGTGTTCAGGATAACCACGGAATCAGCAAAGCCATCCACGCCAACAACCGCGGCCGGAAACCGAAGCGTATCGCCAAGAATCGGGCGGGAAATAATGGGCAACGGGCGAACGTAGGAAGCCGTGCCAACCCATGCCACAAGGGTGTCAAGCCGGCATCCTTCCGAGCTGAACGAAAGGGCAAGTGTGTCGCGGAAAATCCCGGTTCTGTCGGCACAAAATTTCCCGACCAGCTCAATGCTTCCGTTTGGCGGGATCACGGTATCGCGCACGGCAGGGGAAAGAAGCGTGAAATTGGGGAGCTTCACCTGGCCAACCATCATCCGCAACGGAAACCGCCCGCTTTGATTGGTGACGGTGAACGAGCGGGTGATGCAGGAATCGGTTGCCGGAAGCGTGACGTTTCCGAAATCAACAACATCGGTGATGCCGGGAACCGGGCCGGCATTGATGGCATACACCACCAGTTCGGAGTAGATCGGCTCGATGGCATTGTTCAGCGCGTAGATGCGCGATCCGTTTTGGTCAATCTTCAGCACGCAAAGCCGCAGCCGAACGCGAACGGAATCCCCCGGATTCAGCCAGTACGGGAAGCTGATGTTGGAAAGAACCGCCACGGTCATGCGGATGCTATCCCCCAAAATTTGCTTCATCTGCAGTGGGGCGTTCCCAACGTTGCGGAACGTGATGGCCGTATCCACGCAGGTGCCGGGGCAAAGCTCGCCAAGCTGCATGGTCGGTTCGGTGGAGGTAAGGATTCCCGACAGCCCGCACCCCCGAAGGACGATAGTTCGGAGAGTATCCGGCACGGTGTTGGTGGCAACCGTCAGCGTGGCGTAAAACGTCTTGGTGCTATCGGGGCAGAAGCGAACCCGAATGCTTCCGGTCGCGCCAGCAAGGATCACTCCATCGTTCCCCTCAAGAGTGAAAACTGTGTCGCCAGCAATCTGGATGTTGCCGATCAGAAGGTCGCTGTACTCAGCAATGTTCCGAATTGGAATGCTGTACGTTCGGCAGCTATCAAACGGGATGCAGCCAACATCCACCGTGTCGGGCAACGGCGCAATGGCCGCACGCCCCGCCACTCCGCCAGCCGCCGCCGACATCACCCAGTCCGGCTCCATCCGGAACTCGGCACGGCTGGGGTTGGGGACTTGCTGCATTGCCACAACGAACAATGGAGTAGTGCTGGCCGCCGGCCCCAGCGTCAGGCTCCACAGACTGTCGTTTCCAACAGTGGCAACCAGCGGCTGGCTGAAATCCCATGGCGAAAATTCCGAGCGGACGAACAGATGAATGGTTGCCCCAGGCATTCCGCTTCCGGTCACGGCTTCCCCCGGCGCGGCCTGGAACGCGCCGCCGCCGAAGATCACCGGCCCGCGGTAGGCTGGGGTTGGAGTGACGGATAGATTCCCCACGGTTTGGCCGTCAATTCTGATGCGCCCCTCGCCGCCGTTCCCGCCGTTGTTTCCCGATCCGGCTGCGCCGGTCCCCCCCTGGCCACCACGCGCCGACATCGGAGCCAAACCGGAAACCCGTATCCCTTTTTTTGAAGCCAGCAAAACCCCACCACCAGCACCGCCGCCGCCACCGCTGGCTCCGGTGAGGTTTTGGCTTGCCACACCATCGGCACCGTTAGCGGCAACGCGCCCGGCAAGGTTGATAGATTGGTAGGCGACCAGTTGCAACGCGCCGCCACCGCCGCCGCCGTTGGTGATATTTGTTGGCGGGGCAAACGCCGCACCGCCCCCGCTTCCGCCAGCAAGCGGAACCAGGGGGGAAGAACCGACAACGTATCCGCCACTGCTATCGTTGCCGAAATTATCGCCATCACCGCCGGGCGTTCCGAACGCGCCGCCACCGCCACCCCACGATAAATCGCCAACGGAAAGTGGAATGGAGCCGCCAGCACCGCCACCAAAGCCGCCACTGTTTTTTTCGATTGGCTCCTTCCGGCTAATCCGTCCGTACCACGCCGAAGCACCAAACGGATGCCCCGTCCCCCCGCCCGACATAGCGTTGGGATAGGTTGCACCGCCGGGCGTTCCGTTCAGCGATGGCCCGCCTCCCCAAATCCCGGAACGGCTTCCGCCGCTCCCGATTGACTGGCCACTGCCACCAGTTCCCAAATAAAGGCTTGCCCCGCCGCCGCTGGTGTAGCCCGATCCCCCATTGATCTGTCCCCCCGACCCGCCGCCGCCCCCCCCCGGCCCCGCCATTCCCGAGGGCGCGCCCGAAGTGGGGTTTGGAGCGGAAACCGAGAGCGTTGCTGTTGGGGCGATACTCACCCCGCCGCGTGCAAGAATCGTCACCGGAAGGAAGCCTTGATTCCCCGGCGCGTTCGGGTCGGTGTCGGCTGTGTCCACCGTGAAAGCACCGTTCAGCAGCACTAATGAATCCACCACCAACACACCACGCCGCGAACGTGGCCCCGCAAAAATCCCCCCCGAACCCAAAACTCCTCCGCCGGAAAGCTGGCCGGAAGCTCCGCCAAGCTGCTGAGGTTTCACCACAAAGAAGGTGTCGGCATTGCTGAACTGAGTCCCAACCCGCATCCGCACCGGAACCGCGCCAACCGCCGCGCCAGCTTTCACAAAAAGCATAGTGGAGGCCAGCCGCCCATCCCAACTGACCACCGTTGGGCCAAGGATCACGCGGCTGGTATCCTGCGCGTTTACCAACTGAAGCTCGGCCACGTTGGGGTGGAATCCATCTTGGCCGAAACTTCCATGCTGGCGGTAGGGGGCGTAGGTTTCCACCACAACGTTCATGCCGGGGGCGGCTGCATCGGGAAGCAGGTAGCTGATGGATGGAGTGATGGAGCTGCGGTCGTAGAAGGCGGGCCGCCAGCGGATGTTGTCCGAACCCGCAAGCGAGCCGACAACCGCGCGCCCGTTGCGAAGGAAGAGCGATCCGGTGGAGCGACGTAGCGGCTGGGCTCCAGCCGAAGCGGTGTTCAGGTTTGTTGCCGCGCCCAACACACCCCACATCATCGGGGAAGTTTCCGCCAGAGTTTGGAACAGCGTGACGCTGCTGGATGTGGCCGACTGATGCTGGGTCCACGCGGCCCCCAACTGATGCTGTTGATGATCGAACGCCAGCGCGAAGGCACGGGCCGAAGTATCCGTTTTGGCCGTGAGAAAAAAGGAGCGGAAGCTGCCGGAGGCGTTGTCCAGATAGAGTAAGCGGTGGCCAGCCACGGCATCGTAATGAGGTTGCAGAATATGAACCGAGCCAGTTGGCCCCACCGCCGAAGCCACGCGAAGGTCGCCGGTTCCGTTGCTGAATCGCCGCCCGTTGTACTGCGGCGTTGGCACAAGCACGGGCGCGCCAAAGGAGCCGGTTATTGGTTTCCGAAGGTAGTAGAGCGAACCGCTATCGGCACGGAACACCACGTGGATGGCATCGTTGCTGACGCTCACTGAAGGGTCGCCAACGCGGCAGGCGCAGGGGACGCTGGCAATCAGCGTATTGACCGTGGGCGGGTCCGCCGAGGAATGGTAGCGGAGATCGTAGCGGGTCGGGAATTCCTCAATCCAGACGATATGGGCCACGCCTGCGGAATCCACCGCCATTCCGTACCGGGTAACTTCGGCAAGGGAATCGGCAACGGTAAAACGCCCTGGCGTACCGGTTGAAGGCTGGCGATTGGTGGTGTAAAACAGATAGAGGTGGTTCAGCCGGTTGGCGATAAAGGCCGCATGAACCGCGCCGTTCTGATCCAACCGGAACTGAAACGGCGCAGTGACCACGGTGGCCGAATCGAACACCGTCCCGTTGGTTGCATCGGTGAACTGCACCGGCTGGCTGAAGGTTCCGGTAGCATCGGTGGAGTAGAAGAGTTGGATACCGGCACGATCAGGGTCGTTCGATGCCCACACGACGTGAGTGTTCCCCCAAGCATCAAGAGCAACCTGGGTGTTGCTGCTGGCCAGCCCCCGTTCGGGGACCGAGCGGTGGAGCCAAGTTGCCACCTGCGCAACGGCTGCGGTTGGCATGGCAATGCCGGCAGCAATCATCGCCGCCAGCAGGCAGAAATGCCACAAAACCACGATAGGATGTTGGGTTGCGGTATGTTCTTGAAGTGTTCGCACAGAAAGGTTGCCCGAATATGCGAAATGAAGAACACACAGCCAGTGCTGCTGTTTCGGGTTGGTGGAATTTGGGCCGTCACCTCCTCACCTTGCAATGACGAATTGGTGATTTTCAGCCGGGCCACTCATCCTTCAAAGGAGTAGCTCTTTCACCCTTCACTCTTCGCTCTTTGCCTGCCAACTCACCGTCAACCGCACCATTCGGCTCAGCATTCGTCCTTCGGGAAGGGAGTCGTCGTAGGGGTGTTCGGCGGGGGGGTGACCAACCGAGGCGATTGCTGCGGGGCGAGCCGCGCTGCCACGCAGGATCATCCCGTTCAGCGCGTCGCGGACGTTGTCGGCACGTTGGGTTGCCAAGCGGTTGTTTCGGTCGGGGTCGCCAATCAGGTCGGTGTAGCCATCAATCTGGATTTGCGCGCCCGGGGCAATCTGGCGCGCAATCTCCTGCAACTGCAAGTAGTGCCTGGGAAGCAGTTCGGCTTGGTTAAAACTGAAACCCACAATGTTGAACTCCCTCACCTCCGTCTCCCCTTCTTCCCGGCTTTTTCTCCGCTCGCTCACGTGAAATTCCCCTTCGGCTTCGGTCACTTGCCCGGTTACGTCGCGGGCGGAAAGGTGATAGAGGATTGGAGTAAGATCACGAGTAAGCCGAAGATCAGCCAGCGACCACAATTTCCGCTGTTGGATGGTCCCGGTTGCCGTGTCGCCATCGAACCGAAGCAACACCTTGCTCCCCTGCCGCACGGTGATGATCCATTCGGCAATGGAGCTATCGCTAACAAACTCAGGATAGAAAAAGACGGCGGGTGGAGTGGCAACCCGCGCCATCCGGCGGATCACCACGGGGGCGTTTACGGCTTCATCGCTGAAGACAAGCTCGGCACGGCGATTTTCCTGGCGGCCTGCGGCGGTTTCCTCACTTGATGGAGAAGCGGGGGCTGGTGCGGCAGTGTAGGCAATACGCGCCGAATCAATCCCCCACACGCTTGCCAAATATCGCCGGACAGCAAGCGCACGCTGGCGACCAAGCTGTTCGGGGTTGGCGGTTTCATCAGCCGAACGGGTTCCGACTACTGAAAGATTTACGCCGGGATTTTGCTGCAATCGCTGGCCAATAACGTTCAACAACTGCTGGTGAAGGCTTAGAGCCGTCACCCCAATCAACGAATCAGGCGAAAACGCTGCGGCTGCGTTCCGATCCCCCAACAACTGGTATCGCCCAGGAATCGTTGCCGCGCCACTATCGAAAAAAATATACGGCAGAATCGGGATGCTTTCGGACCAGCGGGCTTCCTCCACCTCAATAATTGGATTGTCGTACTCCTTCCCTTCGGCATCTATGCCGCGCGCCGTGATGGTGGCACGAAGGTATGGAGTATCGCCAGTGGCAATTGGTGGCTGGGGAGGTCGGGGCGGCTGGGGCGGTTCGGGGTCAATGATTGGAGGGAACGAGGGGGGAATTTCCCGTTTCACCAGCAGCTCGTAGGTGAAACCGATGGATGCCGATAGGGCAACGCTGCTCCACGGGATGTCGCGGCTGAAGGAGACCAGCGGAAGCGTGACCCCAAGCTCCGGCTGCAACGCCAACCGCTCCCCGATTGGAAGCCGCACGCTTCCCCAAACGGAGAAATCGAACTGGAAGGGGTTCACATCTATCCTGTTCCCGTCAACCGGGCGGGTGTTGCCGTTGGTTTCGGAGAAGACGTATCCAAGCGGCTCCACAATCTGCTCGGTTTGCTGCTGGCTGCTGCTGCTTAACCATGCAATGGCCGGGGCAGCCCCCACGCGCCAGTTCGGGAACACTTCCCACAACAGACCAATCTGCGCACCAACGCTCAGCAAACTCATCTCCATTCGGTCTTGCTTTATCACCTCCGTCTCTCCCCCACCGGGTTTGCGAACTGGATAGGCAACAGGGGTGGCCTGCATGGTGGCAGAAAGATCACGGACGATCAGGGAGGAGGTGAGCCAGAATTGCTCAAGGGAATCGGCGGGGGTTTCCAGATAGAGGCGGCCAAACGGGCGGACGACATCGCCAACAAACGTTCCGCATCCATCGCCAGTTCGGTAAACATCCAACGGGTCGAACAGCAAGAATTGCGAGCCGGCGGCAACACCAAAACGAAATCGCCGGAGGGAGGAATCCCCCACCGACGATTGAGGTATATCTGGGTCAGCGGGCTGCGCCGCAGCGTTCAGCCCCCCACACAACAACAGCAATGCTAACGGAAACAGCCTATTCCAGCGGTGGCATTGCCAACCCGGCCGGAACGCCTGCGGCTGGATCATGGCGTTGTGGTTGATCCCTGAGGTTTCTGGTTGTTGGAGTCGCGGTTCGGCTTGCTATGTTTGGCTTTCACCTGCACATCGGGGAATTGGTTGGGCAAGCCATCGTAGCTCCGGACCGATGATTGATTGTTGATTGAGTCGGTTGTTGCGGCGGCGGCTGATTGCAGCAAATCCTCACCCTGGCGTAGCGCAGGCAATTCGGGTAGCTGGGCTGGGGTTGTTAGCGATGGAGTTGCTGCCGCAGGAGCCGTATCACGTGTGGGCGTAGCTGCTGCTGAATGACTCACCACAGAACGGAGGGCAGAATGGCGCGATCCGGTGCGCGACGCGGCTGCGGTGCGTGGTGCTTCCTTTGCCGTGGCAAAGGAATTTGTGGGGGTTGAGGTTGTTGAAGAAGGAACCGGAACAGCATCGGATTGATCCCGCAGAGTGATGGGGACTGGAACGATTGGCTGAACCGGTGAAGAAGCTACCGACGCATCGGCAAGTTGGGAATGTGTGGCATACCCCAGCCCAAACCCAGCAAGCGCAACCGCCACGCCCCCCGCCGCTACCTTTGCCGAGAATGCCGCACGCACCCCCTGCCACCAAGCACCACCACCACTGCTCCTTCCCCCGATTGTGCTGGCTCCGTTGCCGGCGGTGTTGTTGGCCAGCACCGATTCTGCTTCGGCAAAAATGGTGTTGCGGACCGAGTCGGAAATATGAAGATCGCTGGCGTTATCGGCCAGGATTTTATCAAGCATAACGTGGGACTTCAGTCCCAGCCGCATCGAATCGCTTGCGGCAACCGAAAGCAGGAACTGGCGTTCTTGCTCGGCAGAGAGTTCGTTGTTGAAAAACGATGTGATAATGTCAGCCGTGTTCATCGTAGCCGTTGATGTAGATATTCGGGGTTAGTATCGGGGCGTTCTGCTTTCTTCAAGTTCGGAATCGCTGGTCTCCGGTTCATCTTCCGACAATGCCAGCCAGCTTGAAAGAAGTTTGCGAAGATACGCACGGGCACGGAACGCACGGGTTTTGGCCCCGGTCATGGTGCAGTTTTGCATCTCGGCAATTTCTTGGAAAGTGTAGCCCATCATGGAGTGCAGAACGAACGCTTCACGTTGCACCACTGGCAGCTTGCTTAGTGCCCGCGTTACAAGCTCATCAAGTTCGCTGTACACTTCCCCGCTTCCTGCCAAGCGTTCTCCTTCAGGGTCGAAAATGCTGAGCGGGATATGTTGGTTTTGATTTTTCCGCCGCCCCAAGTGCTTCAGTGCTGTGTTGCGGGCAATTTTCAGCAGCAGGGCGCGGAAGTGCTCCACAGTCTCCCCTTTTCTTGAAACGTTCAGCACACGCAGCCATGTCTCCTGAAAGACTTCTTCGGCATCGTTCGTATCACCCAGCAGATATTGGCAATAGAGCAGAAGCTGGCGTTCGTATCGGGAGTACAGTTCCCGAAACGCCCCTTGATCTCCGCCGCAAAAACGAGCGAACAATGCCTGGTCGTGAATGTCACGACGTGACTGTGTCCCCTCTCCGTGGTCTGGTTCCATCGGAGGTCTGGCCATTGGTTGATTGAATTGGCACGTGCAGCACAACAGCGCGCTATCCGCCGTACTGCAAGTTGGTTGGGGGGCTGGCTGATTGATGAACTTGGCCGGAGCGCGAGCTGCAAAGGGAACCGTGACATTGCAACGGCTGCCGAACGAACATCAACCGGCAATACCACCGCTACCAACATTCAGCGCACAAGGCTGGCAGCATAGTGTGTTGTGTATTGCAGGCCGAAGATAAAGACTCCATGACGCTGGAAGTGTTACAAGCCCGTCGGCTACTCTGGATTCTGAGCACCCCACGGTGGCTGGCAAAATGCGAAGGGGGAAGGACGGTAGATGAAATACCAGTGGATTCTCGGCTCGGTGGCTCCGCTCATACTTCGCATACTTCGACGTAGCTCAGCATGAGCGGGGACGCGATTCGGTGGATTTGCACACTAATCCATAGGTGAGAAAAAAACCATCATAGCGATGAGGAGAACACAATCCTCATCGCTATGATGGCTCAATACAAAGTGATGTTGTTGCGGTGTTTGGGTGTTCCATCCGGTTGCTGGCTGCTACGCCGTCTGTGGGTTGTGGCGGCCGCTGGGAAAAACACCCCCAACAGCACTGAAATAGAATCAGCACAAACCACAGAACGGTGACGCCATTCGGGGCGGCAATGGCCATCATCATGTCGTGAGTGTAATGGCTGCCGTCGCACGTCGTGGCTGCTGCTGGCCTCGGTTTCTCTCTCTGGTTATCCAACAGCAGCACCGTTTGCACCTTCAAGCTCCAAGACTGGGGACGATTGTACTGCGGGGGCCTTTCCCCATGTAAGGCCAAGTCATGTTGCCATGCACCGCTATCGGGCAGCCCAAAAGCTGCCATGCCGTCGGCTATGAGAATGGAAGGAAAATTGCGATTGCTGTTCGGTGCCGCAGGATAGAGCAGATAGATCAATCCAGGTAGATCAACGCGGCACGTAGCAAGGAAGCTCTCTGCGCAGTAGAGACAATGGGAACGGTGGCAGAAAAGGAAACGCGGGGATCAATACAAGCTGTTGACAGGGGACGGAATTGCCACAATCAGCCCACAGTGAGCTAAAAAACAATACCGACTACATGAACCCGGCAATGCCAGTGCTTGGGTAACTGCAATCCATCCTCTCTTGCTCTCTCTCTGCAAAAAAAATGGTGGATAGCAGCGCACAACCCTGCCGGCATAGCGCGGGTTCGTCAGCCTTGGGCGGATATGGAACCCCGCCCCCTTCTTGTCAACGTGTCATGAACAACCAACACAGTAGCGTAATCATCTGAGGTCAAAGCCGTAGCGCATCATTCATCAAGTGCGTTTACCAAGTGCTTGCCAATGTTACAGAAGCCGTGTGCGGCGCAGCGCGTCGCAGCACAACACCGCAGTGTTGGCAATTGCCGAAGTCGAAAGGAACCGGGGGTTCAGGTTGTGGTGCATTGTTATGCTTCCCGAACCGGCATCCAGACTCCATGTTCCAACGCGAGAACTACAATTCACTTGTGACATCCGGGCCAGCGTTTGCGCTGCCGATGCAGCGTTGCTGATGTTCCCCACTTCGCCAACCACTTTCACACATTGCGGCGAGACCTGCTGAAGCGAGACGATTGTCTGGCCGTTGTTGCGGTCGCGCAGCACCACTTGCTCCCCTTGCATCTCCACGGCATACGTTGTTTGTTTCCGAAGCTGAGCGTACACGCCGCTGATGGCGTTTGGCCCGGTAACTTGGGCACTGGCGGTTGCGGTGGCAACAACGAACAGTGCCACTGCTGCGGCGATTGCTGTGATGTTCTTCATCGTGATTCCCTTCTGTTTGATTTGTTGAACGATGACCAAATGGCTTGGCCTTGCAGAAAGTAGAACGATGTGAAGACGATACGCGGCTCCCAGATTTTCAATGAAAGTTTCGTCACTTCCATCAAAAGTCTCCAAGACCGTGCCAGAAGGATTGCGGCGGAAATTGTGGCGGGAAGTAGGGGGTTGTGTGAAGCCCCTTCACACAACGTGAAGGAACCACCGTGACGGGTGAACGCCGCAGCCGCGCGGGCAGTTGCGGCCAGGGTGATGTCGAAGCAATATCGAAAAATGGCTCACCCACCGTTAGCGAGCGCAGTAGGTGGGCATCAGTAGCTTCTTTGTTCGGTGGCCCCGCTCATACTTCGACGGGCTCAGCATGAGCGGAGGGCGGGGTTCGGTGGCTTTTGCACACTACCTTGAAAAAAGCCTCGAAGAATCTATCAGCCCGATTACTTCTTTGTTTGCCGCTGCCGTTGGGCTTCGAAGAAAACCACCCCGGCAGCAACCGAAGCATTCAGCGAAGTCACCTTCCCCTGCATCGGGATCGAGATCAGGGTGTCGCAAAGATTTTTTGTTCGGGCGTGCATTCCCTCACCTTCGCTTCCCACAACAATCACCGTTGGAGTTGTGAAATCATACTGGGTGTAGGTGGTGGTCGCCTGGCCATCCAACCCAACCACTGCAATTCCGGATTTCTTCAGCCGCAGCAGCATATCCCCCAAGTTTGCCACACGGTCAAGCGGAAGATGATTAGCCGCGCCGGCACTGGTTTTCATCACCACGTCGTTCACAATCGCAGAGTTCCGCCTGGCGAAGAACAGGGCATCAATCCCGGCGCACTCAGCCGAGCGGATAATCGCCCCCATGTTGCGCGGGTCGGTGATCCCATCCAACGCCACCACCAGCGGTGCGCGCCCGTCAATCCAAGCGTTCTCCACCACTGCCTCGATATCCTCATACTCAATCTCCCGAAGCTGAGCAATCACCCCTTGCGAACGTGTGCCCAAGCCGGCTTCTTTTTCCATCTGCAGAAACTTCCCACGGTCGGCCACAATGCACGCGATGCCAAGCCGTTTGGCCTCGGCACGTATCTGGTTCACCGGCTCACCCTCCGAACCAAACATGATAAAAATCTTCTCCAGCCCTTTCCCCGACCGAAGGGCTTCCAGAATTGCGTTGCGTCCGTTGATAAACAAGGTAGTGTGCGTGTTGGTTGGTTCGTATTCAGTTGCCGTTCGGTGCGTTACTCAAACTTCAATTTTTCTTGCATCACCTTCCCCAAAAACGTCAGCCGATGAAGGCTGGTGGGGCCATGCTGTTGGATTGCTTGGCGATGCTGCGCCGTCCCGTAGCCTTTGTGCCTATCGAACCCAAAGTGTGGATGCTGTTGGTGTGCCCCCCGCATCATCCGATCCCTTGTGACTTTGGCGATGATGCTTGCTGCGGCTATCGAAACCGACAGGCGGTCGCCACCAACAACTGCGCGGCAGGGGATTCCGGCATCAATCGTGTCGCGGCCATCAACCAGCAAGGCGTGGGGCGTGGCCGCAAGGTCCTGCACCGCCTGGCGCATTGCCAGGAAGGTGGCACGAAGGATGTTGATGCTATCAATTTCGCGGTGGCTCACAACTCCAACCCCCCAGGCCACGGCTTGCTCGATGACCAGATCGTACAACCGCTCCCGCTCCGGTTCCGGAATCAGTTTGGAGTCGCGAACGCCTTCTGGCACGCACCCAACCGGAAGCATCACTGCGGCAGCAACCACCGGGCCGGCCAACGCGCCGCGCCCTGCTTCATCAACCCCAGCAACGGCGGTGCAGGCGTACTGCTGGCGCAGTTGCTGTTCAAGAAAATCGGTGGGGGGAGCGGTTGCCATGATTGCGATGATAACGTAGCGACATCCAAGAAGAAGTTTGCCGAAGGTTAGTGAAGCCGCGCAGCAATCAGGTTCATAAACTCCGCCCTGGTTTCCACTTGGTTTTTGAACACACCAAGCATCGCGCTGGCGGTGGTTGCGCTGTTCTGTTTTTGCACGCCACGCATCATCATGCACATGTGCGATGCCTCGGTGACCACCGCAACACCAAGCGGCTGAAGATACCTCTGGATGGTCTCAGCAATTTGCTGCGTCATCCGTTCCTGCACTTGCAGCCGCCGGGAAAAAACATCAACGATGCGGGGCAGTTTGGAAAGGCCAACAATTTTGCCGTTGGGGATGTAGGCCACGTGCGCCTTCCCAAAAAATGGGAGCATGTGATGCTCGCACAGGCTGAAGAAATCAATATCCTTCACCACCACCATCTCATCGTAGCGTTCTTCAAAAATGGCGTTGTTCAGCACCTGCTCAATGTCCATCTGGTAGCCACTGGTCAGGAACTCCCAGGCTTTTGCAACGCGGTGCGGGGTTCGTATCAGCCCCTCGCGGCTTGGGTCCTCGCCAACCAAATGGAGTGTTTCATGGACGATTTCTTCCAGCCGTTCCCGTACTCCAAATTTGGCAGGGGCCGGGTCGGATAGTCCGTTGTCATCGTGAAGAAGGTTGGCGTGGTTGTGGCATCGTGCGGTCCCGTTGTCGCTCATGCTTCTGCCTCCTGAAGCTGGGTGCTGAAGCGTGGCACGGCCACCGGCTGGCCAAAGTATTCCACAAAATTATTGTCCGACTCGAACACCTTGATGGAGTGGAGCGTGCCGGAGTCAATCTTCGGTTCAAGGATACCCCAAAAAACGATTGCAAGATTTTCGGCGGTGGGGATGACCCCTTGCAAGAAATCTACATCAACGTTCAGATGCTTGTGATCTACCTTGTCAAGAATTTCCCGCTCCATCAGTTTGGCCAATCGTTTCAGGTCAATCACGTATCCGGTTTCCGGGTCGGGAATCCCCTTCACCGTCACCTCGATTACGTAGTTGTGGCCGTGTCCGCTTGGGTTGTTGCATTTGTCGAAAATCGCCTCGTTCTGCTGGTGGCTAAACGTGGGATTGAACAACCGATGCGCAGCGGAAAAATGCGCTTTGCGTGTGACAAAAACCATGGGCAGCGTATGGTTGAAATGATGAGTGTATGCGTTGGGGACGTTTTGGATTGTGTGCAACGATACTCCCGATGCCACCAATCCCACCAACGCTGTTTACCGCAACGATGACGCACAGAGGTGAGTTTGAAGTTTATCTCTCCCAAACCTCTTCCCCCCCCTGCAACTACGATGGCCAGCAGTCCCCAGATTCCTGACAACCGGTTAGCCCGCGCCGGCCCCCCGCTCGATTGCCTGCAACATTGTTAGCGCGGCCAGCCCTGCGCCAAACCCGTTGTCAATGTTCACCACGGTGATTCCCCCGGCGCAGCTTGTTAGCATTGCCATCAGCGGGGTAAATCCGCCAAGCGCGGCCCCGTAGCCAACGCTTACCGGAACGGCAATCAGCGGCTGCGGGAACATCCCCCCCACCACGCTTGGCAACGCCCCTTCCATCCCGGCGGCAACTATCAGCAGGGTGGCTTCGGCAATCCGTTGCTGCTGATCCAGCAGGCGGTGCAAGCCCGCTACGCCAACGTCGTAGATGCGCTCCACCGCCGCGCCAAACGTTTCTAGAGTAACGGCGGCTTCCTCGGCAACGGGGCGGTCGCTGGTTCCGGCAGCAATCACCGCAACCCGCCCGGGAAAACGGAGTGGGAGCGGCTGGCCAATCCGAATGGTTCGCGCAATCGGGTGATACTCACCCGGCAGTTTGCCCAGCACCACCGCCGCAGCTTCCGGCGAACAGCGGGTTCCGAAGGCAAGCCCGTGATGCTGAAACAGCACCTCGGCAATCGCCAAAATTTCTTCCGGGGTTTTCCACTGGCACAGCATTGCTTCCGGGAAACCGCGCCGCCGCACGCGGTCAACATCCACTCGCCCAAATTCATCCACCTGCACCGAACGCCCTTCCCCCTGAATCTGCTGGGCCGCCGCGCCAGCCGAAAGCGCACCGCTGCCAACCGCCTGCAACAGCTGAAGAAGTTGTTCCTGAGTCATGTGGTTAGTTGAGAAGGGAGTTGGATTTGAGTAAGAGTTTCGGTAAGAGTTTCGGATAGAGTCTCGTTCAAGGCCCCAGACCGGAAACCGCGCAAGTCCAGCGAAACGTAGGCGTAGCCCGCCGCACGCACGGCATCATCCACCTGGGGGGCAAGCTCAATCGCACGTTGGAAATCGCTGGGGGGAAGCTCAATCCGCGCCACTTGGTCGTGGTGCCGCACCCGCAACTCACGGAACCCAAGCCGCCGCAGCGCAGACTCGGCCGCAGCAATCTTCTCCAGAATTTCGCGGGTGATGCGCGTGCCGTACGGAACCCGCGAGGAAAGGCACGGAGCCGAGGGCTTATCGTGGTTCGGCAGCCCGTACAGCGTGGCCAACTGGCGCACCTCCGCTTTGGTGATGCCAAGCTCCAACAGTGGCGATTTCACCCCTTGCTCCTGCGCCGCTTTGCGGCCGGGGCGGTAGTCGCCAGCGTCGTCGGCATTGCTTCCATCCAGCACGGCGTTGTAGCCAACGTCATCGGCAGCCTGGCGCAGCCGGACGTAGAGCGCGTCCTTGCAGAAGTAGCAGCGGTTGGTTGGGTTCGCGGCGTAGTTGGGGATGTCAAGCTCGTTGTAGTACAGCCACTGATGTGCGATTCCCAATTGCTCGGCAACCTGCGCGGCAAGCAGAAGATCATCGGTTGTGATCGTTTCGGTGACGGCAGTCACCGCCAACGCTTTGCCGGCAAGCGCGTGCCACGCCGCCGCCGCCACCACACTGGAATCCACCCCAGCGGAATACCCAACTACTGCCGAGCCGTAGCTGGCAATCAGCGATTCAAGATTGGAGCGGAGTTCGTTGGCAGAACGGTTCATCACGGACGATTAATGAAGTACGAAGTGGGGGCAAGCTACATAACCAAGCATGGAGCAAACGCAACATTCGGTAGAGCGGAGCAATCGGCATCGGGCGTGCAGTGCCCAGCAATGCACGCCACCATTATTCGGATTCCTTACATTTTACTCACCCCTGGCTATCCCCGAAACTCCCCTATTTCACCTATGTTTGGCAGGAAATCTACAGAATCTAACATCCGTCGGCATGTACCCAGAACTTTTCTCGATTGGCCCCATCACCGTTCACAGCTTCGGGCTGATGATGGGGATTGCGTTTATTGTTGCCAACTACTTTTTTGCCAGGGAGATCACCCGCCGCGGGCTTCCCGAAGAAGTGTCGGGGAATGTCACCTTGCTTGCGTTGGTGGCCGGGGTTGTGGGCGCAAAGCTGTTCAGCGTGTTCGAAAATTTCGGGGCATTTCTTGATGACCCAATGGGTGAGCTTTTCTCTTCGGCTGGATTGACGTTTTACGGCGGGCTGTTGTTGGCAATCCTGAGCATTTGGATTTATCTGCGCCGGAAAAAAATACCGTTTATCCGCGTTGCCGATTCCGCCGCCCCCTCGCTGATCTTGGCCTACGGCATTGGCCGCATCGGCTGCCAGCTTGCCGGCGATGGCGATTACGGCATCCCCACCGATGCCTCCTGGGCAATGACCTATCCAAACGGAACCGTCAGCACGCTGAGCGCGAAGAACCCGCAACTGGCCGATCTGTACCAGGTAATTTTCCCCGGCCAACCGGTTCCGGTGGATATTCCCGTTCACCCTGCGCCAGTGTATGAGACGTTGGCGGCGTTCGCAATTTTTGCCCTTCTGTGGGGCATCCGCAAACGGCCAATGGCGGTTGGGCAGATATTTGCCATTTACTTGATTCTTGCAGGCATCGAGCGTTTGCTGGTTGAATTTATCCGGCTGAACGATTTGTACGCTGGGTTATCGCAAGCGCAGTGGATTTCCGTTGGGATGATTGCCGCTGGCAGCATAATGATCTACCGCAACCGAACAGCACCGAAGGAGGAGTTCCTGCCAAAACCAGCAGCAACGGCAAAACGCATAAATAAAAAATAGGGGAGTTGTCCGCATGAAGCATTTTTCTTTTTACGCCGCCTTTGCCTTTTTTCTATGCCTTCTAAACATTTCAGCATCTGCGCAAGACACACTGATCCGCATAGGCTTAACTATTGACTCGGCAGAGCGTGAGTATTTTGGATTGTTCCCAACAATCCCAGGATTTAAGGAGGCTCAAGCAACGATGACTGATTCTGGAATTTCATTTCAGATTCGGTACTTTTTTCAGAAAGCATCAAATGACACCATGTTTTCCCTTCAACAAGCTGGGAAAACAGAACTTATCAGGCTATTAGACAACTTTGAAAATGTTAACGATGTTGAACCCTCTATTGATTATAATAAAATTCAGCCGGTAGGAAACGAAGAGATCACCTATCCACGGAACGCAGAATCAGGCGCGATTAACACGTTCATCACCAACGACAATCGGGTGAACAGGATGCAGTTGCTGTATGCTGCTGATAGCGCGTTGTTGCTGCTTCACGTTGATTCCGCTTATCATTGGCGATCCATCACTTCAGCCCAACTACTTCGGATGAAAGATATTCGCCAAACAGTCAGCCCTGATTATGGATGGGCTGGTTGGTTGATTGGCGCAGGGGTCGCCATTAATAGCCTAGTGCAATTACAAGAAAAATCATCTTCCGAATTTGGAAACATTTTACTTACTCAAACCCCTGTGATATTATTTACGGTAACTCAATGGCTTACTTCAGGTACTCAATTATCAACTACGGATGATCGTTTGGATAGCAATACAGTTGTTCCATCTGGAAAAACACTGACTTCACAAAGTATTTTCACTAATACTCCAGCACCTGAATTATTACCATTGACCAAAAATGAGTACCGTTCAACCATAGGAGAATTTGTTTCTGCTCCAAACTCCGAATGGCCTTTAACCACTGCTAAAAGAAAATCTACACGTATTTGGGGGACATTCGGATATATACCTTCGAGCAAAAAAAATCACTATAAATTAGCAGTGATTAGCAGGGTTGAGCCAAGAACAATTGCTATTGGCCTGTATGGTGTCAATATTGGTGGAGACTTTGATCTTTCATCGTATTTTCGACTGGGAGGGTCTGTCACTTTTACAATGAACACTAGTACTGGGAATCTCCAAGATAAGGTGTTTAGCTACTCTCCTGCAGCTTATATTAGTTATGTAGTAACATCTAACCAACCACAACCAGATTGTCAAATTTATGTAGGGATCGCTGCTGATATCGTTAATCCTTTGGTTGAAAAAAACAACCCTTATGAACCTTCTGAAATTTTATCTGGTGATCGTATATACACAACACCTGCCTTAATCATTGGTTCAGCACTTTCCTTTTACCTTAGCGATCAGATTTCTTTAATTTCACGATTCGAGTCTCATGTATCCAAAACTCTTGACAATGTAGGATTTACTGCAAACTCACCTCCATTACTTAGAGGGTTTCCTCATTCCCTATCATTTTCATTTGCCCAAGTGTCCACTGGGTTGCAGTATAGTTTTTGATCCCTGAACCAATCATCAACCAACAACGATTCACACCATGAAACCTGCCATACTATCTGCCTTAACTGCAATGATGATTCTTATTGGGTGTTCCAGTGAGTCATCGGATAATCAGGCCAACAAAAGCCCATCAGAGAAAAAAACGCCAACCGTCGGCTATATCCAAGTGTTTGAGGATCAGACGCTTGATGCGGCGCGGAAGGGGTTTGTTGATGCGTTAAAAGAAAACGGTTTCAACGAAGATTCCGGCACGGTGAAAATCATTTTCCGCAGCGCGCAAAATGACCAGGCCAACATCCCCCAGATTTTGGATTATTTCATCGGCGAAAAAGTTGATGCCATTGCCACCAACCCAACAGTGGCAATGATTGCCGCAGTTGGGAAAACAAAAACCACCCCAATTTTTATGATGGTTGGCCCAAGCCCAGAAATCGCTGGAATTACCAAGCCAGATTCATCAGGGAAAGCGGTGGCCCCGGCAAATTTATCCGGGGTCTATGAGACCTTAGAGTATATTGACACCAGCGTCGCACTGATCCGGCAGACGCTGCCGAATGCAAAAAAAGTTGGGACTATTTTCAACAGCTCCGAACCGAACTCCGTGAACGCCATGAACCGCGTGCGCGCCATTTGCCAGCAGCTTGGCTTGGAGCTTGTGGAAGCCTCCGTCACCAACTCCAACGAAACCCAGCAAGTCATGGCCTCGCTGATTGATAAAAACATTGATGTGTTTTTTGCCCTCCCCGATAACATCATTTTCGCCAGCTTCGAGACGGTGAACAACATGGCTACCGAAAAGAAAATTCCGGTGGTGACATCGGAGGCAGGGCTGGTTGCGCGTGGTGCGTTTATTGCCTACGGCGCGGATTTTTATCAGTGGGGACACCAGGCTGGCGTGGTGGCAGCAAAATATCTGAAATCGGGAGACCTAAAATCTGCTCCGCTGGAGCTTGTTGTGGAGCGCAAACGGGTGTTTAATCCAAAAGCCGCCGCAGCGTTGGGGATTACTCCGCCAGCCGGGTTTGTTGAGTTGAAGTATACTCAAACCAGATTGGATTGCAAGGATTAGGGTATGTGGAAATTCAGGGTTAGAAGACTTTCTAACTCTGTCCGGTAGTTCCCGATGTTCTTGAAGAAATTCAGTATCGCTTCCCGGAATTTCTCCTTCGTTGTGTAG
>JAEUSP010000044.1 GCA_016788565.1 Chlorobiota bacterium | reverse complement strand
CCCAACCAAACCGATCCGCTTGTTTCTTCACTTCATCAGTTTGGACTTCTTTATAAATCTCCATTGATTTTTCGATGTGCGCAGCATACTCTTCCCAACGGCCAAGTTCTTTATAAAATTGAGCGATATGCTGATGGGAGTGATAGATGCCGTGTTTAGCACCATTCTCAACAAATTTATCTAAAGCCTGTAAGTAGTATTGCTCGGCTAATTCGACATTATATTCATCAAATCCTGGGTTGGCGTATAAATCGCCAAGTAAATCCAAAGAACCAGGTATTTCATCATTACGGTTGTGTTCGCAAAAGACTTTGTATCTGCGGAAGGCTATTTCTTTGGCTTTGTCGAACTCGTTGTTGTTGATGTAGATTTTGCACAGGTAGTGATTGAATTGACTTTCTTCAATAATATTTTGATTGTCTCGAGACAGACGAACAGCTTGATTTAAGTGATTCATAGCTTCATCAATGCGGTTTTGTTTAAATAATAATTTCGCATAATTAAAAAGATATATGCCAGCATCTAGATTAATGCTGTTAAGCATTTCAATGGACGATAAAAAATATTCTTCTGATTTATTGAAGTTTTCTAAAAAAAAATAAAGGGTGGCAATGTTCCCCGAACATATTGCGATTTGTCTAATATCTCCACATCGTTTTAATATCTTGAGTGCCTCAAAGCTGAATTTTAATGAAAGGTGGTAATCCCCTAATCCACTATAATTGCTGGCAATATTGGTAAATATTGATCCTTTTAATGAAAAAAGTTCAATATCTTGAATTATTAGCAGTGATTTTTGTAGCCATTTAATGGATGTTAAGTATTCACCTTGTGCAAGATGGATTGCACCAATATTAGCCATAACTGTAGCATTAACGGTAAGATCACCTTCTGCCTTAGAGTCTTCTAGTAAACGGCTCCACAATTCCATGGCCTTATCATATTCTCCTAAATACATCAAGCAAGTCCCTAAATTTATTATTGCTCTAATTGTGTAGTCTTCCATCAGAGAAAATTTAGCTAAATCCACTACCTCATTAAACACAGTAGCTGTCTCTTGAATTGTGCGAAATCTCAGATAAATTTCTCCTTTTATGTATTTGATTCTCACTAAATCTTTTTCTCGACCATACTTTGTGGCAATGTTCTCAGCTTCCTCAATGTACCCTAAAGAAGTTTGGTATTCTGATATTCGTAAATAAATGTTGGCAAATAGCAATCTATATTGGATGCTGTATTCAATGCTTTTTAGCTTTTCGCTGCAAGTACGTGCTGTCTCGGCAAAGGGTATTGCCTCCATAACCTGCCCACGTCGCCACAATGTTTCCCCGATAAGCAGATTGCCAACAACGCGCAATGTCTCAAGCTCGGTTGGGTTTTCCTTCACCTGCAATTCATCACACCACCGCAATACCTCGTGGACCATCTCTTCAGCTTTAGCATAATTGCAAAGCCTGTTCTGTTCCTGGGCTTCCTTCAACTGCGCCTGTAATTGTTCGATTGTCATCGCTGTACCTATGGTGTTATTGAGTGACCATCTATGAAATAGCTGGAAGTGCGTGGTTTTGTGAATATGGTGGAATGTGGGTGGTGCCGTACGTATCAAGAATACATGAATGATGGTGGCAAACATAAACGAATGGTTGGTTATTGCAAGGGGTCTGTGAAAAATTATTGTTGTTTTGTGGGCTGGTGGGTGCAGGGGAATTTCGCTGCAAGTCACACCCGGTCATTGCGAGGAGTCTTCGACGAGGCACCGCGAAGCAGCGGCGCAAGCCCATCTCGCGGATTTCTGAGAAGTCATCGGACACACTGCTGGCCGCGAGATCGCCACGTCGCTATCGCTCCTCGCGATGACGAAGAAGAGAGCCGCACCGTTCGGCGGCTCCACTGACACTTCGACGAAGCTCAGCATGAGCGGAGGGCTGGATTCGGCGGTGAGTTTGGCATCTTCTTTCACTCTTCCCATCTCACTCTTCACTCTTCGCTGCAGGGGGTGAGGGCAGGCAGCGGAGGCGGCTCGGTTCGGCGGCTCCACTCATACTTCGACGAAGCTCAGCATGAGCGGAGGGCTGGATTCGCGGTGGCTTCTCTTCTGCATTACTCCGTGCTGCAGCGCGGTGATTGCGACCACCCCACTTTCCCCCTCTTCGGTTCCTTCCCGGCTTTGGCTCCCTCTCCCACCCGACGAATGTGAAGGAAACAGCAGCGACATCAGTTTGGGAGAGGGCGGGGGGTGAGGGCAGGCAGCGGAGGCGGCTCGGTTCGGTTCGGTTGCCAAGTTCGCGATAGCAGCTTCCGCGCAAGCCATTTTGTTGCGCCAATCAAAAAACCAGTATAGCCCAGTACCCCCAGCGGGCCTTTGCAAAGGCGATCTTTGTACCAGGATAATAGATGGAGTACTCAATGACCACCAAACACCAGTCACAGCAAAGAAAAATCAAAAAACCAGTATAGCCCAGTACCCCCAGCGGGCATTCGCAAAGGCGATGTTTGTACCAGAAAAATAGATGGAGTACTCAATGACCACCAAACACCAGTCACAGCAAAGAAAAAGCAAAAAACCAGTATAGCCCAGTACCCCCAGCGGGCATTTGCAAAGGCGATGTTTGTACCGGTTAGAAATCTCACAACACACTTGAGGGGAACAGAACTGTTCTGCCAATAAAAAAACTCCATGAAGTAGAATAATGGAGAACACCAGTAGCCAACTACCATTGGGCAACTGGCCGACCACCACCGACGACGCTGCTGCGATCCCGCTGATATCCGGAGATCACTGGGAGAGCTATGTCTGAAATGAAATTCTAACGAATAACACGAGAGGAGATAGGCGACATGAAGCAGAAAAAACACCACATACCAATCGCCAAAGAAAAATCAAAAAACCAGTATAGCCCAGTACCCCCAGTGGGCATTCGCAAAGGCGATGTTTGTACCAGTTAGAAAACTCACAACACACTTGAGGGGAACAGGAAAGTTCTGCCAACTAAAAAAAACTCCATGAAGTAGAATAATGGAGAACACCAGTAGCCAACTACCATTGATCTACTGGCCGACCACCACCGACGCTGCTGCTGCGATCCCGCTGATATTCGGAGATCACTGGGAGAGCTATGTCTGAAATGAAATTCTAACGAAAAAAAACGAGAGGAGACAAACGACATGAAGCAGAAAAAACACCACATACCAATCGCCAAAGAAAAATCAAAAAACCAGTATAGCCCAGTACCCCCAGTGGGCATTCGCAAAGGCGATGCTTGTACCAGTTAGAAAACTCACAACACACTTGAGGGGAACAGAAATGTTCTGCCAATAAAAAAACTCCATGAAGTAGAATAATGGAGAACACCAGTAGCCAACTACCATTGATCTACTGGCCGACCACCACCGACGACGCTGCTGCGATCCCACTGATATTCGCAGATCATTGGGAGAGCTATGTCTGAAATGAAATTCTAACGAAAAAAACGAGAGGAGACAAACGACATGAAGCAGAAAAAACACCACGTACCAATCGCCAAAGAAAAATCAAAAAACCAGTATAGCCCAGTACCCCTGACGGGCATTTGCAAAGGCGATGTTTGTACGAGTTAAAAAACTCACAACACACTTGAGGGGAACAGGAAAGTTCTGCCAATAAAAAAACTCCATGAAATAGAGGATAATGGAGAACACCAGTAGCCAACTACCATTGGGCAACTGGCCGACCACCACCACCGACGACGCTGCTGCGATCCCGCTGATATCTGGAGATCACTGGGAGAGCTATGTCTGAAATGAAATTCTAACGAAAAAAACGAGAGGAGACAAACGACATGAGACGGCAAACAGCTACACAAAGAATAGCGAGTGCATTCTCGCGGATAAGAGGAAAAAGCCATGTACTGATGGCCTGCTTTATCCTTATGGTATGCAGTAGCGTCCAAGTTTGGGGGCAAGGCAACTCAACCCTTTTACTTGTACAGCCAACGAATAAGGAGCTACCATTAAGGTTGATTTTTGAGCGAAATAGTCGCAAGAATATAAGTGCTGTGCGTGTTACAGCAAATGCTCCAACGAAGTTTGCAGCATTCTGGAATGACTCAGCGGCTATCTACCCTATTACAGAGAATGTGATGGAAATTTATCCGTCGGATAACTACTTCCGACTAGGGGATAATATTTTAATCGCACAGTTCTTGACGGATGATGCTACGCGCCAGCAATCATTTACAGTTGAATTTTTGAATGCAAGTGGGCAAATTATCGATCGGGAACAAGCTAGAACTACCATTCAAGATGTTATTCCACTAGCACCTTCCTGTAGCCAATCATTCATTAGCCTAAACACAGGTGTTGGAGTCGCTGTTGGAGGAATAGACCCAAATTGGACAGTAAAATCTCCTACTTCAAGCGGATTTCTTCCTACCTATGTGATTACGCCGCACCCTGCTTGGTTCTCACTATTACCAACATCTTCTCAATGGATTGGCGTTTCGAATGCGCCACATGGTAGTCAGCGCGGTACGCTTGCTTATGAATATAAGCGCGAATTTTGTGCCACTGACTCAGGCAAGGCAACTTTGACGCTTACCTACGAATCCGATGATATTGCAACTGTATATTTTAATGGAAGTGGTCCGGGCGGAGCAATCTTACCTCAAGCTGGATTTTTTAGTCCTGTGACTATCTCATATCCCGTTAACGTGCAGCCTGGAAGCAATTATCTGCTGATAAAAGTAGAAAATGTAGGTAGTGGTCCAACAGGCTTGATCCTAAAAAACGCATCAATCACAACACAGGTTGGTAATCTTGGATTAACCAGCGATAAGTGTTGTACCGACAAGGGACGAATCTATGGGCAAAAAATCTGGGATTTAAACTGCAATGGCAAAGCTGAATCTGGAGAAGCAGGTGTGGCAGGATGGACGATCACGTTAACTTCATCAAGTGGTGGAACCCAGACAACCACGACAGATGCAAATGGGAAATACCTTTTCTCAAATCTGCGGCCTGGTACTTATACTCTGGCAGAAGCCAATCAAAGTGGTTGGAGTCAAAGTGCATCGTCTGGACCTTATACGGTGTATGTTGCTCCAAATGCAGCAGCTTCGTATGATTTCCTTAATTGCAAAACGCCAACCTGCGAGCAACTCTTTACTGCTTCTGAACAAGAAGGAGAATGTTGTGCGGTAAATCTTCGGATTAGTAATGCGGGTGGTGCTGGATTGCAATCCTTGAGCTATACTGTAACCGGAGGAGTAGTTGATAGCATTGCAAGCCAGCCCTGCACAGCATTATCAACTTCACCTACCTCTCTTAACGGAACCACCAGCGGTACGCTCAATTTCAACACTGCTTGCACGATGTTGAACCCGATGAGCTTGAATATCCAAACCACGGCGACGAATGCTACCGGCAACGTTTGCATTACGTGGGTGGGTACATTTAAGCAGGGGAGCCAGACGTTTACCTGCAGCACTCAAAGCTGCATCCAATGCCGCCGGATGCCGAAGGATTGCGGAAACCCACTGACGGTTACGCCATACCAATTTGCCGGAACCCAGACCGACTGGCGAACCTTCACTATCAGCAACGTTAAGCTGCCTGTGTCGGAGATTTCGTTCGTGGATATCAAGTTCGTGAACGAGCCAGCATTGCACCACAATGGCGGACAGTTGTTTGCACCAACTTCACGTTCTTGGACTGTGGCAAACTCTGGCGGGGCACTTGATCCATACACCCAAATTCGTTTGGGATGCAATGGCGCGCAAGCAACACATGGCGCAGCTTCAGGCAGCTACGTGAAGTTCAATCTGGGTGTTGATAATACCCTGAACTATACTGGAACCGTGAGGATTAAGATCGGCTACTGCGATGGTGATACTTGCGAGCTTGAATACCTGTGGCGGCCCTCACGTACTATTCGGTATAACGATACCAGTATTACTTCCTCTGTCCGAGATCACCTTGAGTTGATGAACCCACGCATCTTTGAACTGAACATTGATCCGCCCGATAGCGCAGTTTCGATGAGCGTTGTGATGGATGATGAAGAGGCAAAGATTCTTGCAGTGTCGGCACCAGGCCCGGGTGGAGATAGCACCAAAGACAGCTCGGGACACAGTACCGATACGCTGCCAGGATGGCTGAAAGTCGAATCGAAAGGGAACGTGGTCTCCTATCTTCCAGCAGAATCGGGGAACTTGGGATTGGGAGTGAAGCCACGGGATTGGCCACGATCCTTACCTGCTTGTACGTTGCGGGTTGTTTATAGCCCTGATCCAAAGAAGATCAAACCAGGTTCTGATATGCCTGATAGCCCGTCGGTATCCGTTCGCTTCTATGATGCTGACGGAAGATTAATGGGATTTGTGGAGAAGGATGTGGTGACGGGGATAAAAATTGATTTACCAGCCGACGCACCTGCCGGAGCACTTCAACCGATTGGTGGCGGAATGAGTTTGGATATCAAACCAAACCCAACAAGTACCAATGCGGTGATGAACCTTGGGCTTGCACGTAGCGAGATTGTCAGCATCACACTGACCGATATGCAGGGGAAAGAAATCCGGCAGCTACTAAACGGGCTGCCAGTGGAGGCCGGAAACCACACACTTGCCTTGCCAACGGATGAACTGGCCAATGGCAGCTACATCCTCACCGTCCGGACTGTGGATGGGCGCACCGTAGCCGCAATCCTAAAACTGGTCAAGTAGTGGACGATGAACTGTGCATCACCGATGACCGTGCCAGCACTACCACCCTGATACAGCGGGCCACCGACAGAGTAGCTCGTGGTAGTGCCGAAGGCTTGTCATCAACAGTATTCCTCCTACGTCGTTAGGTGCGAGTCATTGATGCACAGCGCGCGCCCCCTTGTAGTAATGCAAGGGGGCGTTTGTTTATACTCGAATAGACGGAAATTGCGAACACACTCCCGAGATGGCGGGTGGTCGGGGATCGGTAGTCGGGGATCGGTGGTCGGGGATCGGTGGTCGGGGATCGGTAGTCGGGGATCGGTGGTCGGGGATCGGTGGCCAGTCGTCGGTTTCCCCATTACTCCGTGCTTCAGCGCGGAGATTGCGAGCAACTCACCTCCCCCTTTTCCTTTTCCCCGGCTTTGGCTCCCTCTCCCAGCTGATCAATCCAGCCGCCGCAGCAGCTCCATCATTTGGGAGAGGGCGGGGGGTGAGGGCAGGTAGCGGCGGCCGCTCGGTTCGGCGACTCACGCTCATACTTCGACGAAGCTCAGCATGAGCGGCGGGCTGGATTCGGTGGTGTGTTTGGCATCTTCTTTCACTCTTCCCATCTCACTCTTCACTCTTCGCTTTGGCTCCCTCTCCCAGCTGACCAATCCAGCCGAAGCAGTAGCTCCATCATTTGGGAGAGGGCGGGGGGTGAGGGCAGGCAGCGACGGCGGCTCGGTTCGGCTCGGCGACTCACGCTCATACTTCGACGGTGCTCAGCATGAGCGGAGGGCTGGATTCGGCGGTGAGTTTGGTATCTTCTTTCACTCTTCCCATCTCACTCTTCACTCTTCGCTGCTTGAGCGGCGGGCTGGGTTCGGCGGTGAGTTTGGCATCTTCTTTCACTCTTCCCATTTCACTCTTCACTCTTCGCTGCTTGAGCGGCGGGCTGGGTTCGGTGGTGTGTTTGGCATCTTCTTTCACTCTTCCCATTTCACTCTTCACTCTTCGCTGCGGGGGGAGAGGGCGGGCAGCGGAGGCCTTTGTTCGGCGGCCTCCGCTCATACTCCCCCACCTTACTTCACCCGAGTCTTAATCTTCCCCAGCAGATACTCAGCAATTTCGGTTCCATTTTTTGTGCCGGCGGTGTTGGAGGAGCGGATGTGAATCCCGCCGTACAAGCGGCTCATGGCTGCTTCGTATGCGGCGGCCATAAAATTGGGGAAGGTGCGTACCGGCATATTCAGGTACTCCTCGGTGTCGTCGTCGAACGGGACCGCGCCCAGCTGCTTTGTTAGCACCACCGCTGCCGCTGCCGAGATTGTGCTGTGCCCGCTGGAGTGGTCGGGGAACGGCGGCGTTTGAATCAGCGGGGTCCACGTGGAATCCATGTAGCGGTTGATGTAGGTGATTGGCCGGATGGTGTTGTCACGGTACTTCTCCGTCCAGCAACTCAGGAATCCATCGGCAATCGCTACCGAGGTCAAGGCGTAGGTTTCCAGCACCTCCATCATCCCCCGCTGCTGTTTCACGCAGACGATTTTGGCGATGTTCATCCAATGCCCGGCCGGGCTAATCTGGCGGGTCTTGAACGCCATGTGACCAAAGTGGAAGGAGTGAATCGGGTTGCAATCCCAGAACTTTGCGACCATGATCTGTTCTTCGGTAAGGTTCTTCCCGATTTCCCACACCTCTTTTTCATCTTTGTAAAAAGCGGAGGAAGGGTCCTTGCTAAAAGGGATTGGCGGGTCGGGTGGTATCTGGCGCGGGCCGGTAAGCACAAACGGGCGCACACGATTCCAGTATGGATCAACTGGGCGAAGGAAATCTGGAGGCGTTGGCTGCCAATGTTCTTCCCCTTTCGGGAACTCGTAATCGCCCATCGCTTGGACCTCACGGAAGCCATCCTTGCCAGACCATGCGATGATATGATCGCCAACCTTCTCGCCATATTTCACCGAGGCAGCAATGACTTGTTTGCTGACCCCCATCTGCTTCAAATTATCCAAGTCGCCCTCATATCGGGCCTCGCTGCGGTCGTAGAAATAGAGTAATTTCCCGGCTACCCGGTGGTATGCTGCAATCGCTGCAACGCGCCAATCAATCTGGGTTTTGGGTGCTTTGGGTGGGGGCGTTAATCCGTTCAGTTGGCCAGCAAAGGAGCGGAAATCTGGGTAGCCGGGCCGCGCCGCTTCGTAGGCGGCGATGTTGCAGTAGGCATACACACGGCTGATGGTGCAAGGGGTGCGGATTTCATCCACCATTGCATCGGTCAGGGTCCAGACCCATTGGTGGATGAAACGCGCACCGTCCTTATCGTACGATGGCACCGAAGCATTGGCAGGGGCTGCCCAACAGCTAACGCAAAGCGCGATGGCAGGCAGAAGTAGGGAAACTCGTCTCATGGCTCTACTTGGTTATGTGATACTGAGTTTTTTTGAAGGTGCAGTTAAAAATATAGCCCGTAGCTGGGCTACGGACTATGATGTTTCTCAGTATTGTGTATCAGAAAAGCGGAGCACAGAGGTTCGCTGCGCGCTCGCTTTAGAACGTTACCCCAACTTGGGCGTACAGCTCGGTATAAACCGGCGCGCCATCGCCAAACAGCCAGCGGCCTCCGCCAAGCTCAATCGCGTACTTGTCGTACATCAGCGATAGGCTGCCGTACAGCCGCCCATAATTCCCGTCGTTGAAGTAGTAGTTTGCTGTGGGAAGGTTTGCCTGGACAGGTGTTCCCGGCACTGTCTGCATAGTTTTGAAGTAGAATCGGTCGGTGGAATCAGGTACCGTGCCGTTGCCAACGCCGGCGGTGTAGTCGAACGAGAGCTTCGGCATCAGCGTGAAGCCATCCCCTTGCCAGACGTTGTAGCCGCCATCGGCACGGAAGATCACCTGGTCGGCATAGGCATCCTGCCGGAAGTTGTAGGCAAGCTCGGCTTGGGCATATCCGTTTCCATCGAACGAATGCCCAGCAAGCAGATGGATTCCAAGATCGCGTTTCAGCAATCCTCGCCATTCGGAGCTGGCGGCCACGGTGGTGTCGCGGTAGGTGACGCGCTTGAACGTTGTGTCATCTACTTTCACCGCTTCGTCGCGTGTGGTGACGCGCATGATGTACCGGCTGTATGGCCCTTCTTCATCGTACAAGTCGGGGAACCGGGATGAGACCTGAACCGCCATTGGAAAATCCCCCTGCAGAAACTGATATTTCAGGTTCAACCACATATCGGTGAAACCATGGTTCAACTCCCAATGTGGCTTCACTGGTTTGCCTGTTTTGGGATCGCTCTGCACCCGCTCGTATCCCCACAGGTAGAGGAAATTCCCGGAGAGCGAAAGATTCTCCATCAATCCAATTTCTGGTTGAAAGTAGGCGTACTGGAAATCGTGGAATAAGCCATCCACCAACGTGCTGTCGGCAGGTTCTTCCAGTTTACCGTTGCGCCACAACTTGCCAGCGGTCTTGCGGCTGAAGCCAAAGGTGAAACTGAACTGCCCGGGCTTGTTCACCCAAGGGCCGCCGCCAGCCACGGCCAGGTTGTTCACGTCAACGGCCAGCATTGCTAGCGTGAAGCATAGCAGAATCATTTTTTTCATCGCTGTTTAGGGATTGTGTTAATGAAGATGATGGGTGCAGAACAAGAGTACCTGTGATAGAGGTTCCTGAAGCTACCGAATGATTGATCGTTCTTTTTCCAAGCCGTGTTACGGATTCGATTGCGGGTCGCGCGGAACACGGCGCGGCTCGGTTGGCTCGATTGGCCGCACCGTTGGTGTTCGGGGCTTCACGGTTCGGCGCGGAGCCGACGTGGTGGTGCGGTTCGGTTGCGTGGCCGGCTGCCGGTTTGGCGTTGAGTTGGTTTGCCGGCTTGGTTGCGTGGTTGTCCGTTGCTGCGTGGTTGTGGAAGTAGCTGGGCGAGCAGTGGAAGATGACGACGTTGCCGCTGGACGGCTGGCAGGTGTTGATGACGTTGCTGCCGGACGCGATGACGTTGTGGCCGCCGGGCGTGTTGTCGCCGTTGCGGAAGTTGCGGTGGGTGATGTTGCGGCTGCGGTTGCCGGGCGCACTCCGCCAGGGCGGCGCACCCCAGCCGAATCAATAATCTGGTTGCGGACGGCAGTGCGCAGCGGCCCCAGTGTGCCGATGCTTTGCTCGTTCAGCGTCAGGTGCAATCCCCCAGCATTCCCCAGCGACACCTTGAAGGTCTTCATTGCTCGCCACGTTTTCACCACGCCGCTATCCAACGTTCCGGTGGAGCTTCGCTGCCCGTCGGAAACCACATCGAACCAAACGCGGGCAGTGGCGCGCCCAACCAGCGTCAGGCTATCCCCCGGCTGCCACGACGACTCTGATACTGGAGTTGCCGGTGTTTCGGGTGAGTTGATGATCTGCGCGGGGGAGTCAGCATCGCTTGCTGCTGATGGTTGTTGTTCGGATTGCTGGGGTGCTTCTCCTCCGCCGAACAGCCCGCCGCTCCAAGCCATGTATCCACCAACTCCAATCAGCAACACCAACGCCGCAGCAATCACCCAGTTGGCCATGTTGGTGCTGCGCCGCCGCTGTTCGCCAAACGCCATTGGTTTGAATTTTGGGAATTTCCCACGGCGTTCGGTATCGGTAGAATCGAACCGGGCTGAGGTTCTGGATTCCGGCGCAATCGCCACTGGCGTTGGTGGCGGGGTGTCGGGAAGCAGTGCAAGAAGTGCGTCGGAATCCAGCCCAACGGTGCGGGCGTAATCGCGCACAAAGAATCGCCGCTGCGGGTTCGGGATTGCAGCAATGTTCCCCTCCTCAATCGCCTGAAGAAATTTCGGTTGGATGTAGGTCCGGCGCGAAACATCGCCGATACTCATCCCTTGCGCTTCGCGCGCTTCACGTAGTTGCTGGCCAATGTTCATGGAGAAGCTGTTCCTAAACAAGTATGGAGAGAGAGTGAGAGAATGCAGTCACGTTGGACAGGGAGTTGGTACCGACACCAAGAAGTGAGACCGCTGCAAATATAGGGGATGGAGTAGGAGTGAGGAAGATGGGAAAGAAAATGGGTGGTTATACTCGGCGCAAATTGGTTTGCGAAACTCTGCTCAGCTAGGTGTGCTATGGATACGCTTCGCAGGCCTTCGGCTCCCGCTTTCGCCCCGACTGGTCGGGGTGAACTGGGAATGACAGTGATTGAGTTTTTCGCAAACCACTCTGTTTGGAGTATATCAGTACCTCATTGAAATTGAAGTAGGTTAAAATGGGTCATCGAAATAGCCGGAGAGAATGAGCACCCATTCCCCGGTAGGCGCAGGGCTTTAGCCTGCGCCTATCAGATGAATTCTACTGGGTAGTGGTTCACTCGGGTGAGATGCAGAAGATGATAGCCATGTAGGAACAACACGCTAAATTTAAAGATTCTCCCCACTATGAGCCACTACCAAATCAAAAACTCCATCACAACCGCCATTGTGATGGAGTTTTTTTCCTGGTGGGGTGAGAACTTTTGCCTGCATCGTTGTCTTTCAATCGTTGGCTTTCAATCGTTGGCGGCCAATTTTGAACAGTTGTCATCATTCATTCTTTCACGCAGACACACCCATGAACCGGCGTTCATTTCTTCGTTCTGCTGCTTCCGTTCCCTTCGCTCAGCCCACTTCTGCATCATCGGCGGACGCGCTGCCGGACTCCGGCCCGGCAATCACCGCAGGCGATCCCGTAACCGACCCGCTTGCTCCTTTCCCTTTTACCACCAAGGATGCTTGGAACTATGGCACAGCCGCCCACCTGTTGCGCCGCTGCATTATTGGCCCGGCGGAGTGGGAGATACGCCGTGCGGTTGCCGAAGGGCTTCCAGCAACCATCAACCGGCTGATGCGCCGTACGCCCCCGTCCACCGATGCCATCGCCGACTTTGCTGGCAAAGAACCGCATACCGGCCCTCCGCCCGAAGGCCCCGATTATGAAGTGTGGGTGTCGGCAAAATTGGAACGCCGCGACCGTTTGGGGATGTGGCTGCTGGCCGTTGTCGGCACCGCGCCAACGTCGCTGCAAGAACGGATGACCCTGTTTTGGCATACTCATATCCCCACCCAAACGGCAAAGGTGGAGTATGCCGAATTCCTGTTTGTGCAAAACATGACGCTGCGGAACAACGCGCTGGGAAGCGTGAAAGAACTGATCCGTGCGATGACCAAAGATGTGGCGATGCTGATTTTTTTGGATGGGTCAGCCAACAACCGCTACCAACTGAACGCCAACTACGCCCGCGAACTGATGGAGCTGTTCACAATGGGAAGGGTGGATAGATACGGCCAACCAAACTACACCGAAACCGATGTCCGCCAGGCGGGCCGTGCGCTAACCGGATGGGGCACGCAAGTGAGTTCCAACGACTCCCGATTTCATTCCACCGCGTCGGTGTTCATTCCCGAGAACTGGGACCCGGGGGAGAAAGTGTTTTTGGGGAAACGGGGGAACTGGAATGCCGACGACATCATCGAGATCATCTTCAGCGAACGTGCCGAACAGGTTGCTTGGTTCATCTGCCAAAAACTCTACACCACGTTTGTGCGCCACCAGCCAGATGATACGGTGATCGAAGCAATGGCATCGCTGCTGCGCCAGAATGATTGGCAGATTGAGCCGGTGCTGCGGACGCTGTTTGCAAGCCAGCACTTTTATTTGCCGGAGAGCATAGGGGCGATTTACAAAACCCATGTTGGGTTCTACTTGGGGCTGATCCGAACCTTGTCGCTGCAATCCGTTCCCGATTTCGATGGAACCACACGCTCGCCGTTCAACAACCTTTCACGGCGGCTAAGTGGAATTGGGGAGATGCCTTTTTATCCCCCCGATGTTCAAGGGTGGCGGCAAGGGCGGGCGTGGGTTAGCTCATCCACGCTGGCGCAGCGTGAGCAATTTGCGGTGGAGATAGCGCGGAACAACGTGCGCCACTTCGCGGACCTTCCGCAGTTGGCGCGGCTGTACACCTTCGATCCACTTCAGTTGGCCCGCACCTTCCCGCAACCAAACGACCCACACGCATTGTGCGATAACCTCATCCAACTTCTTGTTGCCGCCCCACTATCCGCCGCCGAACGCGAAGCCTTGCACGGGGTGTTGCTGGACGGCGGGAAAGAGTACGAGTGGAGCCTTGACGACCCAACCCAACGCACGGGCGACCGCATCCGCAAGTTGTTGGAAGCGATTTTCAAGCTACCGCAGTTTCATCTTTGCTGATCCCATTCTGAACCCACCATGAACCGCCGCTCACTCCTGAAAGGTCTTGCTGCTACTGGCGTTGTTGCCCAATTGATGCCTCATGTTGGAATCAAGGCGTTTGCCCATGCCTTGCCACGCCGTGGGCTGCTACGCACCGCCGCTGGGAACAAAAACGCCATGGTGATACTGCGGCTGTACGGCGGCAACGACGGGCTGAACACACTGGTTCCGGTGCATGATGAGAACTACTACCGCTTTCGCCACCGCGGGACCAACCGGAACGTCTCCATCCTGCCGGAAGAAACGCTGTTGCTGCCGGATCACGCCACGCTGGGGCTGCATCCATCGTTGGCGTTGCTGCATGAACTGTACCAAGAAGGGAAAATGGCTGCGGTGCAAAACGTCGGCTATCCCAACCAGGACCTCTCCCACTTCCGCTCCACCGACATCTGGCTTACCGGATCCGATGCCTGGACTTTTGAGACAAGCGGGTGGTACGGGCGGTATCTGGAAGACCAATTCCCCGACGCGTTGAACGCACTGCCAACCTATCCGTTTGCTATCGAGATGGGGCCGTTTATGACTGCCGCGCTGATGGGACGAAAAGGGCCGATGGGGTTTGCGCTGAACGACTTGCACTACCTTCCCGCGCCAACAGGCAACAGCACCGGGATCACGATCTCTGCCGAAATAGAGACCGAGTACGTGCGGCTGATTGCACGCCAATCGCACCAGTTTATCGGCGCGTTGATGGAGGCAAACACAAAAACAACCGAGCCAACCGTGGAGTATCCATCACATCCGCCGCTGGCAACGGAGCTTTCCACAATTGCAAAGTTGATTGATGTTGGCGTGGAGACCTCCGTATGGCTGGTGACAATGCCCGGATTCGACACCCACCACCACCAACTTCCCGACCACGCCGCACGGCTTGCGGAAATTGGGCGGTGCATCCACACGTTCCAGCGCGATTTGGAGTCGCGTGGCCTTGCCGACCGAGTCTGCCTGATGGTTATCAGCGAGTTTGGCCGCAGGGTGGAGTCGCAAGGCTTGGGGACCGATCACGGCGCGGCAGCCCCGGTGATGGTGGTTGGAAACGGTGTGCAGCCCGGCATCATCGGCCCCGATCCCGATTTGGTGAACCTTGATGAGAACGACAACCTCCGTTTCCAGTACGACTTCCGCCAGATCTATTCTTCGCTGATGTGCCAATGGCTGGGGGCCGAACCAGAATCGCTGGTGCCAAACGTTTTCGAGCGGACGTTCGCGCAAGTACCAATCTTCAAAGGGGCCCAGGTTGGGCTTCCGATTGCTGCCCCGCTGGCCACCTCACCTGCGGTTCAGTTGGAAGGGATATGGCCGAACCCAGCGCGTAGCACAGCGGAAATTTTCATCCGTGGAGCTAACGGCCGCAGCGATCTTACGGTGGAATGCTGGTCGCAGCATGGCCAACTGCTACTGCGCCAAGCGGTTCCCGCAAACGGCATCCTTCAGCTGAACGTCCTGGGCTGGCCCACCGGAAGCTACATGCTGCGGCTGCATGGCGATGAAGTGGAGCAAAGCCAGAAGTTCGGGGTGGTGCGGTAAGCCGCCAATCCGGCACGGTGTGCGGGCCAGCTGTGGGTTCAAATCGCCCCTTTCTGCCCCTTTCGCGGGCTTCTTTAACTGCCGTTATCACCACTAAAAAAATCTTGGCTATCGGGCGGCGGGCGGCTGTATATTCGTGCCACAACTCAGCCGGATAGCTACACAGCAGTCCTTTTCTAACCACGTAACTACTCATCGGTTTCCGTACCCAACGTGAGGCGTGATTGGTGGCGTTATGGCCACAAATCACGCTGGACGTTGTGCGCCCTTCACCGATAGTAGCCGACCGGTAGCCGATTGCTGCAAGCACCGATAACCTTCATTGTTTCCCTTTCACGGAGCATTCCTCAATGCAAATCACTCGCCGATTCACACAGGCAGGCCAGAGCGTGTACGACCAGTTTGAGTACACCCTTCGCTCTTCCGTTCTTCGCAATCCCGACGGTTCGGTCGTCTTCCAAATGCACGACATCGAGGTGCCAAAGGGGTGGTCGCAAGTTGCCACCGACATCATGGCCCAGAAGTATTTCCGCAAAGCCGGGGTGCCGCAGCTGGACCCCAACGGGAACCCGCTAACCGATGAATCGGGCAACCCAATGATGGGGGGGGAGCAGAGTGCGCGCCAAGTGATCCACCGGCTTGCTGGTTGCTGGACCCAGTGGGGAAAAGATCACGGCTACTTCGACACCCAGGAGGACGCGCAAGCATTCTACGATGAGAACGCCTACATCCTTCTGGCGCAAATGGCCGCGCCGAACTCACCCCAATGGTTCAACACCGGGCTGAATTATGCTTACGGAATCACCGGGCCATCGCAGGGGCATTATTACGTTGACCCCACCACCGGAAAACTCACTAAATCGAAGGATGCCTACACCCACCCGCAACCTCACGCCTGCGCCCGCGGGAACACTCGCCTATCAACCACTGCTGGCGTTCTCAGCATCCGCGAAATAGTGGAGAATAATCGCACCGATTTGAAGGTGTTTGATGGTGAGAAAATGGTCTCGATTCAGGCCGTTAAGAATAATGGGGTTCGGCCCATCTGGCGCGCCACGCTTCGCAATGGAAATTTTATTGAGTTCACCGACGATCACCGTATCTGGAGTTCTGACCGGCGCACAAAAGAAGGTGGCAAATTTGATTGGAATCCACTGCGGGAAATACTGGGCTGGCGGGTTCAGCAAATTGCTATGCCGGTGCATCCAGAAGAAGAAGTTTTTGATGAAATAAGCGTAGCCGCAGCGGAAAAATCATTCAACGCTTCGGAATTGCAATTGCAGCATATTTTTCAACATGCCGGAATTGAACTTCCCAATAATGATTTTGCTGACATATCGCCGTCAAGCATCAACAACGCAAAAGCTGCATTGTCGGGCTGGATTCTTGGAGATGGATACTACGGCAAGCACAATCGTAATAGCACAACCACCATGTTCGGAGCTATTACTATCAACAATGATGAATTTGCTTTTGTCACCGGATTATTTGAGACGTTGTTCAACCAGTACAACGTTGTTACCCGCGCCAACATCAGCAACGATTATCGCATCGTGAAGCTGGACCGGAAGGTGGTGGATTCTTTTGTGGAAGAATACGAATTAGACGCTACTTCTTTCACCGCAACGGTTCCTGAAAAAATCTTCCGAGGCACCTCAGAAGAAAAGCGGCTGTTTCTGCGCTCGCTTTTCCAAGCCGATGGATGTGTGCGGATACGCAGCAAAAAAAATGCGGGCGACATTGTGCTTTCCACAATCTCCGAAGAATTAGCGCATGGAGTACAGTTGCTGCTGTTGAGTATCGGTATTTACTCCAACATCACGGTTGGCTACGATAGCAGAACAAGCCGCAAGCCACTATATCAGGTGAGCATATCCTATTTCTCCGAACGCAAAAAATATGAGCAGTTGATTGGATTTATTTCCACTGATAAAAAAGAAAAACTGCAAAAATTAAATGCTCAGATTGTTGGCAAGCAAAAATCTTCTTTGTCAGAAGAAGAGGTGGTTTCGATTGAGTATGTTGGCGAGGAAGAAGTCTTCGATATTCAGACCGAAACTTCCCGGTTTGCGGCTAACGGCGTTGTGGTGCATAATTGCTTCATCCAATCAGTCAGCGATGACCTTGTGAACGAAGGGGGAATTTTTGATTTAATCACCCGCGAGGCGCGGATTTTTAAATACGGTTCCGGCACCGGATCCAATTTCTCCGCAATCCGTGCCGAAGGCGAGCCACTTTCCGGCGGCGGTGTTTCCAGCGGACTGATGTCGTTCCTGAAAGTTGCTGACCGCGCTGCCGGGGCGGTGAAATCGGGCGGAACAACGCGCCGCGCTGCCAAGATGGTGATCCTGAACGCCGACCACCCAGATATTGAAAACTTTATTGATTGGAAGATGCTGGAAGAGCAGAAAGTGGCCGATTTGGTTGCTGGCTCGAAAATGAACAGCCTGTTCCTGAACGAAATTATGGCCGTTGCCGCCCGCGACGGCGACGACTACACCGAACCCGGAACTGAACTTCACGACCTTGTGCAACGCGCACTGAATCGCGGCATTCCGATGAGCCAAATTGTACGGGCGTTGGCACTGGTGAAGCAGGGCCACACCAAGTCCGACGTGCAGACCTACAACACCCACTACGAAGGGGAAGCCTACATCACCGCCAGCGGGCAGAACTCCAACAACTCCGTCCGCGTCACCAACGAATTTATGGACGCGGTGGAGCAGGACGCGCCCTGGAATCTGGTTCGCCGCACCGATGGCAAATCGGTGAAAACAATTGCGGCGCGCCAACTGTGGCAGAAGATCAACTACGCAGCATGGAGCTGTGCCGACCCCGGGCTTCAGTTCCACACCACCGTTAACGAGTGGCACACCAGCCCGAAGGATGGCGAGATTAACGGGAGCAATCCATGCAGCGAATACATGTTCTTGGATGACACGGCCTGCTTCGCCCCGGAAACCCGGATCAGCACACCAGCGGGGCTGCGCACCGTGGAAGAGTTGTACAACATGCAGGAGCGTGGCCAGTCGGTGACGATCACCACCGATTTATACTCCGAGCAGGATCACCGCCGGATCACCGCCCACCGCCCGGCATTTGTCACGCAAGTTGGCACAAAGCAAACCTACCGGATGACGTTGCAGGACGGCCGTTCAATCCGCGTAACGGGCGACCACCGCTTCCTGACCGATGATGGCCAATGGAAACGGGTGGAGCACTTGCAGGTGGGAAGCGATCGCATCCATATTCGGCAAAGCGGCAACCCGATTGCGTTTACGTCCAACGAAGCTGATGTTCGCCGTTGGCGTGCATTGGGCTGGCTAACCGGCGAGGGCGTGTTTTCAAAAGGGAATGTGGCCATGGTGTTTGGCCCCCAAGAACAGGCAACCGCCCAGCAGATGGAAGGTGAGTTTCAACGCTTGGTTGCCGATGCCTACACCGAACTTTCCCGCAATGCCGATAGCCGCAGCGGAGGAACATTGGTTGCTGAACCCATTGTAGAAACTGAGCTAACCATTGATTCCGATGGCCGTTTGGTGGCCGAATCCACTGGGCAGTATCGTGTGTGCCACCTAAGCCAACAAGCCAATGGAGTTCTGCAGATCGTTTCCAAATCTGCCCCGTTAGTTCGCTACTTAGAAGGCCACTACGGCATGAAGCAGGGAACCGCCGTGCACAAGGACGTGCCGGAAACGCTCCACCAAATCGCCGACGATCTTAAGGTTGCATATCTGCAAGGCCTCTTCTCGGCCGATGGCTCTATTCGTCCTTCGGCAACGGAAGATGAAGTCATGCTGGCATCCTCGTCGCCGGCATTGCTCCGTTCGGTGCAGTTGATCCTTTCCGATATGGGGATTGTGAGCCGCATCACATGGAACCACCCAGAAGGGCGCAAAAATCCACAAGGGCAACTGCATATCTACAACCAGCAAGCACGGAAATTCTTGACGCTGGTGGGCTTCCCGTGCTCAGCCGAAAAAGATGCTCGCGCCCAGGCAATTCTTGCACACCCATTCAGCGCGGCACAAAAAAATCCACGCCCCGTGGCGATTACCTCCATCAAGCCGGACGCGCTCACCACCGTGTACGACATCACCGAGCCGTTCACGCACTCGGTGATTGCCGAGGGGATGATTGCCCACAACTGCAATTTGGCCAGCATCAACCTTGCCAAATTCTACGATGCCGAGACGCGCGTTTTTGATGTTGAGGGCTACAAACACGCTTGCCGGGTGCTCACGGTTGTGCTGGAGGTCTCGGTGCTGATGGCGCAGTTCCCGTCCAAAACCATTGCCCAAAAAAGCTACGATTTCCGCACGCTTGGGCTTGGATACGCCAACATCGGCACGGTGCTGATGACCGCCGGAATCCCCTACGACAGCGAAGAAGGACGCGCATGGGCCGGCGCGCTAAGCGCGATTATGACCGGCGAAGCCTACGCCACCAGCGCGCAAATAGCAGGTGAGCTTGGCCCCTTCCCCAACTACAAACGGAACGAGAAGGATATGCTGCGGGTGATCCGGAACCACCGCCGCGCCGCCTACAACGCGCCCGACTACGAGTACGAAGGGCTGACGATCAAGCCGGTGGGAATCAATCACTCACTGTGCCCAACCAACCTTTCCGAATCGGCAAAGGAGACGTGGGATCGGGCACTTGCGCTGGGTGAGCAACATGGCTACCGCAACGCGCAAGTCAGTGTGATTGCGCCGACCGGATGCCTGGTTGGCGGGTCGCTGATTTCTACAAATCGTGGCCTTGTACCGCTGGAAACCCTGGGCGACATCAACGGCCAACAGTGGCAAGATGCCGACTTTACCGTGCTGACCGACCAGGGGGAGAAGCAGGCCACGAAATTCTACATCAACGGCATTGCTCCAACCCGCACTATCCGAACATCCAGCGGCTACGAAATCACCGGAACACTGCAACACCGCGTGAAAGTGGTTGATGCTTCCACCAGAGAGTGGAAATGGAAGCGATTCTCCGAGATCACTTCTGGCGACATCCTCCCGCTTTCGATGAACGCCAGCGTTGGAACCCCGCAAACCGTGCGGTTACCATTGTTAGGCCAGCTTCACTGGAACTCCAGTCCAAGGCTCACTGTTCCAGAAACCATGACCCCCGAGCTTGCAGAACTGGTGGGATACTTCATGGGGGGTGGCTCGCTTCACAGCAAAGGATTGCGATTCTGCGTTTCCAAGGAAGATCACGACGTTGCCCAACGGATTACCGCTTTGGTGGCATCGCTCTTCAATCTGGATTGCTATCTGGACCCGCGCCAGGGCTACGTGGAAGTTGGAGTAAACAGCGTGCAGCTTACCCATTGGTGGCAGGCCAGCGGCTTCAACAAATTGCAGCCAACGCCGGACCATTCTGGAAAGGGGTGGACCCCACGGATTCCCAACGCCGTTCTTTATACCAACGACCCAGCTTGCTACGGAGCATTCCTGCGTGGATTGTTCGAGGCCGATGGAACCGTCACCAACGGAGTTCCCCATTGGAGCAGCGGGCGCAAATCGTTTTCCACGCAAGTGAAATCGCTGCTGCTGGCGTTGGGGATTCCAACCACAACCAAGTTAGATCATTCACAGTGGGGGGATTCCACGCTGTACGTGGTGCGGCTGCTGAATCAATCCTACAACCAGGCATTCCAAGAACAGATCGGCTTTATCGGGGCGCGCAAACGCAATGCGGTGCGCGTGGTGGAAACCGTCCAATCGGCACGGCGTGATTATATCTATGCCGAGCAAGAAGTGATTGATGTAGCACTATCACAACCCACCGAACGGAACGCCGTGATGCTTGCCGTGCAACGCCACGGCGCAATCACCCGCACAAGCCTGCAACGGGTGTATGAACAAACCGGCGACACCGAAATAGCAAAAGCACTGGGCTACTACTACGACATCGTAGAAGCCAACGAAGACGGTGGCGAACAACTCACCTACGACATCTCCGTTCCCGAAAACGTGACCTACGTGGCCAACGGATTTATCAGCCACAACACCATCGCGCTCATTATGGATTGCGACACCACCGGCATCGAGCCGGACTTCGCAATGGTGAAATTCAAGAAGCTGGCGGGGGGGGGCTACTTCAAAATTGTGAACAGCTCGGTGCCGGCTGCGCTGCGGGCGTTGGGATATTCCGAATCCGAAATCCTTGAGATTGAACGCTACATCAAAGGCCACGGCACGCTAAGCGGATGCCCGCACATCAACAAGCAAAGCCTGAAAGAACGCGGGTTCAGCGATGAAAGCATCCAAACAATCGAAGGCCAGTTAGACAGCGTGTTCGATGTGAAATTTGCCTTCAACAAATGGACCCTGGGCGAGGACGTTCTGCGGGGTGCTGGCTTCACACAAGCCGAGCTTGAGGACCCATCGCTGAACATCCTTGCGCGGCTTGGGTTCACCGCAACGCAGATTGAGGAAGCCAACAAATTTATCTGCGGAACCATGACGATTGAGGGCGCGCCGGGGCTGAACCCGGAACACTTGCCGGTGTTTGACTGCGCCAACAAGTGCGGCAAATATGGCCAACGCTACATCCAACACATGGGCCACGTGAAGATGATGGCCGCCGCGCAACCGTTCATCAGCGGGGCAATCAGCAAAACCATCAACATGCCGAACCACGCCACCATTGATGAAGTTGCCCACGTCTATCTGGAATCGTGGAAGCTGATGCTGAAAGCAATCGCGCTGTACCGCGACGGCAGCAAGCTATCGCAGCCGCTGAACTCCACCGCCGACACCGACCTTGTGGAGGAGGTGACGCTGCACGACGCTACCGTTGAGCCAACCCAGATGATGGGGGATGAAAACAGCTGGGATGAAAACGTTGGTGCGGCCCAAATCCACGAACGCATTGTGGAGAAAGTCTATCACCGTGCCGACCGCCGACGGCTGCCAAAACGCCGCCACGGTTTTGTGCGCGAAGCCACCGTTGGCGGCCACAAAGTCTTTATCCGAACAGGGGAGTACGAGGACGGAACGCTGGGCGAAATTTTCATTGATATGTACAAGGAAGGGGCCAGCTTCAAAGGGCTGCTGAACTGCTTTGCGGTGCTTGCCAGCAAAGCCTTGCAGTACGGAATGCCGCTGGAAAAAATGGTGGATACCTTCACCTTCACCAGGTTCGAGCCATCGGGCCCGGTGTTCGGGCACGAGGCCATCAAATCCTCCACCTCCATCATTGATTATGTCTTCCGGGCGTTGGGGTATGAGTATCTGGGGCGCGAAGACTTCATCCACGTGAAAGCGATTGACGAAGGGGGAACCGCCGAACAAAAAACCGGCGCAAACGCAAAAGGGGGCGGCCAACACCACGGCAACGGAAACGGCAATGGGAACGGCCAGAAACTCTCACCCGGGCAATCGCTGTACGCCCGCCAAATCCGCGCGGTGGATACGCCCACGGTTGCCCCGCCAATAAAGCCGATGGGGGAAAACCAGAAGAAGGTCCAGACCGCAAAAGCGCAAGGCTACACCGGCGAACAATGCGGCAACTGCGGCTCGATGCGGGTGCGCCAAAACGGCACCTGCCACGTCTGCGAGGACTGCGGAACCACCAGCGGTTGCTCGTAAAAAAAAAGCACGGAGTAAGAAAACAGAGCAAGGGGTGCATGATGTATTTCATGCACCCCTTGTTGCTACTCCAACCATTTCCCCTCTCCCCCCCCATTTTCTATTTTTGCGGCCATGAACCGACTTGCATGGATTATCCTATCGCTGCTTGCGGCCTGTGGCCAGCGCGCAGCCGACCACCCCGCCGACACTGTTCGGCAAGAAGCCAAGAACATCCCTTCCCCCGCTGGCGCGCCCGCCGCACAACCGCCACCGCAACCCACTGCCGATACTGCCGCACCGCCGCCAGTGAGCAGCGATTCCACCACCACCCCGGCCACCGTTTCGCTTCCCAACAATCAAGCATTCACCGCAACGGTGGATGGGGTGGAGTGGAGCGGAATACAGGTGATTGCCTCGCGGGTGGATAGCGCGATTGCCATCACCGCGGTTGGCCCAAACGGAACCAGCCTGATCATAAATTTTGGGAAGCAGAAGGCCCCTGGCACACTGAGTTTTGGCGCGGCCAATCCCGGCCCGTTTGCAACGTGGATCAGCGCGCAAGGGGTTAGCTTCAGCACCGAACCGGGCGGAACCGGAAACGCCCGCATCACCCGGCTTGACAGCAAGCGGGTGGCCGGAACATTCAGCGTCACCGCCGCCGAGCAAGGGGGGAACGGCAAGGTTCAGATTCGGGAAGGGAACTTTGATGTGATGTTTGGGAAGTAATCAACAGCCAACAACCACACTACATCCAGACAAACCGTTATGCGACTTTCAGAGATCTATACACGCTTTTTCGATAGTGGAGTACGCCAGCGTGGGGCAGAGTATTTCACCCATGGGAAGATTCGTTTCCGAAAAATGGAGCCACGTTCGGTGATTGCGTTGGCGTATGGTTCGGAATCCTATGTCGTCACCCTCGACCTCTCCCTCACCAGACTCACTGTTTGCTGCAGCTGTCCCCACTATGAAACGGGAAATCTGTGCAAGCACCTGTGGGCGGTGATGGTAGCGTTAGACTCCAAACTATGGTTCCGCCCCGAAGCTGAGGTTCCCCCTCAGTTGGTGACAGGTGGCGATTTCGGTGAGGGATATTATGATGACGACGAGTATGATGAGAGCCAAGAATATGAGGACGAAGCCCCAAATTCCCAGCCGTCCCGAAAGCCGTTCAGCGTTGGGCGTCCTCATGTTCCCGCTTCTGCTTCGGCAACGCCAACCCCACCGCCCCAAAAAACTTGGCGCGATGACGTTTCCGTCCTCCACACCGTAATGACGTATGCTCGTCCTTCCCCCCATTTTTCAACGCCAACATCCTCCGAAATCATTACTTATGAGATTGATCTGGCAAGCTCAACAATTCACGGCCAACTTTTCCTTAGCGTTACCAAACAGGCCTACGGCAAGAATGGGATATTAGGAGAACCCAAGCCTTTTCAAATAGACCACAACACCATCCCTTCGATAGCGAATGCTGATGACCGCCAAATTTTATTGTTGCTGATTGGTGGGCAATCACAAACGGCCGATACCAACTACTGGAATTATACCAAGAAATGGTGGAGGCTGCTACCGGAACAACTGCCGATGCTGATACCGCTGATTGCCGCCACCGGAAGGTGCACTGCGCGGGCCAAAAATGGGGAGGTGATGAAAGAAATCACGTGGCGGGCCGATGAACCGTTGCAGGCACGGCTACGGCTTGTTGCCACACCCAATGGGGGCTACACCGTTTCTGCGAATGTATTCCGCCATGATGGCAGCATCATTGCCACCCGGCAGCTCAGCCTGATGATCCCCGGATTAGCACTGCTGGAATCAACGTTCTATCCCCTGCACGACAACGGCATGATCCCCTGGGTGCAGTACATCCACACAACCAAAGGGGTGTATATCCCTGCCGATGAGGTTGATCAATTTCTTGAGGCGTACTACAACAGCCCCACCGCAATCCCGATTGAGCTTCCCGACCAGCTTGCCATTGCCGAAGCATCCGTTTCCCCAACGCTAATTCTGCGGCTCTCCCACTCCAACCCTGGGGGAAGCACTTCCCAATTATCCGGCGCTCTTTCCTTTGCCTACAACAGCAAAGAAGTTGGCCCAGAACACCCTGCCAACTACGTGTACAACGCCGCCGAACGGCAACTGACCAAGCGCGACCACGCCGCCGAACAAGCCGCAACCACACAGCTGTTCAGCCTGGGTTTCCGTGCGCGGGATGAGAGGGGAAAGAGGTTTTTGACGATCCCAAAAAACAAGTTCACGCTGGTTATCCGCACCTTGAATGAAGCCGGATGGATTGTTGAAGCCGAAGGCAAACTGTACCGAAGCAACGGCATGATTAACATTGCGGTGCAATCAGGAATTGATTGGTTCGAGGTTCACGGGGCGGCAACGTTTGACGGAGTATCGGCTGAGCTACCACAGATTTTAATGGCATTACGTGAGGGGCGGGGAGCGGTGCTGTTGGATGATGGGACCTACGGGGTGCTTCCCGAAGAATGGCTGAAAAAATATGGGATGATAAGCCAGTTAGGGGAACCCGACGATGGCCATTTCCGGTTTCAACGCTCCCAAACTTTTATGCTGGATATGTTGCTGATGGCCCAGCCAGAAATCACGTTCGACAAAGGGTTTCGGCAAGCGCGCCAGCAGTTGCAAAAATTCCAATCAATTAAACCCGCCCAAGCCCCCAGAACGTTTGCCGGGACCTTACGCCAATACCAAAAGGAGGGGTTGGGGTGGATGCAATTCCTGCAGAAATTCCAGCTTGGCGGTTGCCTTGCCGACGACATGGGCCTGGGAAAAACCGTGCAAGTGCTGGCACTTCTGGAAAGCCGACGGCTGCTGCGCCAGAAAGCCGAAAAAGCCGCTACCGAGAAAGGGGGAAACGGGAAGGAAGAGCAGCTTCCCGAAGCAATCCCTCCATCGCTGGTGGTGGTTCCCAAATCGTTGATTTTTAACTGGATAGCGGAAGCCGCAAAGTTCGCCCCAAACCTTCGGGTGCTGAACAATACCGGGCTTACTCGCCGCGGCATCACGTTGGAAACCTTCGGCCAGTACGACGTTATCCTGACCACTTACGGGACGCTGCGGAACGATGTGCCAACGCTGAAGGATTTCCGTTTCGATTACCTGATTTTGGATGAAGCACAAGCAATCAAAAACGCTTCTACCGCATCAGCAAAGGCGGTCCGGTTGCTGCAAGGAAATCACAAGCTGGCGATGAGCGGAACACCAATCGAAAACCATGTTGGGGAGCTTTGGAGTCTGTTTGAGTTTCTGAATCCAGGAATGCTGGGCGGCTCTTCCTTTTTCCAAACAATCGGTGCCGATGCCAAGCCCGATGACCAATCGCGAAAAATGTTGGCGCACGCGCTTCGGCCATTTATTCTTCGGCGAACGAAGGAGCAGGTGGCCCCTGAGCTTCCCGCAAAAACCGAGCAGACGATATACTGCGAACTTGAGCCAATACAACGGAAACTGTACAACGATCTTCGCGAACATTACCGCGCCACACTGCTGGGATTGGTGGAGGACAAGGGATTGAACCGCTCGAAAATTCAAATTCTGGAAGCGTTGTTGCGGCTGCGGCAGCTTGCCTGCCACCCGGGGTTGATTGACAAAACAAAATTGAAGCAGGGATCGGCCAAGTTAGATACGTTGATTCCGCAGATTGTGGAAGTGGTGGAAGAAGGGCACAAAGTTTTGGTCTTTTCGCAGTTCACCAGTTTCCTTGCCATCGTAAAAAATCGGTTAGATGCCAAGGGGCTCAACTACGAATATCTTGACGGAAAAACCACCAACCGACAGGAGCATGTGGAGCGGTTCCAAAATGACCCAAACTGCAAGATATTCCTGATTAGCCTGAAGGCTGGCGGGCTGGGATTGAACCTGACCGCAGCCGAATATGTGTTCCTGCTGGACCCCTGGTGGAACCCTGCGGTGGAGGCCCAAGCCATTGACCGCGCACACCGCATCGGCCAACAACAAACCGTGTTTGCCTACCGGCTGATTGCCCGCGACACCGTTGAAGAGCAAGTCCTGAAACTTCAGGAAAGCAAACGGGAGTTGGCCGATGCAATCATCAATGCCGATAACGCCCTAATCCGCAACCTCAGCAAGGAAGATTTGGAGCTTCTGCTTTCGTAGCCCCCCTCTCTTCTTCCCCTCTCTGTGCCCTCTGTGTCTCTGTGGTTTTTTTCCCTCTTCAGGAAGAGAAAGAACCACAGAGGCACAGAGATCACAGAGGGAAGAAAGAGAGAGGAAAAGTGAGGTTGAGCCGGGAGAGCTACCGTGAGCAGACCTCCACAGCAACCGGAAATATCAACTCCGTCCAAGCCGTGTACATCGCCCCGGAAGGGTGAAGATTGTCGGGGGCGGTTAGCGCGGGATCCGTTGCGGCTTTGCGTGATTCCGGGGTGATATCAACAAAGTATGCACCTGCGGTTGCGGCCTCTTTCTGCGCAATCTGGTTGAACAGATCAATCTCCCGGGCAATGCCGGCGCGGTCCCGCCCTTCGGCAAATGGAGTAACGCCCCAATCGGGAATCGAGACAACAATCACCCGCGCCGCCACGCCACCAGCAAACCCGATAGCACGCTTCAGCAAACCCACGAACTCCACCCGGTACTCCTCCGCCGCTCTTCCGCGATACTGGTTGTTCACCCCAATCAGCAACGTCACCAACTGGAATGGGCCTTGCGGGTTTGCGGCATCAATGGCGGCATCTAACTCATCGGTAGTCCAGCCGGTGCGGGCAATAATCTGCGGGTCGTTTATCGCGATTCCTTGCTTACGAAGCTGCTTGGCAAGCTGCACCGGCCAGCGTTCGGAATCGGCCACACTTTCGCCAATCGTGTAGGAATCGCCCAGCGCCAGGAATCGAAGTTCGGCAGCCGTTTGCTGTTGGGAAACGGTTTCAGGAGAAGAAGATGTCATGGTGTTTGGTAAACGGTTGCAGGCCAACAGAAGCAGCTGGCCAACGGTGAGTAATTTTAGGAAAATATGGTGGTGGTTGGTATGCATGGGGATCATAAATGCTGGATTGCTACCCCTCCCGTTTCTCCGCCAGCATCATTTTCATCATCTGTTCGGCTGCGGCGGTGCCGATGGTTTGCGCCCGCTGGCGTGTGATGGATTCCCCCATTTCATACGTCACGGCTGGCGCACCAAACTGGCGAACAAACCAGCTTTTGAAAATTGGGGAATCCAGGTTGGAAGGCTCGATGCGTGCGGTGAACCCGGGAACAGCCTCCTCAATTTGCTGAATCCACCGCTCGGTAAACAGCGGATTCCGCACCGTCACGGTGCTGTCCAGCGTGTAGAAAATATCACTCCATGTTGAGTGAAAATCTAGCCCAAACAGCACGTTATTTGGATTGCTGACCGCGCCCAGAAAGGCATCGCGAACGGCGCGGGTTTCCGGCTGGTTGAAGGCAAACCAATCGCGGTTCAGATCCACCCCGCCGGCGTTGTGCCGCCAATGCCCGCCATCAACTCCATCGGGGTTCACCACCGCCACCACTTGCGCAGTGAACCGCTGGCGAAAGCTGGCAGCAAGCGGAGTTTCGGCAGCCAACGCTTCCACAAAACTTTCCAACGCCCATGCCCCGGTTACTTCCGGTGGATGCTGCCGGCCAATAATCAGAACTTCCCCCTCCGCCCCTTCCCCAATCGTCAGCCGACGCAGCGGGCGGCCTTGTGTGGATGTGCCAATCACATCCAACCTCACGAACGGAAGCTGAGCAAGTGAGTCTTCCCAGCTTTTTACCGCATCGGTGGTAAGCAGTTGGCGAGCGGAAACCCACAACGTGTCGCGGCTGACATCCAACCAGATGATTGCGCTGCCGGTGGCGCGTTCCCGTTTCACCCGGCTGGATTCTACTTGCCGCCAATGCACGCCGTCGGTGCTGATTGCCGGGGTGTAGCGGTGGTCGCCGCCATCGTAGGTTAGATGCAGCCGGATGGTGCGGCGTGCGCGGGACCACACCTTGAACGCATACCACGGGCTGTTGTTGATCGGCGCGTTTTCCGGTTTCACCACTGCCACAAAATCGCTGTCGCTGGTGTTGAACACCCGCCCCAGCCGCGCCCCGGCAAAATCGCTTCCGAACCAAACGCCAACGTCGGCGAAGCTCCGCACAGCGTGGCTTACCGGCTCGATGGCACGGCTGGTGGTGACGGTGGAACCCGGGGGATCGTACGGCTGCGGCTGGCCGTAGGAAGGGAGCGTTGCGGCGGCAACCCCACCGGTTTCCAACGCTACTGTGTCGTTGTTCTGGGTGGTGGATGTGGTTTTTGTTGGAGTGGAGGAGCAAGCCGCAACGATCGCCGCCAGCATCACAGCGGCAACAGCCAGCAACGCCGGAATGCGTTGCTGGCTGTTGGTTTTTCCTGAAGCGTGTTGGATTCGAGCGGTTGTTCGGGGCATCGTCCTTTCCTGGTTTTTTGGCACAGCAGCAATGCGGGCTAACGGATTCCGCGCCCGCCGATTTACCGCCCGTGCGGCGGCGGTGGTGGCGGGGCATCGCCACCGGCGGGTGGGGCCGACCAGCTTGTGCCGCCAAAATTACGGATGCTGTAGGTGAACGTCAGCAGCGCGTAACGCCCAAGCACGGTGGATTTCAAATCCTCGATGTAGGCATCGTTCACCGTGCGCGAGACGCTGGTGTTTTGGTTCAAGATGTCGTTCACCGACAGCCGCAGTTCGCCGCGATTTTCCGGCAAGAATTTCACCCCCAAGCTGGCATTCCACAGCAGGTAATCGCCGTTGTTTCCTTCGGCCAACCCGTTGTTCAGTTGGTGAGTAATGTCGCTTCCCAGCACCAGATTTTCAAACAGCGTCCAGCTTAGCCGTGCCCGCGCAATGTTGTTGGTGTACTCCGTGTTCTGGTCCTGGCGGACCGAGTTACGAACAAGATTTCCGGTGAAATTATTGGAGAGCGTGAAGTCCAAATCTTCGCTGATATTGCTGCTAATCACCACGCCAAATCCTGCCGTTGGCGCGTGGGCCTGGTTCTGCACGTTGTTGATAATGCCAGGGGTGCGGGTGTAGTTGGCCGAGAGGAACAAGTTCAGGTTCGATTTCAGGAAGCTGAGCGGGAATCCGTAGCTAACAAACGAGCGTGCGCTGATGTAGCCATCCAGATTCACCGGCTGGGTTAGCTGCGCCCCACGCTGCACCAACACACCATTTGCCAGCGTGGTGTCCTGGGTTGGGATAATCGTTTGGTTGCCGATGTAGCCGCTGGTGATGGTTCCCCCCAACATCGCAAAGATGTTGCTGGCCGATGCGATGTTGGTGGAAGAATAGCGAAGGAACAGGTTGTGCTGGTAGCTCTCCTGAACGGCTGAGTTCCCAATGCTGAGAAGCAACGGGTTGGTGTTGTTCAGCACCGTTTGCAGTTGATCCACGGCCGGGGTGTTGACCGAAGTGCGATAGCTTAGCCGAAGGCTGGCATCGCGCGAGAAGCTGTACCGAACCGAGGCGGTGGGAAGCAGATCGCTGTACGTCCGCTCAACCGCCAACGGCTGCGGGAATCGGTCATCATACTTGAAACCAGACCACTGATACGAAGCCCCAGTACTCAGTTCCCACAACGAATCCCGGTACTGATATGTCACCCCCGCAGTGTGAGTAGTGGTGCGTGATTCGGAGCGGCTGCTGAGGCCGGAGTCCAGCATCATCGTGCCATCGGACACGCCATCCAGCGGCGACAACGTTGTCCGGTCGCTGTTATCCACCGTGAGCGAGGGGGCGTAGCTAAACAGAAGCCCCATCCCCGTATCCAGCGGTTCGGTGTAGGAGATGTTCCCCGATGCCGACCACCCATTTTTATCAAGGTCTGCGTTTTGGGTTAGCGTATCGAACAAGGGGGAAGGTTGGAAATAGGCGTTATCCGACCCCTGATCGCTGGTGCCGACGTTGCTGTTGTAGCTGGTGGTAAGATTCACCGAAAACGTCCGCCCGGGGGTGGCAAAACCACGGCGAAACAGCAGATCGTTGGAGATTGAAACGCCGGTTAAATCCGTTTTGGTGTTGCTGGCCGAGGTTCCGGTCAATGCCTCGCCGGCCCGGTTCTCTCCGCGAAGGCTGCTGGTTCCGTCGTTCTGCTGCATGGTAATCCGTGGGCGCAGCGTGATGGAGTTCAGCGAGTCCAGGCGAAGGTCCAGCTTTGCGTTGAACCGGTGGTTGAGGTTATCGCTTTCGCTGGTGCTTTGTTCGTTGTAGCGTTGGTTGCTGGTGGCCGGAAGCACATACTGGCGCAGCAGAGTTTGCTCCGATTCGGTGTTGGTGAGGTTAAAGAAGTAGCTGGCCGTCAGGTCAAGCGTGGTGCCGAAACGGTCGGAATAATTCACCCCTGCGGCGTGGGTTGTGGAAAGCCCGTTACGGCTATCCACCAAGAAGTCGCCGATTCCCCCGCCCCCCCCTCTGCCGCCGCCGCCACCTCGCCAGAAATGACCGCCGCCCGATCCCTGGCTTCCTCGCATGGCCGACATCATTCGCCCCATTCCCCCGCCGCCGAACATTCCGCCGCCGCCAACCGCGCCCAGGATGTCCTCAATCGCAAAATTCTGCTCGCTGATATTGTTGGTTTGGGCAATGATGGAAACCCGTGTGTCGCCATTGAACAGGCTAAGTGCTCCGCCAGCTTTGTACTTGTCGTCGGGCCCGTAGCCGGCATAAGCCTTGCCGAACTGGCTGTTCCGCATGGTGGGGCGGGTGACGACGTTGATGGTTTTGTTGCCGTTTCCGGTGTTGAACCCGGTGAACTGCGACTGATCCCCTTGCTGGTCGTAAATCTGAATTTTATCCACCATCTCGGCCGGAAGATTCCGCATGGTTGCGGTGGGGTCTTCGCCAAAAAATGGGCGGCCATCCACCAGCACTTTCTGAACATCTTCCCCCTGTGCTTTGATCTTCCCATCCTGCATGGTGATGGTTGGCATCTTCCGCACAAGGTCCTCCACGTTCGCATCGGGCGCGGTCTTGAAGGCTTTCGCGTCAATCTCGGTGGTGTCATCCTTCTGGATTGCAGCAAGGCGTTGGTCGCTGACAACAACTTCGTTCCCCTGAACGTCGCGCGGCTGCATCAGAATTCGGCCAAGCTGAAGCTCGGTTCCTTCAGCACGCGCCATGATGTTCCGCAGCTGGTAGCCAACGGAGGTGATCTGGATAAGGTATCCGCCTGGGGAAGGGAGTTGCAGACTGAAGTTTCCGCTGCGGTCGGCAATGGCCCCGGCAATCACCGTTGCGGTGTCGGGCAATCGCCGCGCCGACACGCGCGCGCCGGGGGTGAAAGCGTTTGTGGCCGAATCCATCACCACGCCGCGAACGGTGGTTTCTTGTGCTGAAGCATTCCCAACCGCCAACATCAGCAGTGAAAAAAACAATGGGGCAACGAAAAACCGACCCCGCGTTGAATGGGACATAGGTATGTAGTTGTGGAAGAAATTTTTGCGTGAGTTTGCTGCAAGGATAGATGGCCACACTGAACTACGCCAGCCGCTCTCGTTCTCTTGCCAAGTCACTCCAACCGGAAACATCTGCCCGCAGTGAGTAGCCGCAACAGTGCCCCCGCGAAGACGATAGGTTCCCGCAGCGATTGCAAGAAAATCTAGGAAGAACTGCTTCAGTCTGCTAACATTTAGCGCATTTCCTGTGTTAGTACAATTGAGCGTCCGCTCAACTTCCCCGCTGTCACACAAATCTTGGACGAAGGACTACCGGAACTGTCCCTTACCTGCTGCACACACATCACACGCATCTGCGCCAGCAATCGCCGGCTTACTGCCGGAAGCGTGTTTTCTTCACACCAGTGTTTCTTCAGGTATGCCAACCATTTCCGCGTCCGCACGCAAGGGATTCGCGCGCCCTCAATCGCCGAACAGAACAGGGGAGCCGCTATCGCTGCCGCTATCGTTGGAGCAGAACCTCCTGTGGACGATGCTTTCCGGCACACACACCACCACCGAACGCGCCCCACGCCATCTGCCGCTGCAACGGCTGTTTGATGTTGTTGCCTCGGCATTATTGCTGGTGATTCTTGCTCCGCTGTTCCTGTTTATTTGGCTCCGCTTGCTGCAAACCGGGATTGCGCCGTTGTACCGGCATACACGCGTTGGGTATCAGGGGAAGCTGTTTGTCTGCTTAAAATTCAGCACCATGTACCCCAACTCCGATGACCTGCTGCGCCGTTACCTGCGCAACAACCCAATAGCCCGCCTGCAATGGGAGACCTATCGGAAGCTCCGCCATGACCCCCGCATCACTCCATTTGGGCATTTTCTGCGCCGCACCAGTTTAGATGAACTTCCGCAGTTGTGGAATGTGCTGCGGGGCCAGATGAGCCTTGTTGGCCCACGCCCAGTTCCCAGCTACGAGTCGGAGTTGTACGGCAATGCCCTTCCTGTCTATCAATCCGTCCGCCCGGGGATCACCGGGCTGTGGCAGGTGAGCGGGCGGAACACCCTTGCGTATCGGCAGCGAGTGATGTTGGATATACTTTACATCCGCAACCGCACGTTGTGGCTTGATCTGGTGATCCTGGTAAAAACAATCGGGGTGGTGAGGCGCGGAAGCGGAGCTTGGTGAGCGAAGGCTGAGAAGCCGCGCCATTACCGGGCGGCAATCACTCCATCACATTCCCCATTTCCCCGGCAGCGGGAAAAGAGCAGCCCACCCCAACTGCTCTTTTCTCGCTGTCACGTATTTTGCCCGCACTTCAACAACCGATTGTACTCACACTTCCCACGTTTGCCATGCCGAACCTTACTCCGTCCGATTTTCTTGCCGCCGCCATGCGCCGCAACCAGCGGCTGGTGGAAATCCGCCGCACACTTCACTCCAACCCAGAACTTGCCTTCGAGGAGTACGAGACCTCGGCATTAGCACAGTCGGTGCTGGGTGAGTTGGGGATTGAGACGCTAACCGGGATTGCAAAAACCGGCGTGGTGGGGGTGCTTCGTGGTGGGGCGGCAACCGACGGCAGCAGATGCGTTGCCCTGCGGGGCGATATGGACGCGCTTCCGATCCACGAAGAAACTGGGCTTCCGTTTGCCAGCCGCAACCCGGGGAAGATGCACGCTTGCGGCCACGACTCACACACCACCATGGCACTGGGCGCGGCAATGATTCTTTCGGAGATCCGCGACCAACTTCCCGGCACCGTGAAGTTTCTGCTGCAACCCAGCGAGGAAAAACTCCCCGGCGGGGCCTCGGTAATGATTGCCGATGGCGCGCTGGCAAACCCACCGGTGGATGCCATTTTCGGCCAGCACGTTGCGCCGATGGCCCCGGCGGGTGCTGTCGGTTTTTTCCCGGGGAACATGATGGCCAGCGCCGATGAGTTGTACATCACCATCCGCGGGCGCGGCGGCCATGCAGCAATGCCGCAACTATCGGTGGACCCCATCATCACCGCTTGCGAGCTGGTGACCTCACTCCAAAAAATTGTGAGCCGCAACGTTGATCCATTCCAGCCGGCAGTGCTGACGATTGCAAAAATTGAAGGGGGATCGGCCACCAACATCATCCCCGACGAAGTGAAGATCGAGGGAACCTTGCGCGCCATGAACGAAGAATGGCGGCGCAGCGCCCACACCATGATCGAAAACAGCGTGAAAGGGGTTTGCCTGACGAACGGGACTGAGTATGATTTAGAAATTCGGCTTGGCTACCCGGCACTGAATAACGACCCCTGGGCAACGGCGTTCGCGCAGGAATCGGCGCGGCAGATGCTGGGGCAACAAGCGGTGTTCGATGCACCGCCGATGATGGGCGCAGAAGATTTTGCGTACTACTTGGAAAAAGTCCCCGGGACGTTCTGGTGGATTGGCGCGGGCACACGCGAGCAAGGCTGCATGGGTGGCCTGCACAACCCCAAATTCACCATCCACGAAAGCATCCTTCCGATTGGCAGCGCGCTAATGGCGTGGGTGGCGTACCGGTATTTGGTGGAAGGCAAAAATTAACTAACTCCACTCCCAACATTCCACACCTTCGGCACTCATTATGGCAAAAATGCTCCCCTCATATTTACCTCCGGATGTACGAAGTTCTGCCGAGCGTAGGATATTTGAAAAATTCGAGGCTGACCCGGACACCGAGGGTTGGGTAGTACTTCATTCGTTGGGATTATCGAAACACACAAGAAGTCGCTATGGCGAGATTGATTTTGTTGTGCTTGCACCAAACTTGGGAATTTTCTGCCTTGAGGTGAAAGGCGGACGTATTTCCTGTAGTGACGGGCAATGGCATTACACAAATCGGGGCAACATCACAATGTCATCCCAAAAAAGTCCTTTTGTCCAAGCCCGCGACGGAATGTTTTCGCTGCAAGAAATTTTACGAGGTAAATTTGGAGACCACCACAGTCTGCTAAATTTGCTGTATGGATACGGAGTAATGTTCCCTGATATTGAATGGCAGCATACTGACCCAGAGCATGAGCCTTGGCAAGTTTTTGACAGAGCATACCGTGATCCTATCAGCAAATTCATTAAGGATTTAGCGCGATTTTCGCCAGACCTATCAAGGGGGCGGCAACGTCCGACTTCACAAGATATTAAAGCCCTTCAGCAAGCATTACGCCCCGATTTTGATTATATCATAAAACCTTCCCAACGGATGTCGGAAGCGGAGTCGGAGCTGCAGGCATTGACCGAGGAACAATACACCATATTGGACGCGCTGGGAACGAACCCGCGCATTATTATTGAGGGTGGAGCCGGAACCGGAAAAACACTGCTTGCTATCGAAGCAGCACGGCGCGCAGCAATGGCAGGGAAATCCACCCTACTGCTTTGCTTCAATCGCTTATTAGGTTTTTGGATAGAGGATCAGGTGGCAAAATTTCCCAATGCTGATGCAGTCACAGCTGGCAATGCTCATCGCATTTTTGAAACGCAATTTATTGCTCGTGGAAATCGCGTGGAAGAATTTGAGATGCTGAAAAATGAAGCAATGAAAAGCAAAGATGAGCAAGCAAGATTTTTTCGGGAAGATTTTCCTTTGTACGCATTTGATGCCGTTACCGAAGGATTTATTGAGCCATTTGATGTACTGATTATTGATGAAGGGCAGGATTTAATTTTCACTGAATATCTTGACTTGTTCGATGCTCTTTTAAAAGGAGGGTTAGCAGGAGGGAAATGGAGTTTTTTTGCTGACTTTGCACGCCAAGCAATCTACGCCGATATGACCGCCGAGGAAATGCGTGCAGCATTGGCAGCTCGGGGAACTTCGGCTACGTATTCGCTAAAATATAATTGCCGAAACACCAAACCAATTGGAGTAGATACAGCACTGCTTTCCGGTTTTGAGGAGTTTCCGTTTCTCCCTTCAAAAGTGCAGGGCGCGAAGGTAGAATATCGATTTTGGAAAAATGAGACCAAGCAGCGAGAAATTCTTTCAGAAATTATTCAGGGGTTGCTGAACGATGGATTACGCCCGAACGAGATCACCATTCTTTCTGCGTCGCGCCGTGAAAAGTCATCGCTGCGGGAACCGCTGCCAAATTTGGAAATAGAGGTGGTAAATCTTACCGAGGAAACTCTGAGAAATCCTCCGCCGAACGCCGTGCTGTTTGCAACGGTACATGCTTACAAAGGGTTGGAAAACCGAGCGATTGTCATCATTGACATCAAACATCTTAGCGATGACAAAGACCGCCAGATACTGTACGTCAGCATGTCGCGTCCCTTGTCGCGATTATTCATGTTGATTTCTCAGCAAGCCCATGCCGAGCACAAAGAGATTGTGAGCAAACGGCAGGATTTGTCCGGCTCCTAAAATTCGACGATTAACCGATTTCCCGCTCCATCGTGAACAACTCCACCGCGTGCTCCTTCCCCCGCAACTGAATGCTGCCGATGCGCCGGGGTTTCAGTTCGGGGGTGGCGGGAAGCCGCTCCAGCAGGTCGCTAGAAAGGAGGATGTTGGTGCCGAACCCGTTGCACTCGGCTTGGATTCGGGCGGTGGTGTTCACGGGGTCGCCGTGGAAGGCAATCTCCTTTTTCACATCCCCAATCTCCCCAATAATCACCATGCCGTAGTGGTATCCGGCCTTGAACTCAGGGATAAAACCATACTTGGCGGTGTACTCTTCGCGCAGTTCCTCCATCCGGTCAGCAATGGCAAAAAAACAGCGGATGCAGTTGGCATCCTGCAAGCCCTTTTCCATTGGCCACGTCACCACAATTTCATCACCCACGTACTGGTAAATTTCCCCCTTGGACTCGATGATCGGTTCGGTAAGATCAAAGAAGCAATCGTTGATAAGCTGGTGAAACGGAAGGTGGCCAATTCGCTCGGCAATGGTGGTGCTGGAACGCATATCCAAAAACAGGAAAATTCGTTCCTCCTCAATCGGCTTGTGATACCGCCCGGTGATGTAGTTCAGCAAAACATTCTGGCCAAGCAACCGGTTGATTTGGCGCAGGAAATTGATAACGAAACTCCCCACCACAGCAAAAACAAAAATCGCAAAGAATTCACCGCCGGTTAAAAACTCCATGAACCCAGTGTCGCCAGAAAATTCCGTGAGGGGAATGCCGTAGCGAACGGCCCGGTAGGCCTTGATTTCCAGAAGCACGGTGACGCTTACCAGGGCGGCGTAGATCAGCGAGCGGATCAGCAGAACCGTCAGGAAGTTGAGCTTGCGAAATCGAACCTGGAACACGTAATTCTCGAACACCGCCCCCACCCCGCCAATCACCATGCCGTTGATAAGCCCGTTGGCCAACGGGCCAAGTTTCCCCCCCTGCAACAATAACGCGAACAGCAGGCCAAGCCCCGACCCAACCGCCCCTCCGATGATGATGCTCCGAAGCCGCCTCCGTTGGCGTGCGTGGCGATTGATGGCGATATTCTGCGACATGGTTTTTGCGTTGGTTTGGTGTGCGTTAGAACATAAACCCCGTGGTGAAATAGATACCACCATCTTCCGATTCCGACTTTGCGTAGCCGATGCTGAAGACATTATCCGGGGAAACGGGGGCAACCCACAAACCGCCGCCAACGGTTCGGTGAAACACCGTGGATTGCTCCCCTGCGGCAAAGACTTTCCCCCCATCAGCCGTCAGGAAGAACCCAACGTAATGGGGAACCAGCAACTTCACTTTGAACAGATAGGCACGCAATTCAGCATTGCCAAAGGCTGAGGTGTTTCCGGCAAAACGGTTTTTATCAAACCCACGCAACGTTGCATCACCCCCCAAAAATGCAGCTTCAAAAAATGGATATTCCCCCCACACCTGCTCTCCCCCAACACGTAATGCCAGCGTCATCAACGTGAGGAATTTGGCCGATAGATAGAGCCGTGCGTCCGCTTGCAGCCGCACCATGTCATCGCGTAGCTTCCCAAATTTGGGGCTGTAGGAGCCTTTCAGATCAACGAACAGCCCGCTGGTGGGGAATGCTGTGCTGTTGCGGGTGTCCAACGTCAGCCCGGTGTAAATCTTCGGCACGGCGATATCTTCGGTTCCGTACCGGGGTGTTGGCTCGGTGCCCAAGAAGGTGGAGTCGCTCCCATTTTCGGTGTTGGTCTGTTCGGTGTGGATAAACTTGTACTCGGCTCCCACGTGCATTTCGGCGTTTGGGAACAGCGGGAACCCAAGCTCAGGATTGATGGAGTACTGCTGTTGGCGGACTTTGTAGAAGCCTTCGTCGGCAAGCTGATGATTGAAGGCTGTTTCGTTCCCAATCCCAAAAAATTTCAGGACATCTAGCCCCGACGCGCGTGCGTTGAGGCTGAAATGCGCCCCCGGAATCAAGGTGTAGAAATCGCTGGTGAACTCCGTATTGAACCGGTTGGCGGTGGCATATCCAACGCGCAAATCAAGCCGATAGACGTAGGGGTCGGCATCGAATCCGAACTCGTACAAAATTGGCCCGCCACCAAGCAGAACGCCTTCATCGCTGTTGTAGCCGTACATGGGGCCGAACCGCCAATCGTGGCCACGATCCTCAACGGGCGGTTCGTACTTCAGAGTGTCGTTGGCGGGAAGGGGACGTTGGCGGCTGTTGTAGCACGTGCTTGGGCCTTCCACAACGGTTGTCTTTTTCCCTTCGTCGTAGAAGTAGGTTGTGATTTCAGCATCGGGAATTGGGGTGATGCTCAGAAAGTAGCCTTCCACCCGTGAACTATCCATCAGCTCATCCTGGCCATCGCCACCAACCACCCTGACGATGGGGCTGGTGGTCGCTTGGCCGGTGACAACGGCTTTGTCGTCGCCATCGAACAGGAAGATGCGAAGCTCACGGGTTTCGTGATTGTTGAACAGGCGGTGAAACAGCAGGTCGTCCCCCTTCTTCTCCCCCGTGGTTTTGTCCCGCTTGAACATCCAAACTTCGGTGGCATCATCGCCACGGCGCGCCACCTCCAGATACTCACCCTTGTTGCTTCCGCGAATCTCCACGACTTTGGCCATGTTCAAATAGAACTCCGTTGCCGCCGCACGGAAGCCGTCGCGGCGGGCGCGAAGGGTGTTGGCAAGCGCGGCTCCTTCCTTCTGGTACATCTGGGGCGGCATTTGGCGCACGGCGTTATCAATCACTTCATCGGTTAGTTTGGCGGCTACATCGCTAGCAATGGAGTCCCAGGTTGGGCGGTCAATGGCTGAAAGAAACTTGCGGTCAAGATAGCGGCCGGACCAAGTGAGGTCGGCAATTTTTGGATATTCGTCCTCGCATCCTTCCAACTGTGCAACGGACATTTCGGCCAGCGAGGGGATAAGCCCGTTGTAGCGGCAGAAGGCTTGGTCGCGGTCGCGCGGGATTGGCCGCCAGAGTTTATCGTTGTCTTCTTCACGGAACCGCGCCCACTGCCACTGGTCAACGTGGCGATCCCAATCCCCCATAAAAACATCCAGCAATCGCGCCCGCAAAAAAGCGCGGGCATCCACTTGGTTATCGTTGTCATCGTCCAGGCGGCGGAAGAATTTGTAGGTGGTCTGGATTTTATCCGCGCCGGCAAACCCCTCAACATCTTCTTCAGCGGTTGGATTCTCCTCCAGCATTCCCAGCAGTCCGCCGAAGTCGGCACGGAACTCGCCAAGCCGTTCGTCATCCGGCAAAACAACAATTCGGGGGGCGGTGTTCAGCACCCCCTGGGCATCAAGGATCGGAGCGGCAACAAGGGGGGAAACCGGGTTGGAGGTGCTGATAAGGTCCTGCACAATATCGGCAACGATGGACTCCTGCAATGCTTTGGGAAGCACTTTTCTGGGGTCCTTGTTTAGCGAGCGGAACTTGTACTCATGCCCATCGCCCCCAACAAACCGCAGCGACTTTGTTTGGAATCCGCCGCCACGTTTTGTTGGTTTCAGCCCACCAGCAAAGGTGGCCATATCCAGCACCTCCACCTCAATTTCGGTTGCCCACAGATTCCGCCACAGGTCTCCAAAAAAGAAGCGGTGCATTCCGCCAGCATCATACTCTGGGCCGGGAACAACCCGCACAGTTTTTTGCGCCGGGTTTGTTTTGGCAGGCTCAGTTTGGGCGGAAGCATTGTTTGGAATCGCCACCAACCAGAGCGCGAGCCAAGAAAGGGGAAGCAGCAGGGAGCGTGATTGAGTCCGCATAGCTGTTCTAAAAAAGAGAGGATATGATGAGAGATGGAGCAGAGCAAGCGAAAGGATGCCGCAGGTGAGTACGAGGAAGTTGGGAAGCAAGATTGCGTGCAGCAGAAGGCAGCTAGGCCGTGAGGCCAAGCGGCTACGGCGCGGCACGCAACGGGTAGCGGGCAATCGTTGGGTCTTCGCCACGGGCTTCGTCGCTGATTAGCAGTGTGCCATCGGGCATGAAGGTGATGCCTTCGGCTTGGCGGTGGAATTTATCGAGCTTGACCTGCCCCACGATTGCTCCTTCGGGGGAAACCTCAACCAACGATTTCCCTTCGGCAGCAACGATGAAGAAGGTGCGCGAGCGGGAGTTGAACTCAATGCCGGAAGGGTTGAACTGATCGCCCCGTGCCCCCGGAAGAAGTTGAGCAATCGGCAGAAGGAAACGAGGCTGAGGGATCAGCTTCATGGAGTCGAGGGAGAAGGCATAGACCGCTTTCATGTCATCGAAGCCTTTGCCAGCACGTTCCTTGCAGGCAAGCAGCAGCGCGTTGGTCAGCGGGTCGTAGCAAAGCCCTTCGATGTCGTTTTTGCGGGATAGAGCGGTGGCGTATTCCTTTGCGGGAACGGTTTCGCCTGCCTTTCCTTCGGCAAACTCAAAAATCACCCCAGCACTGGTGGTGATAAAAAAACGATTCTCGACAATGGCAATGCCTTCAAAATCTTTGGCTCCAGCGTTTCCATCAAGCTGGAACTCCTTGCGGATGGCTCCGGTGGCAGCATCTACTTCAGTTATCGTCCCGTTTTCGTCGTTGTGAGTGAACAGGCGGCCATCGGGGGTAGCGGCCAGTCCAGAAATTTCGTTGAGTTCTGAAGGGAGTGTGACGAACTGAGGCGGAGCAGAAAAATCATATCTCGCCAACCCCGATGACGCAGGAAGTGGGGAAGCCGCCTCCGTTTTTGCTTCCACTTTTGATTCTGTTGAAGGGGCTTCTGACTTCTTCTTGCTGCAACCACAAGCAACAGCAAGAAGCCCGCAGCATATCACGGAAAAAGCACGAGCGTAGCTGGTTGTTTTCATGGTGCGAGTATAGCGAAGCCGAAGCAAGGGAGCAAACAGTGAGGCAACAAAAAAGCAAGGGATGAAGAGAAATTCTCTTCATCCCTTGCGGAACGTCGCTGCACCGAAGTGCAGAAATTATTGGGATTACAGGTTGCTCATCGGTACCCAGCCACCAAGAGCTGAGATATAGACGAACTGGCAACCGCGCCACGGGCTGATGTTGAAGCCAACGAACGGTGCGCCCGTTCCGTTGACCACGCCAAGCAGACCACCAATGCCTTGAGCCAAGGCATCAACGTCGCCGTTATACACCCAGATGGTTTGGCCATCTTGCAAGCCAGCAGGCAAGGTGACAGCAAAGGTTGTTGCCGGCACGCCGTTATCCTGGATGCGAACGTAGGCATCATCAAGCTGGACAGTGTAGTTGGCGGCTACCGAGCGGAACGGCATCACGATACCACCGCGATTGACCCACAAACCACCTTTGTTTGCAGCATCGTTCGTGGTGATATAGACACCGCTACCGTTGCCAGTGGCCTCGAAACGACCAGCCAAGCCGGTACCAGCCTGTGTTGCTTGAACCGCTGCGCCAGTGGCAGCACCGTTGGTCAAAGCAACATCAACACCTGCGTTTCCGATTGGGAATGGGAAGGCATCTTGGCCAGGCACACTGCCGGTGTTACCAGCCGATTGTGCGCGAACGATGGTGTTGGCATTGGTCGGCTGCGTGTTATCGAAGTGACCCGAACGGCCTGCGCCGGTGTTGCTGGCCATCACTGTGGTGCTGGTTGCATTGCCGTTGGCCGAGGCTACGACTGCATTGCCAGCATCACCAGTCGCAGCCACTTGCAGTGCGTTGCCTGGGTTAGCGTTGCTGGTAATGGAGACCGTTGGAGCACCGTTACCACCGTTGTTGTTCTGGAATGTAGCCGAGCTACCAGTGCCGTTGGTTGCAACTGCAACACCAGTTCCGGTACCGTTCATTGTCAGATCTAGGCCGTTGCCACTTCCGGTAACAGTACCCATGAAGGCATTGCCATTACCAGTCGTCGAGGTCACACCGTGACCTGTGCCGCTGTTCACCGCGGCAATCGCTGGTGCGCCATCTGTGTTCGTTGAGAGAATCGTTGGTGCTGC
>JAEUSP010000021.1 GCA_016788565.1 Chlorobiota bacterium | reverse complement strand
ACTTGAGCAATCGCTAAAACTCTACGAAGAGCTTGGCGAGCGTTCCGGTGTTGCCCGTGTTACCGGGAACATCGGGAATGTGTACGCGAGCCTTTCGGAGTACGGGAAAGCGTTGGAGTATTACACCCGTGCGCTTGAACTCCATCAAGAGCTTGGCGATCGTTCCGGTGTTGCCCGTGTTATCGGGAACATCGGGAATGTGTACTTGAGCCTTTCGGAGTACGGGAAAGCGTTGGAGTATTACACCCGTGCGCTTGAACTGCATCAAGAGCTTGGCGATCGTTCCGGTGTTACCCGTGTTACCGGGAACATCGGGATTGTGTACTGGAGCCTTTCGGAGTACGGGAAAGCGTTGGAGTATTTCACCCGTGCGATTGCTTTGCATGAAGAGCTTGGCAATCATTCCGGTGTTGCCCGTGTTACCGGGAACATCGGGCTTGTGTACTTGAGCCTTTCGGAGTACGGGAAAGCGTTGGAGTATTTCACCCGTGCGCTTGCCTTGAAGGAAGAGCTTGGCCAGCGTTCCGGTGTTGCCGGTGTTACCGGGAACATCGGGACTGTGTACCAGAGCCTTTCGGAGTACGGGAAAGCGTTGGAGTATTTCACCCGTGCGATTGAGCTGCATGAAGAGCTTGGCGAGCGTGACGGTGTGGCGATTGTTACCGGGAACATGGGCACACTCTACGCTCAGAAAGGATTTGCTGAGTACAACCCGGCCAAAGCCGAAGAACTCCTCCAGCAAGCAATCACCCTTAACCAAGAATTAGGAACGAAGCAGAATCTCTACGAAAACCACGAAGCCTTAGCCAACCTCTACGCCCAAGAGAACCGCTGGGAAGAAGCCCTGCAACAGTACAAAAAATACCACGAGGCCTACGGCGAGGTTCACACCGAGGAGGCACTGAAGAAGGCAGCCCAAGTTGAGCAGCAACGCCAAGTTGCCGAGCTGGAGAAACGAATCGCCATTGAGCGCGCCCGCGCAAAAGCCACCGAAGAGCTACTCCACAAAACCCTCCCGCCAAGCATCGCCAACCGGATTATTGCCGGCGAACAAAACATCGCCGACCGCTTCGATTCCGCCAGCGTGTTGTTCGCCGATGTCGTCGGCTTCACCCCAATGACCGCAAGCATGCCGGCCAGCGCGGTGTTGGAGTTCATGAACTTCGTCTTCGCCCACTTTGATGGCATTGCCGCCAAGCATGGCTGCGAGCGGATCAAGACAATCGGGGATGGCTACATGGCCGTCTGCGGCGCGCCGGTGGAGTGCGAGGATCACGCCGAGCGAATCGCGAGGATGGCGATGGAGATGCTGGTGGATGTGAAGCTGCCAGCAAGCATCACGGAGCATTTGCCGCCCAACACAGAGTTTGAGATACGCATCGGCCTACACACGGGAAGCCTGACGGGTGGAGTAATTGGAGTTGGGAAGTTAGGGTATGACATCTACGGCGACACCGTAAACACGGCCAGCCGGATGGAGAGCCACGGCGAAGCGGGGAAGATTCACGTGAGCGAAGAGTTTGCGAGTGCGGTTGGAAGCAGCTTCAGTTTTACGGTGCGAGGTGAAATGGAGGTGAAAGGGAAAGGAGTGATGCGGACGTATTTTTTGGAGGTGGTGGAGTAGCATCGCTTGGCAAACCAACGCCCCCGTCATTGCGAGGAGTCTTCGACGAAGCAAGCCCGCGGGTTTCTGGGATGACATCGGACACCGTGCTGGCCGCGAGATCGCCACGTCGCTAATGGCTCCTCGCGATGACGAAGAAGAGAGCCACGCCATCCGGTGGCTCCACTTCATACTTCAACGGAGCTTCAGCATGAGCGGAGGGCTGGGTTCGCGGTGGTGGCTGGTTGGACGGTAGGAGGACTTCCCATTCTTAGCCCCGAATGGGGCGGTAGTCACATAGCCCAGCGGCGCAAGCCCTGGGAACATCGCCAACACGAACATCCCACAGCCCCGAATGGGGCGACAGAGTTCACCGACACCAGCCATTCTTCCACCCGCTACGGGGCTATCCAACCGAAATGTTTTCACGATCCCCAAGGCTTACGCCATTGGGCTATGTTGGCTGTCGCCCCATTCGGGGCTTTGGTGGCTTCGCTGTTCAGTGGCTCA
>JAEUSP010000015.1 GCA_016788565.1 Chlorobiota bacterium | reverse complement strand
GATTGTGGGGGATTGCTGGGAAGCTGGCTTGCGGTTTGTGGCGCAACCACGTCTGGTGAAAATGGCTCCGCAGCCCGCCCGCGACCAACTGATGGTGGAGCTTGAGGTGCCGGAATGGAGTACGGTTCGCTTCAGTGTGGTGGGGCTTGATGGGCGGATGGAACAGTTCTTGGGGGAACAGGTTCTGGCCGCAGGGAGTCATCATTTTTCGCTTGATCTGCAGAGTGTGGCATCGGGCATTTACCGCTTGATGATGACCACCGACTACGGCTGGTCGGCAGTGCCGCTGGTGGTGGTTCGGTAAGGCCCGGCAGATGCCTGCGGGGAAACCTCCATCCCCCTCTACCCATTTCCCCCCAAACTTGGGGGGACGCGAAGCTCGCCAGAGCGAAGCAGGGGGGCGAGGAAGGAAGAGTGAAATGTGAAGAGTGAAGAGTGAAAGAATGAGTAGCCTTCTTCTGCATCTTGTTTCCCCCCAAATTTGGGGGGACGCGAAGCTGCTTGCAGCGGAGCAGGGGGGCGGGGTTCGCTGGCTCCGCTCATACTTCAACGAAGCTCAGCATCAGCGGAGGGCTGGGTTCGCTGGAAATTTCCATCCCCAACTATCTTGGCGGCTGCACGCCGCTTCTCACGTTGTTGCACCCGCAAACTTCCCACAGGTTTTTGGAGTTTCTGAGATATGCCATTTCTACCTGGGCGCATTTTTCGTTCATCGTTGCTGCTGCTGGTTGTGGCCATTTCTGCCGCGCAGTCGCAGTACTTCCGGTTGTCGGATGTTGATGCCAGCGGCTACCCGTTGGTATCGGCACGCTACACGGCGGTGGATGCCACGGGGAACCCGCTGCTGTCGCTTTCGGCCAGCAGTTTCCAGGTGCTGGAAAACGGGCGGCCAGCCAAGCAAGTCATCGCCGCAAACTGCCCACCGATTGATGATGATTCGCTGGCAAACGTCCTGCTGGTGGGGGACCGGAGCGGCTCGATGACAGGGGATAAATTCCGGCGGATGAAGCGGGGGCTAACAACGTTCATCAACAACTACCCGTTTGCGGCAGGGGGATCGGTTGGGGTGACGGCGTTCAATTGGAGTCCGCTTCTGTACAGCCCTTTCCGAACCACACCCCAGCCGTTGCTCACCGCCGTGAACTCCATCCAATCGTTCGGCGGAACCCATGTCACCAACGCATTTCTTGACCCAATCGCCGGGGGAATACCGCTTCTTAGCCGGTTGCAATCGAAGCTCCGGCGGGTGCTGGTGATGGTCACCGACGCGCTGCCGCCCGACGTGCTTCCGTTCCAAGCCGACTCCATCATCGCGGCGGCAAAAGCTGAACGGGTGGAGATTCACATGGTGATCCTTGGTGTGCCGGCATCGCTGGATATTCAACGCATTTGCAAGGAGACCGGCGGGCAGTTCTACGACATGGTCACCAGCGATGAGCAGATGACGGCGGTGATGCAAACCATCTCCTTGTGGGTTCGCAGCTTCAGCCCCTGCACGCTGCAATGGATCAGCCAGCAGGAGTGCGGCGACACCATCCAAACAATCACCGCTGCGGTGACGCTGCGGCCGTTGCAACTCACCGAAGGTGCAAGCTACCTCTCGCGGCCAACGCTCTCGGCCAAGCTGATTTACACACAATCCACCTTCTGGTTCGGCGATGTTCCCCCCGGCGATAGCACCGATGTGAAACTGACCATCACCGCCGCCAACGACTCGCTCACGCTAACCGGGGCCACCATCTCCGCTGGCGAACCGTTCTCCGTTGCCGACTGGGGCGGCCCTCCACCTCCGTTTGTTCTGCAACCTGGCCAAAGCCGTGTGCTCACGCTTCGGTTCTCTCCGTTGGATCGCCACTACCACTCGGCACGGCTCACGATTGGCACGCTTCCCTGCCCCAGCAATCCGCTCTATTTGCTGGCCGGTCCGGTCACGGCGTTTGGGTCGGAAGGGTTGAAGTTGGTTAGCCCAACCGGGGCCGAAGTTCTTACCGGTTGCGATTCGGTGGTGATTGAGTGGACTGGGGTTTCGCCGGTAACGCCGGTTGTTATCAGCTATTCGGGAAGCGATAGCGTGTGGCGGAACATCACCACCACCACTGGCTTGCGCTACATCTGGCGGCCACCGGCCCAGGGGAAATTTCGGGTGAAAGTTTCCACGGTTGCCACCGGGCTTTCAACCATCACCACCGTGGCCGGGGGCGGTTCCACCGTTGGGGATGCGTTCGCAAAACTGCTACTGCTGAACGGCCCCAACGGGCTTAGTCTGCAAGGGGATAGCCTGCTGTTTGTGGCCGAAGCCGGGGGGAATCAAGTTCGGAAAATCAACCTGCAAACTGGGTTCAGCACGATTGTGGCCGGCAAAGGTACGCGGGGATTTACCGGGGATGCCGGGCAAGCACTTTCGGCAACGCTGAACTACCCCCGCTACGCGCTGGCAATCGGGAAGGAGACTTTTGTTGCCGACAACGGGAACAACCGGATTCGCCTGATTGAATCGGGCACCGGGATCATCCGAACGATTGCCGGAACTGGAATCCCCGGCAACACCGGCGACGAAGGGAAAGCGATTGCTGCGCGGCTATCCACCCCCGAAGGAATGGCCGTTGGATTGTGGGGAACATCGCCCGAGCCGATCCTGTTTTTTAGCGATGGGAGCCAAGCAATCCGCGCCATCAACACCGCAACCCAAACCATCACCACTGTTGCCGGACCGATTGAGAAAGGGGATTCGCTGAGCGCGCGCAGCACCCGCTTGCTTTCGCCGTTCGGCATTGACCTTCAGGGGCAGCAACTGTACGTTGCCGAGTACAACGGGCACATTGTTCGGCGGATTGATCTGCGCACCGGCAAGATTGCCCACATTGCCGGGACCTTCGATGGAAAAAGCGGATCGCCTGGTTTCGGCGGCGATGGCGGCCCGGCAACATCGGCACGGCTGTACCACCCAACGGGGGTTGCCGTCAGCGGGCGGTATGCCTACATCACCGATGGGTTCAACCACCGCATCCGCCGGGTGGATATGGTGACGGGAATCATCACCACCATTGCCGGAACCGGGAAAGCAGCCTTTAGCGGCGACGACCGCTCGCCACTGCTGGCCGAATTGAACTTGCCCACCAGCCCCATCATCGTGGGGAACCGCCTCTATTTCTGCGATGTCAACAACCACCGGATTCGGGCGATTGATCTTGCGATTGATGCCCAGTCCGATTCCTCGCAAGCCTTCACCGTCGAACGGCTGCGGTTGGCGATTCTTCCGGGAACCAGCGGGCGCACGCTGGATGTGGGAACCTGGGCCAGCGGGCTTCGCCACGACACCACGATTGCCGGCGCGCTCTGCAATCCGGGCGCGCTTTCGGTGAAGCTCACTTCGGCAACCATCATCGGCCCCGACCGCCTTTCGTTCAACATTATTGCCCCACAAAACGGCCAGGCGATTCCCCCCCAGCAGTGCCTTCCACTCTCCATCGGTTTTGCCCCGCAGCGGGTTGGCGCGCTAAACGCAACGCTGATTATCGCCGGCACGTGTGGCGCGGCTGATACCATCCAACTTCACGGAATCGGTGCCACGCCGTGCGGGTTTGCGGCCACGGAAATGTTGGAGTTCCCAGACCGCCAAGTGGGGATTGCCCCGCTGGACACCGTGATCGAATCCAGCATCTGCAACAACGGAACCGCGCCGCTGCAAGGGTTCATCCAGATGTTCCCGGAAGGGAACGGATTCAGCATCGTTTCGGGCGGAGGGAGCTTTGTGCTGAACCCGGGCCAGTGCCACGCAATCACCATCCGCTACGCCCCAACGGAACAGGGGACAACAATGGCCGAGCTTCTGTACGGCATCCCCAGCTACTGCGGCCAAGCGCGCACGGTGCTGGTTGGGAACGGATTTGCGTTGCAGCAACTTTCGGCGGTGGCGATCACCGATGTTGGGACAATCCTTTGCGACGGCAACCTGCGCGACACCACCATTGAACTGCGAAACAGCGGGACACTTCCCCTTTCCATCACCGGTTTGCAACTGCTTGGCGGAGGTCAATTCCAACTCCGTTCGCCAGCCCCTTCGGTTGCCACGCCAATCCCCTTGAAGCCGGGTGAGAGTTATCCGGTTCAGGTTCGCTACCAACCCGCAAGTGCCGGAAGCGATTCGGCCACGTTGCAAGTGATATCCGATGCCCCGACCAGCCCCGACAGCGTTCAACTGCGGGGCGTTCGCGCACTGGTTCGGGTTGCCAGCAACGTGAACTCCATCACCTTCTCAATCGCCAACCAATCCGTTCCCGCCGACACAGTGATTACTCTGCAGAACAGCGGAACCGTTGCGGTGACGATTGCCGAGGCCACCATCACCGGGCGCGACAGCCTGAAGTTTGCCGTCCTCTCTGGGCTGCCCCAGGTGATCGCGGCTGGTGGAGAAATTCAGCTAACGGTGCGGTTGCTGGGATTCCCCGCCGACACCACATTCCGCGCTGCGGTGGCGGTGCGGTACGCCCCCGATTGCGGCCAGCCGCCGCTGGTCATCCAACTTTCCGCAAGCGGAAGCCTTCCTCGATTATCGGCAACCACGCCGCTGTTCCAAGAGCTTGTTTGCAACGGCGATTCGGTGGCGGCCGGGGTCATCACGTTGCGGAACAATGGCGGTGCCACGCTTGCAATCAGTTCGCATCAATGGTTGAATGATCCTTACGGAGCGTTCAGCACTAACCAGCAATTCCCGATTGAGATTCCGCCGGGGAGCCAGAAGACGATGACGGTTGCCTTCCACCCGCCAAGCCCCGGCAACTGGGATGCACAGCTGCGGCTGCACAACAACAGCCCCGATAGCGTCGTGGAAATCAGCGTGAGCGGGCGGAAGCAATCAGTTCAATTCCAACCAACCATCAGCCAGCTGAACTTTGGGCAGCGGCAAGCAAATGTGGCGGCTGACACCACCCTCACCGTGGCCAACACCGGAACCGTGTTGCTCCGCTGGCAGCTTCCGCAAAGCGCGGGGCCGTTCACGATTCTTTCGGCAACGCCAAACCCGTTGTTGCCTGGCCAGTCGGCAATCGTTGCCGTCCGGTTCCAGCCAACCAGCAACGGGAGGTTTGCGGAGTCGCTCCAACTAATTGAAGAACAATGCGGCGTGGCCGCAACGATTCAGATGACAGGGGAAGTGATTGCGCCAACCACCACCACGGTGATGCTGCCGGTCGCCTCGGCGTATGTTGGCCAGCAAGTCCTGCTCCCACTCACCCTCCGCATGGATGACCCTGCGGCATTCCACGCCATTGCTCCCGACTCCTTCGCTACCACCATCGCCTTCAGCAACGCCATCCTCCGTTGCGATTCCGTCATCGGCGCA
>JAEUSP010000004.1 GCA_016788565.1 Chlorobiota bacterium | reverse complement strand
GATTTGCTCGCTAACCACAATACGTGCGCTGAGATGAGGGGAGGATTTTCTGGAAGAGGGAGCGGGCGTATTGCGTTATCGGTTATTCCACATTCACTTTTATCGGAGAATCGCTATGAGCTTTGTCACGTTCGTCAACGGGATGCTGAAATTCACGCTGCCCCCAGCCACGGAGTGCCATATCCAGGTGCAATGGTTCGGGCCTGGGGCAAAGAAGATGAACATTGATGGGGACCTGAACCAGCCTGTGATCTATGCAAGCTGCCCGCCAATAACCATACCCCGGCCGCCAACAAAATTTGAGATGCTGCCGACAGGAGGAATGACTGCCCATGATGTTATGGTGGACCCTGCGAACGCACGAACAATGAAAATCACCACGTACCATGAAAATGGAACACCATGCCCACAGATGGGAGGGATTGATCCCAAGATCAAATTCACCAGTGCTATTGAATTCTGGAGCTATGAAGACCCCGACGACCCTCGCAAGCAAGGGTCAAGCTGGGTGATGGTCACTTCGGGGGGGGATACTATTAGCACGATAATTATCCTGGAGCCTGCCAGTAGTGCTGGGACCACAGCCAAGAAGTTGATGAAAGGGAAGCCGTTTCAGCAAATGAGCACCCATTTATCAACAGTCCACAAGACGCTTCAAGTGCTGCTGGATATGTGGAACGACGATTTCTCAAAAATCCGATAAACCGCCGTCAAGCAACAGGAGACTTTAATGAAAGCATTAAAGTCTCCTGTTTTTTTCTTCGGTAATGACAAAACCGGGGGGATACGATTATTGTGGAATTGCAGGTAGAGGTACTTGTGGCAGTAATTCATCGTAGAATTTTTGTGAGAGCAGAACCTGCGGGTGATCGGCTCCTAGTATCTGAATTTTAATCGGCTGATAATGCTCATACAAAGCGCGTGCTTCCTGCAACTGGCCACACAGTAATAATGACCGCGCTAATGCTGTGGCTGCATTTGCGGTGTCAAGGTGGTCTTCGCCGAATACTTGAGAACGGATAGCAAAAGCTTGTTGGTGATGCTGCACGGCTTCAGCATACTTGTTGCTATCGCGGACGATATTCCCCAACGCCATCAAGTGTGTTGCGATTGCATGGTGGTGGTCGCCATAATGCTGTCGGTCAATTTTAATGGAGCGTTGCAGTGCTTCTGCGGCCTCGGAAAGATTCCCTATTAAATGAAGCACCAGCCCTACATTTCCCCACAACAATGCAAGCGTTGGGTGTTCTTGACCCAGCATTGCTTGGTGAGATTGAATAGCTTGGCGATAGGTAGCGATTGCTTCATCGAAGTGGTTTTGCGCAATGAATACCGCGCCTAAGTTCGCAGTGGCATCGGCCACCAAGGGGTGATTGTTTCCGTACATCTCGGTTGCTACGTTTAATACCGTAGTAAACAACGTCTCGGCACGTTCTTGCCGACCCATGCCATAGTACACTGTCCCTAGTTTCAACCGGGAACGGATTGTTAGTAGATGCCTTGCTCCAAGCACCCGTTCACGAATCTCTAACGCTTGAAGAAAGGCTTGCTCTGCTTCAGGATACTCCCTGCGTAGGTAAAGAAGTTCGGCAAGATTACTCAGCGTGTTGGCTTGCTGCAGATAGTCGTGCTTCCCCTGCAAGAATAAGGCTTGCC
>JAEUSP010000126.1 GCA_016788565.1 Chlorobiota bacterium | reverse complement strand
TTTGGCGTTAGCCGCTGATGACGATTGGCTCCCGCTCAATCAATCGGGATTTCATGCTGCCGATTTGCTCTTGGATAGCCATCAAGCCTTTAATCAGGTTTTCGGGCCGGGGCGGGCAGCCGCTGACGAAGACATCCACGGGGATGAATTGGTCAATCCCTTGCACCACCGAGTAGGAGCGGAACATCCCCCCCGAGCTTGCACAGGCCCCCATCGAGAGGACCCATTTTGGCTCCGGCATTTGGTCGTAGATTTTGCGAACCACCCACGCCATTTTGTAGGTCACGGTTCCGGCAACAATCAGCAGGTCGGCCTGGCGTGGCGAGAAGCTGAATCGTTCGGAGCCGAAGCGGGCAGCGTCGAACCGCGGGCCGGCGAAGGCCATCATCTCGATTCCGCAGCAACTAATCCCAAGCGGCATTGGCCACACGGAGTTTTTGCGTGCCCAGTTCAGGGCGGCTTCGATGGTGGTTGTCAGGAAGCCATCGCGTTGGAGTTGATCGTTTAGTCCCATTTCAGTGCCTTTTTCTTAACGATGTAGATGTAGCCAACGAACAGGGTGACGATGAACAGCAGCATTGCCCACAACGCAAACCCGCCAAGCTCGCGGAAGCTGGCAGCCCACGGGTACATGAAGACAATTTCGATATCGAACAGGATAAAGAGCATGGCCACCAGATAGAACTTCACCGAGAAGCGCTCGTGGGCCGATTTCACTGGCTCCATCCCTGATTCGTAGGGGGTTTCTTTGGATTTGTTTGGGCGTTGCGGCCCAAGAATTTCGTGCGCCTTCACCGAGACCACCCCGAAGAGTATCCCTGTCACGATCATGGCGATAACCGGAATGTACTGTTCAATCATCCTGTTGATGTACGGTTAGCAGGTGCTTAGTGTAGATGATGCGCAAACATACGAAGAGCAAGCATGATGGAGGGATAAAAATTTTCGGCGTTTGTATCACCGCCGCGCCGCCGTTCCCAGAAACACCTCACCCTCTTTCCGCAGCCCAACCTGAACCCGGCGGTGGAACTCACTTTTTCCCCTATCATTGCCCCATGAACAACCTTCCGAACGCCCCACAACCGCTGCACCGCTGTTTTTTTGCCGTGAAATTTTCGGCCCAGATCGAGGAGTACGTGGCGGCGATGATCCAGAGCTTGCGGGGGCATGGGGCCGATGTGGCCTGGACTCCGCAACGCAATCTTCACCTGACGCTCCGTTTTTTGGGGGAGATCAACCGCCGGCAACTTCAGCAGATTCAGCAACTGCCAGCCGGGGCGTTGTTGCCGCTTGGGTTTCGGTTGCGTGCTGCCGGATTGGGGGCATTCCCAACGCTCCGCTCGGCACGGATACTCTGGACTGGCGTGGAAGGGGAAACGCCCGAACACCGCCAACAACTCAGCGAACTGCAACGGCTCACCGAAGGATGGGCGCGTGAAATCGGCTTGGCTCCGGAAGGAAGAAGATACACCCCACACCTCACCCTGGGCCGTGTGCGGAACCCCTCGCCAGGATTGCGAACCGTTGTGGATGCGATGACCGTTGGGGAGTGCCTTTCCCCCTTTTGCAGCATTGCCGAACTGCTTCTGATGCAAAGCAACCTAACCGAACGTGGAGTAGAGTATGAAGTGGTAGGACGTTGGGGAGGGTGATGCTGATCCGTCCAGAAACATAGCTTGCTTGGCGGCCATCACCACTTGCCATCACCACTTGATGATTGGGGTCAAGAAAAGGGTGAACGGATGCTCGAACGGTTCCGGCTTGCGCAGGGTGTTGTTGCTGACGGCACGCACTTGGAAATAGAAGGAGTTGGTAAGCCGTGCGGTGAAACTGCCACGCAGCGAAAGATCAGCAACTCCAATGCTGAACCGCAGGTCTTCGTTCGGCAACACCCAATCAAGGTCCCCCACCGGCGAAAATCTGCGGACACGCTCCCCCTGCACAACTTGATTGTTTTGGTCGCTGCACACTTGGGCGTACTCTTCGTAGCCGGCCCCTGCGCTCAGCCGCATCGCCCCCAACGGAGTTTCGAACGGGAAGCCAAACGTCCCCTGCAACGACAAGCTGTGGACGTACGGGGAAGCGATTGTCTGGGTGGCATTCAGCGCAGCATCGCTTAGGCCAGTGAACCGCGCACGCCCCGTGAAATTTTGCAGCCGAACCATCCCCGCCGCCCCCCATCCCGGCGCAACACGGCGTTCCCGCAGCGGCCCAACCGCGCTCCCTCCCGAAGCAAGCGGCGCAAGGATTGCGAACTCCCATTCTGGCGATGCCACTCCTGACCGAAGGCTTCCATCGTTCCACCACGACTGGTTCGATTCCGGCGCGCCAAGCCCAACAAACAACCCCAGCGATGGAGTAACCCGATAATCCAACCGATCCAGCGAAAGGATTCCGGTGGAGTTGCTGAGCCAATCATCGTGGGTGAATTGGTCGCCGATGAACAGTGCTTCCTGCACCGCCATCGGATCATTTCGGGAAAGAAGAAGGGCGGCGTAAAGGTCATCCCCAAGTGCCACGCGAAGCTCGGTAGTGGAGCTGATGCGGAACTGCCCCAACCGGAGCGAAATCAACTCCCCCAACGTGTCATTCGCGGTGGAAACGCTCCGCAAACGGAACTCCGAACGCCCGCTGTTTCGGGCGATGTAGCGCACCCACGTCTTCTGTGGCTTGACTTCGGTGTAGTAGCGGGTTAGCGAGCTGGCCGTCCGCTGTGCAAGCATTGGGTTCACCAACGCCCATTCCGTGATTGCAGCAGCGGCGTTTGGCAAACCAACGCCAAGCGCCAGCAGCAGCAGGCAAAGCACCACGCCAACGGCGCGGTTGTTGGCAATGCGCAACGGCCAGTGGCCAAGCATTGGTTGGTATCGGGTACTGCGACGGGTCATGTGTGGGGCGCAAGTTACAACAGAATCGCTCACAGGAACCCTTTCTGCTGAAATTTGACAACACCGGCTCGCAGCTTGTTTTTTGGGCGGCAAGGCACAGTTGGTACGACGTACGAACTGACACAGCCCCCCTTCTTCTTCACGGTTTCGGATTTTTTCCGGTTCGTTGTACCTTTGCCCCCCGATTACCAAGCGGCAGTGCTAAATTCGGCAGCCGTGGCTTTCTCAACAGAGGATCACCCACGGTTCCAATCTTCACCGAAAAGGGTATCTGCTGGATGAACCGACATCTCTTGTCCTTTCTCTCTCACATACACACGCAACTGCTTCCATGCCAACAATTACCATAGACGGCAAGGCCATCGAGTGCGCTCCGGGGAAAACCATCATCGAAGCCGCAACCGATAACGGCATTGATATCCCCCATTTCTGCTGGCATCCTGCATTGTCGGTTAGCGGCAACTGCCGGATGTGCCTTGTGGAGGTGGAGAAGAATCCGAAGCTGGCGATTGCCTGTGCCACCACCGTTGCCGAGGGCCAAGTTGTCCACTCCAACAACGCCCGTGTGCTGAAAGCGCGCGAGGCAATTATGGAGTTCTTGCTGATTAACCACCCGCTGGATTGCCCAATCTGCGACGAAGCCGGACAGTGCAAGCTGCAAGACTACGCCTTCTCGCACGGGAAAGGGGAAAGCCGGTTTGTGGAGCTGAAGGTCCACAAGGATAAACGAGTGGAGCTTGGCCCAGAGGTGATGTTCGACGGCGAACGCTGCATCAGTTGCTCGCGCTGCATCCGCTTCAGCGATGAAGTTGCACAGCAGCCGGTGCTGACGTTTGTGCAGCGTGGCGACCATGTCTCCATCGAGACCTTCCCCGGCACGCAGTTGGACAACCCCTACTCGATGAACGTGATTGACATCTGCCCGGTTGGCGCGCTCACCTCGCGCGATTTCCGGTTCAAGGCACGGGTGTGGGATATGTCGTTCAATCCCTCCATCTGCCCGGGCTGCTCGCGCGGGTGCAACATTGATGTTGGCGTTCGCAACAATGAAATTTTACGGCTTGAGCCACGCACCAACATGAAGGTGAACACCTACTGGATGTGCGACGCCGGCCGCGTTGGCCAGTACCGCTACGTGAACACCGCACGGGTGGAACAGCCAATGGTGAACCGTGGTGGAACACAGGTTCCGGTTTCTTGGGCCGAGGCGTTCGCAGCGGTTGCCGACCAACTGCGGGGCATCAAGCCGCATCAGGTTGCGGTGATCGGTTCGCCGTACTCCACCAACGAGGAGAATTACCTACTCAGCCGGTTTGCCCGCGAAATTATCGGCACCCAAAACATTGATTTTGTGCGGCACAACGACCCCGACTTTGCCGACACCATGCTCCGCACCGCCGACCGCACACCGAACACTCGTGGCGCGGTGGAGGTTGGGGTGGTTCCCGGAAAAGGGGCGGTTGGGGTGGATCGTGTGGTAGAGGAAATTCGCCGTGGAGCAATCAAGGCGTTGTACGTGTTGGATCAATCGCTGATTCTTAGCGAGGACGTTGCCAGCGCGATTGCCCAGTTGGACCTTCTGGTGGTTCACGCTTGGAATCACACCCAGATTGCAAAACTTGCCCACGTGGTGTTCCCCACCTCCACCTATGCCGAAAAAGAGGGGACGTTCATCAATGCCGCCGGAATGGTGCAGCATTTTACCCCAGCAGTGGTGACCAAGGAGAACGAGCGGATTATGGGGATGAAGATGTCACGGCTGGACAAGTTTGGCGCGGCAAACGACCGCTGGACCCAAGGCCCACGGCGCGACGCACGCCCTGCTTGGCAAATCATTCAATCCATCGCACGGCAGATGGGGGCGCAGTGGGATTACCGCTGGGCCGAAGATGTCTTTGAGGATATGGCCGCCAAGCTCCCGGCATTCCGCCAGATGACCTACGACGCGCTTGACACCTACATGGGAATCGAGCTTGGCCGTGGCGACCGCCCCGTTGCCCCGGGGGTTCAATACAAACCGCACGACTACCGCCCACAGGTGATGGAGCAAAACTGAAAAGCATCCGGTAGATTCCCCACAAATAGCGTTGGGCGAACACCGCACGGGCTTTGAACTCTGGACTTCTCAACAAACCTTCTTCTGCTCATGGAATTGCTTGACATTGGCATCCTTCTCGCCAAAATTTTCATTGTTCTGCACGTCTTCCTGATCGGTGCGGCCTACGTGGTGCTGTACGAACGGAAGCTATCGGCGTGGGTGCAGAAGCGTGTTGGCCCCAACCGTGTTGGGTGGCGCGGGTCGCTGCAATCGTTTGCCGACGTGCTGAAGCTGGTGAAAAAGGAGAACATCGTCCCGAAGGAGGCGCACCAGGGGTTTCACTTTTTGGCTCCCATCATCACCATTGCCATTGCCATCGCGCTCTGGTGTGTGATCCCGTTTGCCGGGCCGTTTACCGTTGCCGGAAAAATGATAGACCTGACAATCGCCCCCGGCTTAGATGTCGGTATTCTTCTGCTGTTGGCGTTGTCGTCGCTTGGGGTTTATGGCATCACCATTGCCGGGTGGTCCTCCAACAACAAATACTCCCTGCTGGGGGGATTGCGCTCGGCAGCACAGATGATTAGCTATGAGCTTTCCATGGGCCTTTCGTTGATTGGAATGATGCTGGTCATGGGGTCGCTGAACGTTTCCGAAATCGTGGTGCAGCAATCCGGTTACTGGTTTGGATTCCTTCCCAAATGGAACGTCTTTGTGCAGCCAATCGGCTTCCTGATCTTCCTAGTTGCCGCCTTTGCCGAAACCAACCGCGCCCCGTTCGACCTTGCCGAAGCCGAACCGGAGTTGGTGGGTGGATTCCACACGGAGTACTCGGGGCTGCGTTTCGGGCTATTTTTCTTGGGTGAGTACGGGAACGTCATCCTGATGTCGGCACTGATGGCCACGCTTTTCTTTGGCGGCTACAACGCCCCCTGGCTTCAGGACCTTGCGTTCTTCCAGCAGAATGAGGTGCTTCGCGCCGTGCTGCAGATTGGCGCGTTCTCCTTCAAGACTTTCATGCTTGTCACGGTCTTCATTTGGGTGCGCTGGTCTATCCCCCGCTTCCGTTACGACCAACTGATGAACCTCGGCTGGCGGGTGATGTTCCCAATCGCCCTGCTGAACGCCGTTGCCACCGCAGTGGTGCTGCAAGCAATGCGGCAGTAAATCGGCGGCAAGCAAGCAACCGCAACGCCGATACCAACAACAGCCGAACCGTACCCGAACCCGAAAAAAAATCGAACTAACACAAAGCATCTATCATGGCCATCAAAAGCGTCCAGACAAAACAGATCAAGAAACTGAATTTTTGGGAGAAACTCTACCTCCCAGAAATCGCTCGCGGTTTGACGCTGACGTTCAAGCAGGTGTTCACCCCAAAGTTCACTCGGGAATATCCAGAAGAGCGATTCGCCCCCGCCGGAAGCTACCGTGGCCGCCCAGTGCTGGTGGAAGAAGAGAACGGCGAGCGGTGCGTTGCCTGCGGGCTTTGCTCGCGCGTCTGCCCGGCGATAGCGATCGAAGTGCAAGCCGGCGAGACCACACGCGAGAAAGAACGCTATCCATCCAAATTCGAAATCAACATGCTTCGCTGCATCTACTGCGGCTACTGCGAGGAAGTCTGCCCGGAAGAAGCGATTGTGATGTCGAAGGATTACGAACTGGTGTTCACCAACGTCGAGGATGCCATTTTCGGCAAAGATCGCCTGCTGATGCCAGTCTCGCAGTTGCAAGATCGGCTGGAATTTTTGCGGCAGTATCGGGGGTAGTGTTCTGCATCGGCCAGCAGCATGGCATTGCTAACTGGCTGAAAAAACCTCTACCATACGTCGCTACAACATTGCCTGCATCACATCATAAGCGCACACCGCTTATGCTAAAGAACCCCGATTCGTCGGGGTTCTTTGGTTCAGAGCTTTCTCCGATTCCCAACCCAACTTCCAACCATGAACGTTCTTGTTCTTAACACTGGCTCATCATCACTGAAGTTCCAAGTGATTGATACTGACCCGGAAACTATGGCAAGCGACACCGACCGCCGCATTGCCAAAGGAACCATTGAGAGGATTGGCTCGCAAGGATTACTCCGATTTCAGAACAGCGCGGGCCGCGTTACCCGCAACGCCCAACCCGTGCGCGACCACCGCGCAGCGATTGACATTGCCGTGCGCTGGCTGGTAAGCCCAGAAGCAGACATTCCACAAATCAACTCCCTTGCCGACATCCACGCCGTTGGCCACCGGGTGGTGCATGGCGGTGAGAAGTTCACTGCCTCCACGCTGATTACCCCGGAAGTGATTGATGGAATCGAGGAGTGCATTGACCTTGCCCCGCTTCACAACCCCGACAACCTTCGCGGGATTGCGGCGATCACCGAAATTTTTGGCGCGGGGATTCCGCAATCGGCGGTGTTCGATACGGCGTTTCATCACTCCATGCCGGAAGGGTCGTTCCTGTATGCTATCCCCTACCAGTTCTACCGGCGGCATCGGGTGCGCCGCTATGGGTTCCATGGAACCTCGCACCGGTACGTTGCCTACCGCTACCGGAAACTGTTGGATATACCGAAGGAGCAGGTCAACATCATCACCCTCCACTTGGGGAATGGATGCTCGGCAGCCGCAATTAAAGGGGGGCGTTCGATTGATACCTCCATGGGGCTGACCCCGCTGGAAGGCTTGGTGATGGGAACGCGCAGCGGCGATGTGGACCCGGCGGTGATTGAGTATCTGATGGAGAAAGAAGGCTTCAGCATCAACCAGATGGACACGTTGCTGAACAAGCAATCGGGGCTGCTGGGAATCAGCGGGCTAACCAACGATATGCGCGACCTTCTGGCCGAAGAACAGGAGAACAACGACCGCCGCGCCAGCCTTGCGGTGCAGATGTTCACCCAGAGAATCCGCAAATACATTGGCGCATATTTGGCCGAGATGAACGGGGCCGATGCAATTGTTTTTGCTGGTGGCATCGGCGAAAATTCGGCCATCATTCGCCAGCGGGTTTGCCAGCAGATGGAGTGGCTGGGGCTGCACCTTGACGAACAGCGGAACAACACGCTGCAAGCCGGAACCGAAGGGCGCATCAGTGCCGATAGCTCGCGGCTTCACGCCTACGTTATCCCCACCGATGAAGAATTGCTGATTGCCCGCGACACCGTCCGCCTTGTGGAAGGGATTGCCGTCCCAAGTTGGTAGCATTGCTACCCCAAATCCCCCCGCCCCTCTCTCTGCAGATTGGCCGCAGCAAGCAAAGCCAATGCGCGACGGGAGAAACTGGTAGAAACTTCGCCATTCCGGTGGCTGCGCTCATACTTCGACAGGCTCAGCATGAGCGGAGCGCAGCGTTCGGTGAAAACTCCAGCATTCTTCACTCTTCTATTTGGCATTCGACATTCGGTATTCACCATTCCCATGGCTCCACTCATACTTCCGACTGGCTCAGCATCTGCGGAGAGCAGCGTTCGGTGAAAACTCCAGCATTCTTCACTCTTCTATTTGGCATTCAACATTCGCCATTCCGCCCGGCTCCCTTTCTTCCCGTTACACACCCCTGTTTGCATAAGTGAGGGGGCAAACAATATCTTTGGCGGCTTTTTCACCGATACCCCAACTCATCATTGGAGTTTGGGTGGACAGGATCAGCAAACCATCGAACAATCTTCCATCATGGCGCCGTGGCCGAGCGGCTAGGCAAGGGTCTGCAAAACCCTGTACAACGGTTCGAATCCGTTCGGCGCCTCTCACTTTCAATTCACAAAACTACTCATGGCAACCACCTCCGACTTGCGTCCAGGCATAGTAATCCGCTACAACGGGGAACTCTGCACGGTTCTGGAAAGCGTCCACCGCACCCCGGGCAACCTTCGCGCTTTCTACCAAGTGAAGATGCGCAACCTGAACAACGGCAAGCTGCTGGAAAACCGCTTCCGTTCCGGCGAAGAAATTGACCTTGTGCGGATTGACCGCAAGCCAATGCAGTACCTGTACCGCGATGGCGATAAAATGGTGTTCATGGATACCGAGACCTACGACCAAGTCTATATCGAAGAAACGATTGTTGGAACCGCAGCCGGATTCCTGAAAGAATCTGGCGAGGCCAATATCTCCTTCAACGGAACCCAAGTGGTTGGCATCGAGCTTCCGCCGCACGTTGTTCTTGCAATCACCCACACCGAGCCTGGGGTGAAAGGGGACACCGCAACCGGCGCAACCAAGCCAGCACAAGTGGAGTCGGGGGCAACCGTTCAGGTCCCGCTGTTTGTTAACGAAGGGGATGTGATCCGCGTTGACACCCGCACCGGCGAATATCTTGACCGCGTCAAGAACTAACGCAAACCATTCATCTGGAATCAGGTAAGCAGAAGGAACAGAGCATGGGCGCACACATGATTGACATTGAGTACATCCGCCAGCTTCTGGGGCTGTTCGACGAAAGCTCCGTCAATGAACTGCGGATCGAGCAGGATGGAACCACCATCCGGCTTTCCAAAACCGGGAAACATGAGCTTGGCGGAATGCCAATGCCAGCAATGTTCCCCCCCATGGCTCCAATCTCCACGGCTCCAATCATTATGCCGGAAGCCCCCGCAATGCAAGCGGCCCCGGCAATTTCGGCTCCGCCGCCAGCCCCCACCCTTCCTGCCGAAGTTTCCACACACTATCACGAGATACACTCGCCAATCGTTGGCACCTTCTACCGCTCCCCTTCCCCCGATTCGCCGATGTATGTTGAGGTAGGGACATCCGTTTCCCCCGGCACCGTGCTTTGCATTGTTGAAGCCATGAAGCTGATGAACGAAATTGAGTGCGACGTGTACGGGAAAGTAGCGAAGATTCTGGTGGAGAACGGAAAGCCGGTGGAGTATAACCAGCCCCTTTTCCTGATTGAACCGGAATAATGTTCAAAAAAATTCTGATCGCTAATCGGGGTGAAATTGCCCTGCGGATCATCCGCGCCTGCCGCGAGATGGACATCCGCACCGTCTGCGTCTATTCCACCGCCGATGCTGACTCACTTCACGTGAAGTTTGCCGACGAGGTTCTGTGCATCGGCCCCCCCGCCGGTGCCGAAAGCTACCTGAACATCCCCCGGATTATCTCCGCCGCACAAGTCACCAACGCCGACGCAATCCACCCTGGCTACGGATTCCTTGCCGAGAACGCACGCTTTGCGGAGATATGCAAGGAGTGCGGGTTCACCTTTATTGGCCCCTCGCCGGAATCCATCACCTTGATGGGGAATAAGTCAATTGCGAAGGAGACGATGGTGGCAGCCGGTGTGCCGGTGGTTCCCGGAAGCCCAGGGCTGATTGAAGACCTTGCCGCAGCACGGCGTGTGGGCGCAGAAGTCGGCTTTCCCATCGTCATCAAAGCCAGTGCTGGCGGCGGCGGAAAAGGGATGCGTGTGGTGCACGAGCCTTCCGAACTGGAGCGCGCCTACACAACCGCCCGCACCGAAGCCGAAGCCGCCTTTGGTGATGGAAGCGTCTATATCGAAAAATTTGTGGAGGAACCGCGCCACGTTGAGATTCAGGTGATGTGCGACCGCTACGGCAACCGCGCCTATCTGAACGAACGGGAGTGCTCAATCCAACGCCGCCACCAGAAGCTAATTGAAGAAGCCCCATCGCCAGTGTTGTCGCCGGAGCTTCGCGAAGCAATGGGGGAAGCCTCGATGAAAGGGTGCGCCCACGTCAACTACGAAGGGGCGGGGACGATTGAGTTTCTGGTAGATAAGCACCGCAATTTCTACTTCATGGAGATGAACACCCGCATCCAGGTGGAGCATCCCGTGACCGAGGAATCGCTGGGGATTGACCTGATTAAGGAGCAGATAGCCGTTGCCGCTGGCGAAACGCTGACGCTGAAACAATCGCCGCCACGGAAGCACTCCATCGAGGTTCGGATTAACGCCGAGGACCCCTACAAAGATTTCCGGCCAAGCCCGGGGCGCATCACCAACCTCCATTTCCCGGGCGGACATGGCGTGCGGATTGATTCGCATATCTACCAGGGCTACACCATCCCCCCCTACTACGATTCCCTACTTGCAAAGCTGATCACCTTTGGCGAGACACGCGCCAGCGCGATTGCAAAAATGCGGAGGGCGTTGGATGAGTTCGTGGTGGAAGGGGTGAAAACCACCATTCCGTTCCACCAGATGATGATGGAACACGAAGCATTCCTCAGCGGCCAGTTCGACACGCGGTTTGTGGACACCACCGAGTGGAAAAGCCGGATGCCGCAACAGAACCCGTAACCGAAAAACCAGCTACATCAACATCCATCAAGGCGTTCTTGCAATGAATTTTCCAACCGATCTGAAGTACGACAAAAGCCACGAGTGGGTCCGCATTGACGGAACCGCTGGAGCCGTTGGCATCACCGAATATGCCCAATCCGAGCTTGGCGATGTGGTGTTTGTGGACATCACCGCCAGCGTTGGCGACGACGTTGCCGCCGGGGAAGTTTTTGGCACGATTGAAGCGGTGAAAACCGTAGCCGACCTGTACATGCCGATTGCTTGCCGCATCACCGAGATTAACACGGCAGTGAACGACGCGCCAGAAACAGTGAACAAAGACCCCTACGGCAACGGCTGGATGGTGAAAATTGAAATTGCCCCCGACGCAGACCTCACCGCGCTGATGGATGCCGAGGCGTATGCGGCTTCGGTAGGGAAATAAGCAAAGCCCGAATAGAAAAGCACCGAAGGATCAATTCCTTCGGTGCTTTTTTATTGAATTTTAACCACGTGAATATTCCAGATAAAATCTAGTTCATAGTTGGCAAGCTAGAATAATTAGCTGGATTAAGGTCGTAGGTTCCAGTGAACTGGCCATCAATGTTGATTAATGCACACCCTCCACTTCCCCCATCACAAACGCATTCTTGGATAATTACGTCCGGTTTGATGGCTTGCCGTGCGGTACAAGAACAGGAACCATCGCTGCGCTCACAACGGAATCCTTTGTTCGCAGCGTAACTATAATTACCGTTCCCTAACGATGTTGCTGTCGCTGGGTTAAAAGCCGTACCAAGTATAGACCCAGTTGTTGATCCTACCGTAAAAGTAGATACCACATAAATCGCTCCGCCTGCACCTTGATAGGTTGTAGTGCCTGTAATTGTTGGCGCCGTCCCATGGGCTGCGGTTAGAATTGCAATGAATGCATTATTCCAACCAGTCTCTAGTTGCGCAACCGTTGGATAATTTGGAACGGATAACGTTACTGTTGCCGATGCTGGAGTAACTCCCAAGTACAGCACAGTACTGAGAATTAGTGCCGATAATCTCTGAAGCATAGGGCCTCCTATAAGGGTTATTAAGTGTGTATTATGGCCTCTACCCAATAGGGAAGAGCATGTGGCTAACCAGAAAATCGTTTGAAAATTCAAAACGCAGATTTTGCTGTTATCATATCATTGATTATCGCACCTTTCAGTTTCTTCTTTTCCAAGTTTGATAACAGATAGCTTGATGGAGCTTTTCTTTCCCTACGAGAGCATAGCATCTCGATTTTTTTCACCTATTTATTGCTCAATTACCGTTCCTTTCTGGAAATCGGCGTTGAACTTTCTGTTTTGCTCGGTTCGCTTGTTTTCGTATCGCCGTTACCTTCTTCCCGAATAGTTCGGCAATCTCGCCATAACTATAGTCCTCTCCATAATGTAAGTATAGGATTTCTGCTTCCTCCTCCGTCAGTATCTCCTTGATTATCTCCCAATCCAGCAATGCTTCAATGCCCGCTCCCGCTCCCGCTCCCGCTCCCGCTCCCGCTCCCGCTCCCGCTCCCGCTCCCGCTCCCGCTCCCGCTCCCGCTCCCGCTCCCGCTCCCGCTCCCGCTCCCGAGTGCAATTCCTCATCAAACTCTACGTTGGCTCCTCCACGCATCCCTTTGCGCTCCTCGCGGCGATGATACACCTCCGATTCATGCTTAAGAATACCCAACACCCAAACCCTAAAACTTCGTAGGCCATCCCATACCTCAAACCCCTTCCATGCTTGTATTTTTGTCTGTGCAAGAATCTCTTCCCGCGCATATCTATCGCTGCAATGAATGCTAAGCCATTTTTTCAGAAGCGGCAGAGCCTCTTTTTCGTATAACTGCAGAAACTCTTCCGTTCGCTGGTGGGGCACCAAAGACTTCATGCTACATAGATAATTTAGGGTAAGGCACAGGAGCGACACCGTTGTTGCTTGGGCGCATTCTTTCAACAACGTTGTCACCTACTATTATGCCGCAACTTGGGAAAACGTGACACACTCTCAAAAAAAAATTTAGCACCTCCAATTATTCCTCACGATGTCCTCCCAAACCTCCGGTCAAGTTCTCCTAACTCTATTCTGATGACAATCGGGCGGCCGTGCGGGCAGACGTAGGGCATGGTGGTGGAGAAGAGTTGCTCAATTAAATCCAGCATCTCACGCTCCGATAACGGGTCCCCCGCTTTGATTGCTGCACGGCACGCAAACGATGCGGCCAACATATCCCGCTGGTTCGTCTTCCCCATCTGCTGGTACTCTTCGTATTGATCCAGCAACTCCCGCAAAATTGCCGCCTCCTGCCCTGGGCGCACGTCGTTCGGCACACCAGTAATCACCACTTTTTCGCCACGCTCCAACGCAATGTCGAACCCCATGCCGGTAAGGTCGTTCCGTAGCTCGCGGATTAGCGCGAACTCGGCCGGGTTGGTGGCAAGCTCCAACGGGAACAACAACTGCTGCGACATCGGCATGGCGGCTTCCATGCTTTTCAGGGCGCGTTCGTACAGGATGCGCTCGTGGGCAACGTGCTGGTCCACAATCATCAGCCCAGAACGGATTTGCGAAAGAATATACTTGTTGTGAATCTGCCACAACCCCAAACGGTGTTCATGCTCGGCATCCTCCACCGAACGCACTTGCTGCTGGAACGTCACCCCTTCGCCGGAAGGTGGCGCGGCTTGCGCGGCGGCAGCGTTGGTTGCCGTGCTCGCTTCTGTGCTGGCATAGTTTGGGCGGCCAAATAATTGCTCCAACACATCCTTCCCAACTCCACCAGAAGCCTCGCGATTGCTGTTTGGCATTGGCGGTTGGGTGTCGCGCCAGTTCCCCTGCGATGCGCCGGAAGGTGAGCTTACAGGTGAGCTTACAGGTGAGTTTGGATTTGCCGGCGCAGGGTTGGTGCGGAACTGCTCGGCACGGTCGTGGGTTGGCAACGCAAACCGGAGCGCGGCCAGCACCCCTTCGCCTGTTTCCTGGCGCGGCATGGTCATGGCCGGAACAAGGTTGTGGTTGCTGAGTGCGCGACGTGTCCCCTGCTGAAGCATCTGGTAGATCGTGTTCTCATCATCGAACTTCACCTCCGATTTTGTTGGATGAACGTTCACATCCACCCGCTCGGGGTCAATCTCCAGATAGAGGACATAGGGGGGATAGCTTTGGGCATCCATCAGATGCTCGTAACCGGTAAAAATTGCGTGCGACAGAAGCCGGCTGCTGATGTAGCGTCCGTTCAGAAACATGTACTGGTCGCTTTTTGACTTGCGCGCAAAATTCGGCCTGCCGATGTATCCGGTGATCGTTAGCCCATCGCCGGAAGCCTCGAACGGAAGCAAGGCGTTCAACATCTCCTCGTTGTAAATAGCGCGGATGCGATCCTCCAAACCGGTTGGTTTCACGTTCAAGGCAATGGTGTCGTCGTCGCTCAGGGCAAAGGAAACGTGGGGATAGCAAAGCGCGAACCGCTGCATCGTCTCGACGATATGCTTGAACTCGGTGGCGTTCGATTTCATGAACTTGCGGCGCGCGGGAACCGAGAAGAAGAGGTTTTTAATGGCGATGCTGGTCCCACGCTCGCAGGCGGTTTTGGAGACCTCCATCACCTTTCCATTTTCCACGCGCACCAGTGTTCCAAGCTCTTCATCGGCTTGGCGGGTTTTCAGCTCCACTTGCGCCACCGCAGCGATTGCGGCCAACGCCTCGCCACGGAATCCCAGGGTCATAATTCGGTCAAGGTCATCCTGGGTGGAAATTTTGCTGGTGGCGTGACGCTCGAAGGCAACCACGGCATCTTCCTCGGCCATCCCTTTGCCGTTATCCGAAACGTAGATTAGCGATTTGCCAGCACTTCGGGTAATGACGGCAATCTCCGTCCCGCCAGCGTCAAGGCTGTTCTCCACTAATTCTTTCACCACCGATTCGGGGCGTTGCACCACCTCACCAGCGGCGATTTTATTTGCTAAGGATTCGGGCAGTCTGTGGATAATTGGCATGTCGGGAATTGGGTTTCGGAAATCGGGTTTCGGAAATCGGGTTTCGGAAATCGGGTTTCGGGAGTCGGGTTTCGGTTTTTGGGAGTCGGGTTTCGGGAGTCGGGTTTCGGGAATCGGGTTTCAGGAATCAGTTAATTGAAGGCCATTAACAATCTCGCTCAAAGAAAAAATCCACTCCCTTCTTTGCCACTGACCACTGACCACTGACTACTGACCACTGACCAATTTCCACCGCACCGCGAAGTCCCATCATTGCAATCATCACTCCCGTGTTCTTCTTGCCCCAAACTTAACAAGCGGGCGAATCCAGCCTACTGCTGCTCTATCTGGGCGTAGGACTTCGCCAATTCCTACTCCATCCATTGTCTGTTCCGGCTGCTGCGCCCCCTGCTGACGAACGGTGAGGGATTGAATTGAGCGATGACACAACGGCCCAGAATCAACACACCACCGTGGGGTCACGGTGAACTCCAACTCCTTGCTTGTTCCGTGCAAAATACCAGCGTGGCCAATTCCCCACCGCTTCTTTTTCGGATCGGCTTGCACCAACGTCAGGCTGCTGGCTTGTGCCACAATCGTTCCTTTCTCCAACAGCAGTGCGTGCTGGAATTGAGGTCTGGTATCCAACCCGCCAACATGGAAATAGAGGAACGTGCGCTCCCCAGAATGCGCATGCCCCCGCAACCAATTTCCGGGAAGATGATGCAGCGGCGCGGTGCCGAAATTGCGGTCGTGGTAGGCGCGCCCGCCGAAGGAGATGCGCTTGGTCCCGCCAGCAAGCCGCCACAGGCCAAGCTCGGCAGTGAAGTTCCCGGCCAACGCTGCCGGAACCCAGAAATGTTGTACATGGGGGCGGGGCATCTGTGATTCCAACTGTGATTCCAACAGTGGTTTCAGTTCTTGGCGTTCCGAGCGGATAGCAATCTCGCCAACCACACGGCTGGTTTGTCGCGGGAACTCGGTATCAACCGAAATGGCGTAGTGGGTTCCCCCAGCCGGGATTGCGTTGGCATACAAGGAGTTATCCCGCAAGCGAACGTCGGGGGTGCGGTAGTCGGTGTGGAACGATTCGCCATCGCGCTCATGCAGCGCAGAGTAGATACGTTTGCCACGGTGGAACAGGCTGAAATGGAATGCGCAGTGGCGTAGCGGTGGCAACGCCTCACCCCGGCGCAACGCACGCTCCACCGCAGCGGAATACCAGGGCGAGAGGGGCGCGCCACGAAACCAGATTGCCACAAACCCCCACTGGCCGTCATCGCTGACTCCATCGAAGTAGCTCCACTCATACGCTCCCGTTTCGGAAAGCTGGTGGAAGTGATCTTCAGATTCGGGAAGGATGGTCATGGGGGTGCTGGGCTGGCGTTGGAGCTTGTGTCTGCTGGGCGCAAAGTATTCAATTCGCTGTAGCTTTTCGATAGCGGCAAACGTTCGCTACGAAAAAAATGCTGCTCCAACTCTGCAGAGTAAGGTTGCTGGGTTTGTTGGTGGCCGCTATTACCCCCCGGCCCCCTCAAGAAGGGGTGAAAGAAAATAGGAGGGGGAGAAAATTAGCGGGATGAACCTTCCACCTTCACCTTCGCCCCCCGATCCCCGACCACCGATCCCCGATCCCCGCCCCCCGATCCCCAGCAAAAAAAATGATGCCCCAACACGCACCACCGGAAGAAAAACGTCATCCCCCCAACTCCACCCTTGCTTGGGAGGAACGGATGCCGTAATATCGCCCAACGTTGAAGCAACCGCCATTGCAGTTTCGCAGCTTGCATGGCATTTCTCAACCGCCATTTTGTATTTGGTGTAGCAACGCAGTGATTCGCAAAGGAACCTCATACCGACCATTTCACGCCGACCCAACCGAAGATCGGCCCGACGTTCCCGGCAAGCGGGGGGCAAGCGACCGCCCCACGTTTGGCTCGATTGTCTGGTATGCCATGCTGCGGTTAGTTCTCACCATTGCCGCCGCGCTGATGCTGTACGACCGCGTTGATTACAGCGAATGGTGGTGGATCACGATTGCCGGCATCTACGGGTTTGTGGTGTTCCCCGCCCAGGTGCAGTACAACCACTTCCGCCAATCCAGCCGCCAGATCATCGAGGAAACGCTCTGCTCAAGCTGCCGTTTCTTCAATCCCGATGGCCTGCATTGCACCAAACTTGACGAACACGTCAGCGAACGCTACCTCCCTTGCGAAGGGGAAGGCTGGGAACCACAATCGTTCGGCAGCGAAGAATAACCCTTTCCTGCCGTAGCTCGGTTTCGTGTTTGCTCCGTTGCCAGCCCCTCCATCACCCTTTGTTCCATTCAACCATTCCCACTTCTTTCGGCTTGATGACGGCTCACAGTATCCCCCGCTCGATTGCGCTGCTCACATTGCTGATGCTGGCAACAGCAGTGTGGTGGGTGAATGGAGTGCGCGCCGAAACCGTGAGCACGCCAGTTACTTCGGATGCCCCCAACCCCTTTCTGCGCCATGCTGAGTTCCCCCCTCCGGCATTGAGTTTGCCAACCGGCACAACCACCACCCTTCCACCGCTTCACGAGCGGCACGGCGGGGGAATTCCAACCGCGCAGAAATCAACCAAACGGAAAGGGAGCGCGAAAGGGACAACGCAAAAAAAAGCAACGCAGAAACGGAAAAAAACTCTGAAAGGGAAAGGAGCAGCACGGCAGAAAAAAAAGTACGGCCCCAAACGGAAACGCCGCTCGGCATCCGCCCCCCCAGCCGCGCCAAAACTGAGGTCGGTTGCTGCCGACTCGGTTATCACCGAACAGCTTGCCGATGGAGTAACCTACCAATGGATGCGAACCGCCGGCGGACACATTGCCCACGTGGTGAAAGCCGACTTGCGTGCCAACGCACGGCTACGCACGGTCAAAGCCCACGAGCGTTTCGACGGACTGCAAAAGGCATCGGACATTTTTGAAATGGCCGACAGTGTGTTGGAGGATACCGTGATTGCCGCAACCAACGCCAGCTTCTGGAAAGCCACGTACAACTCACCAATCGGCGCAACCGTCGCCAACGGCGAAGTGATTGAGACGATGGGCTACAAGGCGTGGTCGTCGCTGCTGATCTACGACGATGGGACGATTGGATTTGAACGGGTTCAGCTGCGCGGCACGCTCCTCTGGAAATATCGCCAAACCGCAATCGGGGCGGTGAACGCACGCGGCGGGGAAGATGGGCTGGTGGCCTACAACCGCTACTACGGCGACTCGATCCCACGCGGAAGCCGCAAAACCGACAGCGCGATTATTGCCGAAGTTCTAGCCAACCAAGTGGCCGCCGAAAGTGGTGATGAAACCGAGGCTCCAATCATTGACACCGCCACGATTATCGCAACATGGCGCGCCGCAAAACTGCGCGAAGACCGCGAACACCCGATGCTGAAAATCGCGCTGCAACCGCTGAAGCCACGCCGCAAACGGGACCCAATCCCCCCCCCCTCCGTTGGCGATACCATGCGGCTGCACGTGGTAGCGGTGGATACCGGCTCGGTAGAAATTCCCGACAACGGGTTTGTGATCTCGCTGGGGTTGGCGGCGGAGTATTTCACAACAATCCAAGAAGGGGACACGGTGAAACTGATCTTTCAAGTTTCGCCAACCCCGCAAAAAAAAGTGCGCGACATTCTTACCGGAACCCCCCGGCTTGTCCGCGATGGCGTGGCTGACCCAGAGTATGAAACGGAGGGATCGAAGGCAGTGCGGTTTGTCCAGGGGCTGCTTGCACGAACGGCTGTGGGAACAACCCGCAACGGCGACACCTTGATTCTGGTGGCAATCAACAGCGGCAGCAACGATGCCGGAACCGTTGGGATGAACCTTTCGGAGCTTGCCCGATTCATGGCCGACCAGGGTGCCTACCAGGCAATGAATTTCGACGGCGGAGGATCAACCTCGATGGTGATTGATGGCGAAACCGTCAGCCGGCAAGGGAGCAAACCATCGTCGCGCAGGGTGAGCAACGCGCTGGTGGTGGTGAAAACCAAGCCGCCAGCCCCAAAGAAGAAAGTGCGTGCACCGCAGCCGACGGGTGAGTAAGGTGAGAAAGAGGTTCGGTGGCTCGGGACATGCGTTGCACGCTATACTCCAAACAGAGTGGTTTGCGAAAAACTTAACCACTGTCATTCCCGCGAAAGCGGGAGCCGAAGGCCTGCGAAGCGCATCCATAGCGCACCTGGCTGAGTAGAGTTTCACAAACCAATTTGCACCGAGTATAACGGTAGATGAGCCTCACTTTTCACCCTCCACTTTTTTCACCTCCTCTTTTTGTCACACCGTCCTGCTGAACACCGCGGTATTGGCCCCCAAGTAGGCATCGAACTGCATGGCGATGTTCCGCAAAAACAGCCGCCCTTGTTCGGTGACATCAATGGAGTCGGGGTCGAACTTCACCAAACCATCCATCACCAGCGGGGTTAGTTGCTCCTCCACATCAGGGAAGTATTTGAAGAAATCCACCCCAAAATCTTGTTCAAGTTGGGGGATGGAAAGGTGGAGGTTGCACATCAGTTCGTTGATGATATGCCGCCGTAAATAGTCATCGTCGTTTAGGCGCAACCCGCGCGATGCGGGCAACTCTCCGCGGTCAATCGCGGCTTCGTACTCTGGCAATTCTTTCAGGTTTTGGGCGTAGGCGCGGTCAAGGCTGCTGATGCTGGTCATGCCAAAGCCGATCAGGTCACACTCGGCCCCGGTGGTGTATCCCTGGAAATTCCGGTGAAGCCTTCCTTCCTGCTGCGCCACCGCAAGTTCGTCGTCGGGAAGTGCGAAGTGATCCATGCCAATGTATCGGTAGCCGGCACCGGTCAGGGTTGCGATGATGTCTTCTTGCATCATCAGCTTGGTTGTTCGTTCGGGGAGCGCGGCAGCATCAATGGCACGGTGGTGGGGCTTCATGGTGGGAAGGTACGCGAAGTTGAACACCGCAATGCGGTTGGGCCGAAGCTCAATCACACGGTTCAGCGTCTGGTGGAAACTTTGCACGGTTTGCCCTGGCAGCCCGTAAATCAGATCAATGTTCACACTACGCACCCCACGCTGCCGGAACCACTCCAGGGCGTTGAGCGTTTCCTGTTCGGTTTGTAATCTTCTGACGGATTGCTGCACTTGGGGGTCAAAATCTTGCACCCCCAAACTGATGCGGTTGAACCCAACATCACAGAACGCAGCAACGTGCTCCTCGGTTAATCGTCGGGGGTCCACCTCAACGGAAATTTCTGCGGTTCGCGAAAGGTTGAAATGCCACCAAATCTTCTCGGCCAACTTCCGGATTTCGTAGGGGTTCAGCCATGTTGGCGATCCCCCACCCCAGTGAACTTGCTTCACCCCCCGTTTTGTTGGCACAAGCGATTGGAACAGCTCCATCTCCCGCATCAGATATTCCACATACTTGCCAACCCGTTGCCTGTCCTTGGTGATAACAACGTTGCACCCGCAGTACAAGCAAAGGGTTGGGCAGAATGGCAGGTGGAAATAAAGCGACAGCGGACGTTGGGAGTATCGCTCGTTTTCTCGTAAGGCATCCAGCCAATCGTTGTTGCCCCACGGCTGGAAATGTGGTGCTGTTGGATAGGAGGTGTAGCGCGGCCCGGGAACGTCGTAGCGGTCGGCCAGTTCGCGGCTTCTTGGGTTGGTCTTCATGGTGTTCGGAAAAAAAAGGATAGCACGGAAAAAACTGCGCTGATATTTCTATCGTTTCGCTGGCGCAGCGGCGGCAGCCCGCAATGCCATCTGCCCCTTACGGACGTAATCAATGGATTGCCCTAAGATGCGTGCAGCCTCCTGGGGGGCATGGAATCCCGTGGAGTTTTCAGCTTCCACAAAATCCAGCAAGAACTGTGCTTTGCGTTGGAAATTTTGCGCGGCAATAAGCCGCTGGCTGCTGCTGTCGGCGGCGCGCTCGTTTCGCATCTCGTTGATTAGATCCATCAGCGCATCCATTGCAAGATTACGCAGTTGGAAGTGCCGATCTTGGATTGTCTCCACGCGCGCTAGTAGCTCCGATTCTGACCAGCGGTGGCAGGTCTGGCACGATTTATTCAAGTTCAGCAACGGACTGCGGATATGGTGATCGCTGATTTTCATTGCCCCTTCCCGCTTGTACGGCATGTGGCAATCAGCACAAGCAACGCCGCTGCGTGCATGGATTCCCTGGCTGTACAATTCGAACTCAGGATGCTGCGCCTTCAAGGCTGGTGTGCCGGTCATCGAATGGGTCCAATCCTTGAACCCCACCGACTCATAATAAGCAAGGATGCTATCGGCTTGCAGCCCTTTGAACCAGGGATACACAAGGCGTTTTTCTGGCCCCTTGAAATAGTACTCAACATGGCACTGGCCACAGACGTAGCTGCGGAGTTCTTGGCGTGTAGCCATGGTGTTTACGTCGTAATTCTGAACTCCTTGCGAAGCCTTCAACGCTTGAATGCCTTCGATAAACCCTGGCCGTGTAACCCGCAATTGCATGGTTGCTGGGTCGTGGCAATCAATGCAGGCCACGGGATGCTGAACAAGGCTTTTCACCTCGCTGTATGGCCGGCTGTTCAGAATCTCGAACCCTTTGATAAGATCGCCGCCACCAGCCCGTTTATAGGGGAGATAGACCGACCCGTGGCAGTGAAGACAGGTGCCTGGCTGCTTCACTACATTTTGCCGTTCGGTAAAAATTTGGTCTTCCAGCATGAACGCATGGCCGCGCTCTTCGCGGAAATCTTTGCTGAAGGCGTAGCCAGCCCACATCGTTACCAGCCGTGGGTCTTCTTGCAATTTTGATTGCGCCACAACCGAGCGTGGATCGGCTTGGGTGGGGGTGCGGGGAAGTGCTTCGCTTCCGCCGTAGCGGGTGCGGACTTGGTCAACGGTCTTCCGATAGTCATCGTATTGAAGCGGGAAATTTTTTCCCCACGTTGCTGGGTCATCAATGCTATCGTTTAAGTTCACCACCCGATAAAACGGATTCTTCGCTTCCTCCTTCCGCTCAATAATGCTGCTAAGAAGCAATCCCCCGCCAACGGCTACCACCAGTGTGGCTAACCCTGTCAGCAGAAAGAATCGGAAGCCGCCAATAGGGCGGCGCGATGCCTGTGGCTGTGATGTTGTGGCCATGATAACCTCCCGAACAGTGAATGAAAGCAGTGGCTTCTGAAGAAGTTTTTGTAAACGTTGGGCTAAAAAGCATTAGCCCCCTGCGCAACTATCGCACCCAATGCCCCACCGTTGCGTGGCACCGAACACATGAAGTTGCCCCTGCGCCGGTCGCAGTTTCTTCGTGATGCTGGGCATCAATGGCATCAACAATCGGTTGGTGGCAACTGCGGCAGGCTCCCTCGGTCACTTCCCTGTTATATGGCTTAATCCGCAGTGGATCGGGAAAATCACCAGTGGTAAAGGCTACCGAATGCCAGAAACCGTTCTGAGCCTTTGTCCAGTACTTGGCAAGCGTGGAATGCGGCGTATGGCAATCATTGCAGGCCGCAACCGCACGGTGGCTCGATTTCGTCCAAGCATCGAAATGCTCCTGCATGATGTGGCAGTTGGCACATGCCGCAGGGTTGTTGGTAAGGTAGGACCCTCCCTGGGCATAGATGAATGTGTAGGCAATGATTCCAATCATCAGCCCACCAACTCCTCCCACAATCATCCATCGAAGTTGCACAGCACTGAATCGCATGATGAATTCTACGAAGTTGATTGATGTTTCCCGCTAACCATACCCCGCCACACCCTGCTGCAAGAATACAGGCAAAGGGCGGCAGGCAAAATGACGGATGTCAGGGTTAGAAGCAAAAATTTAGGGGCATTGGCTGCAATGCCAATGCCCCTGCGGTATCCATCTTCTTTCCGCTACTCCATCACGTCCTGGTTTGCGGCTACGGCTGGTTTGTTCCTTCGCGGCCGTACCAGTCCTGAACTCGCACAACGTCATCAAGGTGTGGCGTGGAGACCTCCAGCACGTCGGCATCCTCAATCCCCTCCAGCGTGTGAACTTCGCCCGGGCGGTTGCGCCAGGTGTAGCCTTCGCCGATTTCTGTTTCGCTTAGTTGATCCACGCTGGGGCCTTTAATCAGCTTCAGTTTGCCACGCAGCACGTAGCTGGTCTCATCTTTGTGGTGGTGGTACTGCAGCGACAATCGCCCCCCAGCCTTCACGTGCAAAATTTTGCCGACGTACTGCTCGGTCCAGGCGTACCATATCTCATAGCCCCACGGCTTCTCGATTCTTACAGGAAGGTCTTCTGGTTTGATGTCCATGATTGTGTGTTGAGGGTTGATCTTGAAACCATCACTGGCAAATTACAACGCCAGCTTCTGGGCTGAAACATGAGTGTTGGTAATGAACTTTTCATTTGGCATTTGGCATTTGGCATTTCCCTCACTGAGGGATTGTGGTCAGTTGTCCGTTGTCAGTGGTCCGTTGAAAGAAGCAATTCGACATTCGGCATTCGGCATTTCCCTCACTGAGGGCTTGTGGTCAGTTGTCCGTTGTCAGTGGTCCGTTGAAAGAAGCAATTCGACATTCGGCATTTGGCATTCGGCATTTGGCATTTCCCTCACTGAGGAATTGTGGTCAGTGGTCAGTTGAAAAAAACAATTCGACATTCGGCATTCGACATTCGGCATTCGGCATTCCCCTCACCTCCAATCCCCGAACAGCACAAACGGGGCCCAGTAGAAGGGCTGGGACCACTGGGGGTTGCTGGCCAACCGCAACTGCGCTTGCCGAAGCGATTCGGCGGCTCCAAGCTGGGGAAGGTGTTTGTAGAAATCTTCCATCAGGATTGCGGTTGCGTCGTCGTCCACTTGCCACAATGATGCCACAACACGGGGAACGCCAATGGTCAGGAAAGCGTTGGCGGGATTGATCGGCCAGCCGGCAAGGCTTTCGTCGGTGACGGCGGTGTTGCAGGCCGATAGCGTCACCAACTGGCACGCCGGAAGCGTTGTGATCCCCCAGATTTCCTCCATCGTCAGCTTCCCATCTTCCCCCGCCGCTTTGTTGGGTGCAAGAGTCAGGTAGAAATTTTTGAAGTCGTGGTAATCCAAATTCCCGTGCGTGGCAAAATGGATGATGCCGAACCCTTCCGGGATATTTTTTGCGCGGTCTTCCGTTGCCGCGCTTTCCAGCAACGCCTCCGATCCAGGATAGAGTTTTGTGATCTCCTTCACCTCACGTTCGGCACTGGGAAGCGACCCATCGGCGTTGCCAAACCCGATGATTTTGGGTTCCCCTTTTGTTGCCCCATCCTGCAAAAACACCGACAGGTCGTTGATGTAGAAAATGGTGCGGTCGCGAAGCAACGGGTGCACTTGGCCATCATCCCCCACCGGCCCGATTGCTTGGAACGGCACAAAATAGAGCGGCCCGCTTGGGGTGATTGCCAGCTTCGTCTTCCCAGCAAGTTGGTCGGCAATGGGGTCAATCAGCAGTTGATAGAGTTCGCCCGCAATGCGTTCGTAGCTTTGCTGTTCGCGGTCTGGTTCGGGGGGATTTCCGGTCCCGTTGGTGCGTGCGGTTTTTGCGCGTGCGGCGGCGGCATCGGGGTCGCTGGCAAGGCGGTACATGCGGTTGATTTTTGCTTCCACCTCACTTCGCGCTGCCGGAACAACCCGGGCAATCACCGTGTCGGTGGTGGCGGCAAAAATGTAGAGTTGCGTTTCCCCCAGCAGGTACATCGCCACGGCGGCATCGCGGGGGATGCGCTGCTTTTTTGCGCGAAGATCAATCGGGTTCACGGTTCCGCCAAAGTGGCTGCGAAGCTCTGGCTGGGCGGTGATTGTTTCCCGCACGAACTTCACATACTCCCCTTCGGCAACCGAGATGATGTTCTTCAGGCTTGCAATTTTTTCCGGCTGGGCATTCGGCTTCGATTGCTCCTTGGTGATCTGGTCGGCAAGGTTGTCCAACCGCGCTTTCATCAAGCGATCTTGATCCAAAATTTTGCGGCGGGCCGTGTCGCCAATGCTCCGCTCCAACGCCCCAAATCGTTCCCGAAGTTCGTCGTTGTTGCTCCGTTGCAAGTACTCCAGTGCGCGCTCGATTTCCCCTTGCTCAATCAACAGCGCGATCAACGATTCGTAGATGCGGACGCGGGCCGTGCCGGAGGAGTAGAGCTTGCGGGCGTTCTCGCCGCCGGCAACCCGGTCCCGCAGGCGTTCCACCACCCCGGCGGCTTCGGAAAGAAGCTCAATCGCACGTGGGTTGTTGTGGGCATCGCGTTCAATCAGGCCAAGTGTGGTAAGTGGCTGATAGAGGAAATGATACAGCCCCATGCTCCGCCCGGAATCAATGGCCCGTTGCAAAATCTGCCGCGCTTTCTGGATTTCGTTGCGGCGGTAGTACAGCTCCCCCAACGCCCCACGGACATCCATCAAGTCATCGGCTTCCTTCCCTGCGGTGAATAAACTATCGGCCAGCAGCAAGGCTTGTTCGGCTTGGGGGTAGCGTTCTTGCAGCAACCAGAGCTTGCCAAGCAGCCGGTGGGTGCTGGCAATCATCCGGCGGATTTCCCGCTGGCGAGCCAACTCCAACGCTTCTTTCAGGCACTGCTCGGCGGTGTCGAATCGGTGCTGCTCGTACAGAACCTCACCCATGTTGCTCAGCAGCAGCGGCTCGCTTTCGTCGCGGGTGTTTGCCGCGCGGGCAATGGCCAATGCTTCGCGGAAATTGGCAAGGGCGTGGTTGTAATCCCCCTGAAAAAAATAGACGTTGCCGGAGTTGTTCAGCGTGGTGATTCGGCTGTTGGTGTCGTTCAGTTGGCGGTAGATGCTGTCGGCACTGGTGTAATTGGTCAACGCCTGCTGGAACTCACCTTGCGCGGTGTACACGTTGGCCAGCGTCGTGAAGGCCTGCGCCATTCCCCACGGATTGTTGTTTGCCGATTTCCACACCGCAAACCCGCTTTGTGCGGTTGAAAGGGCTTTCTCCAATTCGCCAGTCATCCTGTACATCAGCGAAATTGCGGACCACGCGCTGGCGGTTTTTTCGGCATCGCCCAGCGATTGCGCCAGCGACAACCCACGCTGATAGAGTTGCAACGCACGGCCGTAGTCCCCTTGCTGCGAGACGGCATCCCCCAGGTTGTTCAGGGCGTAGGCTTCGTAGCCCTGTTGGCCGCTGGCTTGGAACAGCAGCAACGCTGCGTTGTACTCCTGTTCGGCTTCTTTCGGCTTCCCTTGCACTGCTGCAATCCACCCCAAGCCCAGCCGCGCCCAACCTTCTCCATCCCGTTCGCCTATCCCTGCAAACAACTGCTGGGCCGCACGGTAGTGATCCGCCGCTACCGCTGGCGTACTCTGCGCCAAAAAACGCCCCAAGCGATACCGCCCCCAAGCGATTGCCACGGTGTCGCGCTGAAGCTGGGCGGCCTGGAGCATCACTCTCTCCATCTGCTCCGCTTGCTTGGCTTGCTTTTGTTGGAACAGGTCTTCTGCATCGCTATCCCAAGCAAGAAGCAGATCGTTGGTGAGAAGGGAGCGGTAGCCATCCATCAACTGAACTTGGGCCGAATCGGAGGGGGCCGAAAGTAGGCGTTCGCGAAGGTCGTTGGTGGTGATTGGGGCATCGTTTGCCGCCCACATCAGCCACCCGCTTGCGGCAACAACATCACGCGAAAAATAGATGCTCGGGCTGTTGGAAATATGGCGGAGGAAGGAGCGGACATCCCGCTGGGTGGCGTGCTCCATTGCGGCAATCATGCTGGTCCCACGGAACAACCCTCCCGGCAACGGAGCAAGCAGAGCGGAATCCACGGGGGTGTTTGCCGAAAGGCGTTTGGCCCCTTCGTGAATCTGGTTGGTGATTGCCCCAACCACCGATTGTTCCAACGCTGAGTCGGTGGACTCCATCACGGCTGAGGGTTCGGCCAGCGGCTGGCCCTCCATGGTGAGAAAACCGAGGCCAAAGCGGGCGGGATGGAACAGGTCGCCGCGGAAGATTGCGGTATCCATCACCCCACGCAGCTCAATAGCATCCCCGGCCCGAAGCGAATCGTCTTCTGCTGTTTGGGTGATGCGGATGGTGGCCACTTGCTGCTGCTGTTTCAGCACGGTGGCGGTCGCCAGCATTGTCAAATTCCGCTGGGCGGTTTCATCAAAACCAACTCCATACACCCTTCCGCTGGTTTCCCCCACCACCAGCCGGACACTGCGCGGAACCGGAATCTGCACCGTTGTCATCCGGTTCTTGCCATGCTCAATCTTCGGCGGCACACGAAAGTAAAAGGTCATGGTATCCAACCTGCCAACTTGCGCCACTGCCACCGCAGACCAAGCGCAGGAAATTAGAGTGAGAAGCAGAAGGGAACGGAACATCAGGTAATTGCAGTGAGTGGGCAATCGTGGTTTGTAGCGGGATTGCTTGGTTGTGTTGGCGCCAGGTTGTTGAATCGTATGGGCGTCGGGTACAGTGGATATGCTGGGAGTGCCAGCATCCCGAAGACGTTGAATCGTATAGGCTCAGGCCACAGCCTCCGCTCCACCCGTTCGCGTAACTGGGGCGATACGGCCAGCACCATCGCCAGCAATAGAACGAACAACCCCAGCGTTGCAAGACAACCAAATTTTAGCAATCGTTTTTGATCTGGTCTCATGGGAATCGGGTGATAGAACGTGAGTAGTAAGTAAGGCCGCCCGAACGGGGGCGTTCACATCATGGATTGTGCTTGTTCGGTAAGATGGTGCAGTGTTTTCCCAGCACTCACTCCTGCCTGATGTTCTGGCGTAGCTGCTGCAATGCGGCCAGATGAAGAAGTTCGATTTGGAGCAATTGGTCGGTTAGCTCAAGCTGGTCGCGCTCCACCCGCCAGCGGTGAAATGCCAGTTCGCTTGCTGTTTGGTGAAACCGCCGGCAAGCCCGCCAGGAGCTTGGCCCGCCACGCCGCAACGCCCGCCAGGAGCGTCGCATCCGTTGTATCGAGCGGCCAAGCGCGTTGTACTCTTCTTCGGTTAGCCGGCCTTCGGCCCTATCACTGCTCAGATGTTGGCGGATAATTCTCCCTTCCCGTTTCAACGAGAAGAAGACGATGATGCCGACGCCAAGAAATGCCGGCATCATCACAATCACGTAAATGCCCAGAAAAACCTCGCCGCTGATTGTGGCCGAAAGGTTCCAGAGTGCGTGAAGCAGAATGGCGCAGGCAAGCCCAGCTAACGGGCCAATCCACCGCGCCGATTTTTTTCCCGATTGCTGCGCCCAGCCTAACCCAATGCCGGTCATGGCGGTGAAAAGTGGGTGGCTAAACGGGGCAATAATGCCACGCAGGATAAAGGTTTGCGTTGCCGTCTGGACCCCTTCGCTTAAGGCCCTGCCGTAGTAGAGGAAGTTTTCAACCATCGCAAACCCCAGCGCGACCAGCGCGGCATACACGATGCCATCGGTGATGTTATCGAACTCATCTTTCTTCCAAAAAAATAGGGTGAACAGTGCCAGCCCTTTGGAGACTTCTTCAACGACCGGGGCCGAGATCACGGCCATTAGTTGGTTGGCCGAATCGCCCGTTTGTGTTTGGGCCACAATCGCCCCAAACAGGGTGTTCAGCACGTAGGAGATGAAGATTGCGCCGGCAGCACCCCACACAAATGCATAGACCAGCAGCCGCGTCGGCTCGGCCTCGAACCGATCGAGCCAAAGGGCAATGGCAATGTAGAATGGCGCGGGGATCATGGCCAAGATCATTGCTTGGATCAAGTGGCTCATGCCAACCTCTGCGCCAATCAGCGCAATGGTAAGCAGCCCCAGCAGCAGCACTGCGGATAACCCACAACCGATCAATCGTGAAGCCTTTGCTGGCTTTGCGGAAGCGACAGTTTCCAACGCCATAATTTTTTGGACTTGCTGTTTAACAATGCCGACGGCTACGAACTTACTGAACTCACTCTACTCATAAAACCGGGGGGCGGGAGCCGGGGGCGGAAGGTGAAGGATCATTCCATTCTTTTTCTTGCTTCTCCTCACCCGAAGCAGGGTTGGGAGACGGGGAGGATTGCTGAGTTTCATTTACCGTTATACCCAGAGCAAATTGGTTTGCGAAATTCTACTCAGCCGGGTGAGGTGCCAAACTGCGTGGATTCCCGCTTTCGCGGGAATGACAACGCGGGTTTTGTCGCAAACCACTTTCGTTGGAGTATAGATCAAAAACCTTCCCGCAACCATTTTTTTTCCTGCGTTACCGCCCGAGCAGGTTTTCGTGACCGGGAACCTGTACCTTGTTTGCCATGTTAATGATGAACGGCATTCGCTGATGGATGCCACAACGCAACCAATGACCACAACCACGAACAGGAGAACAAGAACATGAGCATCTGGAAAACAATCCGTACCGCCACTGGCATCGTACCACACCTTAGCTGCTTTCTTGCGCTTTGGGCGTTCACCGGAAGCATTGCACAATCACAGTTTGCTGTTACCGGAGCCGCACTTTCTGCCGACCCCACAAACTACAACGGCCCTTGCCCGGGGGTCATCAAGTTCAACGGAAAAATTGCCGCAAACGGCCAGGGGGAAGTGCAATATCAGTTCATCCGTAGCGATGGAGCCGTGGGGCCGGTGCAAACGTTGGTATTTTCGGGGCCCGGAACCAAGCCGGTCAGCACAACATGGACGTTAGGGGGAACATCACTGCCAGAATTTGCTGGGTGGGAAGCGATTAAAATCCTTGCCCCCAACCCAATGGAGTCCAACCATGCGGACTTCAAACTACTCTGCACAAATTTTCAGCAGCCCACAACCCCCACCAAGCCAGGGCGCGTCAAGCAAGCGGACATCACCAGCAAGCGTGGAATAAAAGTGGGGAACAAATTTGCCCCCTGGGGTGGCACGCTAAAGCTGGACAAAACTGATGCTTTTTTGGAATCGAACGGCAACTTCGCCTTCAATATCTCCTACGATGTCGTCAATACCGGAAGCGTGAACGCAGGGCCGTTCGCCAACCGGTTCCGCTCCGACATGGGGACCCTGATTACGCAGCAAACCGCCGTCAGCGTCAATGCCAGTTCCACCGAGCAGATCAACACGCAGGGGTATCTGCCGCAAGGTGAGCACCAGTACAAGATGTCGCTGGATGACGACAACGCCGTGGCCGAAAGCAACGAAGGGAACAACACGTTTACCGTGACGATCATCTTCAATCCATAAACCGATTGGGTACGGAACAGAGGTTTTTTCACGAGGGAGGAAGCAGAAGGGCCAGCACCAAAGAGGAGGTGCTGGCCCTTGCTGTTTATTGTTCTTTTTTGGGGTCGTGGCCTTCCCCATGGACCTCACGGAAATCGGCATCGCGGGCGTGGGAGTAATCCACCGTGGGGGCCGGGCGGGGAAGCGGAGGCTCGGGCGGGGCGGGGCGCACGCGCGGCGGCGGCGGCTTGCTGGCGGAAAGATGCCGTTGCACAAACCGAACAACGATGAAGATCAGTGCTGCGATAAGAAGAAGCCGGAACATCAGTGGTTCGATAATGATGAGAACTGAAGCGGAGCAGCCCCAACCGGATGGCCACCGCGAAGCGAATCAAGAAGCTGTGCAAACGCGGCGGCATCGTTGGCAAGGTCCACTTGGTCGGTGTTGACGATCAGCACCGGGGCCGCCGTGTAGCGAAGAATATGCCGCCGGTAGGCATCCGACAACTGCTCCAGATACTCCAACGTGATTTCCCGTTCCATCGCCCGCCCCCGCTTCTGGATGTTTGCCGCCAGCCGCTCCACACTGCTTTGCAAGTAGATCACCACATCGGGCGTTGGAACCGAGGGCTGCAATGCCGCAACGATGGTATCGTACAACGCAAGCTCATGGTCGCGCAGGGTAAGCGAAGCAAAGATGCGATCCTTGTCGAACAGGTAATCGCTGACAATGGTGTGGTGGAACAGGTCCGGTTGCCGGAATGCTTCTTGCTGGCGGTAGCGGCTTAGCAGAAAGAAGAGTTGCGTCTGGAAAGCGTGATGCTCTGGGTCGGCGTAGAAGAGTGGCAGAAACGGGTTGTCCTCGAACTGTTCCAGCACCAACCGCCCGCCAACTCGGTTGGCAATCGCGGTTGCCAGCGTGGTTTTTCCGGCACCGATTCCCCCCTCTACCGCAATATGCTGTGGGAAGTTTGTCTTACTCTCAACTATTCTTCCGTCGGCCTCCATCACCCGCTCAATCCCCGATCTATCCTGAAGCTGTTCCAGAAGTTGGGCAACCGTTGCATCGTGCAGCGGGTGGCGCAATGCGGGCGCAAGCTGGGCCAGCGGAACCAGCACAAACGCGCGGTTGCTCATCTCGGGATGCGGAACCACCAGCGTTGGGGTGGCAATCACTTGCTGGCCAAACAGCAGGATGTCAATATCAATCTCACGCTCCCGCCAACGTTCTCGGCGAAGCCGCCCCAACCGTTGTTCAATTTCGCGAAGCCGGCCCAGCAGTTGTTCTGGCTCCAAGATGGTTTGCAGCGTTGCTGCGCAGTTGATAAAATCTGGCTGAGCGGTGTAGCCAACCGGCGCGGTGCGGTAGAAGCTGGAAGCGTTCAGTTGGGAAACGCCTTCTATTTGTTCAATCAGCTGCAGTGCTTTGCGTAGCGTTCCCAAGCGGTCGCCAATGTTGGAGCCAAGCGATAGGGCAACGGTGGTGGAAGAATCAGTGGAGAGAGTCTCTGGCATAGTTGGAAAGAAGAGGTAGGCAGCACACACAGGCACGACTTCAGGGCAAGGATATTTCACCTCCGTTGGGTCTGCTCCACTTCCACCGCCCGAAGCACTCCATCAATCGGCGCAGAGAGTTTACGGAGGCGGACGGTGGCCGCTTGCGCAGCGGGGAAATTCCGGAGCAGCGCATCGGCGATCTCCACAACCAGCGATTCTAACAATCGGCGGTTGGAGCCGATCAGGATGTCGCGGGCAATCAGGTAGGCCGATTCGTAGTTGATCGTGTCGGCCACGTGGTCGGTAGCGGCGGCGGTGGCAATGTCGGTTTCAATTTCCAGATCGAAACTGTACCGCCCACCAATGGCCCGCTCGGCATCGGTGACACCGTGGCGGGCATAGACTTCGGCACCAAGAACGCGAATGAAGGACAAAGCAGGATGATGATTGTGATGAAGATGATGGGGCTGCACACAGGGGTGGCCGAAGCGATTAGGAAGGCTCCTGGTCATCCAACGCCACTGCCCCAGCAATGCGGGGGAACTCTAATTTCAGCACCTCGATAAGGCTTGGGTCCACGGCAATGGCCATCTGTAGTGATTGCACCGTTGCTTGATATTGTCCCAACGCTAACTGGTTCCGCGCCCGCCCGTAGTAGGCTTCCCCGCACTCTGGGTCAAGCCGGATAACGGTGTCGTATGCTTGCAGCGATTCTTCAAAATTTTTCTGGCCGTACAAAATCAGCGCAACCTCGATCCATATTTCACTATTGTCTGGGGTCAGTTCAACCACGCGGCGGTAGCAAACAAGCGCTTCTTCGGCTCGTTCCAACAGGCTTAGCACATCGCCACGGGCGATCAGCAACTCAACATCATCGGCATCGTTGCGAAGCGCGGCATCGTAGTTTTCCAAAGCGCGCTGGTACTGCCCCAGTGCTTCGAAGCAGCTTCCCCGCCCGAACAGTGCTTCGCGGAAACCGGGCTTGCACTCCAACGATCGGGCGAAGTATTGCAGTGCTTTGTCGTAATCCTCCTCCAACTCCTGGTAGCAGTTCCCCAATCCACACCACGCTTTGCCGTCGCGGGGATCGTGGCGTAGAGCTTCCCAGTATGATTCCACCGCTTCCAGCAGGCTGCCCATGCTGGCAAGGTTGTTCCCTCTGTTCACCCAAGCTGGGTAGAAATCTTCGCGGATAGCTATGGACATCTGGTAGCACTCAATCCCCTGTTGCAATCGTCCAAGCTCGCTTAGCATCAGCCCCCGAGCAAACCACGCGCTGGGGTTAAACGGGTCAATGTCAAGGTAGCCAGTGTACACCTGCAAGGCCTCCTCGAACCGGCCCAAATTTTTCAGGGCAAGGCCAAGTTCAAACGTCACATCGTGTGCGTAGCGTTCGCTTGAAAGCAGCGTGCGGAACACCGCAATCGCCTTCTCATGGCGGTTCATCTGTTGGAATGCTAAGGCCATATTGAAGATTGCGTCTTCGTTGTCAGGCTCAAGCTCCAGTGCTTGCTGATAGACCTTAAGGGCTTGCCCGGGCATTTCCATCTGGCTGAAGGCAAGGCCGCGGTAGATCATGGACTCGGTGTCCATTGGGTTCAGTAGATCGGCTTGGTCGAAGCAGTCCAGGGCTTTATCGGGGATTTCTAGCCCCAGAAGTGCGATTCCCTTGCGAAGCCACGCTTGGGAGCTGTACGGGGCAAATCGAAGCCACTGATTGCAGAACCGAATTGCGTAGTCGAACTCCTCTTTATCAATGCAAATTTCGGTGAGTGATTCCAGCACCTCCACATTGTGCGGCAACGCATCAGCATCCGCATCATCGCTGCTGTTCAAGCGGCGGCGGTAGCGGCGCAGCGCGTCGGAATCGCGACCTTCTTCAGGGTCCGATTCTTCCATCGGGTCATCGTCACCAAATCCAAAAATATCCATCTGTTCTGGTTAGCGTGAGCTTTGGTGTAGCCTGCGGGCAATCACAGGTATTCGTCTTCACCAGCAGCTTGGTTAAGGGCTTGGCCTAACTTAGGCGAAGCGATTGCGGAAAGCAAGCACAAATTGGATACAGGGGGAAGTAGGCTGGCCATGAGTTGCTCCTCCCCTGTTACCCACCCCCCGCCCCTGCGTCCTGTTGTTGCGATTGGTGGTTTGGTGGCAGATACCGGCATACTCACGTACTTTTCCACACTCTGCCAAAACCGATTCCACTATATTACCCCCCGTTGATCCGAAGGGGTTTTTCCGTAACTCACTTTTCCTGAACAATCATCATGGTGCATCATCGTTGCGTTCCGGCGGCCCGCCGGAACGTTCTGCGGCATAGCCTTCTTGGGCTGATTCTGCTTGTCGCGCTCTTCCCCCAACTCCATGCCCAAACCACTGGCAGCGGCATCACCGCCCCGGAAAAAGCGTACTCCCGTTTTGTGCTGGATAATGGTTTGGAGGTGGTCATCGTCCAAAACCACCTTGTCCCGATTGCCACTCTAGAGCTTGCCACACGCAATGGCTCCTTCACCGAAGGGCCGGAATATGCTGGGCTGTCGCACTTGTACGAACACATGTTCTTCAAGGCCAATAACAAGTATCCCAGCGGCGAAGCCTTCAGCGCGGTGCTGAGCGCGAACGGCATCATCTTCAACGCCACCACACGCGAGGAAGTGGTCTATTACTACTTCACTCTTCCGATTGAGAACCTTGAAAAAGGGATGGAAATCATGTCCGGCGCGGCGCAGTTTCCGGCATTCGATGTTGCCGAACTGGAACGCGAGCGGGAAGTGGTGATTGGCGAGTTCGACCGCCACGAATCCAACCCCTTTTTCGCTTTCAATCGCGCAATGGATGAAGCCTTGTGGGGCGATGTCGTCACCCGCAAGCAACCGATTGGCCAGCGGCCCGTGATTAAAACCGCCACCCCCGAAAAAATGCGGTTCATCCAGAAGAAATACTACATCCCCAACAACTGCGCACTGATTGTTGCCGGCGATGTTGATTCGGCAATCGTTCATCAGCTTGCCGAGAAATACTTCGGGAATTGGGAGGAAGGGAAAAACCCGTTCGAGAAAGACCCGCCCCCAATGGCGAAGCCGCTAACGCAAAAAAAATTGGTGACAGTCCCGGCGGCGGTGGATGTTGCCCAAGTGGAGTACCGCTTCCACGGCCCCTCGATCGGCATTGACAACGCCGCCACCTACGCTGCCGATGTCTTCCTGTTTATCACCCGCCAGCCACAGTCCCGGTTCCAACGGAAACTGGTGGAAAGCGGCTTGGCACAAGGCGCAGGCATGGGATACTACACCCAACGCTACGTTGGCCCAATTCAGGTGGAGGCGGTTTGCGCGCCGGAGAATATCAAGAAACTTCAGGAAGCATTGTGGGAGGAAATCCAAGCCTTCGACTCCCCCGATTATTTCACCGATGAGGAGCTGGAAACCGCAAAAGCAATCTTGCATGTGGACCACCTGTACGACAGCGAGGAGACCACCGATTGGGCGCACACACTCTCCTTCTGGTGGAGCACCACCGGGCTGGATTACTTCCGTGGCTACCTTGATAATTTATCGAAAGTGACCCGCGAAGATATCCAACGCTACATCCGAACCTACGTCAAGGGGAAGAACTACGTGTTGGGAATCACCAGCAATCAACAAGCACTCAACAACCTCAATCTTAACAAGTCGGAGGTGCTGAAATAATGGCCCGCACACACGCACCAATCTCCCATCCCTTCTTGCTTCGTTGGCTTCTTGTGCCGATGCTTGCTGCGTTTCTGATCCCCGTTGGTTGTGCTTCTTCCAAAAAGCAGCAGCAGGTGATTTACTACCGCGGCGCGCCCGACAACGTGAAGGAGTTCGCCGTCAATGGGCTTCGGGTGATCCTTCGCCAAACCGACCCCGGGTCGCAGATCGTTAGTGCAAAGCTGTTTATTGATGGCGGGCTTGCAGCAATCCCACAAGGGGTTTCGCCGGCGGTGCAGCAGCTTGCGCTTCAGTTGCCCCCGCTTAGCGGGCCCGGCGGAATGAGCAAGGAAGAATATCGCCGGGTTCTTGATCGCCTTAACAGCGGCATCGTCCCCGGCGACGACCGCGATTACTCGGTGATGACGCTTCGGTGCGCTCTGGAAAATTTCGATAAATCCTGGGAGCTGTTCACCGGCGTTATCATGCGCCCAAAAATTGACCCGGTTGAGTTCCAGAACGCAAAGGAGCGGCTGGTGATCGGCCTCCGCAATCGCTTCAACAGCCCCGAAGCCTACGCCAATTATCTGGTTGATAGTGCCTTCTATCACGGCCACCCCTACGGGCGGTTTGCCCAGGAATCGGACGTTGCGCCGATCACCGAAAAAGCCTTGCTGGATTACTACACCGCCATGTTCGTGAAGTCACGCACCTTCCTGGTGGTGGTGGGGGATATTGATTCGGCAAGCCTGCACCGCCGTGTGGCGGCCAGCCTTGCCAAGTTGCCGCAAGGGGCCTACGTTGCGCGCCCGGTTCCGCCGCCGCAAAACGCCGGGAAGCAAACGCTGATTGTCCGCCCCCCATACGGCGGCGGGCGCGCTGTCACCAGCTACATGATTGCACGCTATCTGGCCCCCAACCGTGGCGATAGCCTCTACTTCCCGATGATGCGCCTTACCAGTTTCCTTGCCGGCCACATGTTCCGCGAGGTGCGTGTGGAGCGGAATCTGAGCTACGCCCCCGATGCTGAAATTGAGTACGGGCGTTCCTCCTACGGCCAACTCACCGTCTCCACAACGCTTCCCGACTCCACGTGGCGCGTGGCAAAGGGGAATGTGGTTGATCTGTTTCGCGAGATTGTCATCAGCGACCAATCAATCCGCAACGGGCTGGTGGGGTGGCTTACCAGCAACTACATGCGCCAGCAAACCGCCGAATCGCAAGCCAACGAAATGGGGATTGCCGAACTCTACACCGGCTCCTGGAAAAATGCCTTCCGCACGTTGGATGGAATCCGCGCAATCAAGCCGGCCCAGATGAACCTTGCCGCGCGCCGATACCTGCGGAACTTCACCATCGTGATTGTTGGCAACCCGTCCGAGGTTGATAAAAACAACTACCGCCAGACCGCGCAAGATGCGTCGGAGAATGTTGAGATTTCACCCGAGGGATAGCCGGTGAAACGGGCGTTCGTTTGGTCCACGATGGACGCACCGTTCATCCGCGATGATGTGGAGCTTCTGCGGAAGCATTGCCCTGTGGAATGGAAAACCGCATCGGGATTCCGCGCACTGCCGATACTGTTTCGGGGTGTGCGGGATTCCGATGTTAGCATCAGTTGGTTCGGTTCAGTCTATGCCGTGGTGATGATCTTCTTCGCCCGCTTGCTTGGCCGCCGTTCGGTGGTGATTATCGGCGGGGTTGATGCCGCACGCGACCCAGAAAACAAGTATGGAATCTGGCTGAGTTGGTGGAAGCGTGCGTTGCTTCGGTGGGGGCTTCCCCGTGCCAACCACTTGCTTGCCGTTGCCGAACCCCTTGCTGCGGAATTGCGCCAGCGCGTTGGCCACCCGCTTCCCCAATTAGAGGTTCTTCCCACCGGCTACAACCCAGACCGCTGGAAACCAGGTGGCCAACCAAAAGGGGCAACCGTGCTGTGCGTTGCGCACTGCGATAGCCACCAGCGGCTGGCAATCAAAGGAATTGATCTTCTGCTGGCGGCGGCCCGGCAGCTTCCCGAACTCCAGGTCCAGATTATCGGGATCACCCCCGCCGTGCAATCGCTGATTTCCACGGTTCCTTCCAACGTCACCCTTCTTCCTCCCCTCCCCCGCAACCAACTTCTGCCACACTACCAACGGGCTTTGATTTTCTGCCAGCCCTCGCGCCGCGAAGGGTTGCCGAACACCCTGTGCGAGGCGATGCTCTGCGGCTGCATCCCCGTTGGTGCCGATGTTGGCGGGGTTGCCGATGCGATTGGCGACACCGGCGTTGTGGCCAATCCCGGAAACGCCGAAGCTCTGCAGAAAGCGATTGCCGCCGCTGCCCAACTTCTGCCGCAGTCGGGGCTGCAAGCACGGGAGCGAGTGATGGCAAAATTTTCGCAAACGAAACGGGAAGCGCGGTTGGTTCAGATACTCAACCACGGGAAGCAATGAGCCGATTAGTGCAGCACCTTTTGACGGCATTCACGGGCGATGCAGTTGCGCGGCTGCTTGGGTTTCTGGCAACCGCCTGGGCCGCCGCCACGCTGCAACCGGAAGGCTTCGGCACGCTTTCCATGGGGCTTGCCCTGCTGACGTGGGCGTTGTGGCCGGTTGATCTTGGGCTGAACACGCTGGGCGTGCGGATTGCCGCAACCCAGCCGGAGCATCGCCAATTCCCGCCGGTTGCTATCCTTCGGCTTCAGTTGGCTGCGGCGTTTGTGGTGATGCTGTTGGGGGAGCTTCTTCTGCTGCTGATTCCGTTGCCACCTACGTTGCGGGCTGTGATGCAGTTGTACTTGCTCTATCCCATCACCTACGCCCTGTATGTGGACTGGTATCACCAGGGGAAACGGAACTACCGTGCGGTGACGGTCGGGAAATTTTTGTCGGGGGGATTGTATGCCGGGGCGTTGCTGCTGCTGGTTCACGTTCCAAACCAGATTACTCTGGTTCCATTGCTCTACATCGGCGCAAATCTTGCTGCCGCGTTCGCATTGCTTCTGATGGCCGACCGTGCCGATCTGCGCGCTGCCGGAGCGGAAAACGTGGGGCAATCCAGCCGCCGTTCGGCTCTTCTTCGTGAAGGCTTCCCGATACTGCTGGGGAGCATTGTTGGAAGCATTCTGCAAACCGTGCCGCTGCTTCTGCTTGGTTTTCTGCATGGCCCTGCCGATGCCGGAACGCTGGGCGTGGTGCTGCGCGTGGTGACGTTGCTGATGATGGCCGACCGTCTGTTTGTGGCACTCTATCTGCCGCGTGTTGCCAGCGGTTGGGGCCAAAATCGCCACGACTTGCCGCGCCAGCTTTCGCGCGGGTTCCGGTTGGTGGTGGTTGCCGGGGTGACGATTGGCGTGGCCGCAACGGTTCATGCCAACGCGGTTATCACACTGCTGTTTGGAACCGCATACACGGCTGCCGGCCCAGCATTGCAAGTGGTTGCGTGGTACGCCGTGGCCACGTTGTGGAACAGCTACTTCGCCTACGCGCTGGTGGGCATTGGCCAGCAACAACGCTACATGAAAGCCAGCATGATTGGCGGGGTGATATTTCTGCCGATTGCTTCGGTGGCCATTTGGCTGGAAGGCTTGCATGGCGCGGCGTGGGGAATCACACTGGGCGAGGGAGCCATGATGATGTTGATGTACCTCCAATTTCGGAAGCATTTCACCGTGCCAGTGTTGCGCCCTGTGGTTACTGCGATTGCCGCTGCCGCCGCAACGATTGCTGTTGGGTTGTTGCTTGGAGGTGGGCTGTGGCTGCTGCCGGTGTCGCTGCTGTTGCCGCTGTTGTTGGCGATGCTATCGGGCAGCCTAACAATGCACGATCTGGCGTGGCTGCAAGGCCACGAGCAGCGCGCTGCTAACGTGAACTGAAGAGCGGGGAGGCGCAGGTGTGGGGGGAATTGGTCATTAGTCATTAGTCATTAGTCATTAGTCATTAGTCATTAGTCATTGGTCATTAGTGAGTTTCTAGCTTTGGCTCCATTTCACTCTTCACTCTTCACTCTTCCACCCGACGAAAGTGAGGCAAGCAGCACCACCACTCACTTGGGCGCGAGCGGGGGGTGAGGGTAGGCGGCTTCTCGGTTTAGTGGCTCACGCTCATACTTCGACAGGGCTTCAGCATGAGCGGAGGGCTGGGTTCGGTGGAGTTTACTCCACCCCGTCATTGCGAGGAGTCTTCGACGAAGCGATCCCGCGCGTTTCTGGGATGGCATCGGACACGCTGCCACACGCGAGATGGGCTTCGCCGCTGCTTCGCGGTGCCACGTCGCTAATCGCTCCTCGCGATGACAGTACTTCGCTGTTCGGCGGTGGCTTCTCTTCAGCATTACTCCGTGCT
>JAEUSP010000111.1 GCA_016788565.1 Chlorobiota bacterium | reverse complement strand
ATTGGGAACAATTCGTGGCGCGCCAAGCGTTGAACAACACTGAAACGCCGCCGTTTGCGCGGCATCGCTTGCACAGAAGCCATTATCAAGCAACTACTTATCAAAAAAACTACCGCAATGAATCCACGGGTGATCACGTTTATATTTTTATCGCTAAATCGCTGATTTTTCAAAAATTCAACCGACAGCTTTGTTTTCTGTACGTCTTTTGTACGGTGAGAAAAAACGTTTCACGCTTTCGCCTGCTCCAAATAAAAAAGGGGGGCGAAGCCCCCCCTTCCCGTTAGCCTTGCAACTTTGCTTGCAACCGCGCCACCGCTTCCGTCTGCACTGTGTCCCACCGCGTGTTGTCCTTCTCCATCTCCCAATCCGTTCCCCTTCAACTCTTGCTCCTTTCATAGTCAGTCAGTGCCGCGCCACGCAATGGCCACGCGGCGGCACTGACTGACTATGTGGCGAAAGAAGCGGGCTGTTGTTGCAGCCCGCTTCCGTTCATCGAATCCGAAGGGAATAACCTTGCTCAATCGCTACTCCGTCCGGTAGCCCTTCCCCCGCTTCGTATGCTTCCAACAACGCCACTTTATCGGCTTCAATCGGTAGCGGTTCCGGCACACGCTGAAACCGTTCTGGCAAGGTATCTGGCAAGGCTAACAGAACAACCTTTGCAGGCTTGGCCGCTACGGTCGCGGTGAGCGTTGGCGTGTCCACCCGCCGCTTGCCAAGCCGTTCCAGGTGGTGGGTGAGGTAGTTGCGCAACCCCCGGGCCGATTCGCTTCGGTTCTTGGCAAGCCTTGCCAGCCGCTCGCTTTCAGCCTTTGCAGCTTCGGCGTTGCGCTCCATGCTTAGGATGACCTTGCACACGCCTTCAACCTTCGCGGTGAGGCTCTCTTCAACGGCGATTAGCCCTCCCAAGATTGCAGGATCAATCCTCCCCTCACACGTGGAAACGTACTCTTCAAGTTCGGCCAAGTTGTCGGCTATTTCATAGAGTTTCATTTCTTCCCCTCACTCTCGTTCAACAGAACGTAATCCCGCGTGAACTTCCCCGCCGTTATCATTTCCACCATCTGTTGCAGTCGCGGTAGGACGTGATAAGGAATGAACTTTTTGTTTTCCCCTTCCCATTTGAGTTGAATCATGGGGTATGAATAGAGTTCGCGCCCAAGTCCCCATTGGTGGGCGGCTCTTTTTTGAGCGTCCGAGACTCCCCCCTTGAACGGCTCAATCTCGGACTTTCCCGCGCCGTCCCATTTCCATACCCATTGCCCTTCAATCAGGATAGATATTCCGCAAAGGAAACCCCCGTCGCAAGCCACGAACGTGCTTTGCCAGCCGCCCGGCCCAAAAGCCTTATCCAGCCGATTCAGCACCGCCCGGTTGTCAATGTACGGCACAAGCGTGGCGTTTTGTCCGGTTTTGTTGGTGGCAATCTTCCATTCGATTTCCGCCGATGTCAGAGGCTTGCGGAACTCCGCAAACAAGGCATCCATGTCGCTGCCAATAACTTGGCGTTGGTTTCCTGTCAGTGTGATAACGTCTGCCATAATCGTACCTTTTTTTGAGTATTGGTTGCTTGTGATAAATAGGGGGGGGGCGAAGCCCCCCCCTTCCTCTCTCCCTACGCTGCCGTTTCCTTGCTGCCGATTTCTTCGGGGTGTTTCGGCACTAACTCCATGTCCAAGATTTGCAGCTTTTCGGGCTTATCGCTGAGTAACTTAAGAGAGATTGTCCCGCCGCATTCGGTGGTTATGCGGATGCTGCGTTCCGCGCTCGCACTGCTTGGTTTTCCGAAGAAACCGTTGTCGATCTCCGTTGCTTCGATTGTCTTCACGTTGAAGACGGCTGTTCCGATTTGCATGTCAATGAACTGGTTAAGTGAGTATTGGTTTCCCGTCTCGTTTGACGGTGTACAAAGATAACTCTTTTTGTTAGTGATTCCTAACAAAACGGCCGCCAAAACGCACTTTTTTTTCATTTCACGAAAGATTTTTTTCACCCCCTCAATAATCTTCGGGAAGCATGAAGGTAACACGCGATTTCCCCGCCGTTCCTTCGTCCGGTTCTTCATCGCTTCGGATTGCAAAGAACCTGAACGGTGCGGGGGCCTGAATCGTTCGCCCGTCATCTTCAAAGTATGCCTCTATAATGGTGGGGTTCCCCACCAACATACTCGGTTCCGTATTGGGGCGTTTGACCTGCAACCCGTAAAGGTAGATAGCGAAAAACCCCATGTTTTTTTCTTCGGCTTTTTTGAGGAAACTTGGTGTGCAAACCATGATTTTTTGAGTGTTAGTTGCTTGTGTATTGCTTGAAAAAGGTTGCGCGTGATTGTCCGGTATTCGCGCCCCACCGCTCACCTAAGCAGTCTTTAACCCCTTGCCAGTGCGTTTTCTGCCAAGTCTTCCAGCGTGTCATATCCTTCTTGTTCATCTTCCCAGTCGGGTTCATCTTCAACGGTTGCCAGCGGTTCCGTTGCTACTTGGGGGAAATGAACTTCGGTGGGGTCGGGATAGATTATCACCGTAACCTCTTCACGCTTGGCCGCATTGACGTAAGGTTGCGAAGTCCCGTAGCCCCACAACTCTTGCACCCCCATTTCTTGGATCACGGTGTTCGGGAAGCATACGATACCGTTGCCGTTCGCCCCGACAAAAACCCGAAGGATTACCCCTTGCAGGCTTGAAGCCATAAACTCCGTGATGACAAACTTTTGTGATTGCCGGGGGAAAAGAACATCGAACTCCGAATCGGATTTTTTGACAACCCCGGCAATCCAAGCAAGGCCGCCCAACTGTGATTCCGTGACCCGTTCGCCGTTCATTTTCACCGCCCAACGGTTGGGGCTTGCAAGCCAATTCTGGGTTAGGATTGCCAGCCCAACGCCGATGACTTTTTTCTGAATCAGTGCCGAAAGTTTGAAGGTCGTTTTCATGGTTTTACCCTGTGTTTTTAAGTGTGTGTACGTTGCTGTTTTGGTAGAATGTGGGGGGCGAAGCCCCCCACTGTCGTTGTCAGTACCAACTTGATTTTGTTCCCCATAGCGAATCGTAGTAGCTATATCGGGAGTGCCTCACCTCTTCAAACGCCCGTTGCTCTTCCAGCCGCTCAATCTCGTTCAAAATTTCCCCGATGTAGTCATCAAGTTGGTTGTACCGTTCCGCGTCATCCCTGTCAGCCGCAAGCTCCATCTCTTCGCGTGCGACCTGCAAAACGATTTCAAGTTCATCGGGGTCGAAGTACCGCGCAAACTCTTTTGCATCCGTCCAGTCTTGGGCTTGGACATCCCGCCGAATGGCTTGTTTTTGGTTCATGGTGAGAACTGATTAAGTGAGTATTGGTTGTGATAAACGCCCTTCGTTTATCGTGTACAAAGATAACCTTTTTTGTTAGCTATTCCTAACAAATGAAGAGCAAAAACGCCTTTTTCTTTGTCATTTCGGCGAAAATTACAATCCGCTACAAGTAGGGCTGCACCCCACCAATCCCCCCAACGATTGCACAAAGGATGAAGAAAATGGCTCACTACAAAAAAAAGGTAGGACGCAAATTGCGTCCTACCTTTGTGCAATCGTTGGGGGGATTCCCCCTGAATCTGTGCCGCTACTCCGTAACCCCCAGCAATAGCTCTCGGAGCTTCTTCACCCCCGCTTCGCTATACAGCACCGCCCTACCAGAACGACGATAATGCACCCCTTCGACCAACTCCGGCAGATAGGTGTATCGCTGATCCTTCTTACTCGTGGTAGTCCTGCCTCTCAATAGCTGTGACATCCGGGCGACAGCCGATTTTCGGTTCTGCTCTGGTACGTTGAACTTCTCGAAGAAGTCAATCGCTGTGTACTCTGCCATAGTCCCTCCTTTGTAGGTGGGCGAACATACGGCTTTTTGTTAGTGATTACAAACAAAAACTTTGCAAAGCCCGACGTCCCTTTGTACATTCGTACAACTTTTCGGTTCAGAACTGAGCCGTGAGTATTGGTTATGCAGTCACGGGGGAGCCTGTGACAGCGAAGCCCATCGGTAGGAGTACCGGTGGGCTTTTTTATACTCTCCCCTGTTATTATAAACCCCTCGAAATCGGGGGAGTTGGAACCGCCATTTATGAACTTTTGTTGGCTTTTATGAACTTTATGACGGCTTTACAGCCCCACTCTCTCCACGCCCTCCACGTCAGCCGCCGCTTTGATCCCCACCAACGCCGCCGCCAGCCGTGTGCGTAGCAATCCGACCTGCGTGGTCATCGCGGTACGTGCCGCGCTTGGCAGGATGTTGTACAGCTGCGACGCTGCCAGTGCTTGCGCCGTCGCAGCATCCAGCCCGTGCGATTGTAGTAGCTCCGTCATCTCTCCCAGTGCCGTGCGCAGTAGCTCACCCATCCGCCGCTGCCGTGCGTCGGCGACGCGCTCGGTACGATCCACCACTGGTAGCCCCGTGTCGGAATCCACCGCCCCCGTGTAGTCCCTGATAAGCTGCGCAATCATCGTAGTAGTACCTCCCCATCTAAGGCGTTGTAGTAGCGATTGGCGGACGCTGCCGACCACTGTGCGGTGAGGGCGATAGTCAGGTCGCTGCTGAAGGTCAGCGACGCGATCTCTCCGCCCTTTTTGCCGCTGGCGTAGATGTCAGCACCGATGATCTCGTTGAGCGCGGCAGGGTGCCACTCCGCTGCCATCCCATACGCATAGTCCCACCCCGCCACCCACAGGCTGCTGCCGCGCCGCGATATCAGGACGCGATACGGCACGCGGGTGTAGCCAGTCCCACCGATAGTCGCGCTGCCGAGTGTGTGGTACGATGACCCTGCTTTGATCTTGGTGGTAAGTGTGGGGCTGCCACCGTCAAGATTGCGCCACTCCACCCGCCCGCGTAGCTCGATGTAGTGGCCATCGGCCAGCGTGTTGGCGGGGATAGTCGCCTCGATGACCGATACCTCGCTGGCGGTGTTGGAGCAGTTGCGCACGGTGACAGGTAGCACCAACCCAACCCCAGCATGAGGGCTTGCCGCGCTGCTGTTGCCGCTGATGACCAGGCCGTTCAGAATCTTCCTTGCCATACTTATCCTGTGACGACTACCGCATATTGGTTGGATGTTGGGGCTACGGCGAAGGTCAGCCGGACGGTATCAACACCAGTGCGTTCAACGTCGCAAATCACCGACTCGTAGTTGCCGGAGTTTACATAGACTTCAACGGTGACGGCTCTGCTGTTAAGGTTGTGGGTGACGGTTTACTGAGTAGCAGAGCCGTCACCGACGGCGGTGGTGTACTTGCGGGCGATTGTGTGGGTACGTACCGCAGCGGTGTGAACTCCGCCAACAGTCTCCCACACATCATCGGTCTCGTTGTACTGTACTTTTGCATCGCGGCGCGTCGAGTTGTCGGAATCCAGCCGCTTGATAGCGATGCCGCCAGTCGTGTTGCCCGATGCCGTCGAGATTTCGCTGTTCAGCACGATCTCGTTATCACCAGTCTCTACCGTCGTGGTGTTGAGTGTGGTGGTCGTGCCATTGACCGTTAGGTTGCCCTCAACGATCAGGTCATCGCACCGAACATCTGCATAGCCGCTATCGCCGCTGTTGCGTACTTGCAGTTCCCCGCTGTTGTTTTTGAGCTTCGGCCCCGACCCGCTGCTACCAACTTGGAACGTCGTAGAAGTCGTGCCGCTATCGGTGTTCTGGGTGTGGAACCGCGAATCGTCGCCTGCTGCAACCGTCCCCGCTGACGTGCCAACACTCAACACCGCAGCACCGCCAAGCCCCAGCGTCGTCCGTTGTGCCGATGCGTCAGCATCATCCAGCAACGCCCGTCCTGCCGATGTGCAGGTGATCTCTTCGGGGTCTCCGCTTCCACCGCTTGCCCGACCGATCAAGGTGTTGGTCGCGATGTTTTGGAGCTTGGCGAACGTCACTGCGTCGGCGGCAATCTCCGTCGTACCGACCGCTCCAGATACGATCTGGGCGTTGGATGCAGTGCCGGAGAGGTCGCCACCCATTGACGGGTCGCCACCGCTGTTCGATAGATCAACCCAGCTTGATCCGTTGTACACGTACAGCTTGTTGTCTGTGGTGTTGTAGTACACTTGCCCCGATACCGGCGAGCTTGGTGCGCTCGATAGGTTTTGCACCCGGGCGTTTTGTAACTCCAGCTTTTGTAGGTCAAGAGCTACGGCAAACTTGAGAGCCATGATATTCTCCTCTGTGTTCTGTTGGGTGTGTTAGTTGAGATATGCTACACCGCTGACAGCACCGCTAAAGGTGAGCGTGACGGCGTTTGGGCTTGGGTACGCGATTGCAGGGATGACTTCATCCCCGCCGCTATCAATCACGGTGATACTTGGGTGCTTTCCGAGGCTGTGTGTGATGCTCCACATGGCCGCAGCTACTCCTTGCGTGTGGGTGTAGTGTAAGTCGCCAGCCGGGCCAGGTGGCCCTTGCGCTGCGATCTCCAGCACGTCCATGACCTCGTTGATGGTTTCCACCACTTCCCCTTCTTCAACGACAACGGTCTCCACCGAACCTTCTATCACCACCTTTTCCATGCTAACTCCTTGCTGTGATGTTTACCTTCCCGCTTAACCAGACCTCTGATTTCGGCGCACCACCAACGACAGGGATAGCCCGAAACTCCATATCGTACTCCGCAGCGTCTATCCCTTCGTTGGTGTTGGCCTGTAGTACGCCTGCTCCGGTAGTAGCAAACATCTCGACCGTCACCGCTTTGTTCGCGTCAGCTCCACTACTCACAAGCTGGCAAACGAACGACCGCGTGGTGACTACCCCATCAACGGTCACGTTCAGCACGCATTCAAAGGTGTAGCCACTGATGTCGCGTAGCGTCCCATCGGTCAGCTTTCGGCGGATTGTTCGCCGGAAGTATGATCCGGCTCTCATGTGCCACAACACTCGGTTTGCTTCAATCGTTGGCATCGCTCTTTCCCTTTTCTTCCTGTTCTTCTTGATCCAACGCCTTTTGCGCATCCTCGCCGAACAGCTTTGTTCGGGTTAGCCTCTGCCAGATGTCTCTTGAAGTTCTACGACCAAACAGGTTCTCCGTGATACTCTTCCCCTCGGTCAGAGCAACGAAGATGTAGCCCCAGATTTCCAGATGTTCAAACACAGAGTAGTGTGCGCCCAGGCCATGACTGATGATTGTAGTGGTGAAGATGAACACGGCATACTGGTTCACCTTGCTTATGGTTCGTCGTCGTCCCCACGATGTCAGTCTCTCTCCGCGTCGAACAGCAGCAAGCCGCCCGCTGTACCAGTCGAACAGCAGCAGCAACAGCACCAGTATGCCCAACTCGTAGTTTACGTTAGCCAGCCGTTGAACCGCTGCAAGCCCTGAGTAGGCAGCTATGACGATAGCCTTCCACCAAGCCCCCTCAAAAAGCTGCCACAAATATGGAAATCGCTGCATCCTCCCCTCCTGCTTCTGTTAGTCTATGTAGTATCCGAAAACATCCACTGTGAGTGTGAGCGTCGTTGCCGTTGCTCCAGTGCTGATCCTAAAAACGATGTTGCCACCGCCACCGACAACCGATGCGGCAGCTTTTGAGTCCACCACCGTGACTTTATCTATCGCTGTTAGCCCTGTCAGCGTTGTAGTCCCAACGATATCTGTGTATGATCCTGCGATGACAACGCCGAGTGAGCACTGAGCCGCGACCGTCACCGCCGTTGCCGCTGTTGTCCGTACCACCATGTGCGTCACCACGCTCTTGCGACCACTATCCATGACGGGGTTCAGGTTGTGGTTCGCAATAGTCTTGCCATCAATGCCGGCCTTGCTCTCCAGTAGGCATATCTCCCCGTTCTTGCGCGGATAGTTTACCAGCATCCGGTAGCGCGTGCCATCGGTAGTAATCATGATCCATGCACCGGAGAGTGTAATATCACGATCTGCGGTGAGCCCGTTAAGCTCGTACGTGTCGGGATCGATCACCAACTTGTTGGTGCTGAACTTGTCTTTGTGGTCAAGGATGATCCAGACACGCCCGGCCTTCCCTGAAGGGTTCGGTAGCGTCAGTGTGACAGACCCGCTTGTGGTATCTACAAGCAGCGTCATATCGCTATCGGTGATGGTGTAGTTGCTGGTTTTTTCCGCTTGAACAACCCGCAGCCCAACAAGGCTGCCGCTGTTATCCACTACGAACTTGTCAGTGCCACCCTTCTGAAGTTGCAACAGGTTTCCCGTGCCAGCGGTTCCTCCCTTGTAGAGTGGTTCATCGTGACCCGATGCCGTAGCCGATGCGTGGACTACCGCGCCACTTGGGCTGGCCGATTGGCTCTCGAAGAAACCGACCACACTCTCCCCAGTGCTGATCCCTTTCACCGCGTTGCCAGAACCGTCGGTTGCCGCTTCAACGGCGTGGTTGGTATTGGAGGTGTTGCTGATTACTGCTTGCATTCCCTTGCCTGTCCCTGTCTGCAAGAAGTATCCCGCGTGACCCGAACCGAGCGCCTCCCCCTGAACGCCGTTGCCGTTGGTGCTGAGACCCCGCACCCCCTCACCACTATAACTCTTACCAACAACTCCGTCGGTTGAGTTATCAGTGTCACCGCTGTCCCCAACACCAAGCTGCACGGATACCGCGAAAGATTCATCGCCAGCTTGGTATGGGATAAGAACAGACACATGGGTGTCTTCCGAGCTGTTATCAACCTCCGTGTAGATTCGACTGTTCGTGAGTGAGCGCGAGCCGTTAGCTACTGGAACTTTCTGTGCGGATAGCCCCGCGCTATCGGTATAGACATTTCGTGAATCACCATCTTTTCGGCGTTCAATCGCTTGGAAACGCAGTTCAGATCGTTTTGGTAGGGGCTTACCTACGATTCGATCCCATGCCACATCACCGATTCTCCCATCTGCTTGTTTTGGCATTACTCTACTCCAAGTACAGTGATTGCGGCTGACAGTCCTTCGGGCGTGATCTTGGTGACAATCGGATTGTCTGGCAAGTCATCCAGATAATCGCCATCAGGGACGAGCGTTGCGGCATCCAACGTGATACGAGTCCCCAGCGTGTGGAGCAGTGCTTTGTGATACGGCACTTTGCACTCGATCTGATACTGCGACCACTTACTAAACATCTTTGCGATGAACGCTGTTGCGGCGTAACTAACGCCCCCGCGTTGCTGAACCTCCAGCGCACGGTCGCGCCAGGGATACCAGAACTGCGATTCCCACTCTGCTTCCGAATCCTCGTAGTCAAGTATTGGAGTAGGTAAGTCTTCGCTCGGTCCATTGATAGTATCGTACTGCACACTACCATCGCTCTTCCGAATCCCAACATAGTGATGAACCCGCACGGCTTGCTCGGTTCCATAGATGTCGTTCACATCCGAGAAATAGACAAGGATGTTCGCCGCAACGTCGGTAGTCGTGGCACTGATAAAACTGACGTTTACCCGTGAGGCCCTGTCATCAATGTTGCCGACTGATGGCCAGTTCTGGAACACGGTAGGAACCGTTCTCCGAGCCTCGGTTCTGATTCCCCACACCCGATACTCTGCGCCCTTCTCATAATCGCCATCAGTTGCTCCCGTTATCTCGCTGGTTGCTCCGCTAATCACCTCTTTCCACAAAACAATTTTGAGCCGATCTGCATCAGGGGTTAGGTCGGCACGAATAACGGTGTTCGCCATGCTGGAGTTCAGGGGGAGGAACCGGAGCGTGATCGCACCGAAGTATGATTGCTCTATCACGACACGGCAGCAACATTGCTCACACAGCTCCTTCATAAAGTCCCACAGCGTGTCGTATCGCCCAACCCCAGCCTTCTCATTCGGATGCAAGAACCCACCGATATGACTGGTTGAAGAGCCTTCGTTGTCGCTGTACTGCACATCACCCAAAAACCACAGGTCTGCTGCCGAGAGGAAACCAGTGGTCTGCGCTGCACCAGTTATCGCCCCGCTCTGTTGTCGGAGCTCCCACATGGTCATCGCGCCCACGTTTGCTGGGAATCCTGATGGAGTAGCGAACGACACCGTAACGTCCGGTAGCCCAGTGTAGATTTCAAGCAACCCTGAAAAGAGGAAGCCTAAGCTGCGCCACAAATCTGAAATCTTAAACCAATGGAACACTTGGTGAGGGGTATCCGAAGGGTTGCCCAGTATCCGCTCATGCCGGACATCATCGGCAGTCCACACCATATCAACAACACTGGTAGTGGTCTTTTCAGTGTAGCCACTGAGGTTGTCTTGCACCTCGTTTAGCATGTTGGTCTGCAGATGGCTCGGCGTGATCTCAGTCATCAAAGCCCGAAGGACGTGCAGTGTGTCCACATCCATCAGCGTCTCTCCCGTCTCTTGACTGACATCAATCTCGTTCTCTAATCGCCGATACTGCACCCCGATATACTCAGCCGCGAACTGGCTGATTGTGAGGCTGGGGTCTCCTGCATCTGTCAGCAGGGTGAACACATTCAGAGTGTCCACGGTAGCAGATGACCACGCTACTTCGGAAGAGTTCAGCTTCAGTGATTGCCCGGCCACTACTGGCGTAACCAGATAGCGTGCAAGGTCTTGTAGGTCGGCATCTACGTTCAGCAACTGGAGATCAACTCGGAAGCTACGGGTTGGGGTGTCGGGTAGTCCAATTGGCAAGCCGTCATACCCCGCTTCTCCAACGTTAGTGCTCTTTAACCACCCGTCGGGGCATTGCTTCCAACTCGTGCTGCTTCCGGCTCCCCATGCTGGGGTGGAAACAGCGGAGTAGCCCGGCCATCCTTCAACGGTGCGTTCCCCTCCGTAGGCAGGGCGCACCCACAAGCGATGCCGATGACCATCACCTGTCTTGTAATCGAAGTAGTAGTTTGTTGTTCTTGGCATTGCTATGCTGGCATTGTTGTGCCAATCTTGGGTTGCACTGCACGTAACGTGAGCGGCATTCCCAGCCATCGGCTGTTACCCGTATCCACTTCCGCTTTGTCCCAGCTGGCTACTACCTTCAACGGGAGTATGGTTCCCGTCCCTGTTGTCCATCGGTTAAGGTTCGTGCCATCGGTAGCCGCTGCGGTTTGTACCCGCGCTGTGTCGGTCACGGTCTTGATCCAGAGGTAGGGGCAGGATAGGCACTCAATCAACAGGTCGTAGTCTGCATGATCCCACTCCCCTGCATCAATACGCCAACGCCGGATACGGCACTCGATGACCATCCGGCGCACAACGTTCTGGAACAGCGTCCCATCAATCCCCGGCTCACGGTCTCCCGTCTCTTCGGGCTGCCACAGCGGAGCCGCAACCAGCAGATCAACCACGATCTCCCTGAACTGCCCGGCGGTAGTAGAGTAGGTGGAAGTGTTTTGCCCATGCAGAGTGAGTTGTACACTACTCCAAGCCATGATGACCTCCGAGAATAGCAACGGCTTGGCCAACGCAATGCGTGGCCAAGCCGTTTGGGATATAGGTTCTACTCTTCATGCTACGCTGCACCTCGTCTGCGTCAATCGGTGTAGCCAAAGATCGTTTGTCGGCCCTTACAGAGCAAGGGCAGTAATTAGCGTCAGGGTATTACCTTTGTACACTCAACTAAAACAGTACACATCTCCTTGCTATGAAGCGTCTCCTGATCTTCTTCTTCCTTAGCCTCCCAGCGGTTGCTCAAGAATCTATCCGAATCTGTACG
>JAEUSP010000089.1 GCA_016788565.1 Chlorobiota bacterium | reverse complement strand
ACCAGCGCGAAAATTGCCGATGGAGCAGTGGCCAGCGCAGACATTGCCGACAACTCCATTGCCAGTGGGGATATTCTGAATGGGACAATCACCACAGCTGATTTGGCGTTCACCAGCCTTCCACCAAATGGCCCAGCTGGTGGCGATTTGGGTGGAACCTATCCAAACCCATCAGTGGGGAAACTGCTGGGAAAGAACCTCACCGGCACACCAACAACCGCAGGGCAGACCTTAGTGTTCAACGGTGGGGGTGACTGGGCACCGAGCTTTGCTACGCCAGGCGGCTCAGCCGGTGGCGATTTGGGTGGAACCTATCCAAACCCATCAGTGGGGAAACTGCTGGGAAAGAACCTCACCGGCACACCAACAACCGCAGGGCAGACCTTAGTGTTCAACGGTGGGGGAGACTGGGTACCGAGCTTTGCTACGCCAGGCGGCTCAGCCGGTGGCGATTTGACCGGAACCTATCCAAACCCAACGATTCTTGCCAACGCCGTCACCAGCGCGAAGATTGCTGATGGAACGGTGGCCAATGCCGACCTCGCCAACCTTGCTGTCTCAGCCGCAAAAATGATTGGCACAGGTTCGGCGGCTGGCGATGTGCTCACCAGCACAGGCGCGGGAACAGCCCCCACCTGGCAACCGCTCGGCAGCACCTTCTGGCGGATTGATGGAAACAGCAGCATTGTGGATGGCACAAACTTCATGGGAACCACCAACAACGTTGCGGTGGATTTCCGAACGAACAACCAGCGCGCGCTGCGGCTTGAGCCGAACGGAACAAGCCCGAACATCATTGGCGGCTTCAGCGGAAACAGCGTGACGGCTGGGGCATTCGGTTCCGTCATTGCTGGCGGTGGAACCGCTGGCCAAGCCAACACAGTGCACGATAATTACAGCGTCATTGGCGGTGGCTTCAACAACGTTGTTGGCCAAAACGATGCTGCCAGCCAACCGAACGGAACAATTGCCGGCGGGCGCGATAACCGCGTAACCGAAAGTGGAGGATTTGTTGGCAGCGGGGAACAGAACGTTTCAAGCGGAGTGAATGCCGCTGTTGTTGGCGGCAGCACCGACAGCGCCACAGGAACACGTTCCGGTGTGGTCGGTGGCTTCCGTAATCGTGCAGCAGGAACCAACGCCTTTGTTGGCGGTGGCATTGATAACAAGGCGTTCAACGATAACTCGGCAATTCTTGGCGGGGTGCTGAATTATGTTGAAGACGTTGGTGTAGTTGTTGGCGGCGAACAAAACAGTGCCACATCCAACAATGGTGGGTCGGGCGCGGCCTACAGTTTTGTTGGCGCGGGGTTTGGCAACCATGCCGATGGCAACCGAACCGGCATTGTTGTCGGAACCGGCAACCACGTGACCGGCACCGACGGTGTGATAGCCGGGGGGACAGAAAACATGGTTGATAACTCCACCCGTGCGATGATTGGTGCAGGGTTCCGCGACACTATCCTTGCTGCTGAAAACAGTTTTATCGGTGGCGGGCGACTCAACAAAATTGGCGGTGGCCCTGGCGGAACTGCTAATGTCTCGCATGGCTTTATTGGTGGTGGCCAGAACAACAAAATCCAGTCGGGATTTTCCTCCGGCAACCACAACGCAATCGTCGGTGGCGAAAACCACACGTTGTTTGGCGATCACAACGTGATTGCTGGTGGCATCAACAACACCAACAGTGGCGGCGGAAGCAACCTGTTCTTTGGCGCGGGAAGCAACAACAACTCTTTCTCCGGTGGCTCCGATTATGCAATCGTTGCCGGATCGGGAAACCAAATTGGGGGTTCGTTCAGCGTGGCGCGCGGGTTCGTCGGTGCCGGCCAAAACAACCGTCTGCTGCGCGGAACCAACAGCTTCATCGGTGCCGGCTTGAACGACTCACTCAGCGGCGACAACTCCTTCCTGGGTGGCGGCGAAGCGAACCGTGTTGGCGGCGGCGGCGGCACCGGGCTTCCAACCCACGCAGTCATTGTTGGCGGACGCAGCAACAAAATCAACGCAGGTTTTTCCAGCGGTGGTGAGTTCAGCGTGATTGGCGGCGGCGATGGAAATGAGGCAACATCCACCCATACCGTGATTGGCGGCGGGTTCAAGAATCAGACCTTTGGCTCACACAACGCAATCGTGGGGGGAACCGGGAACAAAATTGGAGTAACGATTACGGCTGCTATTGAGAACTTCATCGGCGGTGGCTCGCAGAACGCGATCACGGGTGGATCCAACAACTCCGTGATTGGCGGCGGCGACCTTGACACCATCAATGGCAATAACGCTTTCATTGGCGGTGGCTTCCGCAATTTTGCGGGGAGCACCTACAGCGTTATTTCTGGCGGCAACAGCAACCGCGCAACCGGAACCGGAAGCGCGATTCTTGGCGGCCAAAACAACCGTGCAACCGGCACAAACTCCGTTGTTGTTGCTGGCAACACCGATTCGGCAACCGCTTCAGAATCCTTTGTTGGCGGTGGCCTACGCAACACCGCCAGCGGGGCGCAATCGGTTGTGGTGGGGGGCGAGGATAACAAGGTGACTGCCGACAACTCCAGCGTTCTTGGGGGTGGGAACAACCGCGTGGCCAACTCGTTCGCGATTATTGCTGGCGGGCAGAACAACCTTGTGGATGGCCCCGAAGGGTTCATTGGTTCGGGATCGGGCAACCATATTCGTTTTATCAGTGGTCGCGGGGTGATTGCTGGCGGATTGAACGACTCCATCAACGGAACTTTCAGCGCGATTGGCGGCGGCGAGCGGAACTTTGTGAACGGAACAGCCTCGGTAATTCCAGGGGGACGATACATGAAGGTTGGTGATAATTCCTTCGGCTTCAACGGATCAACCACCAACACCATGGTTGATTTTTCCGGCCAAGACACCACTGCACTGTTCAACGATGTTGACCTTTCCGTTGGCAACACCGACGGCCACGCGCAAGTGCTTCGGTTTTACGAGAACAACAGCAGCTTCAGCTACAGCGGAACCAATTTCACCGGTTTGCGCTCGGCATCCATCACAACAGTCAACACCATCTACACACTTCCCGATAGTGGGCCAACGGCAAACGGCCAAGCATTAATCAGCACGGCTGGCGGAACAATGTCGTGGGGAGCCAAGACCACCAAAGCAGTTGTCACCCAGAATATCGCTTCGGTTGCTGCCGGCGCTTCATCGGTGGAAACATTCACGGTGACAGGTGCGGGAACTACCGGTGCGGTAAGCGTTTCGCCACAGAACGCTTTGCCGGATGGACTCATCATCAGCTACGCGCGGGTGTCGGCAACCAACACGGTTGAGGTGAAGTTCCGCAACGAAACCGGTGCGGCGATTGATCCGGCATCCATGGACTGGTATATCTCGGTCGTGGAATAATCTGGATAGAGATGGAGCAAGCCAACAGCGGGGCGTATCGGCGCATGGCAACACTGTGAAGCGGGCGCCGAAGAAGGCGGGGAACAAGCACAACGGCACGGAGGGAAACCTTCGTGCCGTTGTGCTATTTTCGGGCCAAGAATCTTCTTCTGAACTCTCAACCGGACAATGGCAATGGATAAAGCACTTGCCGAACTGCAAGCCAGATTAGAGACGGCGCAACGTCCACACGAGCAGATCAATCTCCGCACCCAGATTGCTCAAATAGCAAAGCGGAAATCGCCGCAGCAAATGCTGGAGTACTGCGAGCAAACACGGCTGATGGCGCGCCGCCACAGCTACCTGCGTGGCGAAGCCGACTCCATGCTGCTGATTGCCATGATCCTTGCCCGGCTGACGCGCTCCCAGGAAGCTCTTGCCGCAATTCTGGAATCGCAAAGCCTGTATCAGCAGATAGGGGAAATGTTGGGCCAAGCATCGGCCTGCCAAATTGCGGGCAATATCTACGGCGAAATGGGGCAATACGGCAAGGCAGTGGAGATGCTGAAAAAGGGGTTGGGATTGTGCGACCTGTGCCCTGTGCAAACGGCACAAGTGTTGGAAGAGCGGGCATTTATTACTGCCGAAGTAGCGTGGGTGGCCGTGATGATGAAGGAGTACCCACAAGCGATTGACGCTGCCGAGCAAGCAATGGAAATCTACCGCCAACTTGCTGCCCGCTCCGACGAACACCGGATGATGATGGTGATCGGCACGGCATATCAGGAGATGGGGCGCGTTGCCGATGCGTTTGAATACTTTCGCCGTGGCCAGGCATTTGCCGAACGCCACAACGATGCCGAATGCGTAGCGATTAGCCTGGGGAATATGGGTAATCTGATGCAGCTACTGGGCAACTATGATGAAGCCTTAGCCTTGCTGATAAAAGCCCAGACAATACTGCATACCATAGGGGTGGTAAACAACGAAATCAGCACGTTGGATATGATCGCCACGCTCTACTCCACAATGGGGAACCACCACAGTGCGCTGGAGCATTACCACAACGCTTTGCAGTTAAGCCAAACCGCCCAAAGCCGCTACCACCAAGCCGCGTTGCTCAACAACATTGCCGAGTTGCAGATCAAGTTGGGAAACCATGATGAAGCCACCAGAGCCTTGCAGGAAGGACTGAGTATTGCCGAGCAAGAAGGATACGGAGTTGTGCTGATTGGATTGCGGCTGACTATCGGTATGATGCACAAGCAGAAAGGGGAATTTTCTGAAGCACTTCGTTGGTGCAGTGCCGCCCTGCAACAGGCAGAGCAAAGCCACCAATGGAAGAAAGAACTGGATGCGCGATACGCAGTTGGTACGCTTGAAATAGAAACCGGAATGATGCTGCAAGGAATCGCCACTTTGGAGCAAGGTGTGCAAACCTTGCAGACAGTTGGAGTAGCCAACAACGCCGATAAAGCAAAATTTTACCGAGCATTAAGCGATGCCTACAAACAGTGCGGCGATGCTGAAAAAGCACTGCAATACTATGATTGGTATCACCAAGCCCAATCAACCGTGGACGCTGCCGAACACGCTCGGAATCGGCAGATGTTGATGATGCAGTTCGACCTTCGCCAAGCCCGCAACGATGCAGAAGTGTATCGGCTACGCAGTGAGCAATTAGAGCAATTAATGCAGCACAAAAGTGCTGAACTCAGTGCGTTAGCGTTAAGCCTTGTGCAGAAATCGGAGCTTATCGGTGCGTTCCGCGAGCAGGTTCGCCAAATTATTCTTGCCGACGATAGATCCATTCGCCAGCGTGCTGCGGCATTGGCAGAATTTCTTGACCAACAACAATCTATCGGCGACGAATGGGGAATATTCGAGCAGCAGATGAACGTGGTGCAGCGTTCATTCCTGCAGACCTTAGCCGCCCAATGCCCCAGATTAACCCCAACCGAACTTCGCGTTTGCTTCTGGATTAAAATTGGTTTAGCAACAAAGGAGATTTCCAGTCTGCTTGAAGTCACCGAGCGGGATATCGAATCGCACCGGCGGAATATCCGGCGCAAATTGCTGCTTCCCGCGCATAAATCATTGCTGGAATATCTAAGCGAAATTGGGGCGCGTACCGTGGAAGCCGCATTGCGCACCGACGACCCCGCAATCACCGCTCGGCTGAAAGAGCACTTCCCCAAACTCAGCGTGAAAGAAGTAAAAATTGCTCTGTTGCTACGGAATGGATATTCAACAAAGGAGATCGCAGAAATTTTATCAACATCGGAGCGGACGGTGGAAAATCATCGGTATCATATTCGCCGCAAATTAGAACTATCTGCAGAGGTGAATTTGGGGACATTTTTTGCGGGGATAGAAGCAAGTAAATAATCAACAAGCAAAAAACGGGTTGGCTTCAAATAGAAGCCAGCCCGTTTTTTATTATCGAAGTAGCAAACCAACGATTACCGTGCAACCGACAATTTGCTGCTGTACGCCTTCCCGTTAGCAAGCATCCGAACAACGTATGCGCCATTGTTCATGTTCTCCAACGGCAGCGCGACGCTGTAATTGCCAGGGATCAGTGTATGATCCACAAGGTTGGCAACGTGATCGCCGTTGGCGTTGTACAGGTCAATAATAACGTGTGCTTTTTCGGTCAGCGAATATGGCAGCCGGGCATCATTGCTTACTACTGGGTTCGGAGCAGTTTCACCAAGCCCTTGGCTGGAAGCGTCTTTGCCAAAATGGTAGCGCACACCACTGACCTCTTGCAGGTCAACCGCGCCGAAATACCACACGCGTGTATTCATGCTCACGTTCTTGCCGCCAAGGCTTAGATAGCGCCATGCGCTAATGATGGTATCTGCCTCATCAGCGCCATCAATCAGTACAGTAGTAAAAGATTTATAGCGCTCTAATTGATCTTTCCGAGTGTCTTGGCTTTGGCCATTTACTGTTTTAAGATCGCCTGATTTGTACTCATCAACAGCATAAATATACTGGAAGTCTCCGTTCGGTTTTGTGGATTCATCAGGGCCTGAAGACTCGTTCAAGAACATGAACATTACCGATTCGCCAGCGTTAAACTCGATTGGCTCTGGAAAACGGAAGAAAGTGGCAAAAATGCTGGTTCCTGTCCCTAAGGTACCTGCTAATTTATCGCCGTCAACTTCTTCTTCATAAACCTTGTTTAAATTGCTGCGGATTCCTGCATAGCCGTTTTGTTTATAGGCTGCATCATTAAAGTTCGTATTTAATTTATACAGCTCAACCTTAGCAAACCCGTCGGATTGTGGCTTCTGTGGGTTTTGATAAAACAGTGTGATCATGCTATCAATAGACCAAGCCGTTGCACCTTTGAATTGGTCAATGTAATCTTGGTCGGTCAGCCCTTCGCTGCCGGTACCATCGAAGTACCAGTTGCTGTTTTCGTTATACACGCTGCCGTTGTAAAAATTATACAGAGCACTTGGTGCGAAGATTTGCCCTAATCCACGCATTACCGACCCTGAGTTTGTGAATTTCAACGGAATTGGGACATCGGCACGATTAATTTCTGCACGGGTGGCTCCGGTGTCATCGGGTTGTCCACGATAGATCACGGAATACCAGACATAGCCTTGTAGCTCCGAGGCTTTCATTGGAGTAACCACCGCTGGTAGTTTTGCGGAGTTTACGATTGGCAGCTCGTGTGCCTTAGTCTCACCAATTTGCTGGGCCTGAGTTGTCATGGTCCCCATTACAACACCAGCCGCAAGCAGGAGAAGTCGTTTCATGGTTTTGTTCCTTTTGGTTTAGGTTATGTTGAACCGGATTATTTGGTGCAGTCTTCTGTTGGTGCGTTTGTTTGTTATCGCGTTTTTTTACCGCATCAGCAGTACGTTTTGAACGATGCTGTTGCGGTTATTTTTTTCATCTACCATTGTCAGCCGGCATAGATACATCCCGGCTGTTAAATCTTGGCCGTTTAATTCGATGCTCTGCTCCCCTGCCGTTGCATCCCCACGGTAATTCTGAATCACGCGCCCTATTGGGTCTGTTAATTCAATATAAACGGAGCGTACTCCAACTGGGACGGTATAACGCAGCAGCGTAGTAGCCCAAAATGGGTTTGGTTGCAAGGTTAATTTCGATGAAAATACTACCGTCTCTTCTGGTGCAGCCACGGTATTTGTGCGCTGGCCGTTCAGTTTGATCTGTTTTGTTCCGGGGCTGCCGTTGGTTAAAACACGCAGCGTTGCCGAATCGGAACCGCTTGCTGAGGGGCGATAGACCACCGTGAATTGCAGGCTATCACCCCCGGCAATCAAATATGGATATTTGATTGCTGGCGACACTCGGAATGCAGCTGCCCCTGCGCCGGTAATTGATAAATTATTCACCCGGATAGTATCCAGCAATGCAGTGTTATGAACAACAATGGTTTGCACTGCGGTTGTGTCGGTTAATCCTGCAATAAAATTTGCCGCTGCTGGGGCCGTGACCGTTGGGCGTAGGCCGTAACCCGTTGCGGTGAGCGCGATGGTGAAGCTCCCCCCTTTTCCCCGTTGATGTTTTACCGCCACAAGCGCGCTAACAGCCCCGTAGATTGAAGGCCGACAGGCCAGAATAATCCCCATCGAATCACCCGGTTGCACGGTTGCTGGAAATGCGCCATTTAATAATTCGGCTGAGAAATCAGGGGCGTTGGTTCCGTGAAGTTCCAACGCGGTGACGGTCAGATCCGAGTCGTCAATGTTGCGCACCCACGTGGTGTCGTGCTGGGGTTCAAACCGGAAGCTGGAGTCTATGCTGACGATTGTTTTTGCGGGACGCATTAACGTCCGCAGCCGCATTTTGGGGTCGCCAATCACTACTTGCCGCCATGCAATCCAGGGGGATGCTGCCCAATAACTTTCGGCCATGTTGAATCCGCTGGTGTAGCGGTCGAACAGGATGTGTGGGCGGGCCATCACATCTAAGTAGGGTTCATCCGTGTATCCTTTGATTCCGCAGACACCTTCGGCAATCCAATCAGCAATCAGTGATTGCCCATATCCGGTTCCCGGTTTGAACGAACGTGCGCCGGTGGAAACGTAGGTTTCGGCAATCGAACCGTTCAGCCAAGTGTTTCTTGGTTTTGCCGATTCCCCTCCGCCGCTGTGGCCGTCGTTGCTTCCCCACGATGCGTACCCGATCACGTTTTGCTGGTCGTGCAGATAGATTGTGTCGTTGTTCCGTATCACCGTCTGCCCTTTTGCCCGCAGCAGTGTGTCGCTCCAGCGCAGCCAGTCGTTTCCAACTTTGTACCCGCCGCCTTCGCGCCCCGGATCAATATCTACCACCCAGTTTCCTTCGCCCAACATTGCTGGGTTTTCAGCTCGTTGAATGTATGACTTCACCTGATCCACCGTGTAGGCATCCAACCGGGTGACCAAGTACATCGGCAAGTTCACAGGGTCGCGCTTGAAGTGTTGGGTCGAGCCGTAGTATCGGGAAATGGGAATGTTGAAATTGAGCTTGATCGCTAGCATGACCACTGAATCTTTCCCGTTCATCAATGCCAAGCAATCTTCAAAGGAGCATTGTCCCCCCTGGACGTAGGCCTTCAGTACCACCGAATCCACGTGATCCCACACCGAAGTTCGAACCCGCAGCGGGCACCCTTTGGTGGTGACGATATAGTTGATGGCATCCACCAGTTTCTGTTGCCGCATCCATTCTTGGATTTGCCATTTTACCGGCAAAAAAGCTGCCGAGTCCATCGTCTCGGAAGTATCAACATTGATTCTGCAGATGTTCCGTTCGGGGATATTGCGCCGTGCGGCGAAATATGCGCCAACCTCGCGCGAGCTCCAACTCCGCTCGTTAATAACCAACATCACGTCGTCGTAGCTTTCGGCGGGTTGCTGGGCAACCGCCGGTAGCGCAAGCATCACAAACAGAATGGCAAACGGAAGAGACTTCATTGCATAAGCTCGGGTAAGATGTGTTCGGCAGGATACCACCGTCTTTTTACAAGACACCGAAACCCGCAAAAGTTCTCACCCCAGTGAGAATCTTTTTTTTGAGCAGCAGTGCATGGAATGGAGGCAACGGAAGGATGGGGCGAAGATAGCGCGAAATGTAGTTCACGGAAAAGAGTTTTTCTTGATGAAAGAATCTTGCTCACCAGCTTTTTCCCACCGTTCATACTCCCCGCGCTTGTGGATCCCAGATAAACTTGTGCATCTGCAGTTGAAACCGCACATCCAGCCCGTCAGCAAGTATCCACTCAACAAGTTGAACGGGCTGGATGCTGCCGAACACTGGCGAGATCAACACAGCCGCCACGCGTTCCGGCAAGCGATGCTGGCGGATGATTTCTCGCGCCCACTGGTAATCCCCCCGCGAGGCGCAGACGAATTTGACTTCATCCTGCTTGGTAAGCAGATCAAGATTCGCCAGACGGTTGCGTTTTGCCATGCCGGAGTCGGGCGTTTTCAGATCCATGATGCGGATGACGCGCGCGTCGCATTGCCCAATGTCAATGTGGCCGCCGGTTTCCACCGCCACTGTGTAGCCTTCTGCCAGAAATTGCTGCATCAGGGGGTGAACTTCCGGTTGCTCCAACGGCTCGCCGCCGGTGAACTCCACAAACCGTGCAGGGTGGCAGCGAACTTGCGTGAAAATTTCATCGAAGCTCATCCAGGTTCCCCCCGTGCGGTGATCCAAAGCGTAGGGGGTGTCGCAGTAGCTGCAACGTAGCCCGCAGCCATGCAGCCGCACAAACACGCAGGGTAACCCGGCGCGGGTTCCTTCCCCTTGGATGGAGAAGAAAATCTCGCTGAGTTTCAGCATTCCGGGCGCGACTGGGCGGATCATCGGGATTTAGAATTGTTCCAGCAGACGGATGTCGTTTTCGTACAGTAATCGCAGATCGTTCAGCCCAATTTTCAGCATCAGCGTCCGCTCGATGCCCATGCCGAAGGCGTAGCCGCTGTAGATTTCTGGGTCAATTCCGCAGTTCCGAAGGACGTTGGGGTGAACCATGCCGCATCCCAAAATTTCTAACCACCCGCTCTCCTTGCAAATCCGGCAGCCATCACCTTTGCAAAGGAAGCAGGTGATATCTAACTCGGCTGAAGGTTCGGTGAATGGGAAGAAGGAGGTGCGGAACCGGAGGTTCACATCAGCCCCGTAGTAGGCGCGGGCGAACTCGCAGACGGTCCCTTTCAGTTGGGCCATCGTCACCCCTTTGTCAATGTACAGCCCTTCCACTTGGTAGAACTCTGCACCGGCACGTGCTGTGATTGCCTCGTTTCGATAAACCCGCCCTGGCATGATGCAGCGGATTGGCGGCTTCTGCGATTGCATCACCCGGATTTGCACGGGTGAGGTGTGGGTTCGCAGAAGCACATCGGCACGGTCGCCCGATTCCACAAAGAAGGTGTCCTGCATATCGCGTGCGGGGTGGTCGGGGGGGAAGTTCAGTGCCTCGAAGTTGTGGTAATCGTCCTCGATATCTGGGCCGCTGGCAATGCTGAACCCCATGCGGGTGAAAATTTCCTCCATTCGGGCTTTTGCTTGCATCAGTGGATGCTCGTGGCCGTGGTAGAGGGTTCGCCCGGGCAAGGTGACATCGGCGCGTGGGTGGGATGGCACTGCTGATTCCGGTGTGGCAAAGCGCGTTTCGGCTTCGGCAAAAGCGGTTTCGGCGGCGGTGCGAAGCTCGTTCAGGGCTTGCCCAACTTCACGCTTCTGTTCTTTTGGAACTTCCCGCAGGCGGTCGAACAATCCCGCGATTGTTCCTTTGCGAACCAGATGCTTCAGGCGGAACGCTTCGGCATCGGTGGCCGAGGCGATGGCGGCGGTGTCGGCTTCAATCTGCGAACGGAGTTCGGCAATGGCTTCAAGCATACGGCGTTGCTGGTAAAAGACGGAAAGGTATGAAGTTGGCGTTGCTGCAAGGGGAATATCGAGCGTTTCCCACAACGGGCAGCATGATAAAAAAAATCCCCTTTTTCGCACCAAGCGGAAAAGGGGATTGCGGAATGTTCGCTGGCCGCACGTCCTTCCTCCGCTTAGGAGTTGACGTGTGCCACAATCTGCTTGAACATCTCCGGTTGGTTGGCGGCGATTTCTGCCAGAACTTTCCGGTTGATGCTGAGTCCTTTTTTGTTCAGGCCGTCAATAAGGCGGCTGTATGTGGTGCCGTTCAGGCGTGCAGCAGCGTTGATGCGCACAATCCAGAGGCGGCGATAGTTCCGTTTTTTCAGGCGGCGGTCGCGGTAGGCATGGGTTAGCCCTTTCTCAACGTGGTTTTTGGCGATGGTCCAGACCGCCGAACGATCTCCCCAATAACCTTTGGCTAACTCAAGCACGCGCCGGCGGCGTTCCCGCGAGGCGACTTTGTTTTTTGAACGTGGCATAGGTAAGGTTTACAGATTTTGTGTTGATTGATTGACGCAGGCAAGTATCTGTCCGGTGTTCCGGTGTCCGCACGTGCGTTGTGGGCGGGCACTGTGCCATGCGTGTGGATTTTTGGCTGGCGTGGCGAAAAAGAAATTCCGTCTGCCAGGATTACATGCCAAGCATGTGCTTGATCCGTGGTTCGTCAACTGCACCAACGATTTGGGCTTTGCGAAGCTGGCGCAAACGCTTTGGTGTTTTCTTGGTAAGGATGTGGCTGCGGTTAGCACTTTCGCGCTTCAGCCGCCCCGATCCCGTCACCTTGAAGCGTTTTGCCGCCCCACGGTTGGTCTTCATTTTGGGCATTGTGTGCTCCTGTTCTGTGAAAAAAACGTTGAACTGCGGACGATTCCGGCAGCGGCCGTTAGGCGGCGGTTGCCTTTTTCTTCTTGCTATCGGGAGCAAGGGTCATCCACATGTTTCGTCCTTCCATGCGGATCGGTTGTTCCACTTTGGCATCATCGGCCAAAGCATCAATAATTCCCTGCAACAGGTCCCGTCCAATTTGCTGGTGGGTTACTTCGCGCCCTTTGAACACCACAAGGAATTTCACTTTGTTCCCTTCTTGCAAAAACTCCCGAGCATGGCGGGTCTTGAAGTCAACATCGTGGGTGTCGGTGCGGGGATGCAGCCGAACTTCCTTCAGTTGCTGAGTCTGCTGGTTTTTTCGCTGAACTTTATCGCGTTTCTGCTGTTCGTAGCGGTGCTTGCCGTAGTCCACAATTTTGCATACTGGTGGCTCGGCGTTCGGAGCAATCTCCACAAGGTCAAGCTCACGCTCCATTGCAAGCTGCATTGCTTCGCGCGGATGCATCAATCCTAACTGGTCTCCGTTGTCGTCAATGACACGAACCAGCGGAGCGCGAATCTCACGGTTAACACGAAGTTGGCCCTCACGCACGGGACGGCCCGATTGAAATCTTCCTATTGCGGTACCTTTTTTGTGTTGATAAGAAATGACCCCAACCAACGAAGGCTGGGAAAGGAACTTGCAAAGGTACGGCAGGGGGGGTATTCAGCCAATAGGATTGTGGTGGCGTGTGTATGTGAAAACGTAATTTTTACGCAAACCTGCCCTGCTTCTGCGGCTGTATCTTTGCCGTATGACTTCCCAACTGACTTCCCAAGCTGTGCTAACCGTTCAAGCCCCGGCCAAAATTAATCTGGGTCTCGAGGTGCTTCGCCGCCGCGCCGATGGCTTCCACGACCTCAACACCATCTTCGCGCCGCTCACACTGTTCGATACCATCACCCTTTCGCTCCGTTCTGATACTGGCTTCACCCTCCAGATTTCTGGCAACGATACCCTTTCCGGCGGCGATGACAACCTTTGCGTGAAAGCCGCACGGTTGCTGGGCCAAACTATCAGCCAACCTACTGGCACGCCGCTACCAGGGATAGATATTCACCTTACAAAACGAATCCCAACCGGCGGCGGATTAGGTGGGGGGAGTGCTGATGCGGCGGCTGTTCTTGTTGGAGCAGCCCAGCTTTGGGGGAATCCGGTATCGCCCGAAACGCTGCACCAAGTGGGGTTGATGCTGGGGAGTGATGTCCCATTTTTTCTGGAAGGGGGCGTTGCCCACGCAGCCGGACGAGGGGAGATATTGACCTCTCACCCGATTACTCTCCCCTGGTCGTTGCTGTTGGTGAACCCGGGGATTCACGTGGCAACGCCGTGGGCCTTCAAGGCTCTGAACCGCGCGACAGAACGCCCAGCGACCAACTTAGTGGAGTTGCTACTGAGTGGAATGGACAATCCAGCTTCCCTTCGCGGGCAGATGGTGAATGATTTTGAGGAAGCGGTGATGCTGGAATATCCTGCCATCAAGCAGATCAAGCAACGGATGTACGATGCCGGAGCCATGTTTGCCCTGATGAGCGGAAGCGGTTCAACACTGTTCGGATTGTTCGCAACCGTCCAAGATGCGAAGGTTGCCAGCGCACAATTCCCAGAGTGCTGGAATGCCGTTGCGCGGTTTCACGAAGGTGGAGTTGTGGTTGAAAGGTGAGGCAAGCCAAGCTCTCTCAGAAAGGCGAAAAAAATACGGCGAAAAAAAAATTAGGACAGGGAGGTTCGCTCAACCAATCCATGTGATGAATCTCCCTGTCCCCGGACCGCATTTTCAATATCAGCCGTGCCAATGGCTGGCGATAGATTCCTCTATCAGATTTCTTCCTTACTTCTGTTTCACCACCCACACATCGCTGTAGCCAGCGCGTCCGGCGGCTGCGATTGCTTCTTCCTTGCTTCCGGCAAACTCGAACCGAATCCGGTGCAATGTTGTGGAGCGGTTGTCGGCCTCCATCACCGAGACGGTGGTGATTCCGGTGCTTCGCAGTTTCCGCGCAATCCGTTTTGCTTCCACCGGATCGGGAGTTGC
>JAEUSP010000095.1 GCA_016788565.1 Chlorobiota bacterium | reverse complement strand
ATTCGTCAGCTGGGAGAGGGGGCCAAAGCCGAGAAGGAACGGAAGAGTGGAAGTGAGGTGGCACGGAATCTCCGCGCTGAAGCACGGAGTAATTCCAAAGAGAAGCAACCTCCGAACCCAGCCCGCCGCTCATGCTGAGCTCCGTCGAAGTATGAGCGTGAGCCACCGAATCGAGAAGCACTCTAACCTCAACTCCCCACCTCCAAAAAATACGTCCGCAGCACTCCCTTCCCTTTTACCTCCAGTTCACCTCGCACCGTAAAACTGAAGCTGCTTCCAACCGCACTCGCAAACTCCTGGCTCACGTGAATCTTTCCCGCTTCACCGTGGCTCTCCATCCGGCTGGCCGTGTTTACGGTGTCGCCGTAGATGTCGTAGGCTAATTTGCCAACTCCAATTACTCCACCCGTCAGGCTTCCCGTGTGTAAGCCAATCCGTATCTCAAACTCTACTCCTGCCGGCAGATACTCCGTGATGCTTGCTGGCAGCTTCACATCCTTCAGCATCTCCATCGCCATCCTCGCGATTCGCTCGGCGTGATCCTCGCACTCCACAGGCGCGCCGCAGACGGCCATGTAGCCGTCGCCGATTGTCTTGATTCGCTCGCAACCGTGCTTGGCGGCAATGCCGTCGAAGTGGGCGAAGACGAAGTTCATGAACTCCAGCACCGCGCTGGCGGGCATCTGTGCGGTCATTGGGGTGAAGCCGACCACATCGGCGAACAACACGCTGGCGGAAGCGTGCCGGTCGGCAATGTTTTGCTCGCCGGCGATGATCCGGTTGGCGATGGTTGGTGGCAAGGTTTTGTGGAGTAGCTCTTCGGTGGCTTTGGCGCGGACGCGCTCAATGGCAATCCGTTTTTCCATCTCGGCAACTTGGCGTTGCTGTTCAACTTGGGCTGCCTTCTTCAGTGCCTCCTCGGTGTGAACCTCGCCGTAGGCCTCGTGGTATTTTTTGTACTGTTGCAGGGCTTCTTCCCAGCGGCCTTCTTGGGCGTAGAGGTTGGCTAAGGCTTCGTGGTTTTCGTAAAGATTTTGCTTCGTTCCTAATTCTTGGTTGAGGGTGATTGCTTGCTGGAGGAGTTCTTCGGCTTTGGTGGGGTTGTAGTCAGTGAACTCTTTCTGAGCGTAGAGTCCGCCGATGTTCCCGGTAACACTCGCCACCTCGGAACGATTGCCAAGCTCTTCATGCAGTTCAAGCGCACGGGTGTAATACTCCAACGCTTTCCCGTACTCCGAAAGGCTCTTGTACACAAGCCCGATGTTCCCAGTAACACTGGCAACGCCAGAACGCTCGCCAAGCTCTTCATGCAGCTCAAGCGCACGGGTGTAATACTCCAACGCTTTCCCGTACTCCGAAAGGCTCTCGTACACATTCCCGATGTTCCCGGTAACAATGGCAACACCGGAACGCTCGCCAAGCTCTTCATGCAGTTCAAGCGCACGGGTGAAATACTCCAACGCTTTCCCGTACTCCGAAAGGCTCCAGTGCACAAGCCCGATGTTCCCGGTAACACCGGCAACCCCGGAACGCTCCCCAAGCTCTTCATGCAAAGCAATCGCACGGGTGTAATACTCCAACGCTTTCCCGTACTCCGAAAGGCTCCAGTACACATTCCCGATGTTCCCGGTAACACGGGCAACACCGTCACGCTCGCCAAGCTCTTCATGCAAAGCAATCGCACGGGTGTAATACTCCAACGCTTTCCCGTACTCCGAAAGGCTCTTGTACACATTCCCGATGTTCCCGGTAACACGGGCAACACCGTCACGCTCGCCAAGCTCTTCATGCAGTTCAAGCGCACGGGTGTAATACTCCAACGCTTTCCTGTACTCCGAAAGGCTCAAGTACACATTCCCGATGTTCCCGGTAACACTGGCAACACCGGAACGCTGGCCAAGTTTGATATTCCCCCGAAAAAGTCAATAGGGAGTTACGAGGGTGTGGCGTGCAGACGCTCGAACTCGGCTGGTGTTTTGTAGCCAAGGGTGGAATGCCGCCGCCGTTGATTGTAAAAGACCTCAATGTACTCGAAAATGCTTTG
>JAEUSP010000094.1 GCA_016788565.1 Chlorobiota bacterium | reverse complement strand
ATTCGTCAGCTGGGAGAGGGGGCCAAAGCCGAGAAGGAACGGAAGAGTGGAAGTGAGGTGGCACGGAATCTCCGCGCTGAAGCACGGAGTAATTCCAAAGAGAAGCAACCTCCGAACCCAGCCCGCCGCTCATGCTGAGCTTCGTCGAAGTATGAGCGTGAGCCACCGAATCGAGAAGCACTCCAACCTCAACTCCCCACCTCCAAAAAATACGTCCGCAGCAGTCCCTTCCCCTTCACCTCCAACTCTCCACGTTCCGTAAAACTGAAGCTGCTCCCAACCGCACTTGCAAACTCTTCGCTCACGTGAATCTTCCCCGCTTCGCCGTGGCTCTCCATCCGGCTGGCCGTGTTCACGGTGTCGCCGTAGATGTCGTAGGCCAGCTTCCCAACACCAATCACTCCGCCGGTGATGCTTCCGGTGTGCAAACCGATCCGAATCTCAAACTCCACTCCTGCTGGCAAATGCTCGGTGATGCTTGCTGGCAGCTTCACATCCACCAGCATCTCCATCGCCATTCTCGCGATTCGCTCGGCGTGGTTCTCGCACTCCACCGGCGCGCCGCAAACGGCCATGTAGCCATCGCCGATTGTCTTGATTCGCTCGCAGCCATGCTTGGCGGCTATCCCGTCGAAGTGAGCGAAGACGAAGTTCATGAACTCCAGCACCGCGCTGGCGGGCATCTGTGCGGTCATCGGGGTGAAGCCGACGACATCAGCGAACAACACGCTGGCGGAATCGAAGCGGTCGGCAATGTTTTGCTCGCCAGCGATAATCCGGTTGGCGATGCTTGGCGGGAGGGTTTTGTGGAGTAATTCTTCGGTGGCTTTGGCGCGGGCGCGTTCAATGGCGATGCGCTTCTCCAGCTCGGCAACTTGGCGTTGCTGTTCAACTTGGGCTGCCTTCTTCAGTGCTTCCTCGGTGTGAACCTCGCCGTAGGCCTCGTGATATTTTTTGTACTGTTGCAGGGCTTCTTCCCAGCGGTTCTCTTGGGCGTAGAGGTTGGCTAAGGCTTCGTGGCTTGTGTAGAGTGCCTGCTTTGTTCCTAATTCTTGGTGTAGGGTGATTGCTTGCTGGAGGAGTGTTTCGGCTTTGGTTGGGTTGTAGTCGGCAAACTCTTTCTGAGCGTAGAGGTCGCCGATGTTGGTAGTAACACTCGCGACCCCGGAACGCTCACCAAGTTCTTCCTTCAAGGTCATCGCACGGGTGAAATACTCCAACGACTTCTCATACTCCCCAAGTTCTTGGTACACAATCCCGATGTTCACGGTAACACTCGCCACGCCGGAACGCTGGCCAAGCTCTTCATGCAGAGCAATCGCGCTGGTGTAATACTCCAACGACTTCCCATACTCCCCAAGATTCTGGTACACAATCCCGATGTTCCCGGTAACACGGGCCAGGCCGGAACGCTCGCCAAGCTCTTCATGCAGAGCCATCGCACGGGTGAAATACTCCAACGACTTCCCATACTCACCAAGGAGTGCGTACACAATCCCGATATTGCCGGTAACAATCGCCACCCCGGAACGATCCCCAAGCTCTTCATGCAGAGCCATCGCACGGGTGTAATACTCCAACGACTTCCCATACTCGCCAAGGGATTGGTACACATTCCCGATGTTCCCGGTAACACGAGCCACCCCGAAACGCTCGCCAAGCTCTTCATGCAGGGCAATCGCACGGGTGTAATACTCCAACGACTTCCCATACTCACCAAGGCTTTGGTACACATTCCCGATATTGCCGGTAACAATCGCCACACCATCCCGATTTCCAAGCTCTTCCAACAGAGCCATCGCACGGGTGTAATACTCCAACGACTTCCCATACTCACCAAGATTCTGGTACACAAGCCCGATGTTCCCGGTAACACGAGCCACCCCGGAACGATCGCCAAGTTCTTCGTGGAGAGCCATCGCACGGGTGGAATACTCCAACGACTTCCCATACTCCCCAAGATCCAAGTACACGCTCCCGATGTTCCCGGTAACACGGGCCACCCCAGAACGATTTCCAATTTCTTCATGCAAGGCAATCGCACGGGTGGAATACTCCAACGACTTCCCATACTCCGAACGGCTTTGATACACAAGTCCGATATTGCCGGTAACATTGGCAACATGAGAGCGGTTGTCAAGTTCTTCATCAAGTGCACGGGTGTAATACTCCAACGACTTCCCATACTCTCCAAGGTTCTGGTACACAAGCCCGATATTGCCGGTAACACGGGCCACCCCGGAGCGGTCGCCAATTTTTTCGCAGAGATTCTGTGATTGTTCGAACAACCGCAACGCCTCGCTATACTCACCTCTGCGCGCATAAACCACTCCCTGCAACCGCAACGCCGCTGATTCGGCTGCCGGGGCTTCGACTTGCTGGGCAAGCCCGTAGGCTTCCTCGGCTGCGGCAAGGCTTTCGGTGTATTGGCTGTGCTTCTCTAATGCTTCAGCAAGCTGGTTCAGTGCGTTGGCGCGTTCGGCCGGGGTGGCAGCGGCTTCGGCGGCGGCGCGGAGTTCGACAAGGGTTGGGTCGGGATTGGCCATGGTGTTGGATTGGAGAAGAGAAACTTCTTTTTTTTTCTTTTGTGGCCGGCAAAATAAGGAGGGGGAGTAGAAGAGTGAGATGGGAGGAGGGAAAGATTCTGAACTCAGCCCTTCGCTGCCTGCCCTCACCCCCCGCCCTCTCCCAAGTGGGTGAAGCTGCTGGTTGCCTCACATTCGTCGGGTGGGAGAGGGAGCCGAAGCGAAGAGTGAAGAGTGAGGTGGGAAGAGTGAAATGAAGACAAAGCCGGAAACTCACCACTGACCACTGACCACCGCGAACCCCGCTCATGCTGAGCCCCGTCGAAGTATGAGTGGAGCCACCGAACGGAGTAACCCTCTTCTTCGTCATCGCCCCGACGGGTCGGGGTCTTTGACAAGGAGCGTTGAGCGACGTGGCGATCCCGCGTGTGGCAGTGTGTCCGATGCCATCCCAGAAACGCGCGAGATCGCTTCGTCGAAGACTCCTCGCAATGACGGGGTGGAGTCAACTCCACCGAACCCAGCCCTCCGCTCATGCTGAGCTCCGTCGAAGTATGAGTGGAGCCACCGGATGGCGAAGCCACCAAAGCCCCGAATGGGGCGACAGCCAGCTTAGCCCAATGGCGTAAGCCTTGGGGATCACAAAAACATTTCGGTTGGACAGCCCCGTAGCGGGCGGAAGAATTGCTGGTGCCGGTGAACTCTGTCGCCCCATTCGGGGCCAGCAGTGTGTCCGATGTCATCCCAGCAACGCGCGAGATCGCTTCGTCGAAGACTCCTCGCGATGACAGGGTGGAGTCAACTCCACCGAACCCAGCTCTCCGCTCAAGCTGAAGCCCCGTCGAAGTATGAGCGTGAGCCACCGAACCAAGCAGCAGCGTAAGCCAACGTAGTGGGCTGTGTTATTCGCCGGCCATCACCTCGGTTCCCATCACTTCAGTTCCCATCACCTCGAACAAAAATGCTTCCCGGATGAAATCGCTGAACGGGTTGTCGGTGTCCTCCATCCGTTCGGGATGCCACTGCACGCCCAGGATGAACGAGTCGCGGTTGTCCGATTTCTGCTCGATAGCTTCGGCGATTCCATCGTGGGAAACGGCGCTGATCGTCAGGCCAATTCCTGGGGTGTTCACCGCTTGGTGGTGCGCGCTGTTGACTTCTCCATCAAGCGTGCGGGTGAGCTTTGCAATCATGCTTCCCGGGGTCACCTCAATCGCGTGGCGGCGGTCGTGGTCGCCATCTTTTTGGTGGTCGGCGTTGCCGGTGCGTTCGGGGATGTGCGCGATCAGCGTTCCGCCAAAAAAGACGTTCAGCAGCTGCATCCCCCTGCAGATTCCCAGCACCGGGATTTTTCGCTGGATAGCAAGTTCCGTCATCGCCAGCTCGGCTGCGTCGCGGGCTTCGTCAATATCGTGGCAGAGCGGAAGGTCCTGCGGGGCGTTGTAGCGTGCGGGGTGAACATCGCTTCCGCCGGTAAGCACCAGCCCGTGCACCCGGCTCATGTCGGCTGCAAGGTCGGGGCTGGCGATCAGGTCAAGAAACTCCAACTCAGGATTTCCCTTGCTGAGCCATTCTGCATATCGTCCCATTTTTGCGCTTCCGCTTCCTTTTGAGATTCCGATGATTGGCATGGGTCAGTTGTTAGTTGTCAGTGGTCTGTTGTCAGTGGCCAGTGGTTGGTAGTGGGCTCTTTTACTTTGCTACTGTGACCATTCCGCTGCTGGTGCGGCCTTCGGCGTTTAGGCGGTAGAGATAGGTTCCGTTGGGAAGGGCCGACAGGTTGTGGGTGACGATGTGGTCGCCAGCATACAACATGCCGTTGTGAAGCGTTGAGATTACTTCGCCGCGAAGGTTCACCACCTCAACCGTGACGTGGGTTGGGCGTTGCAGCGTGAATCCAATCTGCCCTGCGCCGGTTGTTGGGTTTGGCCAACTGCGCAACCCGCGAACAGCAGAAGCGGGTGCGTTCGGAGCCGACAGTGGAGCCTCGTGCCAGATGCCGAAGTAGAACGAAGCCTTCGCCCCGGCGTTGGTGAAGGTCCCGCTGAAGTAGATGTCGTTGCCGATGGAGATCATCCCACGCACGGTTCCGTTCACGCCGCTTCCCAATGGTCGCCACTGGGTGCCATCCCAGCGTGCAACGTTCGCCGCGCTATCCCCCCCGGCAAGTGAGAAATATCCACCGGCGTACAGGTCCGGGCCGCGCCATGCCATTGCGTTCACGTAGGGGGCAAAGTGTCCGCCGATGCCGCTGCCCAAGCCGAACCAATGCTTCTGCTCGATATTCCAAACGGCAATGTGAGCAAGCGGCTGCAATCCGGAAGCGGTGAAATCGCCGCCAGCGTGCAGGTAATTTCCACGGACAGAAACTGTGAACACTGTCTGGTTCAAGCCGCTGTCAAGCGGGGTCCAGGTGGTTCCGTCCCAGCGGGCAACGTTGCTGGCTGGTTTTCCGCCGGCCCGCAGAAATCGCCCGCCAGCGTACAGGGTTCCGGCATCGTCCATTGCCAGCGAAAGCACTACTCCATCAATCCCTTCCCCCAGTTTGGACCATGCTTTGTTGGTCAAATCCCACACCGCAACATTCTGGGCCAGGGTGGTCCCGGCGGTGTCGAACAATCCGCCAACGTACAGCTTGTCGTCCTTGAGTACCATGCTGGAAATAAACGCAATGGTTGGGGCATTCACCCCGGTTCCCAGCAGCGACCAATCGTTGGTGGTTTTGTTCCAACGGACGATGTTGTTGGCTGCCAAGCCGTTCCCCGAGCGGAAGGAGCCAGCGATGTAGAGGTCGTCGCCGTGGCCGATCATGGAATAGACCGGGCCGGTGACGGTTCCGGAAAGGTTGGACCAGACGTTGCCGTTTAACGAAGCGATGTTCACATCCAGTGGGTTCGCGGTCGCGCCGGCGCGGAATTTCCCGCTGGCATAAATATCCTCGCCAAAACGGGCAATGGTTGTCACCGTTCCGTTGCTGTTGTTGTTGAACGGGAACCACCGCCCGGCGGAGTAACGCGCCACCCGCGCCGACGGCTCACCGCCAGCAGTGGTGAAGCTGCCGGCCACATACACGTCATCATCTTTTAGGGCAACCGCATTGACGAAGCCATCGGTCCCGGCGCGCGACCCGTAGCCGAGCGTTTGCCACCAGATGTTCGATTCGGGAAGCTCATTCCAGACCGCAACGTAGCCGCAATAAACCCGGTTCAACGTGTACTGCCCGGGGAAGACCGATTGGAAGGTTCCCGAAACATAGACCTTGCGCCCGCTGACGACGATGGAGCGAACAATGCCGTTCACGCCGTCATCTTCGCGGAACGGGGCGATGGAGTCCCACAGTTGATAGACCCCAGTGACGGGGGTCCAGCGGATGGAGTCTTCTTCCCAGCGGGCGATATTTTTCGCGCCGCTATCGCCAGCCATCGAGAAACTTCCGCCAACGAACAGTGTGTCCCCCATCACCCCAATGGCATTCACAAAACCGTTGACTCCGTTCCCCAACCCCGACCACTTTGCGCCATCCCAGCGAGCAATGCCGCTTGCGGGGACCGAGCCAACCGAGCTGAAGTTTCCACCGATAAAAATTTTGGATTTCAGCGTGGCAATGGCATTCACCGTTCCGTTTACACCGCTTCCGGGATCGCCAACCGCCGACCACCGTTTCTGCGAAAGGCTCCAGACGGCAAGGTTTTTCACCGTTGTTCCGTTGGCATCGTTGAAGCTGCCCCCGGCATAGACCAGTGTGTCTTTCACCAAAATTGCTCCAACAAACGCTTGCTCATCTCCCCCCAATCCCACTGGGCTTGGGCCAAACGGACCCATCCCGGCCCACACCCGTTGGCTGATGGAGTATTGGGCGATGTTCTTCACCGGAACGCCGCCCGCCATGGAGAATTTCCCGCCAACGTACAGGATGTCGCTCCGCAGGGCAAGGGAATAGACGAAGCCGTCGGTTCCGTTCAGCGGGCCATCGCCAAGCGATTGCCATGCCGAGCCGTCCCAACGGGCAATGTAGTTCAGTGCTTTCGAGCCGGCCTGGGTGAACGCCCCGCCAACAAACAACCATTTGTTGAACACCGCAGCGGCAAACACTTCATCGTTTAGCCCCCCCTGGTCGGCACCTTGTCCAAAACGGTCGTCCCATTGCTCATCGCCCGGCTTGCTGGCAACCGAGGCAACGCCCATCGTGCCATCGGCTTGCACAAATCGTGGGCGGCCGTAGTGATCTACCGTCATTCGCCACCCCTTCGGGTCCAGCGTCCCCTGGATGCCTGCGGAGAGATTGACGGTTCCATCGGGATTCAGTATTCGCTCCAGGGGGATTTTTGCTTGGCCGTCCAACTCAATTTCTGCTGGCGTTACTTGCGCAGCAAGCGGGTTGAGCAATGGAGCAATCGCCAACATCAGAAGCAATGGTAGAAGTTGTCGCATCGGTTTCATGGCTGAAAGGGTTATTTCTTGGTTTGCTGTTTTCTAAAGTTCAAGTGCTGAGTTCAAGATTATTTAGCAATCATCACCGGGATGGATTTGGCTTGGCCTTCCATCAGGATGCGGCAGAAATAGAGTCCGGCTGGAAGCTGGGTTGCATCCCACAACTGGGCTTGCGCCCCTTCCACGTGAAGCGTGGCGGCGGCTTGTTCGCCGCGCAGGTTCAGCAGTTGAAGCGTGGCGGGGCGGGGGAAATATCCGCGAAGCTGAAGCCCCCCGGAAGCACGGCTGAAGTAAATAGTTTGATTGCTGGTTTCCGTTGTTGGGTTTGGATCATCGGCAGCGGAGATCATCCCCGGCAACCCTTTGAACCAGCGCCCGATGTTGTAGGAAGGGTGGCTTCCGGCAAGGGTGAACTCACCCCCGGCATAGGCTTCCGGTCCGGTGCTTCCGATTGCGCGAACAACAATTTCGCCGTTGCCAACCCGCCCAACTCCGCTTCCTAAACTGCTCCATGCCGCTCCATCCCAGCGTCCAATCCGGGAAAGGACTTGGTTGCCGCCCAGGTTGAAACTGCCGCCAACGTAGATGCCATCGTTGGCGGTGTCAATGGCATAGACTTTTCCGTTGACCCCGCCGCCAACATCCCGCCAGGCGTTGTTTTGCCAAATGGCGATGTTCTTGACGGGGGTTGCCCCGGCAATGGTGAAATCGCCGCCAACCACCACGCTACCATCCTTGGTAATTTGAATGGCATAAACGGAGTTGTTCACGCCGTTCTGGTTTCCGGTGCCCAAGATATTCCATTTGGTGCCATCCCACCGCGCAATGTTTTTGGCGTTCACATTCCCGGCGGTGGGGAAGACACCGCCAACATAGACGTTGTCGGCATCGGCAGCAATGGCTTGGGCGAAGGTGTAGAAACTGCTTCCGCCCAACCCGTTCCCCAGCGGCGACCATGTTTGCGTGGCCTGATCCCACCGCGCCACGCGGTTGGCGCGCTGGCCTCCGGCAAGGTCAAATTGACCTCCAACGAACACCTCGTTGTTGCGTACGGCCACGGCAAAAACTTTCGAGGCAGAATCGTAGGTTCCTCCTTGATAATTGTAGCCGATTCCTTCGTTCATTGAACGCCAAACGCCGCCGTTCCAGTGGGCGATGTTGTGCGATTCCACGCTGCCGGCGCGGTCGAATCGGCCGCCAACATAGACGTCGCGCCCGTTCACATCAATGGCATAGACGACCGGGGTGGAGCCGGTGGTGGTATCAACCACACCAACGCCGGTTCCCAGCGGCGACCACGCGCCGGCAAGCCCATTCCATTTTGCCACGGCGTTGGCGCGGATGCTTCCGGCAATGCTGAATCGGCCGCCAACGTACACGTCGCGCCCGTTGATTCCGATTGCGTAAATCGGCCCGTTCACCCCTTCGCCAACGGTGATATCGAAGCTCCCCCAGGTGCGTGTGGCAAGGTTCCAGAATGCGGCTCCGTAGGCCCCCAGGCTTCCGGCGCGGGTAAATTTCCCGACCATATAGACGTTCGTTCCGCCGATCACGACATCGTAGGCATCGTTGTTCAAACCGATGTCTTCCGATTTCCCCAGCCGCGCCCAGTTTCCGGCTTCCCAGACTGCGATGCGGTTCACGGCCTGGGTTCCGGCGTTGCGGAAACGGCCCACGGCAAACACGCGCCCACCGGTGATATCAATCCCGGTAACGCCGCCGCTCAGCCCGCTTCCCAGTGGGTGCCAGGTCCCTTCGGTAAGATTGCGCTGGGCGATATTGGCCGCTGGGGTGCTTCCCACTTGGGTGAAATTTCCGCCAACGTACAGGTCGTTCCCCTGCACGGCGACCGCTTCCACAATGCCGTTCGCGCCGCCGCCAACATCACGCCATGAAGCGGTTGTGGCGTTCCAGCGGGCAAGATTTTTCAGTTGAAGCTGGCCGGCACGGGTGAACTTCCCGCCAACAAACAGGTCCTGGCCATACAGGGCAATGTCGGCCACGAAGCTAGTATCGCCGCCAAGCCCTGGTCCCATCGCAGTCCAGCGGTAGTTTCCCAAATCGCAACGGGCAATCGGGCCGGTGGTCAGGCTTCCGCTAACAACAAACCTGCCGCCGGCAAATAGTGTGTTCCCATCAACGGCCAGTGCCAGGACGGTGTCGCCGGCACGGCCCAATCCGGCACCAAGCGTCACCCAATCCAGCCCGGTCCAGCGGGCAACGTTGGTGGCTTCCTTTGTTCCGGCGGAATCGAACGCGCCGCCAACGTACACATCTTCGCCGTTGGCCACGATTGCGGTGACGGCTCCGTTCCGACCGTCGGCGCGCAGCCCATCGCCCAGGGTGGACCACTGGCGGCCATCCCAACGGGCAATGTTGTTGGCGATGATATCGCCGATAAACGTGAACCGCCCGCCGATGTAAATATCATCGCAACCGCTAATCGCCACCGTGTAGATTGCGCCGCCGGCCCCGCCGATATTGAAGCGTTCGTCCCAATACACATCATCGGGGTGCGCAGCCAGAAGGGAGGAGTTGGATTTTTGGAAACGGGGAGAGCCGTCGGGGGCAAGGGTGAGTTGCCAGCCGGCGGGGTCAAGCTGGCCACGAAACTGAGTGGAAAGATTCAGCGAGCCATCCTCCCGAAGCAACTCACCTAACGGGCGGGCCTGGGCAGAACGAACGGCCCCGCCCTGCGCCAGCAACGAAGCCGCGCCACCAATGAACAGAAGGATGTGAAGAAGGAAACGCATGGGCATGATGGAAATGTCGAATGTTGAATGTCGAATGTCGAATGAAGAATGCCAAATTCCGTTTACCAAACGCCGCCCTCCGCTCATGCTAAGCCCCGTCGAAGTATGAGCCGAGCCACCGAACAGCGAAGTATCGTCATCGCCCCGACGGGTCGGCGCCGAGCATTGTGTCCGATGCCATCCCAGAAACGCGCGAGATCGCTTCGTCGAAGACTCCTCGCGATGACCGTGATAGAGTTGAGTTCCGGAGAAATCCGTCTGCATCCACCACCGAATCCTGTCCTCCGCTCATGCTGAGCGAATGTCGAAGCACGAGCGGGGGACTGAGTTCGGTAAAAATTTCCCCATTCGACACTCGGCATTCGACACTCGGCATTCGACACTCGACACTCCAATCATTCCCCCACCACAATCTTCTCCGTCCGAACCTCACCACCAATGTTGGCCACGCAGAGATATACGCCAGCAGGGAGGAGGGAAAGGGGGAGGGAAAGAGTGTGAGGTCCGGAAGGGAGTTCGCCAGCAAAGATGGTGGCGGCAACCTGGCCTGCAGAGTTCACCAGCCGGATAGTGGCGTTGCTTGCGGCCTGGGTCTCCATCCGCAACAACGCTTGGCCCGATGCCGGATTTGGGGTGATGCTGAAAAATTTTGCGGATGATTCGGCGGCGGTTCCGCTTGGGCCAACTAACCGCGTCCATCGGGCCAAGTGGTTGCTGGGTTTGAAGCCTGCTATCGAGAAATCGCCCCCCACATACAAGGCGTTGTTGGTTGCTCCAATGGCATACACTGTCGGGAGCGAGCCGCTTACTCCGGTCCCCAGCGTGGTCCACGTTTCGCCGTCCCAAATGGCGATGTAGTTGGCCGGGCGGCCGCCGGCAAGGCTGAACTCACCGCCAACATACAGCCCGCCACGCCCTGGTGCCAGCGCGCGGACGGAGGTTCCAACACCCCCTTCGGTAACGCCGCCGGCCATCGGAAGCCACTCGGTTCCGCCAAGCCGCGCCACACCGTTCACCACCATCCCCCCCGAACTGCGGAAATTTCCACCAGCGTACAGGTCGCCCAAAAACAGCGTGAGGGCATAAACAGTGGAGTCGAATCCGGAGCCAACTTGGTTCCAGTCGTTTCCGTTCCAAGCAGCAATGTGTGCTGCGGGTATTCCCCCCGCGTTGGTGAATTGGCCGCCAGCATACACTTCGCCGGCCGCCCGAACGGCAAGGGCGTTCACGGTGTTGTTGAATCCGTTCCCCATTGCCGACCAGCTGCCGTTCGTGATGTTCCAACGGGCAATGTTTGCGGCGGCCACCCCGCCAGCATTGCTGAACTGGCCGCCAACGTACAAATCCTTCCCGTCGGTGGCCAGCGCGTGGACGGTCCCGTTTGTGCCGCCGTTGATTGCGTGCCACGTTCGGGTCGCAACATCAAACCAGGCCACGTTGGGTGAGTAGATATTTCCGGCGTAGTTGAACTGGCCGCCAACATACACACGTCCATCGCGGGCAACCACGGCATGGACGGGGCCATCAAGCCCGGTGGTAAGGGGCTGCCATTCGGTTCCGTCCCACTGGCCGATGTAGCCTATCATTTGGTTCCCCGCCACCGTGAATCGCCCGCCAGCAATGATATTGTTGTTCCCCAGCGGAGCAATGGCGTAGATATGATCGTTGGTCCCGTTGTTGGCAGTGTTGCGGAAGGAACTCCATCTGCTCCCATCCCATGCGGCCAGATAATCCACCGGGGTGGAGTCGGCAAGGGTGAACGCGCCGCCAACGCAGATTCGTTCATCGCAGGGGGCAATGGCATAGACGGTGTCGTTCACGCCGTTGCCAACTTGGCTCCATGTTCCGTTGGTTCCTAACTGGGCGATGTAGCGGGCCGGTCGGTTTCCTGCCACCGTGAATCGTCCGCCAGCGTAGAGTGTGAAGCCGTTGTTGGCCAGGGTGTACACGCGGTCGTTCACGCCGCCGGCAACTGCGCGCCAGCCTGGGTTCCGAAGGTTCCATTGGGCGATGTAGAAGATCAGTTCGTCGTCGGCACGGATGAACAATCCGCCGGCATACAGGTCGTCGCCAATCAAGGCCAGTGCGCGGACTTCTTGATCCATCCCTTTCCCCATTGCCGACCATTTTCCGGTTGAGTGTTGCCAGCGCGCCACCATCGAAGCGGGCTGATCGCCGGCTTGGGTGAAGTTTCCGCCAACGAACAGTTCATCGCCATGCAGGGCTATCGAATTGACGGTTCCGTTTACTCCATCCCCCAGCGGGTGCCATGTTCCAGTGCGGGCATCGTAGCGGGCGATGTTCCGCGCGGCAACGTCACCCGCCTTGCTGAAACGCCCGCCAACATACAGATCGCTGCCGTTGACGACGATGGAGTTGATGGTGGTGGCAATCCCGCCACTAACCCCGCCCGATAGTGGCAGCCACCCGCCGCCATCCCAGCGGGCAATGCGGGCTGCGGCAACGCCATCAATCGTTGTGAAGTTCCCGCCAGCATACACCTCGACTCCGTTTGCCGCAAGCGCAAGGATTGTGCCGTTCGCGCTGCTGTTGGCCCCGCTTCCCAGGATTGACCAGCTTCCGTTGTTCCAGGCAGCCACGTAGTTGGTTTGCCCAATTTCGCTGGCGAATTGCCCCGCCACGTAGGTGTTGCAAGCGTTATTGGCAATGGCAAGCACAAGCCCCCCCACGCCGTTCCAGCTAAAATTTCCATCCCAAAATTGGTTGTCTTCCCCGGGTTGCGCCGCCGCCGGGCGGTGGAAGGCAAACAGCAAGAAGGCACACAGAAGGAGGCGAGAAAAGGGTACGTGATCGTTCATTCAGATGCAAGGCGGTTGGAACTGGGAAGGTTTGCCGCAGTCGTTGAAGGTTTGTGGAAGGAATTGGGGAGAAATATAGCACCATTCGGCGAGGGTGAAGCTACACCAACGCAGGGATTGTTCCCGCGAGAGAAGACCCTGGAGTTGGCCGAAGGGTTACAGAGAGGTGGTTTCTCACCAGAAGCGAAGAAGAGGAAGAACCACAGAGACACAGAGAACACAGAGGGAAGAAAGAGAGGTGGAGTCTGGCCGATTACTCACTCTCGTTGAACCACCTCACTAATACTTCAGCATCGCCCACCGGAGCCGCAGCCCAGCAATCACCGAGCCGATGGGGCGGTCGGTGAACTCAATAAATTTCACCTCGGCACCAACGCCCAACCGTTCGGAATACTGCCACGTGTAGCCTGCGCCGAACATGTATCCAATCTCCCAACTGTCGCTCTGGATTCCTTCACCGTTGGCTGCTTTTCCGCTGACTTTCAGCAGGATCATCCCGATTCCGCCGCTCAGGTCAATCCCATATTTCTCCATTGCAACCACCCCCATCACTGGCCAGGAAACAAGTGAAAGATTTGCGGAACCTTGTCGTGAGTTTTCATTTTTGGCGCGCATTCCCGATACTGGCAAATAGCTAATATCCAAACCAACACGCAGCAGGTGTTCCGGGCACCACAATGCCCGAAGCGAGCCGCTAACGCCGCCGCTGGTTTCCTCAAGTTCGGGAAGCTGGGGTGGTGGGCTGCTACTGATTCGGAAGCCGTAGCCGCCGGTAAGATCAACAGAAACCCGGTAGGCGTTTGGCTGTGCAAGCAACCCGCTGGCTGTGCCAATCAGCATGGCAACGATCAAGCCACAACGGGTGAGTTGAGGTAGGAAGTTTTTCATGCGGCTTACTCTTTCACGTAGTACATGTAGGCGACCACTGTTGGGTAGTTCGTCAAGATTCCGTCGAAGCTCCCTTCGCGCAGAAATTGCAGGATATAGATCGGGCTATCCAGCGTCCAGACAAAAGCACGGCGGTTGTTGCTGTGCATGGTTGCCACCGCGGCATTCTGCGTCCCAAGCGTCCAGCGCGGTGCCCAAACCGCGGCGTTGATGTCGTTCGTCTGCTGGGTGGAAAGTTCGCAGAGTGCTGGCGGGCGGTTTGCTTCGGGAAGATTCCGGTAGGCGTTGTAGATATCTTCTTCCGGAAGCCCCATCACAATCTCGATATTCCGCCCCAACTGCGTGGCCTTCACCCTGAACGAATCTACCATCGGGATAATCGCCGGAATCACTTCGGGGGATTTGATATCCAACCACACAAAGTTCAAAGTGGTTTTTGTCACGGCTGTCTCTAGGGCTTCCTCAAGCGTTGGTATTTGTTCACCGTGAATCAGCGTTGTGAACCGCCGCAGTTGCCAGAATGCGTAATTGCTGATGGCCCCCACCATGTAATCGCCACGAACCAAACGGGTGTTCAGCTTTTCATCGTGGTATAAAATTGGCACTCCATCGCTGGTAAGCCGCACGTCAATTTCAACCCCGTTACACCCCAACCGTTCGGCAAACTGGATCATTTCGCGGCTGTTTTCCGAGACGGGATGAAGGTCGCTGTTTCGCCCGCCGCCACGGTGGCCCAGTATCCAGAAATTCTTGATTGCCTGCCTGATTGGGCGTATCCGTTCCATCACAATCTGGTGGTGAAGGTTTCCATCAACTCCCCCCGATGCTCCACGAATAGTGATTGCCGACGGTTGATCCGAACCAGTGCTGATCTGATGTCCCCCTTCGTTCGGAGCAATGAACAGCCGGACGCGCCCGGTTTCCTGCTGGTAGGCATACCGCCAGTATCCTTCAAACACGATCGTATCCCCCAAACTGCGCGCTTCAAGGATGAAAAAGGCGGAGTTTTTTCCGCAGAAAATGGAGGGACTGTTCCCCCCCCAACGTAACACCACGGTATCGCCAAACTGATCGCTGCCGTTGCGAACCAGATAGATGCCGTTCATCCACGCAAAGGACTGTTTGGGAATTGGCTTGCCACCCCCCAACAGCGATTCGGTGTCGGAGAATTGGGGGATCGTTGGATTGAAATCTGTGCTGCAAGAACCGACCACCAGCAACAGCAACAACGGCAGAAATCGGAGGTGGAATCGGAAGCAGAAACGGCTCATAGGATCACCCCAAACTGAAATTCAGGATAGAATAAAAATTCGTTGAACGTGCTGAACGCCAGCCACGATTGATACATCGAGCGGGAGTAATAGACCTTCAACCCAATAATCGCGCTGGTCGCGCCCCAGAACGGTTGCTCGATTGCGGCAGTGAAGGCATATCCCCCCAACGCATTCCGGTCGGACCCCGTTTCGATCCCTTCGGTGGCCGAACTTCGCGAGGTGACGAACTGAAGTTCGGCACGCCCGCTCAGGTGGAAATCATCAAAGTCAAACCCCGCGCTAACTGCCGGAAAGGTCAGCCAGCTTTGCGCATCCACCGCAAACCCTTCGAACGCCGCAAACCCGTACCAGTACGCTACCGAGTAGCCCGCGCTTGCGGAAAATCTCCCCAGCCGTCCGCGCCACTCGGCTCCAACCGAAGCAAGGTTGGTGATGACGTTACTGCTAAACCGTCCGGTCCCCGCAAAGCCGAGTGGAAGGCCGTATCGAAGCTCAAGGTTCAGCATCGGCACTTGCCGCAACTCTTCTTCGACCACGATGCGCGGAAGGATGGTGATGGTTCCCCCAACCGCCGTGCGAAGCTCACCCGATGGAATCGGATGGGGGGTAAGAAGTGTTGTTCCGGCATCTGTGCTGTCGGGCGGGGGCGGGGCGGGGGGATGATCGGGCTGTGCGGTTAGCCGTTGGCCAACCAACAGCAGCATCAAGCAGCAAACGAAGAACTTCAACGTGCGGCCAGCAGTGTTCCAGAGTAGCAGCATGGAAGAGAAGGTTTGGGAAAAATTGGAAGAGCAGCGTTGTTCCGGCGGCAAAAATAGAGTAGTGGAGATATTCCAACGCACCAATTTCAGCATCGGCAAAGAGACTTCAGCAAGGGGATGGTTCCCGGTGGAGTGTGGTTGCTTCCTCAATCGCGTATATTCGCTCGCAAACAACAAGCGCAGTCCATTCACGGAACCGATCACGCAAACAATCAAACAATCAAACATTCAACAGAGCATACGATGCAACGAATCAAACCAACACTCTATCTGCTTCTGGCCGCTCTGCTTTTCGCCCCGGCCGCATTCGCACAAAAAGGGAAAAGCAAAACCAAGCCCGCCGCCGCTATTGAGCTGAAGCTGCAACTGAAGCCAGGGAAAACCTACCGGATGTGGATGTCCACCGACCAGGATATCACGCAGGATATATCCGGGCAAAAAATTGTTGTCAAGCAGATGATGGGGATGGGCTACCGCTACGAAGTACAAAGCGTTGATGCCGCCGGAACCGCCACCATCAACATGACCTACGACTCCGTTGTGATCCGAAGCGTCACCCCGATGGGGGAAACAGAGTTCAACTCCGCCAACCCCGACACCGGCGAATCCGCCCCGGGAACCGAGGCATACAAAGCAATGCTGGGCGCACAGTTCACGATGAAGCTAACAAAAGCGGGAAAGGTGGAAAGCATCACCGGTGTTGATGAATTAATGGCGAAAATCGTGAATGGAATGGGAACGCAGGAACCCGCACAGAAAGCAGCGATAGAGCAATCGCTGAAGAAAATGATCAGCAACGAAGCAATGGCCGAAACGATTGAGCGGTCCATGAACATCTATCCAGCAACGCCGGTGAAGGTTGGCGATTCATGGAAGCAAACAATGGAGGTAGCAATCGGGATGCCGATGACGGTAAGCACCACCTACACCCTGAAAAATATCACCAACGGCGTGGCCGAACTTGGCGTGCAATCCACCGTGGCCAACAACGCCAACGCAAAACCAATGGAGATGATGGGGATGGAGATGAACTACAATCTTTCCGGCACACAAAAAGGGACAATGAAGGTGAATGTGGAGAATGGCTGGGTGGACACTTCATCGCTGAAACAAAACCTGTTCGGCACGATGAGCATCAGCGGAGAAAATATCCCCGATATGCTGAAAAATGTTCCGATAGCCGTGCAAAGCACCATCACCGTTAGCTCACGGTAAGGCTCAACCGGTAGCGGAGTATTCAAAAAAAAACAAGCGGCACAACAATCAAGTTGTGCCGCTCTTTTTTTTTATTCCAACTCTACCTGCAGCAACCTACCGCGCGTTCGGGTTGAACGTTTTCCCCAGTCCTTGCCAAACCTCAAAATAATTCCCCTGCCACAGGTCGCTCTCCATCGCAAATTTTGTTGGCCGGCAGACGAAACGTGTCTCGAACATAAACGCCATTGTCCCCTCAATTTTTGCTGGTTTCAGCTCGGCAGTGGTCATTTTCTCATACGTGGCCGCGTCGGGGCCGTGTCCCGACATGCAATTATGCAGGCTGCATCCGCCAGGAAGAAATCCTTCGGCTTTTGCGTCATATTCTCCATAAATCAGCCCCATAAATTCGTTCATAAAATTGCGGTGGAACCAGGGTGGACGGAAGGTGTTTTCGGCCACCATCCAGCGTGGCGGGAAAATCGCAAAGTCGCAGTTTGCGGTTCCTGGAATTTCCGAAGGAGCTGTCAGCACCGTGAAAATCGAAGGGTCGGGGTGGTCGAAACTGACGGTGTTGATAACGTTAAATCGGCGCAGATCATATTTGTACGGCGCGTAATTTCCGTGCCATGCAACAACATCCAACGGCGAGTGGCCAATGTCTGCGGCCCACATTCCACCTTGGAATTTTGCCACCATCTCAAATTCCCCTTCCCGTTCTTCGTAGGCCGCAACCGGGGTGATAAAATCACGCGGATATGCAAGCCCGTTCGCGCCAATCGGCCCCAAATCGGGGATGCGGAACATGGTCCCGTAATTCTCGCAGATATATCCGCGCGCTTCGCCATCGGGAAGCTCAACGCGGAATTTAATCCCGCGTGGAATCGCTGCAATCTCGCACGGGCCAACCTCAATCACCCCGCACTCAGTCCGCAGCGTCAGCCGCCCTGCTTGCGGAACAATTAGCATTTCGCCGTCGGCATTGTAGAAAAAACGATCCTCCATCGAACGGTTGCAAGCGTACAGGTGAATGCCAACGCCGGAGTGCATGGCGGCATCGCCATTGCCGGCCATGGTGACGATTCCATCAACAAAATCGGTCGGTTCGGTTGGCATCGGCAGCGGATCCCACCGTAGCTGGCTTGGCGTAATCGGGACCTCGCTGAACGGTGTGCTGCGCATCAGTCGCGGGTCAATTTGGCGGTACGGTTTATGCACCACCGAAGGGCGAATGCGGTAAAACCAATTCCGTTTGTTCTGGCCACGCGGTGCGGTGAACGGTGTGCCGCTGATCTGCTCGGCATACAACCCGTAGGGGGGGCGTTGCGGTGAGTTCCGGCCAACAGGGAGTGCGCCGGGCAAGGCTTCGGTAGCGAACTCGTTTCCGAAGCCAGACATGTACGTCAGCCCATCGGCAGTCTCCGTTGCATGGCCATTGGCCAGCGCGGTTTCAAGAAGTTCTGGTGAGTTCATGATGGTTTATGTTGGTTGTGTTTGAAACCCCGAGAAAAGTATTCTAATTGCGTAGTTGATAGTAGCGCTTATCGGGCAATCATCATCACTCATGGGGCTAATCGCATTTTATACTGGCATCCAGCGATTTCGCTTTTTCGCAATCAGCATCGGCCCCTTTTGCATCCCCTTTCTGCTGTTTTACCACACCACGGTTGTAGTACGCTTGGGCAAATGCCGGCTTCAGCGAAATAGCTTTATCGAAATCGGCAAGCGCGTTGTCAAGTTTCCCTTTTCCGACATACTCTGTTCCCCGGTAGAAATAGAGTTCTGCATTTTTTGGTTGAAGAGAAATAGCCTTGTTAAAATCAAGAATCGCGCTGTCGGAATTTTTCATTTGTGCATACGCGCCTCCACGGGCGGACAGTGCTTCAAAAAATCGTGGATTAACCTCTATCGCCTTGCTGAAATCGGCAATCGCGCTGTTGTATTCGTTGTTGTTCATCCGTGAAATTCCACGGTTGTAGTAGGCAATCGCATCCTTCCCTTTTAGTTCGATTGCTTTGGTTAAATCAGCAATCGCGCCATTCTGGTCGCCTTTCATCGAGCGTATGGCGGCACGGTTGCTGTAAGCAGTAAGGTTGCTTGGGTTCAGTTCAATCGCCTTTGTGAAATCGGCCAACGCACCTTCCACGTTGCCAGCTCTGTTCCGCAAAACGCCCCGCATCAAATATGACTCGGATACTGTTGGCTCGATAGCAATCGCGCTGTCAATATCGGCGATTGCTCCTGGAATATCCCCTTTTGCCCCCCGGATATTGCTCCGGTTGTTGTAGGCGTTGGCAAAATTTGGGGTGATCTGAATCGCTTTTGTCGCGTCGGATTCGGCACCGGCCATATCACCGTTTTTAAATCGAGCATAGCTACGGTTGTTGTAGGCCGTGGCAAGCTCTGGGCTAAGTGCAATCGCTTTGGTGTAATCAGCAATTGCGCTGTCGAATTGCTCACGGTCGAAATAAATTCCGGCGCGCCCAAAAAATGCTTGTGGAATATCTTGCTTCAGCTGGATGGATTTTGATAAATCCGAAAAAGCATCCTTCGCGTTTTGGTTCTGGTAGTAAAGTATTCCACGATTGGCGTATGCCTCGGCAAATTTTGGATCCTCCGCAATCGCTTTTGTGAAATCCTGAATTGCGCCGTTGATATCATGGCTGTTTATTTTTTCAATGCCGTTGTTGTAATGCTGGCGCGCTTTTTCCTCATTCGTCTGCCCAACGGCCATTGCCGTTGGCAGCAAGTACAGCAGGCTCAGAAATAGGGCGAGGTGAAATTGCTTCATCATGCGGTTGTTGTTCTGGTATTTTGTTGAAATTTTCAGATTTACTGCAAATCCATTGTTGCAGGAATTTCTTGGTTTGAAATTTCTTCAACTCCCGTTGGTTGTTGGCTGTACAGCGGGATCAGGGTGTCGCATAAACCAAGCGGGAAAATTTTGGCCAAGCTGCTTGGCGGGATGTTGAACAGCGGGCCGATCACCGAGGCGTAGTAGCAGGGGAAATTGATTGCGTGTTTCAGGTTTGTGCCGCCAGCTAAATCGGCCAGGTTTGGAAGCCCGCCGTGGATATTCCCGCCAGCAACCAACCCACCAAAAACAAAATGTGCCGATGCAGTGCCGTGGTCGGTTCCGCCGCCGTTTTCGCGCACGCGGCGGCCAAATTCGCTGTACGTCATTCCCACCACACGGTGAATAATTCCAAGCTGCTGCAAATCTTGGGTGAAAGCTGCAACCGCTTCGCTCAGTTCTTTCAGCAACTCTGCCTGGCGCGCAAGTTGGTTGGCGTGGGTGTCGAACCCGCCAAGTTTCACCATGAAGACGCGGGTTTGCAATCCGCCAGCAATCAGCCGGGCAATAATCCCCAGCGATGCCGCCAACGCGCTTTCGGTTGGGTAGGTGGCCTTGTTGGTCGCCTTTTCCGCTGCGCGCCGGATGGACTCCGAGTAATCCAACGCCTGGTTTCCAATCAAGGCGATGTAGTTGAACTCACGCCCCGATTTCGTATCTGGCTCTTGCTCATCAACTGCCGCCGGGCCGCCGTTGACCAGTGCGTAAAACTCCGCTGGGTCGGTCAGCGAAATCGCCATCGAGCCGCTGCTGCTGGAAAATATGGAGCTAACCGCCGCGCTGATCTGCACCGCCGGAGGGTCTTCCGGCAAAATTTCTGGATAGCCGGGAAATTCTTCTTTCAAAAACCTTCCGACCCACCCGGTTTGCAGTCGCTGGCTGAAGTCGGCGATGGAGGCGGTGTTCCAATTTTCGGTCCCCTCAAAGTGGCTGAAGGAGTTCCGCTGGTAGCCAACGTTGTCAAGGATTGCCAACAGGCCATCGTTGAACATCCGCTGCATTCCGGTCATTGCGGGGTGAAGCCGAAGCAGTGGGTTGCCATCCAGCGGCAGCGCGGTTTCTTTGGCAATTCCGATGCTGGGGCGGAAGGTGTAGTAGTTGCTGTCTTCCACCGGAACAACGGTGTTCAGGCCGTCGTTGCCCCCTTCCAGTTGGATAATCACCAACGCTTTGTCGCTTCCGGCGGCCATGCGAATCAGGTGTTCCACCTGCGGGGTGCGGGCAAGCAGGGTGAATTGCAGCCCGTTCAACGCCAGCGGTAGCGTGGCGGCTGCGCCGGCGGATTTCAGGAAGGAACGGCGTTTCATCAGGAAGCCTTGCGGTTACAGCAGTTTTACATCAGTTGATAATTCGGGGTTCGCATGATGCTTTTCAGAAGCGCACGAATCCTTGTTTCTTTCACCTGCTCGGATGCCCCCGCCCACTCGTACGCGGGCTGCCCTTGCAGCAACGCATCGCGGAATTTCCCCAACGTTTTTTGCGATGCCGGGTAGGCCAGCAGATGCTCGGCAACGTCGGCAGCCAATTGCTCGGGGTCGTCGGCAAAGCTGGGGAACTGCTTGGCGTAGGCCAGGGCGTTCAGCTTGGTTTGGCCGTTGCGGTACATCGGGCCGGTGAAAATTGGGTTGAGCATATCCACGATGCTCACGTTGGTTCCATCAATCAGCGCGTCGGTGTCGGCGCGGCGTTGCGGAAGGGTGCTGGTGCTGATCCAGGGGCGGTAGAATTGCCAGCCTTGCACGCCGGGCGGGGCGAACAACTCCATCCCCAACCGGGTTGCCCGCATCTGGATTGTCTGCATCAGGAAATCGAATGGCTCGCCGGTGATGGCCGCTGTTCGCAAAGCGCGGGGCGTTCCAACAAGGTGATCTACCGGGCTTTTTATCTGGGCAGCGATAATCTCCGAATCGTAGAAATGTTCGCTGGAAAGCAGCGTCCGCAGCACCGTGGAAATCTCCCACCCGCTTTGCCGGAACCCCGCCGCTAACGGTGCAATAATGTTCTCCTCAACCTCACTGCTGATTGGCGCGACGGGGGTGAGCGGGGAATCGGTATAAACAAAAAAACGGTAGAGTTTGCGGATCACGTAGCGTGCGGTTTCCTCTTTCTCGAAAATAATATCCAGCAGTGCCGCAAGTTCCGGCGCCCCCTCGGTGCTCCCCTTGATGGTTTTGCCATAGATGGTTTTATCCTTGATGTCGTGGCCGGTAAGGATGTTGCAGAGAACCCCCGCGTTGTGGTCGCCAAGCCAATCCCAGCCGGTGAGTGCGCGTGCGGCCTCCACAACGTCTTGCTGGGTGTAGTTGGGGTTGCCGTTGTTGTCGGCAATGCCAATGGTGAACAGCTCTTGAAGCTCGCGGGCGTAGTTTTCCTGAAGCCGGTAATCGCTTTTGTTGTAGCGTCCATCCAGAAAATCGAGCATGGCTTTGTCAATCGTGACAAGCCGAACCAACTGCTTGAAATTTCCCAGCGAGTGTTGCCGCAGAAGCTGGTTGTGGTTGTACACAAACCGTCCATCCTGCACCGCGCCTTCGTTGGTGGCAAAGTGGTTGTGCCAAAAAAGGGTCATCCGCTCGGTTAGGCTGATTCCGCCGTTCAGCATCAGCCCGCACCACCAGCGGCGCAGCTCGTTGTAGAACACGCCGGGATTGACCCCCGTAAAATTCCAGGGGATGATGCTTGCCTTCAGCCACTCGTTCACAAACCGTGGCGGGCCAGCCGGCGGGGCCGGGGTCAGAAGCTGATCCACAACAGCACTCATTGTTGAAGCCGTTGCCGACTGAAGCTCCTGCACCGTGGGCGCAAGGATTGCACGCCGCAGCAAGTGCGCAGCGGTTGTGCGGTTCCAAGTGCCGGAAAATGGAGCAAGGCTTGGTGGGGAAGCCGCAAGTTCACTTCCCGCAGGCTGGGAAGTTCGATGCAACCCCGTGAGAAATGATCTTCGGTTCATAGCCGTGGCAAAATAGGGGAAGCACGTTGGTTAGGCAACGGTGGAACGCTTCGTTGCTTGAATCAATATCTGGGCCGCCTCAAGAATCTGCTGGCGGGTGTTGAACCGCCCAACCCCAAACCGCACCGACGACCGCAACTCACGCTCGGTCAGCCCCATCGCTTGCAGCACGTGGCTTGGCTCCGGTTGCTCCGAACTGCATGCCGAGCCAGTTGAAAACGCCACCCCACGCGCCGCACCAATCAACGCGGCGGCTTCGATGGTGGGGAAGGAGAGATTGAGGTTTCCGGGAAGGCGCAATGCGGGATGGATGCGTGGGTCGGGGCCGTTGATCCGAAGCCCAGGGACTTGTTCAGAAAGGAGTGTCAGCAGAAGATCGCGCAAGGCTTGCGTTGTGGCATGCTCGGTTGCCAACGCCTCCGTTGCAAGCCCGACAGCTTCGGCAAAGCCAACAATTCCCGGCACGTTCAACGTGCCAGAACGGAACCCACGTTCATGCCCGCCGCCATGCAGTTGCGGGGCCAGGTGAACCCGTGGTTTCCGGCGGCGGACGAACAACGCGCCACACCCTTTTGGGCCGTACATTTTGTGGGCGCTGAAGGAGGCAAGGTCCAGGTTCAGATCATCAACATTGAACGGAATTTTCCCGAGCGTTTGGGCCGCATCAGTGTGGAACAGCACGCGCCGCTGTCGGCAGAGTTCGCCAATCTGGCGAACCGGCTGAATCGTTCCCACCTCGTTATTCCCGTTCATGATGCTGACCAGCACCGTGCGGCTGGTGAATGCTGCTTGAAGCTCATCAAGGTTGATAAATCCTTCGGCATCAACCGGCAAGTAAGTGACGGCAACCCCATGTTGTTCCAGATAGCGGCAGGTATCCAACACGGCGTTGTGTTCGGTTGCGGCGGTGATGATGTGATTCCCGACCCCAGCATACGCCTGGGCAACCCCTTTGATTGCAAGGTTATCCGACTCCGTCGCCCCCGATGTGAACACCACCTCCATCGGCTCGGCACCGATTGCTTCGGCAATCCGCTGGCGCGCCTGCTTCACCGCCGAATCGGCAGCCCAACCGTAGGGGTGGGTGTGGCTTGCAGCGTTTCCAAACTGCTCGGTAAACCAGGGGAGCATTGCCGCCAGAACTTGCGGATCTACGGGGGTTGTGGCGTGGTTGTCAAGATAGATCATGGGAATGTTGGAATGTCGAATGTCGAATGAAGAATGGGAAAAACTGGAGTTTGCGGCAACCGGGGATTACCAGAATGCTGAAAATTTTCGGCGATAGCTGGCTCTGTCATCGCTATGTTTGCCGCCGTTCAACGTAGCATAATTCCAGAAATAGATGAAGCAACAAACTTCGCAGAAGTACACCAAGCCACTGGCCAACGCCCCGTACGTGTTGGTGGGGCTTACTGGCTCGATTGGGTCGGGGAAATCGGCGGTGGGGAAGATGATGGAGGCCGAGGGAATCCCAGTGCTTCAGGCCGATGCAATCGCAAAGGAGCTGATGAACAACGATCCAGAATTGCGCAAAGCGATCACCCAGCAGTTCGGCCAGCAAGCCTACGTTGATGGCCAGCTGAACCGAACTTGGATTGCCCAGCAGATATTCAACAACCCCGACCAATTAGCGGCAATGAACGCGCTGGTTCACCCGCGAACCATTGCCGAACAAGGCCGCCGCGCGGTTGCGCTGGCCAACGCCGGGAAACGGGTTGTTGCCTGCGAAGCCGCGTTGATTTACGAAAGCGGAGGCCAGGAACGGTTCGATTACATTGTGGTGGTGGATGCCAAACCGGAAATCCGCTACCAACGCGCCGCCAGCCGCGATGGAGTTCCGGTGGAAGAAATTCAACGCCGCGACGCAGCCCAAATCCCAGCCGCAAAAAAAGTGGAGATGGCCGATTTCGTCATCCGCAACGACGGCACCGAAGGTGAGCTTCGCCGCAATGCCGGGTTCATCATCATGCTGCTGAAAGGGCTTCCGCCACGGGCCGAGATGGAGCTTGAGATTGGCGACGAAGAAGATGAGGGGGCGGGAGCGGAAGATACCGAGTAGGAACTTCCAACTTAGCGCAGTTTGCAGGCGGTTAGCCCAAACCAGCGCGAGATGTGGTGGCGGTTGACGGCCACCAATTTGTAGGCAAGAATTTCCAACAACAGCAACGGCGGAAGCAAGATAAACGGCAGTGCCAACAGCGTCCACGGCGGCAGGCTGAGTAGGAACCAGTTCACCCCAAACGCCCCGCCGTAGTGTTTCCCCGATTTGGTGATGACATACAACCGCTTGGCGCAATCTTCATAGCTGATGCCGTACTGCTTCAACGCTTCTTCGCTGTGCTGGAAATATGGCTCGATCCGGTACGCCCCTTTGCGGTCAATTTTTGGGCAGATGTTGGTTGCTATCCACGTGCAGATTCCGCAATCGCCATCGAACAGCAAGTGGTGTTTTCCGTCCTGGTGAATCATCCGATTCGTACTCCTTTCCTGACGATAATTTCCGAGCCTTCGGCCATGAATGCCGATAGCGGTGGGGTGCTCAGTGCCGGGGCAAACTCCGCTCCGTACAGCTGTGCGGCATCACAAACCAGTTGGGCGGTTGCGCAGCTCCGCACCCTCCAGCGGGGGTGTTCCACTTGGTACTCCACGGTTCCTCCGTCGCGTTGGCGTGCGTATCCCCAGTAGTGTTCGGTAATGAACTCTTCCTCCGATCCCTCGGCAATCGGCTGCGGCGCGCCGCTGGTTTGCGCGGTGATGCTGTTCCAGTTGCCGTTCAGTTTCCACCCGTACTCAATGCTTCCGTTGATTGCCACCGCGTCGCCATTCAGCTGCAATCGGTTTCGCATTGGCAGTGCCACGTATCGTTCGTTGTAGAGCAACCGTGCGGCGGCGGCAATCGCCCAGCGCGGAACAATCTCCTTGATAAACACCACACCCCGCCGGGTCTCCCCGCCAACCACACGGCGAACGTAGAACCGTAGGTTCACCTCCTCAAAATTTCGGTGGAAGGGGATCGGCAGCCCCATCACTTTGGTCCCCAAAAACAGGAAGCCGACCATGCTGATGTAGGTTCGTCCGTTCCAAGCATCAAGCTCGGTCCCATGTGGAACCAGCGGAAGGAGTGTTGCCGGATCAACCAGATAATTCAGCATCACCAAATGCCGCCACTGGCCAGTGAGGAAGATGGGAGGGGAGGGCATGAAATAGAGTTGGTTCTTGAAGAGAATGTCCGAATCTAAACAAAAAACCGGAGGGAGTTCGGGGGGGCGGGTGTCGGAGATCGGGAGGGGAAGGCAGTGACGACGCGAGTTCGGAGGCTCCGCTCATACTTCGACGGGGCTCAGCATGAGCGGAGGGCTGGATTCGCGGTGTGGTCATTAGTCATTAGTCATTGGTCATTGGTCATTGGTCATTAGTCATTGGTCATTGGTCATTGGTCATTGGTCAGTTCTTGGCTTTGATTCCATTTCACTCTTCACTCTTCACTCTTCGCGTTGGCCGCCACTGTGACAGTGTGCGAGGACACCCGCCCAATTTTCTACGAACTCTTGCACCGCCACCGCTCATTCACTATGTTGCGCCCCGCTTGTTCCGAATCAGCGGCGAGGTTATCAACAATGAAGGACTTCCAGATAAAAAAACTCTACTATTCCATCAGTGAGGTCAGCAAGATGGTGGGATTGGAGCAGTACGTCCTTCGCTATTGGGAGTCGGAGTTCGAGCAGCTGCGCCCGCAGAAAAACCGTGCGGGGAATCGGGTTTATACCAACAAAGAAATTGAGTTGGTGAAGCTCATCAAAAAGCTGACCCGCGAGCATCGCTACACTATCGAAGGGGCGCGGCAGATTTTGGAGACGATGGACCTTGAGGCGATTTTGGCACCAACCGCCGACGGCGAAACGGCAGAGTTCACAATCCCAGGAACCGAGCCAGCACCCAACCCAGCCACGGACTTGGCAACCGATGAAGCCCCGGCAATCCCAGCCAACTCCACCGGCCCGGTTTCTGGCCCAATTTCTGGTGATGTCCGCCGCGACTTGCGGGCAATCCGTGGGGCACTGGTGGAAATACTGAACGCGCTGGATGCCGCGCCAGCCCAGAAAACAGTAGCAACCTGACGGGGCAACAGTGGTGGGGGAAAAACAAGCAGAACAGAAGCACCAGCAAACAACATATTCGGCGTGTAGCGCAGCCCGGTAGCGCACCACTTTGGGGTAGTGGGGGTCGTGGGTTCAAATCCCGCCACGCCGACTCCAGAAAGCCTGCAACAGCAGGCTTTCGCTGTTTTTGGGGGTAAAAAAGAGAGGAATGCCTCGGGGTGATGTACCCCAAATTTCCCCCGTTCCAGCTGCTCCCATCGAAGCATCTCGTTTTCAATTATCAATTCCGCTCCACCCCCTTGCCGCGCCCGAATCTGCACGGTGTGTTATCTTGTTGTCGTGATTTACTCATCACTCAAGTACCAATTCCCTTCCCTTGATGCACCAGGAACTTCCGCTCGCGCCCGATCAATCATCTACCAAGCCTTCTCTCACCGAAACGCTCCGTTCGGCCACCACTGCCCAGCAGGTGCTGATTGCGTTGCTGCTGGCGTTGGCGTTCACGCTGGCCTTCCGCGAAATCCGCGACCTTGACACCGGCTTCCACCTGAAGGCCGGCGATTGGATGCTGCAAAATTTCCGCTGGCCCGGCAACGATGTCTTCACCTACACCATCAACGACCGCCCCTATATTGATATGTATTGGGGCTACCAGGTGGTGCTTTCCGTCATCAACTCCATCGGTGGCGAGTTCCTGATTGTGGCCATCAACGCCCTGTTGGTGGCGCTGAATTTCTGGCTGGTTATCAAGCGGACGCAGCAGCTTGGCTCCATCCGCCAATTTAGTTTCGGCATGGTGATGTTCGTTGGCATTTTTGCAACCAGCTACCACTTCGGCATCCGCCCCCATATTTTCTCCTTCCTGTTCCTGAACCTTATTCTGCTGGTGCTGGAAAATTACTACCGCGACCGCTCCACAAAGCTCTGGCCGCTTCCGGTCATTATGCTGCTGTGGGTGAATATGCACACGATTTTTGTGCTCGGTTGGGTTGCCTTTTTCTGCTATTTCGTGGGCATTTCCATCGAGCAACGGAAGGTAGATATGAACCTTCTGAAATGGTGTGCTATCGGTGTGATGATCTGCTTGCTGAACCCCTACACCTACCATTGCTTCTTGCTGCCGCTGGAGCAATTTGGTTTTTTGCAGGGGGGGAACCTGTTCAAAAAAATGATTAGCGAATATGCCTCGCCGTTCAAAGGTCGCGCTTTCACCGGAATGTATTGGCTGAATGGTGGGCTTGTGCTGTTCCAACCGAATTTCTTTTTCCACCTGTTTTTGCTGCTGACACTGGTTGCCGTTGGAGTTCGGCTGTTGAAAGAGAAAATCATCAAAATTCACGAAATCCTGTTGGTGGTGATTTTCAGCTACCTGATGGCTTCCGCCTTCAAAAATATCGGCTACTTTTTGATGGCCCTGATGCCGATGGTGGTTCATGGAATTGGCGCATTATTCTACCGCCACCGCGACCGCATCACCCCCGCCGGAAACCGGCTTCGCGATGCCTTGCCAACCGCGCTTACTTCGGAGAAAATGCTGCTGTGGGGAAGCGTTGGGATGATCGTTGTGACGGTGCTTGCTTCCATGCGCGTTGCCACCAACGCCTACTACATCGGCTGGCGTTCGCGCGATATTACCGGCTACCGCTACAGCACCAACAATATGCCGATGCGCTCGGCCCAGTTCCTGCGCGATAATGGCCTGACGGGGCGGCTGTTCAACCATATTAATTTTGGGGGAATTTACATGCACATGCTCCCGCAAAAAGTGTTTATTGATGCCAGAAACGAAGTGATCGGCGAGGAATTTTTCAAGGAGTTCACCTCATTCCGTACCCCAAAAGGGCGCGAAGCAATTCTGCGAAAATACAACCCGGAAATCATTGCCTTCCCGCGCCGTGTCGAGGAGAAAACATGGTTACGCTACTTGCGTACCTCACCCGATTGGCGGTTAGTCTATCTGGATGATATTTCGGTGATATTCCTGAAAAAAGATTACGCGCCACAAATCCCCACGCTCGATTCCAACAAAGCGGCCAGCGGCGCACCAGCGCGTTCGTTGCGGCAGATTGATGAGATCATCTACCAGCCGAAGCATTCTAATTTTTTCAGTGGATTCTTCACGCCGCAGTATTTCCCGAACGAGGAGATGGATATGGTTGGTGGGATGCTGGCAATGCGGTGGATTGAACCAGCAATCCGCTACGGTGTGGAAGGGTTGCGCCGCAGCACTGTGGATGTTCCCGAGATGTACTACAATCTTGCCGAAGCCTTCCGCCTGCGTGGCGATTGGGAGCGTGCGATTTATTGCTACCGCCGATATCACACCGCAAACCCAACAACCGAATCGGCAAGGAAAATTCAATACTGCCAGCAGATGGCCACGCGCCAGCAGCGTGGGGCGATCCCCGAACAATCCACAACCCAGGCTCCTCCCGAAACACAGCATGAGGAAAATGCCGACACCAATAACCTGCTTGACCAATAAAAGGCATTTGCGCGATGTTGAATGAACAGCAAGAACCGCAGCACACCGTTGCTGCCAACAACAGCAGTGAAATTTCTGGATTATTGACCGGCGATTGGGGGAAAGGAGTGTGGTGGATACTTGCGATAATGGCGGTGATGGCCATGATGCTGGCGTTCCAGGAAATTCGCGATTTAGATATTGGGTTTCATCTGAAGGCGGGTGAGTGGATTCTGCAGAATATGCGGTTTCCCGGAAATGACACCTTCACCTACACCATCACCGACCGCCCGTATATTGATATGTATTGGCTGTACCAAGTGGTGCTGGCAATTTCCAATTACGCCGGCGGCGAATTTGGCATGGTTCTGCTGAACGCGCTTGCGGTGGGGGCCAGCGTTTTTTTGCTGTTCCGCCGGACGGCCCAGCTGACCCCGTTGCGCAACAGCTACGTTGTGCCGGTGCTCTTCGTGGCCGTGATGACGTGCAGCTATTTCTTTTTTATCCGACCTCACATTTTTAGTTGGATATTCCTGAACCTCCTGCTCTTTTTTCTGGAACGCTACCGCAGCAACCGCTCGGCCTCGCTGTGGCCAATTGCCGTGATTATGCTTCTGTGGGTCAATACCCACGCCCTGTTTATTCTTGGGTGGATCGTCTTTTTCTGCTATTTCGTTGGCGATAGCTTGCAGCACCGAAAAATAGATGTCAATCTGCTGAAATGGTCGGCGATTGCGGTGGCGGCTTGTTTTGTCAACCCCTATTTCTACAAAGGCGCGGTGCTTCTGCCGCTGGAGCAATTCGGCTTTTTACAGTCGGGGAATTTATACAAGGATATGATCGGCGAATATATGTCGCCATTTTCAGGTTTCACCTTTGTCTGGTACACGCTGGATGGAGGTTTTATCCTGTTTCAGCCAGCCTTTTTCTTTCATCTTTTTATTCTGCTGACGGCAACCGGGTTGCTGATTCGGTGGATACGCGGCGGCGTGCGCTGGCACGAAATCCTGCTTTTTATTTTTTTCACCTTCGTTCTTCTGTCGGCCTTCAAGAATATCGGCTATTTCGTGGTGGCGATTGCACCGATTGTGGCGGCTGGGTTTGCTTCGTTGGTGAAGAAAAATGGAGGTGATACTGTCAGTGAAAATAATGCGCCGACCAACACTGCAACCACAACCGCCACACGTTGGAGCTTGGCCGCTGTTGGTGTGCTGTGCGTTGCAACCTGCGTCCGTGTCATCACCAACGATTATTGGGTGGCGTGGCGTGGGCTGGGGACGTTCGGCTATCACTTTGCCGACAACAAAATGCCGATTAAAGCTGCCGAATTTATCCGCAGCAACAACCTTGATGGCCGCATTTTGAATCAGATAAATTTTGGCGGGATTTTCATGTGGAAACTCCGCCAGCCAATTTTTATTGATGCAAGAAATGAGGTAATCGGCGAGAAGTTTTTTGCCGAATATCTGCGCATGGCAACCGACACTGGCAAGCTGGCGTTGATTGAGCAATATCACCCGGTGATTATTTCATTTCCGCATAAAAACGAGCCACCGTGGCTTCGCTTTTTCCAAAGCCGTCCCGATTGGAGGCTTGTCTATCTTGACCAAGTGGCTGTGGTATTTTTGAAGCAGGGATATGCTCCCCAGATTCCGACGATTACCGAGCGCGATTTGTACTCCACCGGCCCGCAACGGAGCAAGGAACAGATGAAGTCAATCCTGGCGAATTTTAGCCCTGATGGTTTTTTTGATGGCTTTTTCCGCCAGCAATACTCACCCTCAAGCGAAAGCGATATGGTGAAAGCCTGCCTGCGGTTGGGGTGGAACAACGCGGCAGCCCAGATCGGCATCGAGGGGATGCGCCGCAGCACCATTAATTATCCCGATTTAATTTTCAACACTGGAATTGCGTTCGAGCGGCTACGAGAATATGGCATTGCCGAACGCTGCTACCGGCTGCATGAAGAAATGGTGACAACCGATAATGGAGCCAAATCAGTGCGGCGGATGGAGCAGATGGGACGGTAATTCCGATTCAATGAAAATTCACGGGAGGCAACGAACTCTCTCTCTTTTCTTCCCTCTGTGCTCTCTGTGCCTCTGTGGTTCTTTTGAGTAAAAGAGGGAAAAACCACAGAGACACAGAGGACACAGAGCGGGGAAGAAGAGAGGTGGCAGGCAAGGTTACTTCAACTCCTCGAGTACCTTCCGCACAACCTCCCACCCAAACCCGCGTGCAGCAAGAAAATTAGCAAGGGAGCGTTCCCGTTTTTGTGGATCGGTGATGCGTGAAGTGGCTAATTTTTTTTTGGCTGCCGCAATCGCAAGCTGCAATTCTTGCTCACTATCGGAAAAAACGGACGACAACGCTTCAGCAATATCCTGCTTGGCCACGCCGCGCCGTTGAAGCTCCAGCTGCAACCGTTGGCGGCCAACGGGGCGGCGCAATACTTGGTCGCGGATGAAGGCTTGCGCAAAATTAAGGTCATCTAAGTAGCCATATTCGGCAGCGAAGGTTGTTGCGGCTTCAATCGCTTCACTGCTGAATTCTTTTTCGCGCAATTTTTCCTCCAATTCCTTTCTGCTCCGCAGCCGTCTTCCGCAGATTGCCAGCGCGGCCTGTTTTGCTTGGAACGTTTCTTCTTGGCTCCGAATTTCCCGCACCTGTTCATCGGAAACCACCACCCCTTTTGCCAACCCAAACCGGACGATGGTGTCGTCGCTTATCGGAAAAGTGAACCCGTCGGAAAGGCGGACGCGCCGTGGCTGGGTCCGGCTACGTTGGGGAAGGATGTCGGTGATGATTAGCATGTTGTTGGTTGCCGTATCGTGCATGGTGGTGGGGAACTGTGATAGTGTTAAGAAGGATTGAACGTGGCGTAAAAATAGCATTTCCACACTCCAGTGGCTTCATCAAAAAAAATGCTGTGGATTGATTTTTTCTGGGAACCGGCGATTTCCTTTGGTCACTAAGCTGCCAGTTGGCCAACATCAGCAAAGCAGTTCCGAAAAACCAGAAAACATCAACAACAAAAATACAGGGAGAGAACCCACCATGAAGACCAGAATCATAGCACTCGCAGCACTGTGCCTAACGCTTGCCGCCACGATCACCAGCTGCTCCGACCCAGCCGCGCCCACCGATGCCACCGACGATTTGTACGTGGTTTATAAAGCCGACGAAGCCGATTTGACAGATTTTTCGGAAGTCCCCACCGCCGATGCGGTGCTTGCTGGGACAGCATTTTTGAAACAAGAAGGAGGGCGTGAGTTTGGGCGGTTGGTGCCACGCGCTTGGCGTCACATTGTTCGCGAATTGGAATTGACCGATGCACAGAAAGAGGCGATTAAAAACTGCTTCCAAGCACACCGTGAGTGCGCCCAATCGGATCGCGAAAGCTACCGCGCAGCACGCACGGCCCGATTCACAGCACTGAAAGCGGATATTGTCCCAATTAAAGCCGCCTACGATTCCGGAGCTATTACTCGCGAAGAAGCAAAGGCACATATCGAGCCACTTCTTGCCGATTACCGCGAAGATGTGAAGGCACTGAACGAAGCACTTCGCAACCAACTGATTGAATGCCTTTCCGCGCTTCGTGAGTGCGTTGGCGGGAACTTAACCCCCGAGCAGTTGGCAATCTGGAATGAGATGACCAGCCACGAAGGATAATCAACGAACAGAGAGAGAGCCAGAGGAAGGCACAAACAACGCGGTGTCCATCAACCAATGATGGACACCGTTTTGTTTTTGTGTGAATGTTTCGGTGGGGCAAAGGCCGGGGCAGAAATCCAGAGCCACAACTACCATTTCCCGTTCCGTTGTTGCTCCACCACAATCACTGTCCCTCGTGATAAAATTCGGCCTTCGGGAAGATAGTTAGGGAATCGTGAGGTTTCGGCCCCGGCGGCGATTGTGGTAATGGTTGCATCGCCGATTCCCCGTTGCGCCAGCAACTGGCGAAGCAATCCAGCAACGTACTCGGCGCGCTCGCGGGAAAGCTGCTGGTTGGCTCGGTCGTCGCCGATGCGGTCGGTGTAGCCGGTGATCGTGATCTCCGCACCGGGGGCAACCCGCTCGGAAAGTTCGCGGATCAATCGCTGGTGGTCGTTGTTCCCTTGTGCGGCGCGGTAATCGAACCCAACAAGCATTTGTGTGATGCGCTCCAATTTCCCCTGCTGAACGCGGCTTGTTTCAATCACCGAGGTGTCGCGCCGCATTTTCAGCAGGATGGAGTCGCGCACCGTAACCGATTGCCCAGCGGAATCCACCACCGTTAACTGGGCGGTGATATTCCCCAACGTGCTATCAATCCGTTGATCCTGAATTTGCCACGCAAAATTTTTGGATGACTCGGCGGTGCTGTCGTCGCTGCTGAAATTGGCAACGGTGTGATCCCCCTGCATCATCCGAATCTCCCAACGCAGCAGCCCCGCTTCGGCATCCCAGGTTGGCGAAAGGTTGATGCGTGGTGGGTTGAAATCACGCACCAACTGCTCGGTGGTTAGCGATGCCGTCAGCAGGGGAGTAGTGGATGCAAAGGTCACTTTCCGCAACTCCGCTTGCTGGTCGCGTGCGGGGTCCATCGGGGATGAGGTGGTTGCGGGGGCCGCTCGCAGCTCTACCCTGCGGGGGGAAACATCCCAGACAGAAGCCAGATACTCACGAATTTTTTTTGCCCGCTCCTGGCCAATGCCCACCGGCTCGTTCGGGGCCGCTGAAGCAAGCAGAACAAGCCGTGAGGTTGGGTCGTTTCTCATCCGAAGCCCCAGCAAGTTCAGCCCTTGCTGGTGCAACTCCAATGGGCCTTTTCCAACAAGCAACGCAATGGTGAAGGTGTCGGCCTCCGCTTTTGCTAATTGCGGGTATCGCTGTGGCAACTCCGTTTCTGCTGAATCAAAAAAAATGGAGGCAAGGAAGGGCGTTGTTGTCCGTTGGATGATTTCGCGCACGTTAATCCATGCCTGCGGCGACGGCTTCCCGGCTTCATCCATCCCAGACATTTTTAAGGACGCTTGCAACGTTGGTGCGCGCTTAGGCTGCGTGGTGTCGGGCGGTGGTGGAGTGGGAATTTGCGTTGGGGTTGCTGAAGTATCGGGAGCCGGTGAAAGATCAAACAACAGCGAAAGCCCCGCCGCTCCGCTGATGCCGTACCACCCCATTTCCTGAACCCCCGACGTTAGCTGGGCACGTGCGGCAAGTTCCGGTTGCAGCCGCATACGTTTGGCAAACGGGAAATCGGCGGCAACGCGAATCAGCGGCCCAAACCCAAACTGGTTGGCGGTAAGCTGTTGCCCCTGGGCCATGTTCCGCTGCCGTTCGCCATCGTTAAAACTGCGGTCGGCAGGGGCAAGGATGTTGTCAGTTTGCTGAAATGTTCCGCCAAGCCGGTAGCCGAACCACGGCCCAGCCGAAAGGAGCAGGCCCGGCATCGGCTGGTAATCAGCAAGAAGGTCCAGGCAAAGCCGTGTTGTGGTGGCGGTTAGGCGGTACTCACGCTGCAACTCAATCACCTGCTGCGCCACGGTATCGAACAGCCGTTGATCCTCAATCGGAGCAGCGGCATAGGTCGCTTCGGCGCGGGCCCAACTTGCGCGGGCAGTGATGAAAATTTGGTCGCTGGTGTCGCGGCGGTAAGCCGCTGCAATCCCGAACAGCGTTGTGGTAAGCTGCGCGCCGTCGAACGTGCCGCACCCGGGCGAGCCAGCAAACACCTGGAACGTCCCGGTTTGCGCGCCAAGCAGGTAGGAACCAAACGGGCCAATCAGAAATGTGGATTGCCGTGTGGTGTCGTGGCGCGGTTGCTGGGCGGCAAGCCGGGAAGGGGGGGTAGCAGCCACCATCACCAATATGGCAATGGCCAGCCACAGCGGGCTGTGCAATACTTGGGAATGAACGTATGAATGCGCCGAAGCGGTCACGGTTGCTGGCTGAAGGGAGAGGAAGATCGGACGATTCCGCGAAGATACAGTTTCCCATCGCTTGCCACAGCAGGGGCATTGCCGAAAAAGGGGGAAGGAGGCCTAACAACCAAAAGGGATGACAATTTCTTGCCATCCCTTCTGGGCGAATGCGTGCGTGAGGTTTTGTTCAGCGAATCATGCTTGTTGCTATCTGAGTCATTGCTATCTCATCGTGCCGGCTCCACACGCTTGTCTTCCTGTTCATTGGCCTGATTGATTTGATTATCCGTGGCTTCCGGTTCCGCCGCCCTGGCCAACAAGCCGTTTCCACTGCTCCAATTGTTCCGGTGTCAGGTGCGACTTTATGCACTCTTCCATTGCTTGGCGGCACTCACGGACAGCGGCGGTGTAGGCCTGATCCAGTGCCTTCATGTCGGCGCGGAGTTGTTCGCGTAGGGCTTTCAGTTGTGCGCGTGCTTCTTCTGGGGTCAGCGTGCCGTCGGTCACTTGCTGCTTTAGCTCGGCAACGGCTGCGCGGGCATCGGCCATAAGGTCGGCACGGGCTTGGCGGTAGCGCGCGGTTGCGGCATCGAAGCACTCCTTGAACGCGGTGATGCAGGCGCGAACCAGCGGAACTTGTTCATCGCTAAGATCAAGCTGGGAAAGGATACGCTGGTAGTATTTGATGATGTGAGCAAACCGGCGTTCATCGGGGCTGGGTGGCTGGTGGCGGGTGCTGTCGTGAGGTTTTTTTGCGCTGTCGCGTCCATCTTTTTTCACGCTGTCGCGCCCATCGTGGCCGCGCCCATGCCCGCCGCTGGCGGGATCGTGCGGGCCGGAAACAATGTTGATTGGGGTGTCATCCGTGGTGATCTCGATAGCCTCAATTTCCTGAATTGAAGCAAGCAGATCACGGCTTTCCGACTGGAATTTCAACGCTGACTCGTTGGCCGAATCCGTTGGCGCAGTGCTGGCCGAATCGGAACAGCTAACCAAGCCGAGGGTGAGGGCAAGCGCCCCCACAAACGAGAGAATATGTGTGCGAACCATTGGCGATCCTGTTGTGAGTTTGTGGCCGGCGTTTTGGTGTGGCTCTGGTAGCCCGCGCGTTCGGCAGTGCCGACCGACTTTGCCCCGCGCATTTTGGCAATCTGGTGCAGCCTGATTTTGTGGCGAAGCTCCTGCAGAAACTTGGTACCCGCTTGCGCCCTATCTGTGCTGCTACTCACTCTCCTTGATCCAGCAAATAGCGGGATGGTAACGGGGGGAAGTGGAGATGGGAAGGCGGCTAAACATCGGATTCTTCCAGTAGGGAAATCGCCAAAAAATTACTTCTTGCGGCGGCTACACCCTTGCTTGCTTTCCGCCGAACTTCCTACTTTGCCGGTGGGAACTCATCAACTTATCAACTAACACACCTTTGCAGCTATGACCATTGTTCGCACAGCCGTCTTTGCGGCGTTGCTTCTGTTCGTTTTGAACGCTGCCGCCACGGCCCAGCCCGACACCACCTCCGCGACGGCACTCACCATCCCAAGTGCTTCGGGGGAGAAGTACGCCATTGGTGGGAATATCGGGTTGCTCTCCGGCGCGGGGATTTCGGGGCAGGTATTTCTCACTCCCAGAGTTTCAGTCCAGCCCACGTTTTTTGTGATTACGCTGGGGGATTATTTCCACTTCAACATGGGGGGAGAAATCCAGTACCATTTCACCCGCGACCGCGAAGGGGGGGTGTATAGCCTTCTGGGCGCGGGATACTACCACTCCACTACCAGCGACACTTCCAAGCCAGGAAACCGTGTTGCCAACCCGTTCCGCTTTGGGCTTGGGCTTGGCTACGAATGGTTCACCTCGCGGAATTTTGCGTTCTCTATCGCGGCGGCCATTCACTACTTCCCGTACACCTCGGAGTTTTTGCCGTTGCCAGAATTTGGGATGTACTACTATTTCAACTGAGCACCCTCGGGCTGTTCGGTTGGGGTGAGTAATCAACAAGAACGGGCGTGGGATTGCACTGCTGTTGGCAAGCAATCCCACGCCCGTTCAATTGTTGCGGCAAATTTTTTTGGCTCTTGTAGAAGCCCAGTCGCCGAATATCGTCCCCGCTCATGCTGAAGCCCGTCGAAGTATGAGCGGAGCCACCGAACCGAGAAGCCACCGATTTCCCATCTTCAAGGTGATCCCAAATCTTTTCCCCGCTCACCGCGAAATCATCACCGGAATCACGCTCCGTTGCGTCCCAAGCCGCAGCTCAAGAAAGTAGAAACCGGAGCCAACATTGCCGAAGGTCAGCCCTGTTTCGGTCTCCTTTCCAGTCCCTTCCGGAAGCGGGATAGTGGCCACGTCGCGCCCTGTGGGGTCAATTACTACTGCCACGGGGTGAGTTCCTTCCGGGGCCGTGAATCGCAACGTGGCCCCGGCAGTGGCGGGTGAAGGGAACAGCCCGTTGATTTTTGCCGGCCTTCCGAACAACTCCGCTTGGTCAATCTGGCATCCATCCAGGAACACGGCCCCGGAAAAGGTTGCCAACGCTGTTCCCGGTTCCAGCAATCTGAACTCCTCGATCACCACTTCGTTCTCCGGCTTTCCGGTGACCAAGCCCTCCATTGTTATCCGCGCAAGCTCAACGCTGGCAAGCGCGGAAGGATCGGTGGAACTCAGCTCAATCACCCCAGCCGAAATTCGCTGCCACGCAACCCCGCGCCCGGCAACATCACGCAGCAGAAGCGATGCCGGGTTGAACCGGATGCGCGCCCGGTATCCGCCGCCAGCCGCCGCTGTTCCGGGGAATGCGGAGGTGTACAATCGCAGGTCAAATTTCTGGTTCACCTTCTGGTAGGCGGTGTCCAGATAGACGAACGGAGGTGGGCTGCCGCTTCCGGTGATGGTCACGGGGATTGCGCCGCCATCGTTCAGCAGGAACATCCCTTCGGCCTGGTAGCTTCTGATCTCTTTCGGGAAAAACTCCACCGAGTAGCGCGCCGTTGCGGCGGGCGCAAGCGTGACGGGGAATTGCCCCGCCACGGTGAAATCCGCACTGTCGCCAGATTGCCAGCGGAAACCGGTGACCTCAGTTGGGTCGTTGGTGCGGTTGCGGACAAGCAAGGCATCGGTGGCCAGCAAGTGAGTTTTGTTCATCACCGCGCCAAGATCAAGCCGTATCGGGTCGGCAGCAACGCCGTTGGTGGTCCCTTCGCCACGCAGTTGGATTGCGGTTGTTCCGCCAAATCCAATCAGTGAAATTTCTGCTTGATACGGGGTGGCCGCCACCGGCGCGAACGTTGCTGAAATCCACAACGTATCGGCCCCAAACCCACCTAATTGCTGGGTTGCTTGCGGGAACTGCGCCGCAAAAACGTTGTCGGGATTGCTGGCAAACCCAACCGAACTAACCGTTGCGGTGGCTTCGCCCACGTTGGTGATCCCGATCCGAATTGGGGGGCTGATGGTGTTAATCTGCACCGGCCCGAACTCGGCCGGGGCATTAATCAACCGAAGCTGTGGCGGGCGTGGAAGTGCGCGGCCCCGCACCGGAATCCGAATTGGAGTGCCATCGGAAAAAGCGATCACCACCTCGGCAGAAAAATTCTTCACGCTGGTTGGGGCAAAGGTTATGCTGAAGCTGGTTTGATTCCCCGCTGCCAGTTTCACATCGGTTGCACCTTTCACTGCGAACACGTTGTCGGCATCCCCTTCCATGCTTGCCCCGGTGAGGGCAATCGTTGCGGTTCCGGTGTTGTCCACCACGATGGTGTCGGTGGCGGTGATAGAGCTTCCATTCACGACATCGCCAAAATCAAGCTCTGCAGGGGTGGCTTGAATGCCCCGAATTTCCCCGGTGCCCTGCATCAACAGCGCCGAAGTTGCGCCCGATGCAGCGGTTGCCCGAATGCTTGCCGTGCGTGAACCGGAAGCCGTTGGAGTAAATCGAATATCAGCCCAGAGGGTGTCGGCAAGGGGGCGCACGGTTGCTGGAAGGTTCAGCGGAAGGATTGCGAAATCCCCCGAAGCGGCTCCTTCCATTGCCACGGTGGCGACGCGCTCGGTGGTGTTTCCCCGATTGACCAACCCCACCCGCAACGTTCGTGTGGAATCCACCCGCACGTTGCCGAAATTGGTTGTTGGCGCAATCCAATCAAGCCTTCGGTCGGTGGTGATTCCTTCCCCGCGAAGCTCCACCCTGATACGGTTGTTGTTCGGAAGCAGGAAGTTGGCTTGCGCAACGCAGTTCCCAACCCGTTTTGGGATAAACTGCACGCCGAAACGGTGAGTTCGGTTTGTTTGATCGAAGCTGGCCGGAAGGTTGCCCAGCACCGCAAACATTGCCGAATCGGGGCCACCAACCTGCACTTGCGGGATGGTTGCTGGCGGGGGCATCAGTTTGCTGAGAAGGATGGTGTCGGCAAGGGTGATGGTGTCGCCAATGGCGATGTTGCCAACATCAACCAACCGTGGCCGCACCGCAAATCCCTCATCCTTGCCGGTGGCGGAAATTGGGATTCGGAGAAGGTCGCCATCCTGGGCCCGCAACTGAAGCTCCGCCAAGCGGGGGCCAACCGCGGATGGCGCACACTCAAGGCCAATCACCAACGAATCTTGCATCCCACGCTTCAATTGGTAGGGGAGTGGAAGGGGGAGAATCTGGAAGTCCTTAGCATCGGCCCCGGCCAGTTGGATGCTGGTGAACCGTTTGTCGTCGGCCCCAAGCACGGAAATGGCAACCCGCTGCTCCTGGCTAACCGCCCCAACCGGGACCTCACCAAACTGAATACTGCGGGGGCGGATCAGATACTTGGAGCGGAGCACAACAACATCAAGCCACACCTCCAACTCAAACCAATCATCGTGATGATGGTTCAGCCAGAGCTTCGTCTGGATTCGGCCCGTTTGCCGTGGCACAATTTTGACCAGTACAGTGTCGAAGCCATTCGGAGGGATGGTGCGCGGGATTGCGCCGGCGCGTTCCAGAAAAAATTGGCCGTTGCCGTCGTCAAGCTCAACCGAGCTAACGATGAACGGGAAGCAGGTGGAAGGATTCCGGAAGACAAGTTGCCGGAAGGTGGTGTCCCCCACCGCAGCAGTGTCCAAGATCGGTTTTTTGGGGCCGGGGGCGTTGGGGTTCGGGAAAAGCTCAAGCCACGAAATCTGTGCCTGCCCCGAAAGGTTCACCTGCACAGCAACCTTCTCCACCCCTTTCACCGACCACCGGATAATCAGCCTATCGGTGTACTTGCCGGGGAATTTGGGAGTGAACGTGACCTCAACATCGGTGAATGCGCGAGGGGCGATGGTGCGGGATTTTTGGGCTGGGCGGAACCCAATTTGCTTTTCGGTGAACAGGCCATCAATGCGGAGGGAGTCGGTCAGTGAGCGATTCTCCAGGCGCACGGTTCTGGTGGCGGTGTCCTTCCCCGCCTGGATGCATCCGGTGAACTCTAACTGATCGGGCAAAATTGCTAACTGCGCTGCGCAATTCGCCGAACCCCAAATCCCCACCGCAAGCAGAAGCAATGCCGCTGCCAAGCCCCGAAACGCAAAAGTATGCCCGCCGATGGAAGGTGTGTTCATAGCTGGGAAAGGTAGAAAGCCGTTCAGATCACGTTGCAGTAAAGATTACTCTGCACCACATAAAGTAACGACAAAGAACCGCGCCACAGAAAAACCATTGTGGCGTTACCTTTGGCGCAACCATCGGATCAACCGCATTGATGACCCGCACAACCGCACACTACGCCAATGCTTCGGAGGTGGAAATCTTCCAACAATTCCTGGGGGGGGATGACCAAGCGTTCGTGCAACTGTTTGAACGCTACGACCGCCGGCTGCGGCTCTACTGTATAAAAATCGTTGGCGACCAGCAGGTAAGCGAAGATTTAGTGCAGGAGTTGTGGGAGCGGGTGATCCGGATGCGGCGCGAACCGGTCCAGATTAACGAGCCGGGAAAGTACTTCATGACAATGGCGCGCAACCTTTGCCTGAAATATGTGCAACGCACGCGCCGCCATACTTCGCTGGATGACCTTCTGGAATCGGAGCATCCAGCCGCCGAACACCATGAGCAATCGCACCTTGAGGAGCTTGTGGCAATGTACGTCCCCAAGCTGCCGATTGACCAACGGGAAGTCCTGGTGCTGCACCACTACATGGGATATCCCTACGAAGAAATTGCGACGATGCGAGGGGAGACGCTTGGCTCGGTGAAAATGCGGGCAATGCGGGCACGCACCAAATTAGGCCGCATGATTTCAGCCGTGATTGACATCAGCAAGGGGGAGGAAGAACGGCCTCCCTCTGGTGATATACTTGGAGAGAACGACCGATGACACAGAATGATCACGAGATACTTGTTGAGAAGTACCTTGCCGGCGATATGAGCATCGCCGAGGAGAGCGACTTTTTCATCAACGTGGCACTTGATAATAACCTACGCCAGACGCTTCGGGCGCAGCACACTTTGCGCCGCGCACTTGCTTCGGATATGCAGACCGCTGTCCCGCAGCAGGCGGCCTACCGCACCAATATCATGGCATTGCTTGCCACCACCCAGGTGATTGGCGGGGCCGGTATTGGTGCCGGGGTTTCCGGCGCAGCATCTGGCTCTGGCGCAGCTGGTGCGGGTGCTGCCGCCGCCGGATCGGTTGCCACCGGAACCATCCTGACAAAGGTGATACTTGGAACCGCCCTGGGGCTATCCCTTGTTGGCGGAACTCTGTACGTCGCCGATCAACTCAGCAGCAGCGACCAACCTGCAACCCCGAACGCGGCCCCAGTTCAACGCCAACTTGAAGTACTGCCGCCGCAACTTCAACCGCCAACCGCGCCAACCACCAAGCAACCTGCGCAACAGCAGCAGGCTGCCGAACCCACAAAACGGCACGGAGTTCCCAACAGCACGACAAAGCAGGGTGGAAACTTGGATAGAGCTTCCGGTGGAAACTCTGAACAATTCAACAGCGGCGATGATATCCACGGGCTTCCGCCAACCTCCACCTCGCAACAGGGTGAAGCCAGAGTGACAAAAGAGAAAGCGGCGGAAGACAAATAGCAAAGACAAAGAGCATTGTTCTCCGGTGTGTCCTTTTCAGTAGCGATACACCGTTACGCGCCGAACGGGTTGACGTGTCCCGTTCGGCGCGTTAGTTTGTGGGAAGATTCTACTTTCTGGCAACAGCAACCGATAAGCAAACCATGACAACCGAGCAATTCCTCCAGCTTCTGAACGAGCGTGTTCTGCTGTTCGACGGCGCAACAGGGACATCACTGCAAACCCAATATCTAACCCCCGAAGACTTTGGCGGGCACAACCTTGAAGGGTGCAACGAATACCTCTGCATCTCCAACCCCGAAGCAGTCCGGAAGGTTCATCATGGATTCTTGGAGGCTGGGGCCGACATCATCGAGACGAACTCCTTCGGTTCGGCCTCCATCGTCCTTGCCGAGTACGGCATTGCCGACCGCGCCTACGAACTGAGCTGCCTTTCCGCCCAGATTGCCCGCACCTGTGCCGACCAGTACAGCACCCCCGAACGCCCCCGTTTTGTTGCTGGTTCGGTTGGCCCCACCACCAAACTCCCATCGCTTGGCCAGATTGATTTCGACACCATGGCGGCATCGTTCCAAGAACAGATTGCTGGGCTGATTGATGGCGGCGCGGACCTTCTCTGCATCGAAACTTGCCAGGACCCGCTGCAAACCAAATGCGCGCTGTACGGGGCCATGAACTACTTCCAAGAAAGTGGCCGCCAAGTCCCGATCATCGCCTCGGTGACGATTGAGTCCACCGGAACCATGCTGATGGGAACCGAGATTGCTGCCGCGCTGGCAATCCTTGAGCCTTACGAGATCATCACCGTCATCGGAATGAACTGCGCCACCGGCCCGAAGGAGATGGAGGAAAACCTCCGCTACCTTTGCCAAAACTCCCCCAAGCCAATCTTTGTGATGCCGAACGCTGGCATTCCAGAAAACGTTGGCGGCAAGGCCCACTACCACCTTACGCCGCAGGAGATGACCGCTTGGATGAAGAAGTTTGTGGGTGAGTTCGGCGTGGCGGTGATTGGCGGTTGCTGCGGCACAACCCCGGAACATATCAAAGCACTGCGCCAACTGATCGACACCACCCCACGCGCAAATCGGCAATGGGAATACACCCCCTCGGTCGCCTCGCTCTACTCCGCAGTGGCGATGCGTGTGGACCCTGCCCCGCTGTTGATTGGCGAGCGTTGCAACGCCAACGGTTCCAAAAAATTCCGCGAGTTGCTGGCGCGCGAAGACTACGACGCGATGGTCGCAATGGCCAAAGAACAAGTCCGCGAAGGGGCGCACGTTCTGGATGTGTGCGTGGCCTACGTTGGCCGCAACGAACAGCGCGACATGACCGAAGCCGTCAAGCGAATGGCAACCCAAGTCGCGCTTCCACTCTGCATTGATAGCACCGAAACTCCCGTGCTGGAAGCTGCGCTGAAACTGTACGGTGGCCGCGCAATCATCAACTCCATCAACTTTGAGGATGGCACCGAAAAAGCCGATGCCGTGCTAGAGCTTGCCCGAAAATTTGGCGCGGCGGTGATTGCCCTGGTGATTGATGAAGAGGGGCAAGCAGTAGATTTCGACCGGAAAGTGGCCATTGCCCAGCGCATCCGCGATTACGCCGTCCAGCAGCACGGGCTTCGCGAAGAAGACCTAATTTTTGACGCGCTGACCTTCACGCTTGGGACCGGACAGGAGGAGTTGCGCCGAAGCGGGCTGGATACCATCAATGCCATTCGCGAGATTAAGCGGCGGATGCCGGGGGCAAAAACCGTGCTTGGCCTCAGCAACTGCTCCTTCGGATTATCCCCCCTTACCCGCCAAGTGCTGAACTCCGTTTTCCTCCATCATGCCGTGGAGGCTGGGCTGGATATGGCGATTGTTCACGCCAGCAAAATCACGCCGCTCTACCGTCTGGACGAGCGTGGCGTTGAGCTTGCCACCGACCTCACCTTCGATAACCGGAAGTATGAAGAGGTGGCCACCCAAGTAGGGTGATATCCTCACAATCGAGAGATTAGCCTGCATTCTGCCGTGCTTCCATTCTACCGTTATCTGATCCGCCCGCTGCTTGATTTTCTGCTTCGGGCAATGGCCATCTGGTCTCCGAAGGCGCGGCTGACGTGGCAGGGGAGAAGAGGGTGGAGAAGCGGGTTGCAACGGCTTCCCCAAACGGTGGGGGTGCGGGTTCATTTTCATGCGGCTTCCGTGGGTGAGTTCGAGCAGGCAAAGCCGATTATTGAAGAATTACGCACTCACTTCAAGCAAAGCGTTATCACCGCCAGCTTTTTCTCATCCAGCGGAATGCAGCAGCAGGGAAGCTACGCCGGGATTGATGCCGCCTGTGGCCTTCCCCCCGACCGCCCCAAAGAAATCCGCGAGTTCCTTGAGCGGGTTCGCCCCCAGCTTATCATCATCGTTCGCTACGACCTCTGGCCCGTGCTTCTGGCCGAATCGAAACGCCGTGGGATCCCAGTGGTGCTGGTTTGCGGTGTGCTGCATCGAAGTTCGGCACGGATGCTTCCGGTGGTGCGGTATTTCTTCCGTTGGCTGTACAGCCAACTCACCCTTGCCTGCGTTGTCGGCCCCGACGACGCGGCTGCGTTCCAGAAACTTGCTCCAACCCTTGAACTCCATCGTGCTGGCGACACCCGCTACGACCGCGTTCTTGCCCGCACCCAGCAGCCCTCAGCCGCCCCAACGATTGCCCCGCATCTGGCCGAGCACGGACTCACCCTGATTGCCGGAAGCACCTGGCCCGACGACGAGCGGCTGATTGCCCAATCCAGCGATTCCCGACTTCGGGTTGTGCTGGTTCCGCACGAACCGACCCCGGAGCATCTGCTCCCGTTGCGGAAGCAATTCCCCGAATCGGTGCTGCTGTCGGAGCTTGAGCCAGAGCTTGAAACCACCAACCGAGCAAAGCTCCACACGGTGATTGTGGACCGAACTGGAATCCTTTCCGGGCTCTATCGGCAGGGGGAAATCGCTTACGTTGGCGGCGGGTTTGGGGCGGGGGTACACAGCGTGCTGGAGCCTGCGGCCTACGGGATTCCTGTACTCTGCGGCCCCGGGATTGAACGCTCGCGCGATGCCGTGGCAATGCAGGAATCGGGAGCGTTGTTGGTGGTGAAGGATGCCGCGTCGCTTCGCCAGGCTTTGCTTCGGCTGCTGGAAAACCCAACGGAGCGGCGGCGGTTGGGTGAGGCGGCGCAGCAGTTTGTGAAGTCACGAGCCAACGCCACCGAACGAATCATTTCAACACTTTTGAAGAAGGGGTGGCTGGCGTAAACCTTCTCTGAAATCTCTATCTTTGCCCCCCAATTTCGGAGCTAACGGATGAAGATTGCATATTTCGATTGTTTCTCGGGAATCAGCGGCGATATGGCCGTTGGTGCATTGCTGGATGCCGGCGTGCCGCTTGGCGTGGTGGAAGAAGGGCTTGCACGGCTTGGCCTTTCCCCAAGCCAGCTGACGGTCCGCACCCGCCCGATTGTCCGCAGCCAAATCCACGCGATAAAGTTCGATGTCCTTCGGCCAGATGGAGGGAGCTTCGATGCTGAAACCGGGGGGCATCACGGCCACGGCCATTCTCACGGCCACGGCCATTCTCACGGCCACAGCCACTCTCACGACCACTCTCACAACCACTCTCACAGCCACACTCACGACCACGGCCACACTCACGATCACGGCCACAGCCACACTCACGACCACAGCCACGCTGCAACCGATGTTGTGAGTGAGCATGAGGAAGAAGGCCACAGCCATCATCACGATCACGGTCATCACGATCACGGTCATCACGATCACGGTCATCATCATCACGGCAGTTACGCCCAGATCATGGAGTTGATTGATGGAAGCAGTTTGGAGGAAGGGGTGAAGGAGCGGGTTCGGAAAATTTTCCGAACGATTGCCATTGCCGAAGGGCGCATCCACAACATGGATGTAAGTGAGGTTCACTTCCACGAAGTTGGCGCGCTGGACTCCATTGCCGACATCGTCGCGGTCGCGCTCTGTTTGGAGCATTTGCGGGTGGATCGGGTCTATTCCTCGGTGGTTCCGTTGGGATCGGGGGGAATGATCCGAACGCAGCATGGCGTGATGCCGCTTCCGGCACCGGCCACGCTGGAAATTTTAAAAGGCTATCCCATCACGCTGACCAACATCCCGATGGAGCTAACAACCCCAACCGGCGCTGGCATCCTGAAAGCACTCTCCAGCGGGACGATTGAGCTTGAGCAACTTCAGGTGGAGCGGGTGGGGTTTGGTGCCGGCACGCGCGAGCTTTCGGATCGGCCAAATCTGCTGCGGGTGGTGATTGGCGAGATGATCGGTGAGGAGGAGTGCGACACCGTGACGCTGATTGAAACCAACATTGACGACATGAATCCCCAAGTCTATCCGTTCTTGCTCGAGCGGCTGCTGGAATCGGGGGCGGTGGAGGCCTACTTGACCCCGGTCATCATGAAAAAAGGGCGGCCCGGGATGGTGCTCTCGGTGCTGGCCCCGCACGGCGCGGTAGATGAACTGACGAAAGTGATGTACCGCGAGACCACCACAATCGGGGTGCGCTACCAAACCCTGACCCGCCGCAAATTGATTCGCGAAGAAATCCTAACTCCATCGGAATATGGAGTGGTGCGGATGAAGAAAATCAACAGCGCGGGGGAGCTTCGGGTGATACCGGAGTACGACGAAGCAAAGCGAATCGCCCGCGAGCGTGGGCTGCCGCTGCAACTGGTGCTTCGCAAGTTGGGGGATGTTGCACGCCAAGCCGCCAGCACGTTATCGAAGCAACAAGGGGAGCCATCGTAGCCGCCAGGTCCCGGAACCAGAACATCCACAAAACCCTGAATGGCCGCAACATCAGCGCATCCAAACCCGCCGCCGCGCCTTCTATCACAACCTCTATCACAACCCCTATCACAACGGGGAATGCGTGGGGTGGCGGTGGTTTCCGCAGCAAGCGTTGGGTTGGTGGTGGTTCGCTCCATCATCGTTGGGCATCCGTCATTTCTGTTCCTTTGTTGGAACCTGTTTTTGGCCGTGCTTCCACTGTTGTTTGCCAGGGTTGCCGTGCGGAGCGTAGCATCGGGAAAAGGGAGGTGGTGGGTGATGTTGTGGTCGCTGTTGTGGCTGCTGTTTTTCCCGAACGCGCCCTACATCATCACCGATTTTGTTCATCTTGGCTCGCGCAACGCAATCTCCCTCTGGTTCGATGCCGTGATGATTGGCGGCTTTGCTTGGGCTGGGCTGATTCTGGGCTTTCAATCGCTTGCGCTGATGCAGTGGTTAATCAGCAAAAAATATGGGGGCCGAATCGGGTGGAGCCTTGTGGTGGGGGTGATCGTTGCCGCCAGTTATGGAACCTACTTGGGGCGGTTTCAGCGGTGGAATAGTTGGGACCTTGCGGTGCAGCCAGTGGCGTTGCTTGCCGATATTTTCTCCAGCATCGCCCACCCCGCCACCATTGCCCAGGGGCTTGCGCTGACGGTTGGAATGGCAGTATTCTTACTGCTGGCCTACGGCTGCTGGGTGGTGATGGCACGGGACAGAGGCGCGGGGGGAAAATAGGCCAACAGAAAAATCGTAGTTCAGAAAATTCATCATAAAAACATCATCGAGCACCATGCCATTTACCATTGCTGTTGTTGGGACTGGATACGTCGGGTTGGTATCCGGAACCTGCTTTGCTGAATCGGGGAATCAAGTCCTTTGCGTGGATGTTGATCCCAAAAAAATTGAGATGCTGGAATCGGGGGGAATCCCGATTTACGAGCCGGGGCTGGATCTTCTGCTGGAGCGGAACATCCGCGAACGCCGCATCCGCTTCACGCTGGATTTGGAAACCTCCGTTCTGAAATCGGAGATCATCTTCCTCTGCCTTCCAACTCCACCGGGGGAAGATGGCTCGGCGGACCTTCAGTATGTGCTTCAGGTTGCCCACGACATCGGCCAGATACTTCAGCGCAACCCCGATGCTGGCTACAAAGTGATTGTGGACAAAAGCACGGTCCCGGCCGGCACTTCCGAGCTTGTCCGCGACACCATCCGCCAGCAAGCCCCCGATGCCGAGTTCGACGTTGCCAGCAACCCAGAATTTTTGCGCGAAGGGCACGCCGTGGAGGACTGCATGAGGCCCGAGCGTGTGGTTGTTGGGACCAGCAGCCCCCGTGCCCGCAAGGTGATGATGGAGCTGTACGAGCCGTTCGTCCGGAGCGGAAACCCCATCTACATGGTCTCCGAGCGGAGTGCCGAAGTGGCCAAGTATGCCGCCAACTCTTTCATTGCCATGCGGATCAGTTTTATGAACGAGATGGCGAACTTCTGCGAGCAAGTTGGGGCCGATATTGATGAGATTCGCGTGGTGATCGGCTCGGATTCCCGCATCGGAAAAAAATATCTGTTCCCGGGCATTGGCTACGGCGGAAGCTGCTTCCCGAAAGACGTTCGTGCAATCCTGAAAACCGCTACCGACCATGGTGCCGAACTGGAGCTTATCAACGCAGTTGAACGGGTGAACCATAAACAGGGGCGGCTATTTTTCGAGAAGATCATGGCGCACTTTGATGGCAAGCTGCAAGGTGTCCGGTTTGCAGCGTGGGGGCTGGCATTCAAGGCCAACACCGACGACGTTCGCGAGTCGCCAGCGTTCCGGGTGATTGACCTGCTGATCGAGGCTGGGGCCGACGTTACCGCCTACGATCCGGAAGGGATGGAGGGAGCGCGCCAACGCTACGGCGACCGCATCCGCTACGGGGCCGGGATGTACGAAACCATCCGCGATGCTAACGCGCTGGTGGTGCTGACCGAGTGGAACGAGTTCCGCAACCCAGACTTCCAACGGCTGAGCGATGGAATGCAGGGCAATGTGATCTTCGATGGCCGCAACCTGTTCAACGGCGAGGATGTTGCCCAGCGCGGTTTCCGCTACTACTCCGTTGGCCGCCCCTTGCAGACCGGGGTGGAGGAAGGATAGAATGGAAATGAAAGATTTAAGGTGAAAGACTGAGTTTGAACCGCATTGCCCCTACCTCCATGCGTCAGCGCGGAGAGGTAGGGGCAAGTTTTTTTTCTCATCCCCACCACCCCAAACCCCGCCCTCCGCTCATGCTGAGCCCCGTCGAAGTATGAGCGGGAGCCACCGGACGGAGTATTTCTCTTCTTCTCCGCGCAATCCGTGCAATCCGCATAATCCGCGATTCAGATACCCCAGGTACAAAAAAAACATTGGCAACATCGCTCAACGGTGTTGCCTCGCCAATCCTTGTTGGCTATTTTATGCACAGTTTTTAAAACACCCACCAAATGTCGGCTGCACAAGGGTACAGTTGTGCCGATCCAACCGTTGTTTGCACTGCAAAGACTACAAGCGTAGAGGCTTGGAGTTGTTGCGGCAGCAGAGAAATTGTTGTTGTTCACTGTTTACTGCTTTGTGGAGCTGGTATGATCCCGACCCATAACCTGTTGATGAATAGGGAAGGCTCAGAACCCTTGCTTTCCCGACCGAAGTCATCCGACGAAGTCATCCGACGAAGTCATCCGACGAAGTCATCCGACGAAGCCCGTGCCCGGGCTTCACCACCGCCGTGCCGTAACTCAAGCTCCCGAACGTCTCGCAAATCATCATCGTGGTGATTATACTCCAAACAGAGTGGTTTGCGAAAAACTCAATCACTGTCATTCCCGCGAAAGCGGGAATCCATACCACACCTGGCTGAGTAGAATTTCGCAAACCAATTTGCGCCGACTATACCTGCTTTCTTGCTCTGCTGTTGGTATGGCAGCCAGAGCAGGTGGTTGCTGCAATCGTTCTCACTATCATCATTTCCCAACTAACCAACAGGAGGCCCCGATGGACCACGCGCCGTAAAACACATCATTAGTTGTAGCTGTACAGCCACAGTCGATCTGGCAATCGAATGACGGAATTACAGGCGGCCCACCGGGGCCGATTCGCCGACGCAAAAAACACATCAACGATATCAAATCTCTAAAACAATGAGACTACTATCCTTGCTCGTAACAGCTATCCTGCTGTTCGGGTCTTACTCTGCGCCCTTGTTTGGGCAATGCAACCCGTGTCCGGCTGACCGAGACAAAACCACGAACTGCATCGAAACCGAGATAGAGGTTGCCTCCAAAACACCAAGCACTACCTGCTATCGGTTGATTGTCTATAACAACCAATTTAGCACATCCAGCAATCCCCTGTGCTCACTGTACAACACCGAACGCTTTTTGACGATGGAGTTCCTCAACGCTGCCTGTTATGACAGTGTGGATGTACAGATTACGCCCGTCAAAGCCAACACGTGGCACTTTGATTTGGGTGGCGTAACCTATACAAGCTACAGCAATTCGGTCGGGCATCCGAACAAGATCATCTGGCAACGGAATAACACTCCGCCGCCACCAGCACCAGACTTCAAACGATGTGAGATTGACACGTTTTTGATCTGCATCAACTGCATCACCAAAGGGATTGACTCGACCTGTGCCAATGGTGGGTTCGATTTCAAGGTCTATTTCAGCGATGCCGCTGGAGACCCATCGTGTGTGAATGAGACCACCGGTGGCCGCACCTACGAGCGGATTGGGCTTCGGCCTCCGGTCTGCAACTTGCCGTCGTGCGGGTTGTGTACGTTCTACGGCTCGACGTGCAACAGTTGGGATGTGACGTTTGGGTGCGATTATGCCGAGATCACAATCATCAACGACCACAGTTTCCCGCAATGCTCACCGCTCAAGCGGATTGAGTTCTGGGTTGGCGGGATGTCGCTCTGCACGAAAGCCAACAATCCCAAATTCCGCGATTGGGTGACGACGCAGAAGGACACACTGGATCGAACATATTTGGCGTTCACGTCGCCGAACCAAGGTTTGAAACCGTGCGATTCATTCAAGATCAGGATACCGTTCTGCTGCACGGAGGAGGATAGCACGATGTACATCCAACCTGGGGAAGGGTTCTGCGGATATTGGGGGCCAGGTTCGGGATCGGGTGGGAGCGGTGGAGACAATCCGCCCCGCATCCAACACACGTTCCCGAAATTAGATTGCCCGGACTGCTACTTGGATAAAGACGAAGGGCGGTTAGGCCGCAGTGGCATCCCGGGGTCGTGCGATACGCTGATCATCTGCAACAAGAACACCAGCAACACGCAGTGCGGCGGAAGCAAGGGGACTGGGAATACGAAGTTCACCCGCGTGGTGATTGATGTGGGAACGACGTGTGCGGGGATCGCTGTACTGCCACCACATAGTGGTGCTTGGAATTTATTCAGTCCTCCAATTCCCCCATCAACCGTGTGGATTTTTGACGGGCCGCCAATTGAGCCGTGCGACTGCATCAAGTTCTTGCTCTGCGGCTGCTCAAATCTTGATGTTGTCAACTGGATCACGATAGATCAGTATAACAACGATACCATCACCGTTGACAGCACCGGAGGGTGGGATGAGGAACCGCCGTCGAATCCAGGGATACCGCCTAAGAAACTGGTTGCGCCGGAAACACCAACCATTGGAAGCGCAAGCAGCATCGGGAGCAGTGTGGTGGCTTCAGTGGGGGAACCGGTTCCGAACCCAACCACAGGGTTGACCACCATTCCACTAACGTTGGCAGCCGGAAGCGGTCCAGCGTTGGTCAGCATCTACGGCGCGGATGGGAACTTGGTGGGGACGAAGCAGCAGAATATCCGCATCGGTCTGAACGAATTACGGATTGATGGTTCGGGCTGGCCAACAGGCAGCTACCGAGTACGGGTACAGATCGGAGAAACAGTGATGAACACCACGTTTATCCTGCGTCGTTAATTGTCAACACGCTACACCCCCTCGGCACTTGCCGAGGGGGTGTAGCAGTTTTTTATGGAGATACCGATGAAACGACAAATTCTGATGCTCACAATAACATGGTTATGTACCACCATGCTGCTCTGCGCACAAAAGGAAGGAAATGTCTGGATTAGTGTTAGTGTTGGCTTGGATTTCAATACTACACCTCCAACACCCTTTCCGGGATGTGATCCGTTCGATGGTGGTGAGGGAATTGCAAGTATTTCCGATCATAGCGGAAAGCAGTGGCTACTTTATACTAATGGCATGGAGATTTGGAATCGGAAGCATAAGAGAATGCCCAATGCCAGTTTTGCGGCTGGTGGACTTTGGGGACATGGTTCAACCTCACAACCAGCCTTGATCGTCCCCGACCCCGCCGATACCATGCTCTACTACATCTTCACATCAGACTGGCAGCCCTATTATGATGACTCTGCTGGTGTGCAGCGTCGAGGCATTAATTACTCGGTGGTGGATATGCGACGTGATGAGGGGTTGGGTGATGTTGTGCAAAAAAACATCCCCCTTTTTAAGCCTGCTGCCGAAAAACTTGCAGCCACCCAAGATTGCACTGGCAAAGGCTACTGGGTGCTTGCCCACGGGTGGAACGATGACCGTTACTACGCCTACCATGTCAGCGATACTGGCATTGCTGAGCCGGTGATCTCACGCACTGGGGTGAACCATGAGTACCGTGATAAAATGACCCACAATGCTCGTGGCTACCTGAAAATCTCCCCCAACGGAAAAAAACTTGCAGCCGCCATCATGTGGGATGGAACCGTTGAGCTTGCCGATTTTGATAACACCACTGGCAAGGTCTCAAACTCTCAACTCATCCCTATCGGACGATGGATATTTGGACTCAGTTTTTCCCCCAACAGCTCCAAGCTCTATGTTATTCGCCCATACAACGAGAAGGACTATCGTGATAGCCTCTTCCAGTTCGACCTGAACGTCACAGATTTTTTATCTACTAAAACGCTGGTCGCCACCTTTGATGTTTTGCATAAAACAGGAAGGTTCTTGATGTTGCAAATAGCACCGAACGGCATGGTTGTGGTTGGGGGGGTGGGGTATTCTCTTGCTGTTCTTGAACACCCAAACGAGCCAGCACCTGCCTGTGGCTATGTCGAGCATTGGATGGACTTGAAAGAATACTCAGCCGGTACCCTCCCCAACCTTGTTGATAGCTGGTACGACCCCAACCCCATTCGCTGCTTGCCGCCTCAGGCGAGGTTCACTATCAGCGATTCGGTGGTTTGTTTGGGGGAGTGTTTTCGGTTGCAGGATACTTCGCGGCCATCGGCACAGTTTGGGTTGCCGTCGGGGAGGTTGTGGCGGTTTCCCGGGGCATGGCCGGATACTTCAACGCTTGTTATTCCACCCCCGCTCTGCTACGATTCGGCGGGAACCTTTACTGTTGAACTCATCGTCTTCAACGAGTTCGGCTCCGATACTGCCCGCGCAACTCTTCGTGTGGTTGCGCCGCCAACGGTGAGTGCTGGGCGAGATACCAGCATCTGTTCGGGCGATACTCTGCAGTTGCACGGCACGGGGAGCGGCGCGCTCTCGTGGGCGTTCACCAACGATTTATCCTGCTGGAATTGCCCCGATCCCATCGCCGTTCCTCGGCAATCGGCAAGCTACATTCTCACCGCCCGCAACAGCACCGGCTGCGTTGCGCACGACACCATTCACGTCACCGTAGCCGACAGCGGCAGCCTGCGCGTGGAGCCAGTTGATAGCATCTGTGCCGGAGAAAGAGTGATGCTTCGCGGAGTGGTTTCTGCTGGCATTCAACGGGTGCAATGGACCCCCACCACTGGCCTCGCCTGCGACAGCTGCGCGGAGACAGAAGCTCGCCCAACGACCACAACACTCTACCGCCTGCAAGGGGTGACAGCGTGTGGGATTCCGTTGAGCGATTCGGTGCTGGTGGTGGTTCACCCGCAACCGCAACTCACGCTTGGCTTGCAGGGCGACACTCAACTTTGCGCAGGTGAATCCACGCAACTGCAAGCAAGATTCGATGTTGGAAATATCCGTTGGAGTCCCAGCGAAGGTTTGACGTGCGACAGCTGCGCGGAGACCGATGCTCGTCCACTGAGAACCACCACCTACACCGCAACCGTACTCACCTCCAGCGGCTGCATAGCTCGCGACAGCATCACCGTTCGCGTCGCCGAGCCACCAACAGCAACTGCCGTTGGTGACACAACCATCTGCTCGGGAAGCATCGCCAGCTTGCACGTGGAAACCTCCATCCCGATCTCGCGAGTTCGCTGGACTCCAAGTGAGAGCCTCAGCTGCGACAGTTGCCAAACAACGCTTGCCAGCCCCACAGCAACCACCACCTACCGAGTGCAGGTAGAAACCGCCGAAGGCTGCCGCGCAGAGGACAGTGTGCTGGTGGAGGTGAGCCAGCCGCAGCACCGTGAGTTCAGCATTGGCCGTGAGTACCGAGTGGGCGTTGGCGGCTCTGCAGAAGTGAGCATCCAAACGCAGGGAGCATCGCCGACACCAACCGAGCAACTCGAGTTGGAGGTAGC
>JAEUSP010000122.1 GCA_016788565.1 Chlorobiota bacterium | reverse complement strand
CTGCCCAACCGGTGTTACCCCAAACAGCCCCACTTTTGAGCCGTCATCAATCCGAAGTATTGACGTGCCGTTATCTTTGACGCTGAGTATGGTTCCTGTGCCAAGAGATTCGACAAGCAAGCAAGTTCCAGTATCACTTGTGTTGGCGACCCGAATTTCAACGGCAGGATCGCTTGCGCTTGCGCGGTTCGCTTCAAAGTATCCGGCACGCCCCGCCCCCTGCGTTATGGCTTTGATTCCAATTCCTGACCCATTGGTGTAAGCATCAATGGCGGGTTGCGTGTTACTGGTGTTCGATGTGGTGAACTCTCCCCCCTTCCCCGTCCCTGTTTGGAGCACCTTTACTCCATGCCCCCCCGTCCCCGATGCTGCGGCTTGGGTGACGTGTAGCGCGGGCTTGCTGTCCCCTGAGTTGGTTGCTTCGACTAACACCGCTGCGGCGGAACCCGTTGTGCTATTACGTGTGAATAGCCCTACATAGCCGCTGCCAGTGTTTACCCCATGCACCCCGTTCCCGCTTCCTGTTGCTTCCCCTTTAACGGCACTTCCTGACCCATTGGTTTGCCCGTACACGGCTGGTGAACCGTTGGCGGCGTTGTTAATTAGCCCGTAGATTGCAATCGAAGTAGAAGCATTGCCCCCTGCTTGTGTCACTTTTAACCCTGTCCCCACGCCATCGTTCTGCAACTGCCAAACATCTTGGCTTGCCGATGCGTGATCCTCAACCCCTTTAAGTAGGGGCGCAGTGGGCGCGTTGTTGTTCCGGTACAGATCAATAGCCCCCGATCCTGCTGTGGTCACATACAGCCCTGTTCCCGTTCCTGTTATCGCTACATAGACACCTTCGGCACTACCGCTGTGTGTTAGATTAATCCCCCTACCGCTACTACTCTTGGTAATCACTAATCCGTGACCACTTCCTGTGTGCGATATTGACCCTCCCGATCCTGTTCCAGATGCCGACGCAGTGACACCATTACCGCTGCTCGTATTTTCGACATACAATGCGGCGGTTCCGCTTGTGCTTTTTACGTGAAACACCCCCGAGAGCGATGTCACGCCAAGCCCAACACCCGTGCCGTTGTCGAACAGCAACGAATCAGCCAGCGTGTTGCTATCAGCCCATTTTGTCACATAATTCGCTGTGCCACCACCGTCTATCGCCCCTGTGGCGGTTATGGTAACATCAACCTCTTCATTCGGTGAATCATCGGCATGGCTAAGGGAAACGCCCGCTCCCGCTATGAGATTCAACGTGCGGCGTGTGTAGGTTGATCCCCCCGAATTTAGGCGGACACCTACTCGCGCATTGGCAGCCATTGGAACAGCGCGACCAGTGGTTGGCATTTCTTCCCACGCAAGCGATGTCACCCCATACGCGATGGTTCCGGTGGTGACTAAGTGCCAAACGCTTCCCCCGTAGGACGTTCCTGATTTGACCGATACGGTTCTCCATTCATCTGCTACGGTGCTGTATGGAATCCACATACCGCTCGTTGTCACTATCCACGGGATGCGGTCTTGGGCGGTCGTTTGGCCTACTGGCAGGACTATGTTGCCCGCTTCAAGTGTTACACCGTCAATCGCCGTCGTAGTGCCGTCTAACGCGATATTGCTGACTGCAAGCACGTTTACTACGAAATCACTGGCGGATGTCTGTGTCGTTGGACTACTGCCACCACTACCAGTGCTTGAAGCACCGCCAGTTGCCGACGACCCGTTCCCAACGTAAACAGCCATTGGTAGCGGCGTTACGGTAGCAAGATCAATGACTTCCTCCCACTTAATGAATGTATCCCCTCGTATAATATCCTGCTTAACCTCCGTAGCCTTGAACGTTGTAGATACCCCATTGACGGTAATTGTGGATTGTATGCCAGGCTGCATACTTGCGATTGTACCATCGGTAGCAAGGATACCATGATAGCTTCGCTCAAAACAGTGGCGATCATTTAATAGCTCCCATGCGTAGAATTGAGCCAACGCATACTCAATCCGAACATTCCGCAATGATGTTACCGATGTATCTTCCCGCGCTTCGCCAAGCGCATAAAACCCGCTCCATGTGTCCGACGGCGCACCACTGTTATACGCTTTGTATGGTGGTTGAAAGGCATCAGGGTAAAAGTAGTTGGACGCACCCAACGATGAGCAATACAAGTAGCTTGCCATCATCCAACCATACGGCCCCAGCTTGTCTTTATCCGACGGGTCTGTCAGTCTTGAATACTCAAATTGATCCGTGAAGGGACGGCCTGTGGCGTGTTGAAAGTGTTCTTTCTCGTATGGTCTGCCCCCCGTGATGTTCCCCCAATTCCGTGTTTTGAACGGCACTTCTATTGTAGCGATGTCCCCTTTCGTCATCGTGGGACAAATAACCGATGAATCACCCCCCTTTGTCTTGACTGCAACCCGCTTCTTGCGAATTATTACCGGATTGCGTTTACTGCTCAAGAGTCGCCAGCTTGTTGGCAGGTCGCCCATGTCCTGACGGCGGGAGATCATCCGCAATGTGACTTGCCCATGAGTCTGATGTATAGTGTACGCCAATCGGCAGCCGAATTGCAAACACAAATCGGCAATTACTTCTTTTACCGATGATTCGCGGCTATACGTTATTGGCGTATTTATATGCGCGAATCCATCATGGGGGGATACTCCGAATACGTGATTAAAAATAACGAAGTAGCTACCTGCGCCAATAATATGCTCAGTGTCATCGTACAGATTTGTGGCGTTATCAAACTTGCGGGCGAAATACTGAATGCCGGGGATGAAGTCCAATGACCCATTGAAGGTGTAGTTGCATAAGTCCGCAATCATTGAAATAATCTTCTCGATGCTGATTGCCCAAACGCCTTTCGGGAAAGGCCCGGATGGAACAATGGCGTTATACTCGCCTGCCTGATCTATCACGGGGAATGCAGAAGGATCGGCTATTAGAGAGTAGCTTGCAGACTCCCACCACTGAATCTCTTCAAACCAATAGTCCGCGTCAAAACCCGGCAATTCCCAGCCCAGTTTATCAGGATGACAACCCGCATAAAATCGCGGCCCCTGTTCTGGATTGCATTCGGTAAGCCCCCATGAACCCGCTGAAATGAACGCATCAATGAAACCCTGTATCGTCTTATTCTTCAGCCGTTCAACAAGCATACGGGCGGAGATGTTTACTGTTTGCAGCCGACGTTCCCCAGCAGTGTGTTCGCTGAATACAATCGAATGACTTTCTTCAATCTCTTTCGGGTTCACTTCGCCAACAAAGAATATCTCTGTCGTGCTATCGGATTTGATGAGTTTGAGGAATAACGTGTACTCAGCATCGTAGTCATCGAAGATGTGCCCAAACAGCGTTTTGCCGTCGGCGGCGAAGTCCAACACCGTTCCACCATTGACCGTTACGCTCAAATAGTCATAGAACGATAAATTAATTTCATCCACAACAAGATCACCATCTTCATCGCTGAGATTCTTTTTTAACGTGATTTCGTCATCCAAGATAGCCCGCAATGGTGCGGTGATTGTGACAGTCCCGTTATTCGCTGGTGGCGTACCCGGCCCTGCCATATCGTACCAATGGTTGTTCTTGTTAATGGTCACTTCGATATACCCATTAACAGCAGGAATCAGCGGGAACTTATACTGGGTGTAATCAGCAACTGGCATTATAGCTTTCTGTTGGCGGTTGAATTGTAGCTTTGAGCAATACCCATGCGGTTCCCGTATTGGTCAATGACAATGGTCTTTTGTCGGTTGTATGCGTGTTTTAATTCCCGTAATTCCTCAATTAACTCGCTACTCTCATCGCTGCCGCCAAGTGTGCCGCGTGGCGTGATGTAGGAATTGCCTAATAATGGCTTTGTAGCTGGTAACACTCCCCCTTCATAACCGCCACGCCCTCCCTTCGGTACATCTATCAACCCGCCACTACTGCTGAAGGATGTTCCGACGCGATGCGAAGCGGTGTCAAGAGTGTCCAAGAACAGCCCACCGGTCTTCGCCGCTCGTTTCTTGGCATCCTTGATTTGCACAGCAAAGGACAAGAGTTGAGCAGAGTTGAACGCGGGTTGGCGTGAATCAGCCGATTGTGACGGGGCTACATTAAAAGACGGCGGTAGTCCCCCACCTTCATAACCGCCACGCCCTCCCTTCGGTACATCTATCAACCCGCCACTACTGAACCTCCCGATATGGATGCTACGGGCTATGTCCGGCGGTACTACTCCACCGCCGTGACCCTTATCGAACATCGGCTTCTGCGGCGGGGCTAAAAGGTTGGACCAATCCATTGAACTATGCGTATGGATGCCTCGGCTAATGTCTGGCGGTACTACCCCATTACTATTGCGAGTATTATTGATAGCGTCCAGTAATGGTAAGTACCGTTTCGTCGCCCGTGCGTTCATCACATATTCGGGGCCTTTCTCGTTGACACGGATAAGCCGTTCACCTTCAGGGACTAACCCACCTTTGGCAAAGGCTAAGGCAACACTTGCATCGGTTGCAATGGTGCTGGCGGCAAGCCCGCTGAGATAGATAGCGTTCATGGCCGCAACAGCCCCGCCCATGCCGATCAATCCGACCGGCCCCAGTAGCGCAAGGCTGGCAATCATACTGGCGTTAGCACTGGCCATGCTCGCCTTCGCGGCAGCAGATTTCAGAGCGATTTCAGCGACCGCCGATTCTTTTGCAACGGTGCTCGTTGCTTCCCCGATAATCAAATTTGTGATAGCCACTTGTGCTTGGGTTGCCGCCCAATTCACCATCCATTGCGTAAGGTACTTCGCTCCTGCAACCAGCATCTGATTGAGAACGGTGTCTTGGCGTACAAGTAGGTTATTCCACAGGCTATCGAATGATCCCGTAATCTGGCTGCTAAGAGAGCCAACCATTGCGTTGGCAGCACCATACAGGACGTTATTTTGTTCAACGTCCTTACGGAAGATTTCCTCCCGTTTTCTGGCGTAGAGAAGATCAACTTGGTGCTTCGCCTCTGCTGAGTTGATGTATTTTGCAAGTTCTTCCGCCCGCCAAGCATCGAGGGCTAATAGTTCCTTCTCGCGCCCTTCCGCCATATTATCCATGCGTAGGGCGGCAATATCCTTGCGACGCTGTTCTTCGGCAGCGTATCGTTCGCGGGATTGCTCCACCATCTTATCCCACGATTCTTGTTGGTATGCTACTAACGAATCGTAGTGTGCTTGCTCGGCTTGTTCCTCAGCCGCATTGTGGGCGGCGCGAAGTTCCGTTTCCCCTTGAATGAACCCCTCTATGGAGGATATGGATTGCGTTAATTGGGCAACCCCGTCGTCATAGTCTTGTTGGGCTTGCTCTATTGCCGCTGCCCTTGTAAGATCGGCTTGCTTGCGAACCTTCTCTTCACCTTCAGCCATCCCTGCGATTTGGGCGTTAGCAAGATTCAGTTGCGCCTGCTTGCGGGTATCGGATTCTTGCTTATCCCACTTCTGATTGATTTCAAGCCGCCGCAGCGTTATCTTCTGCTGAACCAACTCTAACGCTTCTTGGTTCTTGCCGTACTGTTTTATTTGTTCGGCGGCTTGTTGATCGGCTTGGGCTAAGTCCTTGCCCCGTCCTTCTGGCATAAGATCGAGCCGCAGCCCCGTTAAGTCTGCTTCGGACACGGATGCTCCGCCCCCTCCACCCTTCCCACCACCACCGCCCTTCCCGCCCCCACTGGTTGGTGGGGTAGTGGCGGGCTGTTGAGATGGGGTTGCGGCAGCCGCCCCGTTTTCCTTGATAAGCCCCTTCGCGATTAACTCGTTCTTTTGAGCTTCTCCGTATGCTTCTACTGCCGCGCCAAGTTCGAGCTTCTGCTGATCGGTCAGCTTGGCGTTGTTGTACACACCACTCTTCGCCTCCATGACCCCTTGATTCAGCATCCTCTCATCAACGGCACTACTAATGGGCGATAGAATTGCGTTCTCAGTATTCCGCTGCAATCTTCTATCGTTCCCGAATGTATTTTGTGCAGCGTCAGCACGCGATTCTGGGGCAAGCCATTCGGCGATTACTGAACTCCCAACAATGGCATTCCCTAACTTGGTAAAGAATCCCGTACCTTCGACCGCGCCGCTATCGCCCGCAACTTCGGCGACTTTGGCCGCTGCAAGCCGGCGTTTAATCCCCGCTTGGTTAATCAGTAGGTTCTTATACTGTGCATCAATGTTGGCTATCTCAGTAGATAGTCCGCGCAATGATCGCTGAACGTCGCCCGCTGCAACACTCACATTCCCCAAGTTCGCGCCGAAGGAAGCTGTTCCCGATATTACACCCGGGTACAGCCGATTGATCTCGTTTGTTGTGGCGTAAAACTCTTTATACTTGGAATTGGTTTCTTTTGT
>JAEUSP010000102.1 GCA_016788565.1 Chlorobiota bacterium | reverse complement strand
CAGCTTCGTTCCGCTGAGTGAAATTTTCGCAGACAGGCCGCATGGAGTTCCAGCCAACTTCAGTTCTTCATTGATGCTTCCCGATGCCTGCGGTGAGAATCTCACGGTGATTGTTCGGCTCGCGCCAGGAGCAAGGGTCAGCGGGAACGAGGGGGAAGTGAGGCTGAACGACGAGCCGGAAAACGTGGATTCCGAAAGTGAGATTTCTGCATCGCCGTTGTTGGTGATTGTGATGCTGGTGTCGCGTGAAGAGGTGCAGCCATCCAGCGAGCCGAAGGCAATCGTTCCAGCAGTTTGAAGGCTTGGGCGCAACACGCGCACCACCACCGAATCCTCCGCCCGGCAGCCAAGCGAGTCGGTGATCGTCACCCGGTAGGTGGTGGTGATGGTTGGCCGCGCCGTCGGGTTCTGGCAATCGTCGCACGACAAACCTGATGACGGACTCCACAGAATCGTAGCCGGCTGGCGGCCACCAATCACCGGCGACAACACCACGCTGGAATCGGCGCAGACGGCAAGCTCGGCCCCAGCATCTACCGTCGGTTGCGGGGCAACTGCGACTGTCACCGTGTCGCGCCAGATGCAGCCGTTGGAGCTTTTCACCATCAGCAAATACCGAGTTGTGCTGTCGGGGGTTGCCGTTGGGGTTCGCGCGGCGGTGTCGCTCAAGCCGCGGCCGGGGCTCCAGTGGTAGGTGATGGGCGGGACCCCTTGCTCCAGCAGGCCGCCCAGCATCACGCTGGTTCCTCGGCAGATCGTTGTGTCGCGTCCGGCCTCCATTTTTGGGGGGGAGAGCATAATCACATTCAGCGTGTCGCGCACGATGCACCCCTCCTTGTCGGTGACGGTGAGGATGAATTGGGTAGAGCGGTCAATCTTGATTTTCTGCAGAAGCTGGTTGCGGTTGGCGATCAGCGGATGGGGGTTCCACTGGTAGCCGTAAGGTGGCGAACCATCGGTAGCGTTGGCACCGAAGGTGAGCGAATCGCCAGCACACACATACTGCCCCGCCCCCAGCTCCACCTTCGGCTGCCTGCGGACGGTGATTCGGATGGAGTCAAGTTTTACGGCAGTATCGGGGCAGGGTTGGCCGCCGACAATTCGGAGAGCTTTGACGCGGTAGGTGGTTGTGGTCAGCGGTGTTGCAATGGCGGTGGTTGGCGTGGTGGTACTAAGCCCCGCTGCGGGCAACCAGAACACCTCGGTAGCATTGCCCATTGTTGAAAGTTGAACAGAGTTACCAGGGCAGATGACGGTATCGGTGGCTTTGACGGCAAGGTTGAGCACATTTGGCGCAGGGGTAATCGGCCACCCCCCTTCTCGGTACAGCGTTTGGACTTGAGCGGAAGTCAGCGCGGTATCGTACAACCGAATATCATCTATGGCTCCGGTAAAGTAATCACCAAGTCGAGAGATCGTCTGCCCGATCCAAATCCCATTGGTGGTAGTCAGCGAATCAAACCGTGGGACGGTAGAGTCGTTTTGATTTTTTACACCGTCAACATAGACGTGATATGGTTGTGTTGTTGTGCGGGTTGGATCCCAGTCATAGACCATAACAACATGATGCCATTTCCCATCGTTGTATGGATTGTTG